>JBBKXK010000009.1:0-55078 GCA_037969435.1 Vicingaceae bacterium
TGGTTTAAGTAACGCCACAGGCGGTAATGGTGGACCGGAAGTTTTTATTAGATTCATTAGCCCTAACCCTTTCTCATACGGTAGAGGCTCTAAATCTAGCTCTAGGTTTAATTAGTTATTTGTTCAACATAATCCCCAACAACTTAGTTGTTGCTAAAGCATCTCCAGCAGCTCTGTGTCTATCTTCATCAGGGATAGGAATACCTAATTCATCGCACAACTTTCCTAAACTATAAGATGTAGCTTCAGGCATGTGTTTTTCACTTAATTTAAGCGTACATACTTTCGGTTCATTTAATATATATCCAACACGTTTTAGTTCCGTTCTTAAAAACTTATAATCGAAATCAACATCATGAGCTACAAAAATTTTACCTTGGATTAGTTCAACTATTTTTTGAGCTACTTCTTTAAAAAAAGGCGCATCTTTTACCATTTCATTGGTAATTCCCGTTAATTTGGTAACATACCAATCAATTTTCACTTCTGGATTTATAAGAGTTGAGTACTCATCAATAATACTTTCACCATCAAAAATATAAATAGCTATTTCTATTATTTTGCCTTTAATGTGATTACCACCGGTGGCTTCTATATCAACTACTGCGTACACCATGCAAAAATAGTTAATTAACTGATTATTCTTTTATTACCGACACTAATTTCAGAACCCTCAGCTAACATAACTGATGCAGGCTGTTTGTCATTTAAAAAAATAAACTCTTCTCCGTAAGTCAAGCCAAAATCTACATTAATTGCTGCTCTTTTAATTGGATAAACTTTCCAACTTGGGTGTTTTACTTCATACTCATTGGTAGTATTATTTTTACCTTTAGAATATCCCCAATAATGCTCAGTAATAAAAAATTCTTTTGAGTTTAAATCCATTGTTTTAGGCTCGTTTAACACCTCAACAGAAATTGAATTTTCTCTATTCTCCTTGAACCAAACATATTGTACATTTAATGAATCTTCTTTTTCTTCCCAAATATGATTCATAGCTAAAGTTTGATAATGCTCTTTAAACAGCTTATTGGCAACAAAAGTTATCATTGGCTTAGGGACAATTTCTTTAATAAAAACTACTCCTCTTTTTACTTCTCCTTTCTCACCAGTTCGTTTTACATAAAAACGCAAGTTTACTTCTTCAAAATTTATATGTCCTGGGACTTTAAAACCTTTAACCCTCGTATTTAAAAACATAAAACCAACCAAACTCACATAGCACTTGTTTTGCCATAAATCGAGTTCTGTTCCAAAAGGTAAATAGTCCTCTAAAATTTCAGGTGCTACTTCATAATTAGCTAACACTAACTTTCTCCATTCTGCTATTAAAAAAGGTTTTGCCATTAGTCTAAAAATTTATTTTTAACAGCAGCTGTTGGAATAATACAAGACTGGTTTTTCATTAATTTTTTTCGATGTTTTGCTACTAACCCATAAACTGCATCTCTAATAAATTTAGGAACAATAATAAAAATTATAACCAATTGATAAATACTTCCTAAACCTTTAAAAATGTGTAATGCAGCTGAAGATTTAGTTTTAGCAACATTGCCTTTAATCAATACAACTGTTTCTAAATCATCCTTCAAATTGTATTTTTTCAACAATTCTTTTCCTTTTTCAGATTGTAAAGAAGTAAATCGAAACAAATCCTTTTTATCTCTCTCAATCACATATTTCACCCAATAGTTGCAAAAATTACAATCTCCATCAAAAAGTATAATCTGTTTTTGTTCTTGCATTATTTCAAATCTTCTAAAGCACTATTGATATCAGTAAACTTAAACTGATAACCTTTATCTAATAATCTTTTAGGTTTTACAAATCTACTTTTTAAAATTAACTCAGATTCTGTACCCATAATTATTGCACCTAATTTTAAAGCAAATGTTGGTGTAGGAATACCAAAAGGAACTCGCAATGATTTTCTCAAAGCCTGCATAAATTGTCGGTTATTGATAGAGCTATCTGTTGTACAATTTATTGCTCCCTCTAGTTCACTATCTTTTACAAAATCTATAATCCCAAGTACATCGTTAATGTGTATCCAAGCAAATTTTTGTTTGCCATCACCGTGATAACCACCTAACCCTAATTTTGAAAGTTTAGTTAATACAGGAAGTACACCTTTATTCTCGCCTAAAACTAAAGATATTCTTAAGGCTACTTTTCGAGTGTTTGGAGTCTCGGCTGCAAACAATGCGTCTTCCCAAGCTTGAGCTACGCTCATAGAAAAATCATTACCAATATCCCCACTTTCTTCAGTCATTGGTTTGGTTAAAGAGTAATCATAAATAGTAGCTGTACTAGAGTTTATCCAAAGTTTTGGAGGATTATTCGATTGCTGAATAACCTCTCCAATTACTTTGGTAGCATTAACTCTTGATGAAAGAATTAATGCTTTATTCACTTCTGTATATCTACAGTTTACAGATTTTCCGGTTAAATTAACAACCAGTTCTGCACCATCAACAAAATGTTTCCATTCTCCTACAGTTTTTCCATCCCAGTGCTGATAATTAACATTATCCTTTAGTTGAGTTTCACCTCTTGTTAGCACTATCACTTCATATCCATTTGTTAAAAAATGAGTTGAAATGGCTTTACCTATAAAACCTGACCCTCCTGCTATTACTATTCTTTTTTTCATATTATACTCCTGCTGGTTTTACAAATTGTTGTGTAGGAATTTGTGCTTGTCTAGCTTTTTTTCTTCCTCTCATAAACATCAACAAATTTAAGAATAACATTATACCTAAATAGATAGAAAACCCTCCTACTTTATAAGATAAAGTTTCTATCAGTTTTTGAGTAGTTTCAAAAGGATTATACTGACTTACATTAATTTTTAAAATCATCAAAGCAAATCCTACGTTCATCAAGTAAAATCCTATTTCAAATAAACGGTTTGTTGCTAGAGCAATGTCTTCTTTTCCTTTAAAAATATCGATCATAAATACTTTTGCGTTTTTAAATAATGTTTTGGCTACATAAAAAGTTAGCCCTAATGCTACTGGCAAATAAATTGCGTAAGCGATAATTACTAGTTTGTTTTCCATGACTTTAAGTTTTAGTTAATATTAATTTTTACGTTTGATGTTTTTCTCCAAAAGGATAAAACAATAATATTCATATAATGCATTGCTGCTAAAATGAGAATGATTGATGCTATTTGAGAACTAAGCTCACTTATTAGCTGATAAGTATTTGTAATTGATTTCCAGCCTTTAATGGTAGTTATCGCGTACCCAATATTGGTTAAATAATATCCTATCAATAATATTTTATTAATTGCTTCTGATATTTTTTCATCTTTAAAAATTGACTGAACATACACCAACCCATTTTTATAACATTGGTAGCCTACCACCACTGTAATGTAGATTGTTATTGGGGCATAAATAATATAGCTTAATGTGTTGTATGTCATCTCAATTTATATTCAAAACTTTCAGTAATTATTGAAAGTTTGTGTTAAAAAATATATTAATTCAATAGTTTTTTCCAATCATTTCCTTCTGCAATTACTTTTAATTCTTTATTTCTAGCCTCTAAAAAACGTGTCATATAATTTTTCAGAAACAATGCTTCTGCTATTCTTCCTATAAATCCAAGAGGCGATTCAAATACAAATTCATCTTTCATAATGGTATCATTTCCATTTTCTTCAAATTGATGAAGATGCGTCATACTTTTAAATGCGCCATTCAACATCTTATCTTCAAACATCGTAGGCTTTTCAAACCCTATTATTTGAACAGTTAACTTCTGATAAACTCCAAGGTGTTTTGCTCTCCAAGTAACTGTTTCTCCTAATTCAATTAATCCTTCAGTTCTTCCTGCTATTGCTTCTTCATTAGTTCCTTTTGTAGATAGTTTATGTAAATCAATACTTCTTGATAAATCAAAAACCCGTTCTATAGGTGCTTGTATTTTAGTATTTAATTTTATTGTTACCATAACTATCTAATAAACCTCATAAACGTTTTTAAAAACCAATTTTCTTCCGATCCACTTATTTTAGTTAAAGAGCTATCTGCCAATTCAGCAAAAGATTTTATATTTTTAATTTGTTTTGTAAATGCTTCTACTTCTTCTTTATTCTTTTTATCTGCTTCCACATTTTGTAATTGTGAAAGTACATTTAACATAGGGTCCAACTCTTGTCTTTGTCTCGCCTTTATAACACGTTGTGTTACTTTCCAAATGTCTTTCTCCCCTCTAAAAAATTCTTTTCGCTCTCCTGTTTTGTGTTCTTTATAAACTAATCCCCAATCAATTAAAGTTCTTATATTCATGTTGGCATTTCCTCTCGAAATTTGTAAAATTTCCATCACATCTTCAGCACTTAATAGTTCTTCATTAATTAAAAACAAGGCATGTATTTGTGCCATAGTTCTATTAATTCCCCAGTTAGAGCCTAAACTACCCCACTGCTGTATAAATTTTTCTTTTGCTTCTGTTAATTGCATTTGTTCTTTATTTATTTTTTTAAATATTGTCAAATGGAACTCGTCCTTAAAATTCTTCTTTAATTCAAAACCTGATTTACTCGTTTCATACAACAAATATAAAACAAAGTTTTTGAACTTTCAATTTTTTTTGAAAGTTTATTTTAAAATCAATATATTTTTGATGATTAAAATGACCTAAATCATTATTAAAATGGCTCCAAGAAACTTATATTTGCATCCTTATTATTCCCTTATGGCTGAAAGACTTCGAGACAATAGAAAAACTGAAGAAATTAGAGCAAAAGTTAGAGAAACAAAACTAGAGGTTTCTAATTTTATTTACCCTCTATTTATTGAAGAAGCTGATGACATCAAAAAAGAAATCGCTTCAATGCCTGGTATTTATAGGTATTCACTGAACAAAATTAATGAAGAGTTAGATGAGGTTGTTGCCTTAGGAATTAAATCTGTTATCCTTTTTGGAATACCATTACACAAAGATGCGGAAGGAAGTGAAAGCTGGAATGAAGATGGAATTATACAAAAAGCCATTCGTTATATAAAAACCAACTACCCTACTTTACAAGTTATTGCAGATGTCTGCTTTTGTGAATATACCGACCATGGTCATTGTGGTGTTTTATGCGAACATGACGTTGACAATGATTTAACATTGATTAATTTAAGAAAACAAGTTTTAGCGCAAGCAAAAGCGGGAGTTGATATGGTAGCACCATCCGGCATGATGGATTTTGCCATTAAAGAAATGAGAGATGAGTTAGACAAAAATGGTTTTCAGCATATTCCCATTATGGGGTATTCTGTAAAATACTGTTCTTCTTATTACGGACCTTTTAGAGATGCTGCTGACTCAGCGCCAACTTTTGGAGATAGAAGAACTTACCAAATGGATCCTGCTAACAGAAACGAAGCAATTAAAGAAGCGCAAGCAGATGTTGATGAAGGTGCTGAAATTTTAATGGTAAAGCCTGCTTTATCATATTTGGATATTATTAGAGATTTAAAAAACAATTTTGATTTGCCAATTGCTGCTTACAATGTAAGTGGAGAATATGCTATGATTAAAGCAGCTGGTAAAAACGGATGGATAGATGAACAAAAAGTAATGATGGAAACTTTACTTTCTATTAAAAGAGCTGGTGCTGACATCATCATTACTTATTTTGCCAAAGAGGCAGCTAAAATTTTGAATAAAAACTAAATGTCATTCCGAGCGGAGTCGAGGAATCTTCTAAAAAAGAAAGAAGATGTCTCCACAAGGTCGACATGACAAAAAGAAAAAAAATGAATAACAAAAAATCGAAAGAACTATACGAAAAAGGTCAAAAGCATTTAGTTGGAGCAGTAAACTCTCCGGTTAGAGCATTTAACTCTGTTGGTGGTAATCCATTATTTATGGAAAAAGCGCACGGAAGTAAAATTTATGATGTAGATGGGAACGAATATATTGATTTAGTGCTTTCTTATGGGCCTATGATTTTAGGTCATGGAAATAAAAAAGTAGTAGAAGCTGTTCAAGAACAAGTAAATAAAGGCTTTACTTTTGGAGCAAGTACGGAGAATGAAATAGAATTAGCCCAAATAGTATGTGAAGCTTTTCCGGGTATGGATAAGGTTCGATTTGTAAACTCTGGTACCGAAGCTATTTTAAGTGCTATTCGTTTAGCAAGAGCTTATACAGGTAAAAATCACATTGTAAAATTTGCAGGTTGTTATCATGGTCATTCTGATGCTTTATTGGTAGCTGCAGGTTCTGGTTTAGCAACATTAAGTATTCCAGGTAGTGCTGGTGTTCCAAAAGAAGCTGTACAAAACACATTAATTGCTGAGTATAACAATATTGACTCTGTAAAAAAACACATTGCAGAATGCAATGATATTGCTGCAGTTTTTATAGAGCCAATTGCTGGAAATATGGGTGTTGTTTTACCAACTGATGCCTTTATAAAAGAACTAAGAAAAATCACAAAAGAAGCAGGTATTCTATTAGTAGTAGATGAAGTAATGACGGGTTTCCGTTCTAAATTTGGTGGAGCACAAGAGCTACTAGGAATTGAAGCAGACATTACCTGTTTGGGTAAAGTTGTTGGTGGCGGTTTTCCTGTTGGAGCTTATGGAGCAAGAAATGAAATCATGAACATGGTTTCTCCATTAGGCCCAATGTATCAAGCAGGAACATTATCTGGAAACCCTGTTGCTATGGCTGCAGGAATTTCTACTTTAGAAGAACTAAAAGCTCAAAATCCTTACGATAAGTTTAATACACAGGCGGAAATTATAGAAAAAGCTTTATTAGCTGCTGCTGCTGAAAATGGAATTGATTTAACAGTTAACCGATTTGGGTCAATGATTAATCCTTTTTTCTCTGCTAAAAAAATTACCAACTTTACAGAGGCTCAAGAATGTGATACAGCAAAGTTCACAAAATTCTTTTGGGGTTTAATTGAAAATGGCATTTACATTCCACCATCTCAATTTGAAGCTTGGTTTTTATGCTCAGTATTGAGTGATGAGGATATGAATAAAATTATAAACGCAATAAATAAGGCAATGAAACTTGTTTAATTGAAAATGGAGAATTGTAAAGAGCGATGGAGAGTGAACGAATGGAGCGAAATATGGAATAACTAGCCAAGTTGGGCAGCCAAGAGCGAAAAAGTTATGTAATATTTGGTATTCGTTCTTGAGTTTTTGGTTCTTTTTTATCAAGAAAAAAGAACATTAAAAGTAACATAAAAGAGATTCCGGGTCAAGCCCGGAATGACGTAAATAAAAGAAAAGATGACAGATTTTAACGACAATTTTTTAAAAGCTTGTAGAAGAGAAGAAACTCCTTACACTCCACTTTGGTTAGCCCGACAAGCAGGACGTTACCAAAAAGAGTACATGAAGATTAAAGAAAAATACAGCATCATAGATATTAGTACAATACCTGAAGTTTCTGCCGAAGTTACTTTATTACCAATCAACCAATTTGAATTGGATTCGGCCATTATATTTTCTGACATTTTAATTCCATTAGGACCAATGGGAATTAGCTTTGAATACAAAAAAGGCTACGGTCCATTAATCCATAACCCGATTAGAACTGCTGCTGATGTGCACAAATTAAAAGTGGTTGACCCTGCAACAGAAATGTGGTACACAGGTAAAGCTTTATCTATCCTTAAAGGAGAATTAAATGTGCCTTGTATTGGTTTTGTTGGTGCTCCGTTTACCTTGGCAAGTTATATGATTGAAGGTGGTCCATCAAAGAACTACGAAACAATGAAAGCTTTTATGTACAACGAGACAAAAGCTTGGCATTTATTAATGGATAAATTAGGAACTGTAATGGCGCATTACTTAAACTTTCAGATTGAAAGTGGTGCAATGGCTGTACAAATATTTGATAGCTGGGTTGGTGCATTAGATATTGATGATTATGATGAATACGTTTACCCACATGTAGAAAAAATGATACAAATTGTTAAAGGTAAATACCCAAATGTTCCTTTAATTTCTATGGGTGTAAACTCTGCACACTTAATACCAAGCTTACGTAAAGCTAACCCAGATGTAATTGCAATTGATTGGAAAACAGATTTAGCAAAAACTTGGAAAGACCTTAACTACGAAGTTGCTGTACAAGGTAATTTAGACCCAACTGCTCTATTTGCTGATTGGGAAATTATTGAAGCTAAGACTAAAAAAATATTAGACTCAGTAAAAGGAAAACCAGGCCATATTTTTAATTTAGGACACGGCATTTTACCAGGTACTCCTGTTGAAAATGTTAAACAATTGTGCAAGTTTGTGCATGAGTATACGAGGAAATAATAATATGTCAAAATTTAGTCTTATCACCAAAATTACAGCTCTCTTATCAATTATATTGATAATATATGGATATACATGTAGAGCCTTTGACATATTTATCTTTTGGGAATCTAAAACAATTGGTTGGATTATTTTTAAAATAGCATTAATCAGTTTCTTTGTTGATTTTATAGCATATAGAAAAGAACAAGAAAAAAAGTCCCTCTTTTTTAAAATTGGAATAGGATTTACTGTCTTCGCTTTTATTATTCAATCTATTCTGCTTGTTGCATTTTATAATTCTGACGCTTATTCAATTTCCAAAAAATATGCAGCTTCTAATGATGATATAAAATCTGTTACTGGAGAAATCCAAGGATTTAGCATTTTAGGAATGGGTGGAATAAAAACAGAAACTTCAAACGGAATATCTTCTGGAAATGCTGAAATAAATTTCACCATTAAAGGAAGTAAGAAGTTTATAGATACAACAATGTGGTTATACATAAATGAAGAAGGTGAATGGGTAATTGATGGTTATACACTTTGGATTAATCTTAAATAGTATCTTTGATACTTAAATACCTTAAATGAGATTTTTAAATCTTTTATTTTTATCTGTTTCTATAAGTACTGTTGGTTTTAGTCAGCAAGTAACGTTGGTTACTACATTAAACAGCACAATAAACGAAACCTCTGGGTTAATCAGTATCAATCAACAACTAATTACACACAACGATTCTGGTGGAGAAGCAGCTTTATTTGAGGTTGATAGTGTTACCGGAAATTTTACACGCAAAGTATATATTAGCAATGCTACCAATAACGATTGGGAAGATATTTGTACCGATAGTTTATATATTTACATAGGCGATTTTGGTAATAACAGTGGCTCTAGAACCAACCTTAAAATATATCGGGTACTCATTGCAGATTATTTAAACACTACAAACGATACCGTAACAGCTGACATTATTAATTTTAATTATGCCGATCAAACCAATTTTACACCATCTACCTATTCAACTAATTTTGATGCTGAAGCAATTGTAGCCATTAACGATAGCTTATACATTTTTACTAAAAATTGGGGTAACTATTGGAGCAATATTTATGTGTTACCTAAAACCCCTGGCATTTATCAAGCAACAAAAATTGACAGTATAAATGCTCAAGGATTAGTAACAGGAGCATCTTATGATAAAACTAACAATACTATTAGTTTAGTTGGCTATACGTTTACTTCTGCATTTTTCATTAAAATTAGTCAGTTTGTAGGCAATCAATTTTCAAGTGGAACTGTGGTTAGAAACTTAATAACGGTTCCAGCTTCTTTTCAAGTAGAAAGTATTACCCATAAAAGCTCAAACGAATATTATTTAACTGCTGAGGAGCATTCTTCTGGAAGTTCATCTTTGTATCGATTAACTATAATTCCTGTAGGTATTGAATCTTATACTATTGAAAACTCTCTAGTTTACCCTAACCCAACCAACAAAACGATTCATATAAAATCTGATAACTTAGCGTATGTTGAAATTTATGATTTATCTGGAAGCTTAATTAAGCGAACTAATTCAAATAAAATTGATGTAGCAAATTTCAAAAAAGGTATTTACCTAGTTTCTATTAAAGAGACTAAAAGCAATATACCTAAGGTTCACAAGTTGGTTATTAACTAATCCAAAACAAACAATTCTATCTTCTCTAATTTTTTATCAGAATATTTTCCTGAAGTAGCATAAACTATTTTTCCATCTTCATCAATCACAAAAAAGTAAGGAATAGTTGAATCTTTTAAATCAAGTCTTTCTTCAAAAACATCAGTACTTCCTTTGTAAAATAAAACATGAGCTGCTAATTCTGGATCTATATCTTCTTTAGTTTTTTTCATTACCGCATTATAAGAAACTTGATTAAGTCCTGTAAAAATGGGCATAAAATAAATGTCCATATTATAATCCATCTGCATCAATGTATTTTGATTGATAAACAAATCATACACTGGCTGCATCCAAGTTTTTAAATCTTCTTCGGCCTTTTTAGAAGATGCCATACCTATTAAACAAAACTTTCCTTTACTTGCTTTTGGTAGATTCACCTTTTGATTGTCTAAAGTTTCTCCTATAATATCAGGAAACAAACCTCCCACATTTGCATAACTTACATTCACTATTAATGAAAAAATTATCGGTGCAATTAATTTTAGGTGCTTCATAGTTTAAAGTTTTGAATGTTAAACATAATTCTTGAAAACAAGAATGGGTACTTTTGAAAAAGCTTGTGATTAACACTAAACGCTAATATTCATGTTTATATTTTATTGCACTTATTTTGTCTAAATCTATCTTATCTGAAAAACAACACTTTTGCATCCTGCCTTGGATTCATTTACACGTTTCTCAAAATGGAAGAGTTAGTCCTTGCTGCAACAACAACCGATACTTAGGTAATGTGCAAGAAAATTCCATTAAGGAAATATGGAAAGGAAAGCCTTTTAAAGAATTAAGAGAACAATTTGCAAACAATATTCCTGATAAAAGATGTAGTCATTGCTATAACATTGAAGCATCTGGCAAGGAAAGTATGCGGCAAATTTTTAATCAGAAATACGCTACCCAATTAAAACGAGTTGAAGAAAATAATCCCGAACCAATTTATTTAGACATACGATTTTCTAACATCTGCAATTTTAAATGTAAAACCTGTTGGCATGGTAACAGCTCTGCTTGGTTTGAAGAAGGAAGTAGGCGTAATGCTTCAAACGAACGAATTATAAAAGCGTTTATCAATAATTTTGATGAACTTTTAACCTATTTAGATGATGTTAATGAAATCTATTTTGCTGGTGGTGAGCCACTAATTATGGAGGAACATTATCAAATTTTAGAAGAATTAGAAAAAAGAGAATTGTTTGATGTGGAGTTACGATACAACACCAATTTCTCTAACCTCAACTTTAAAGACAAAAATATTTTAAACATCTGGAAAAAATTTAAAAAAGTACACGTTAGTGCGAGTATTGATGCTGCATTCTATTTGGGTGCTGAAATTAGAGAAGGTTTCAATTGGGAACAATTCATCAACAATCGTAAAGAAATGTTAGGTGTTTGTCCTGAAGTATATTTTGAAATAACACCAACAATAAGCACATTAAACATTTATAATTTACCAGAATTGCATCAAGAATTAGTGAATCAGAATTTAATTGATATTAATCACATTTATCTCAACTTTTTAGAACGCCCTATAGAATTCAATCTCAAATCTTTATCAGCAGAAAACAAACAAAAAGTTGAAAATTTAATTAAACCCCACATTGCTTGGCTCAATAAAAATAAGGGTGGCACAGCTATTGTTTATCAATTTAAAACTTTGTTAAATTATTTAGGCAAATGTTAATGTTAAGAATCTGATAATCAGCTAAAAAATAATTGACTCGTATCTGTTTTTAACTTATGTTTGCCACCTTTTAGAATTAAAAATGGTTAAAAAAATAGTTATATACCTTCTTCCGATCCTTGTTTTAATGGGCTTTAAATCAGATAAAAAAGCTTATCAAATTTTTGATCAAAATGGTAAAGAGTTATCTTACGATAAATTACTTAAAAAAATTAGTGAAGCTGATATTATTTTATTTGGAGAATTACACGACAACCCAATTAACCATTGGTTACAATATGAAATAACTAAAGATATTTTTGAACAATACAACCAATTTTTAGCATTAGGCGCTGAAATGTACGAATCAGATAATCAGTTAATTATAAACGAATATTTAGGTGGGCATATTGATTATAGTTCTTTAGAAAATGAAGCTAAGCTATGGCCAAATGATAAAACTGATTACAAACCATTATTAGATTTTGCGAGAGAGAATCAACTAACTTTTGTTGCGACCAACATTCCTAGAAGATATGCTAAAATGGTAAGCAAAAGTGGTTTTAGAGCTTTTAACGACATTAATGAGGAAGCAAAAAAATACATTGCACCATTACCGATTGAATATGACGAAAAATTGCCAGGCTATGTAGAATTAAAAAAAATGATGGGAAGTGGTCATGGTGGAATATCTGGTGAAAATTTAGCCAAAGCACAAGCTGCTAAAGATGCTACAATGGCTCATTTTATCTTAAAAAATTACGTGAAGGATAGGACTTTTATACACTACAACGGAGCATATCATTCTAAAAACTATGAAGGAATTGTTTGGTATTTGAAAAAAGCAAATCCTGACTTAAAAGTGGCTACAATTAATTGTGTAGAACAAGATAAAATTGAAGAATTAAATAAAGAAAATTTATCTACTGCACATTATATAATTGCTACTCCAAGCAATATGACAAAAACACATTAGGACTGAAATAATTGTCTTATTTATTATTTATATTTTTCAATATTATTAGTACTTAATGTACACAATAACAATTTTTAGAATTGAAATAATTCTATTATTTTAATTCTAAACAACATCTTGCAATTATTATATTTGGTTGAACTTAAACCATTTATACCATGAAAAAACTTATACTCTCTTTATTTATCTTGTGTATTGGTTCAATTGTATTTGGACAAACAACACATCAAGTTTGTGTTACAGAAGTACAAGCTACAGGAGGTAATGCTTGCACTAACACAGCAATTTTCACACCTGCTAACCTAACTATTAATGTTGGTGATAACATACAATTCACCACTTTTATGGTTGCACTTTCAGGTTATAATGGCATACACGACATTCAATTTAGTGGCTCTACTGCAAATAATGTAATGCTTCCTATTTCAACCAATGTTTTAAGTCAAGTTACAACAGTAACAACTCCTGCATTTAATACTCCTGGAACTTTTCCGCTTGAATGTAAAAATAGTAACCATTGCTTTATTGCAGATTTAATGCAAGGTTGGTCATGTACAGCTTATTCAGTTACTGTTGGAACTATTACTGAAATAGAAGAAGAAAAATTAAAACATAAGGTTAGTATTTATCCTAACCCAAGTAATGGTCTTATTAATGTAAGTTTATTACCAATTAAAGATGATAACCCAAAAGTTTATTTATTTGATATATTAGGAAAAAACATGAAAACTTATGAAAACATTACTACTAGCTCTATTTTAATTGATGCAAGTAGTCTTGAAAAAGGAACTTATTTTGTTAAAGTGGTTTCAAATAATGACAACCATACTTTTCCTATAGTATTACAATAAATAAAGTGATAAAACTCTAAAAAGCCGAAGTCTCCTTCGGCTTTTTTTATTGTTGTTTAGTTAACTCTTCCAACTTTTCATTACTACTTTCCCACTCTTTCATTGCTTCTTCACCTTCTTTTTTAACCGCAGCATATTCATCCATTACCTCTTCAGAATACGATTCAGGGTTTAGTAACTTTTGATTAAGTGCTTCTATTTTTTCATCTGTTTCCTCGATTAATTTTTCGAGTTTGGCTATTTTATTTTGGGTATTTCTAATGTCTTTTTCGAGTTGTTTTTTTTCTTCATAGCTTAACTTATTGGTAGAATCATCCTTTACCTTTTTTACTACTTCTTTTTCTTTGTGCTCAAACTCTCTAATGGTATTAGCTTTTTTAATTTGTAAAAATTCATATACACCTCCCAAAAATTGTTTTACATTTCCACCACTAAACTCATACATTTCAGTAGTTAAGCCATCTAAAAAATCTCTATCATGAGAAATTACAACCAACGTACCATCATAATTTGCTAAAGCATGTTTTAATACATCTTTAGAACGAATATCTAAGTGATTGGTAGGTTCATCTAAAATTAGTAGGTTAACAGGATCTAGTAATAATTTACATAAAGCAACTCTTGCACGTTCACCACCAGACAATACTTTTATTTTTTTAGAAATCTCTTCTTCTCCAAACATAAAAGAACCTAAAAGACTTCTAACCTTTTTACGAATTTCGCCATGAGCAGCCTCGTCTATAACCTCAAAAATTGTTTTCTCTTTATCTAATTCTTCGGCTTGGTTTTGAGCAAAATAAGCTAATTTAACATTGTGTCCCAATTTTAACATCCCTTCATGTTCTAGCTCTCCAACAATGCTTCGAATCATCGTTGTTTTTCCTTCTCCATTTTTACCTACAAATGCTATTTTTTTACCTCTTTCAATAAAAAAATCTACATTATTAAATACTTGGTTATCGCCAAATTTTTTTCCAACTCCAGCTGCTTCAATAGCAACCTTACCCGAACTTGGTGCAGGAGGGAAAGAGAAACGCATACTCGAAGTATCTTCTTCTTCAATTTCTATTCTATCAATCTTATCCAACTGCTTAATTCTACTTTGTACTTGAACAGCTTTAGATGCTTTTGAACGAAAACGTTCAATAAACTTCTCAGTATCTTGTATTTGTTTTTGTTGATTCGTGTAAGCTGCAACTTGTTGCTCTCTTCTTTCTTGTCTTAATGTTAAGTACCTTGTATAAGGCGCTTTGTAATCATAAATCTTACCTAATGATATTTCTATCGTACGATTGGTAACATTATCTAAAAAAGCTCTATCGTGAGAAACTAATACCACTCCACCAGCATAAACTTTTAAAAAGTCTTCCAACCACTGTATCGATTCAATATCTAAATGGTTGGTTGGCTCATCTAACAACAATACATCCGCAGCAGAAAGTAAAATTTTAGCTAACTCAATACGCATGCGCCATCCACCACTAAACTCATCGGTTAAACGAATAAAGTCGTCTGACATAAAACCTAAACCTTTTAAGATTGTCTCAATATTAGCATCAACATTAAAACCTCCAATTAACTGTAAACGTTCATTATAATCGCTTAAATTATTAAGCAAGTCCATATAGCTGTCCGACTCATAATCTTCTCTAGTAGCTAACTGATGATTAATATCATCTATCTTTGCATTTACCTCATTTACTTCTTTAAAAACAGATTTTGCTTCTTCCATTACGGTTCTGCCATGAGCAAAATCCATATCCTGTGGTAAGTAACCCACTCTAAAATCTGTTGGCATAGAGATATTCCCTCCATCAGCTTCTGATTCTCCTGCAATAATCTTTAACAACGAAGATTTTCCTGCTCCATTTTTCCCAACCAAACCTATTCTATCACTCTTATTGATGATAAAAGAAATTTTATCAAACAAATAACGTTCTCCAAAATTTACTGTTAATTCATTAATTCCTACCATGTTGCAAAACTAACAAAAAACCTTTGTGATTTCAGTTAAATAAAGCCCCCATTTTAACCATATTCTCTACCTTTGTAAAAAACATCTAAAATGGCAGAAACAAACAATATTGTTGGAGTTTTAAAGCTAAAATGTCCAAAATGTAGAGAAGGAAATTTATTTTTAAATAAAAGTCCTTACAAAGTAAAAGGCTTTTTTGATATGCCTGACAATTGTCCAAAATGCGGACAAGATTTTCAGATAGAAACAGGTTTTTATTTGGGTGCAATGTATGCCAGTTATGGAATAACTATAGCTATTAATCTTATCGTATTTTTTTTGTTATCCTACTTTTTTGGTTATAATTTAATGTTATTTTTAATCGTTGATGCTTTTACTCTTTTAATAACAATGCCTTATGTACTAAAAGTTTCAAGGGCAATTTGGTTGGTATTAAATATAACATATGATGCTAACGCAATTTTAAAACATGAGCAACAAGCATAACATTCTTGTTAGCAAAACAGCCACTTATTATACCTTAGGCGATGTGAAAACAGCCAAAACAATTTGGTTTGTATTGCATGGTTATGGTATGTTGGCAAAATACTTTATCAGAAAATTTAACCCTATTTTAAATGGAGAAGTTGCTGTTATAGCTCCTGAAGGATTATCAAAATTTTACACCCAAGGGTTTTATGGACGAGTTGGTGCAACCTGGATGACCAAAGAAGATAGAGAAGATGAAATTAAAGATTACATCAACTACCTTAACAACCTTTACGATGCTATTTTATTAGAGAATAAAAACACAGCTACTAAAATAAACATTGTGGGATTTTCTCAAGGAGGAGCAACTGCTAGCCGTTGGGTGGCAGACAAAAAAGTAATTCCAACTAATTTCATATTGTGGTCAAGTGTTTTTCCTGATGACATGGATTTTAAGGTTTTTGGAGATACTTTTAACACTTTTATTTTGACTGGTAATAATGATGAATTTGCAACAGACAAACATTTAAAAAAACAACAGAAAATTTTAAATAATACCAAACTAAACTTTAAACTGATTGAATTTGAAGGTACACATGATATCCCTAAAAAAGTATTGGTTGAGCAAACTAAACAGAATAATTGGTAATATTATCATATCAAAAAAACTTAAGCACTACAAGGTATTCTTATATCTATAAAAGTAACATACCAGCTATTACCAATTAAAGAAAAATAAAAAGTATAATTCGCAGTGTTTACAACTGTATAAGTAATAGTTTTTGCAATTACTTCAATTTCTTGTTTTTGCTTGTCATTTAAATCAGTATAATTCCAAATTTGGCTTTCGTTTAAAGGATTTGTTTGTTGTGCAAAACAACCGTATTTGTCATAAACCTCACCTCCACAAATAATTTTAGGTAAGGTATCATTTATAGGCATTTTATCAATTCCTAAAAAAGGTAAATCAAAAAAAAATTTATTATTATTTACATCCTTAAATTTTTCTATTGAGTAAAATTTGGTAAACATGGGCATGGCTCCAGGTGCTTCAATAAAATACACACCATAATCTTGATGGATAAAGTTATTAAAATCGGTAGTTTTTTTAGCTACAATGGTTTTACTGAAATTTTGGTAAAAAGAATCAAAATCGTTATCAACTACATTTTCACTATTAGCTATTGTTAAAATGCTTTCACCTATATTTTCTTCAAATACTTGCTCTACATTAGCACTTTCAGTTGTGGCAGATGAACACGCTATTAAAGTTATACCTAAAAAATAAATTATTCTTTTCATACGGATTTGTACAATGACATTACTTTAATAAATCGTGAATTGGTTTTCCAGTACATGCACTCGGTGCTTGTATGTTTAGTAGTTGTGCCAACGTTGCTGCAATGTCAGGTATTACAATTTCTCTATCAGTTGCTCCTTTTTTAATGCCAGCACCATACCACAACAAAGGCACATGTGTATCATAATGATAAGGCGATCCATGCGTAGTCCCTTTATGGTTTTTATAAAAAGGAACCCAACCCGATTCTAACACAAACAACACATCTCCCGATCGGGTTTGATTAAACCCTCTTTGTGCATTGGCTAAAATTCTATCAGTAAACTCAGTGCTTTTTAAAGCTGAAGCTGTTACTACTTTTGCAATACCTTCTTGTTTTAATAAATAAGCGGCAACAACTTTTTCTACATTTTCTAAACTCAATCCTTCTTTCTTAATGTTTTCATGGTTTAAAAACACTTGGTAATTAGACACATCTTTAATCAATGAATCTGTATTAAACTCTTCAGTTAAAAAACTCACTAAATTTTTCTTCAATTTCTTTTCATGAAAATAACCTCCTGGAATTTTATTGTCGATAAGATATTGAGGTACGTTAACCGCACCATGATCGGCAGTTAAAAAAATCAATGTATTTTCTTTTCCAACATTTTTTTCTAAATAGGTAATTAGCTCAGCTATCTCCTTATCTAAACGTAAATAAGTATCTTCAATTTCTATAGACATTGGTCCAAATTGATGTCCAATATAATCTGGAGAAGAAAAGCTAACAGCTAAAAAATCAGTAGTATTATCTTTTCCCAATTGTTCTTCTTTGATACAAGCCAATGCTAACTCTTTTAAAATTGTATTTCCAAATGGGGTTGCTTTTATCAAACTATAATTGCCATTACTATCTCTTAATGCAGGTAAATTGTGTGGAAAAATAGGGCTCGTTTCTGTAGCAAAAAGTTCTTCGTAAGGATTGTCATCGGCAATACTTTTCGTGTAAGTACTTATAGGATAAAGTGTTTCCCATTGTTGACTTAAATATTTTCCAGCAGAATTTTTTGAGTTTAAATCATTTAACCATTCAGGAAATGTATTCATGTAATAAGAACTACTTATCCATTTACCAGTATTCCCTCCTTCAAACCAATAGGCAGCATCAGCTTTATGTCCTGCGGGCAAAATTGCTCCCCTATCTTTAATAGATATTCCTATTACTTTTCCATTAAAATTAGTTGCTAATTTTAGCTCATCAGTTATTGTTGTACTTAATAATCTATTTGGCGACATATTGCCATACTTAGAATCTGTCCCGATTGAAGTAAACTTATCATCCCCAGTACAGTAAACTTCTTTATCTATTGATTTATCGTACCAAGTATTGGATATTATCCCATGATTTTCTGGAGTTGTTCCTGTATAAATTGATGCATGACCGGGCGCTGTGTATGTAGGCATATAATTGTAATGTGTGTTTTTACAATTAAAACCATTGTTTACCAATTTTTTAAACCCATCTTCTCCATACCTATCCCAATATCTAACTAAATAATCATAACGCATTTGATCTACCACAATACCAACTACCAATTTTGGTTTCTGCTCTTGAGCACTAATTAAAAATGGGATGACGAATAAAATTGAGATTATAAAACTCCTCATTATGCCTGATTTTTTAAAAGAAAAAATATTAACGAAACACCTACTAAAACACTTATTACAATGTTTAAAATAGCAACCAAATAATTACCTTGTTTTAGTAATTCAAAAGTTTCAAAACTAAAGGTAGAAAATGTACTAAAACCTCCACAAAAACCAGTAATTACAAATAATTTTAAAGCAGTATTTTCTGATACTTTGCCACTAAAATAGATTACTGCAACTGCCAAGATTATGCAGCTAAGTATATTTGAAATAAATGTACCTAAAGGGAAATTTGTTTCACTAAATTTTAAAGAAAGTTTAGAAATTCCGTAACGACACAAACTGCCCAAACCACCTCCAATAAATATTGCTAATACATTAAACATCAGAGTTCAATTTTAAAGTTAAACTTGCTATTAGTAAATTTCATTAGTTTGAATACTCCAAACCCAACAACACTACCTAAAATTGCTCCACATAAAATATCTGCAGGAAAATGTACTCCCACATATACTCTACTATAAGAGACAACTGCTGCCCAAATCAGCATAGATACCATCATGTATTTATAATGTTTTTTAAAGAGTAACCCTGTAAATATTGCTAATGCAAAACTATTGGTAGCATGTGAGGATAAAAAACCGTATTGCCCACCACATTTTCCGTTTATGATATGCACCAAATTAGCTAACTCTGGATTATGGCAAGGCCTTAAACGTTCAAACACATCTTTAAACAACATTACAGAAGTTCTATCCCCAACCAACAAAAGCAATCCTAAAAAAAGCCCAATATATAAGGTTTTCATTTTATACTTAATAACAGTGATAGAAAGTAATAAGAGGTAAAGGGGTATCCAAAAAATTTTGCTAGTAATCCAAGAAAAAATAACATCAAATGCGGGAGAGTGTATTCCATTTAAAAAAAGGAATAATTCAGTATCAATATTGATTAACGTTTCTAAGATGATATTTTTTTTAGTTCTAACAAAAGTAACAAATACTAAGAACTTATTTTAATGGATATGCAAAGACATAAACTATTATCTTTGCTTTAATTATGGAAAAGAACAACAAATTTTCTAAACATGAAAAACTCAAAAGCAAAAAAACAATTGATATGCTTTTTAGTAAAGGGCGATCAATAAACAATGGTCCTATTAGAGTTGTTTTTCTTCCAAAACAAGACCCAAGCAATATACCTGCAAATGTTGGTGTAGCTGTCCCTAAAAAAAATATTAAATTGGCAGTTAATCGTAATTTAATTAAAAGACGATTAAGAGAAGCTTACCGCTTAAATAATCATCCATTTAAAACTCACCTTATAACTAATAAAATTGGTTTAGATTTAATGTTTATTTATAACACTAAACAAATATTAACTTTTAATGAAATTGAAGATAAAATAAAAGTAATTTTAACTCGTTTAATTGACTTGAGTGAAGTGGTTAGTGAGTAAAATATTTGTTGTTTTAATTCGCATATATCAATTAAGTGTATCTCCTATTTTGGGTCAAAATTGTAGATACACTCCAACTTGTTCTCAGTATAGTATTGATGCTATCCATAAACATGGCCCTTTTAAAGGTGGGTGGCTTTCAATTAAACGAATTTTTTCGTGTCATCCTTGGGGAGGACATGGTCATGATCCGGTTCCTTAAATGAATTTAAAACAATTAAAAATGAAAAAATATTTAAAGAAAATTTCAGTGGTAATTGCAATTTTAGTTGCATCCATTTCATTCTCTGCATTTTCTGACAGCTACTTTGAAGTATCTAAAAACCTAGACATTTTTGCTACTCTCTTTAGAGAGTTAAACATTTATTATGTTGATGATGCAAATCCAGGTGATTTAATGAAAACGGGAATAGACGCGATGTTAGAATCTTTAGACCCCTACACCAACTACATTCCAGAATCCAAAATGGAAGACTACAAAATGATGACTACTGGTCAGTATGGTGGTATTGGAGCTTTAATTCAAACCCAAGGAGATAAGGTAATTATTTCTGAACCATACGAAGGCTTTGGTGCATTTAAGGCTGGATTAAGAGCAGGTGATAAAATTATTGAAATTGATGGAAATAAAGCTGTTGGGAAAAGCTCTGATGAAATTCGTGAGTTTTTATTAGGTCAACCAGGAACTACCGTTAAAATAGTTGTTGAAAGACCTGGTGAAGAAGGTCAACTTACAAAAATAGTTACAAGAGAAGAAGTAAAAATTAAAGATGTACCTTATTTTGCTATGCTAAAAGATAGTGTTGGCTATATTAGATTAACTGGATTTACTGAATCTGCAAGTGCAGAAGTTAAGGCTGCATTAATAAGTTTAAAAGAACAAAATGCTAAATCTATTGTTTTAGATATAAGAGGTAACGGTGGTGGCCTTTTAAGAGAATCGGTAAACATTGTTAATTTATTTGTTCCAAAAGGAACTGATGTGGTTAGTACCAGAGGGAAAATTAAAGAATGGGATAAAAATTACAAAGCGTTATCCAACCCTATTGACACTGAAATTCCTTTAGCAATTTTAATTAACGGTGGATCAGCTTCAGCATCAGAAATTGTTTCTGGTTCATTACAAGATAATGATAGAGCTATTATTATTGGGTCTCAATCTTTTGGAAAAGGATTGGTACAACAAGTTAGACCTTTAAGCTACAATTCAAAATTAAAAGTTACTGTTGCTAAATACTACACTCCAAGTGGAAGATGTATTCAAAAATTAGATTATTCTCACAGGAACACTAAAGGTGAAGTTGAAGAAATACCAGACTCTTTAATTACCGAATTTAAAACCATTAATAATAAAAGAAGTGTTTCTGATGGGAAAGGGATTTCACCAGATATTGATGTCAAATCACCTATGCTAAGTGATATATCAACATCTCTTTTATTAAAAAATTTATTTTTTGGTTATGCAACGGAATACCGCATTAAACATGAAACAATTAAAAGTGTAAAAGAATTTTCATTAACAGATGAAGAGTATGAAAACTTTGTGAATTATTTAGCAGATAAAGATTACAACTACACTACAGAAAGTGAAGATTTGTTAGCTAAATTAGAAAGTGTATCAAAAGAAGAGAAGTATTTTGATGATGTGAAAACTGAGTATGAAGCGTTAAAAGAGAAATTAACTCACAACAAAAAGAGTGATTTATATAAATTCAAATCAGAAATAAAACACATTTTAGAAAGCGAAATAGTTACTCGATATTACCACCAAAAAGGACAAATTGAAGTTGCTTTAAAGGAAGATGTAGTTTTAGAGGAAGCAATTAAAACCCTTAATGACAAAGTACGTTACAAAGCTATATTATCTGGAACAAAATAACTTTAAGTTCTTTTAACATAAATAAAAATGGGAGCAGTTTAAACTGCTCCCATTTTTATTTATTTCTCTTTATCGTTTTCTTAAAAACTAAATACTCTTGAAATATTAAATCCTAATTTATATTCACCATTACCCCAAGAACTTGTAGTTCCAGGAATGTAATCGTTTTCAATAATACCTGCCGAGTTACTTACATTAATATGAAAAACGTGTCCGCCCGTTTCAATCTCTACACCAACACCTAAAGCATCATAAAAACCATTTTCACTGTCTCTAAACTCAGAGAAAGTATAAAAATAATCAACAACAACCGCCATCCTTTTAGTCACTTTAAAACGCCCTGCAAAACCCAATGAAAACAAATCATTTTCATCTACAGATCCATTAGAAGGATGAAGAATCGATTGGTCAACGTAGTTTCTGTGAACCATTGTTGGCAATAATTCTAAAGAAATAGAGCTATTTAATTTACTTGCAATAATTAATTGATTAACGTAAGACATTCTGTTAGCAAATTCATCATTTGGAACGTTCGCAATTGGGGTAAGTGCTGTGGCACCGTAATAAGCCACAGATAATGGAAATCCATTATGTTTTTGCTCCAAAAACCTATATTTAAGATTAAAATCAAGGTGTTCTGCTATTTTACTTCGACCAAACCCTATGCTCATTTTATCAGTTAAACCGTAATCAAAAGAAAAACGAATATTAGCAGCATTATCTAAACCATATAAAGTATGCTTACCTGCTGGATCATCTATTTTCATATCTCCAAATCGATGCGTAATTCTGAACTCTAAAGTTTTCTTTTTAGTAGTCTCAATAGTATTTGCATTTACCAATTTAATGCCCTTAAATGTTGCTCTTACAACTTCTTTTTCAGTTTCGGCTGCATTATCTTCTTCTAACATATCCATCAAATCATCTTGACCAAAAGAAGTTAGGCTTAAAAAAGTAAAAGCTATTAAAAATATTTTATTCATTTATTTTGTTTTAGGTTCAAGTTCCATTTTAACAGTAACTTCTACAACCTCAGCAATATTTTTTACTACCAGTTTTGGAATATCAACTTTATGGTCTTCTAATTTAATTTTAAACTTACTTGTAACTGTCAATTTACCATTAGCCACAACTATTTTTGCTTCGATTGTTCTTTCTTGGTCAACTCCATGTATGTTAAGTGTACCTTTTGCTTCAACAGCATACTCCCCATCCTTACTATAATCAACAGTTCCAATAATTTTACCCTTAAACATAGCTGTTTTATACTTTTCACTTTCCATGTAATTTTCATTGAAATGCTCCTCCATTAGAGGTTTTTCAAATTTAAACCCAATAATAGTAGTGATAAAAGCAAACTCATTATTCTTGGTGTTAATTAGTCCTTTTACTTTTTTATTAACTGCATCAATATTTTCCATTGGAGTTTCTGAGAAAAAAGAAATTTCACCAGCAGCTGTTTTATAAATATCTTGTGCATAACCAACCATTAATGTTGGTATTAAAATCATACTTAATATTATTTTTTTCATAATCGTAGATTTAAAGAATTAAAATGGGGCTCCTTGGTTTAACCACATTTGCAAGGTGTCTTTTTCAGCAGTTGTCAATTGTCCTGAAGCAGAACCTGTTGGAGGCATATTTTGTTGGTTTAAAACTCTAGTCTGAATTTTACCACCAACACCTGTATAAACACTTACTTCTGTATAATTAGTCAACGGAAAAAATGCTTGAGTTGCAGCCGGAGCATGACAAGAAATACAATAACTATCGAATAATTTTTTAGTGTGATTCGTATAGGTAATAGGAGGGCCAGTAATTACAGGTGCTTCTTCTGGTACTGGTAAATCTTTTTTATTGTAAGCACAGCCAACAATCAGTGTTAACAAAAATAAAGATATAACTAAGGTTGAAATATTTTTCATATTATTTGAGCTTATTGAATAACCATTTTTTTAGTGATTACTTCACCATTCTTCGATGTTACTTTCACAAAATATATACCAGTAATCAAAGTTGAAACATCTAATTGTTTTTTAATTAATGGTGTATTTACAACTTCCTCTCCTGTTAATGAATAAATTGCTACTTGATCAATATTTTCAAATTCTGAAAAATTTAGCTGATTTGAAGTAGGATTTGGATAAAACAACGTGTTTTTATTTATTACCGTTTCTTCTATACCTGTAGCTATTTGTACTGTAAGCGCTCCAATCATAGTTGTTGTATGAATTCCACATCTATAATCATAATTACCTGCTGTATTAAATACTTGTTTGTAAGTCCAACCCGCACCTGATTGCGATTGATTATCAAAAGAAGCAGGATTTGAAGCAAAAGTAACTTGTCTTCCATCTACCCAATGAGTACCAGAAACATTCACAAATTTAACAGTATCTCCAACAGTGATAGTTAGATTTGATGGAGTAAAACCACCATTTGCCACATTTACTGTAAATGTAGTTTGAGCATAAAATATGCTAGAAGTAAAAAGTAAAGTAAAAAGTAAAAGATTTTTCATAGTATATATTTTTTAAAATTATAGTTAACCAAACTTAAAACTTTTATAGTCGGATAACAAATATTTATAAATTTAGAAATATTATTCCTTAATTAATTTCTTAATTATTAATTCATTTCCAACATAAATTTTTACTAAATATATGCCAGCTTCTATACTTTTAATATCTATATTGTTTTGAGGAAGATTTTGTTCTAATATTTTTTGTCCAGACAAATTAAAAATTTCAATTTTTTCTATAACAAGTGAAGTCTCAATACTGAAATTAGATACTGCTGGATTAGGGTATAATTTTAAATTTGATGCTATTGTGTTTTCAGTTAAACCAACACTAACATTTTCATTCACAACAAAAGTAGCTGTATAAACCTGATCACCACTAGTGCTACCATTACTATTTGTTGCATTAAAATTACCATAAAAAGTTACTGCTCCAGTTCCTGATACCGGAGCAGTCCAATCGAATGTCCAAGCATTAGCACCCGAAGTTGCTGCAGAACCTGCCGCTGAATTATGAGTTACTGCTTTCCCAGCATTAACTGTTTTAGTTCTAGTTGGATCGGTAATAATAATAGTTCCTGTTTTTGCATTTGTAGCATTACTTTCAACCGTTACTTCAAATCCTATTTTATTAGATGATGTTCCTGTTATTGCAGCGTTAATAGTATAAGTTTGCCCAGGCACATAACCACCCGATAAACCAGTAGAAGTAATTGTTCTTGTAGCATTACTAGGGTTTAACGCACCTGAATGGCATTGATTACAATTAACTCCATCAGTTGGCGAACCTGTTTTTCCCCCAGGAGAAGCACCTGAACTAGCATAAACAGCATAAGTTCCTGTCTCTGAATAGGTAGTAAAAAAGACAATTACTACAGTTAAAAAACATGTTAGACTCAAAAAAGTAAAAATATTATTTTTCATAATTCTTTAATTTATTCAAACATACGTAAGTTATTATAAAAACGATTGGACAAATTCCTGAATCCATTGCATTTTTAAAGAAAATTAAATTAAAATGTCAGAATTTTAAATATCAAACAAATTTTAATATGCTCGTTTAATAATTTTAAACTTGACCAATAATATTTACTTTTGTCAATCTAAAAAAACTAAAAATGGCAGACGATAGATTTCAAGCACCAGATTATTATCAGTTAGATGATTTACTAACTGAAGAACATAAATTAATTAGAGATACCGTTAGAAATTGGGTTAAGAAAGAAGTTTCTCCAATTATTGAGGAGTATGCTCAAAGAGCTGAATTTCCAAAACAAATAATCCCTGGATTAGCGGAAGTTGGTGGTTTTGGTCCCTATATACCAGCAGAATATGGCGGTCCAGGTTTAGATCAAATTTCTTATGGTTTAATTATGCAAGAATTAGAAAGATGTGATTCTGGATTAAGATCTACATCATCTGTTCAAAGTTCTTTAGTAATGTATCCGATATGGAAATATGGTAATGAAGAACAACGCATGCGTTTTTTACCAAAATTAGCAACCGGAGAGTTTATGGGATGTTTCGGATTAACCGAACCTGACCATGGTTCAAACCCTGGTGGAATGATTACTAATTTTAAAGACATGGGTGACCATTATCTTTTAAATGGTGCTAAAATGTGGATTACCAATGCTCCTATTGCTGATGTAGCTGTAGTATGGGCAAAAAATGAAGAAGGAAGAATACACGGTTTATTGGTTGAAAGAGGAATGGAAGGTTTTACCACTCCAGAAACTCATGATAAATGGTCGTTAAGAGCAAGTATAACTGGTGAATTAGTTTTTGATAACGTTAAAGTACCTAAAGAAAATTTATTGCCAAACAAATCTGGATTAGGAGCACCACTTGGTTGTTTAGATTCAGCACGTTTTGGTATTGCTTGGGGTGCAATTGGTGCAGCAATGGACTGTTACGATTCTGCTTTAAGATATACGAAAGAAAGAATACAGTTTGGAGTACCAGTAGCCTCATTTCAATTAACGCAAAAGAAGTTAGCTGAAATGATTACTGAAATTACTAAAGCTCAGTTATTAACTTGGCGTTTAGGTGTTTTACGCGAAGAAGGAAGAGCAACTTCTGCTCAAATTTCTATGGCAAAACGTAACAATGTAGATATGGCATTAACAATTGCTCGTGAAGCAAGACAAATGCATGGTGGTATGGGTATTACAGGAGAATACCCAATTATGAGACACATGGCAAACTTAGAATCTGTAATTACTTACGAAGGAACACACGATATCCATTTATTAATTACTGGCATGGATGTAACTGGAATACCAGCATTTACAAATGATGGAAGCCAGTTGAAGAATTTATAATCAAAAAATAACTCTACAAAAAAAGCCTCGATTAATCGAGGCTTTTTTTTGCCTGAGTTGCCATAGCGAACATTTTTTTGTCATCCTGAGTTTATCGAAGGATAAACAAAAATCAATTTAAGTTTCTTGTTATTTATCAAATGAATAATACAAACGAAATCACATATTAAAAATATGTAATTAATTAAAATCTATATCATATTCATAACTATTAGTATAGTCAAAATTATTCTCTTGAAACAAGACTATATTCATTTCAGTAAATGAGTCAGACATGGGAAGTATGTCTTTCCTGCACCAACTAGAGACAAGCGAGTCATTCTTAACTAAAAAAACATCAAAATTATAAGGGCGGACATATCTGGAGCCTTCACAAACTTTCATACTAACTTGAATCGTTTTCAAATATTTATCATTATACAAAATGATCCCTTCGGATTTAATCAATAAATCGTAATTATTTAAATTAGAAGCTGATTCATGAGAAATACTTACTTTAAAAATTCTAACATTTTCCTTTCCATCACATTCTACATTTTTTTGATAATTTTGAAAAAAATCTTTTCCTTGTTTTGTAAATGAATTCACTTCTTCAAGAGGTTTCGTATTTTCAACATTTACACACCCAACAAAAGCAATTCCAATTAACATTAGCAGAAATAATCTCATTATCTAAAAATATGATTTAAGGAATCTGAAAATTAATCGTCACATTAGCATTAGAACTACCCTGATTAATTAAGCTTAAAGGAACGTCAAGCGGAGTATTCATGTAATCACCACTCGAAAAGTTTAAATCTCCATTATTATCATAAATGGCATTTACATAATAATTGCCTGGGTGCATGTAATTAAAATTAAAACTTACAAAACTATTCGCGGCTACATAAACATACCTTGAACGGAAATCTAAATTTGCAGGAATAAAGTTTAACCCATTAAACAAAGGTTCTGTTGTTATAAGTATCAATATTTTTTTAGTTGTGTTAACTGTTGATGGATTGGTAACATTAATGTTAATAGTTGAATTACCCAAGTATGGTTGGTCTTGCTCTGGATAAGGGTCCGCAGCAGCATTATAAAAAACTGCATCAGTTAACCCATCAAAAGTGGTAGTAAAGTCCTTTGTTACTACCTTTTGAGGAAAGTTAAACAGCGTTATTGCATCCTGTGCAGCTGTTGTATCTCTTAAATTGGCAGTCCAACGCATGTGTGTTACAGGAGTTGACAAAGAATTATACTTGTTAGTGTAAACATGCATTGTTAAACTATCTAGTTTAAACGTAATGTCAGCATACACTCTATTGCCTCCAGAAACGGGGTCAACAAATCGATAAAAAGATTGTGCTGAAGTTTCATTTAAACTATCAATAACCATGTAGGCATTTCTTACAGAACCTGCAAAGCCACCACCATTTCTAAAAGCCATTTTATATTCGCAATTGTGTTTAACTACAAAAAAGCTCATAAAAATATCGTTTAAAGAATCTAACTCATTTTTTGCTGAAACTTGAGATGGAGAAATTGGTCTAAAATCTACTACCCATTCAGGGAAGCTACCCAAAGCCGTTGGTGAATATACTGGCCCATTCCAAATTCCAGATAGTTTATCCATAATTCCAAATCCATTAACCGATGAAGTGCTACTAATTGCAGCCAAATTACATAAAGAAGAAGTAGGTGTTTCAACAGCTGTTGTATCTTCAGCTTTTTCTGTTTTTTTAGAACATGATAAAACTACTGTAAAACAACAAGCAATAGAAATTATAAAAAATAAATCAACTTTTTTTTTCATAACGAATAAATTAAAACATCATATAATCCTCAGGGTTAATAGGAATACCATTGTACCACAATTCAAAATGTAAATGAGGCCCTGTTGAATATTCTCCAGAATTACCAACAATTGCTATCACCTCCCCTGCTTTTACATGGTCTCCTGGTTCCTTATGTAATACAGAATTATGTTTATAAATAGAAATTAAATTATTGGCGTGTTGTAACTGAATTACATAGCCCGTTTCTGCAGTCCACTCAGCAAAAATTACAGTTCCATCTAAGGTGGCTTTTATTGCTTCATTTTTAGGAGCTACTACATCAATTCCAAAATGTTGTTTTTTAACATTAAAACGATTAGTTACTGTACCTTTTAAAGGGTTAAAAAAAATAAAACTGCTGATATTTCCAGGTGTACTACCCGCCTTTTTAAACAAGTTATATTTCTCCTCCGTTTCAATCATATTCCTTAACAAGGAATCTTCTTCGATTGGTTCGTTTGTAATATTGTTATAGTTAATAGTGGAATCTATAAACGTTTTTTCATCAAAAGAAATAAGTTTACCTTGAATGATTTGTTTTAAATTAGCGATGTATAAATTGTTTTGAGCCAACACCACTTCAATAGAATCACTTTTTAAATAATTCTCTACCCCTTGTTTTCTTACGCTTACATTGGCATAACCTGGTATAAACTCACGTAAAGGGGTAAAAGCAATAATAATAGTAACCAATACTACTAATACTAAAGAGCTAATTCCAATCACAAAAAAAACATTCAATCGAGATAATCTCAAAGAAATTTTTTCTTCAAAAGTATCATCATTCAACACTACTAAACGATACTTGTTTTTTAAACGTTGAAATTTTTTTGGTTTGTCTTTTTTCTTAGTCATCTTTACTTATAACACTACAAATATACCGATTCATTAATTACAATTATAGTATTACAGTAATCCTTATAAATTTTCTACTATATTTTACAACTAATAAGTATTTTAGCAGATTGTTTATACTAAAAACGACTTAAATCAGTTTAATAAGCACTCTTAAAAGCTTTGAAAATTAACACAAAATACATTGCAGTTGTTTCGTTAACTATTATTATAGTTGGGTTACTTGGGTGTTCTCGAAAAAAAAATGGGTTCACACGAAGAGCTTATCATAATACAACTGCTCGTTACAATGGTTACTTTAATGCCAAAGAAATTAAAAAAGCCAATGTTGCCAAAATATATGAGCAACACAAAGATGATTTTTCTGAAATAATCCCTCTATTTGTTTACCCTAGCGAAGAGCAGTCAAAAGCAATGTATCCAGACATGGATAAAATTATTGAAAAAACATCCACTGTGATTGACAGACATTCTATGTACATTAAAAAAGAAGAGCATTGTCGTTGGATAGATGATTCTTACATGTTAATGGGTCAAGCGAGATTTTATAAACAAGAATATTTTATTGGTGAAGAAGTTTTTGAATATGTAGCAAAAGCATTTAAAACGCAAGATGTAAAATTTGATGCTTTAATGTGGTTAGCCAGAACACACATAGAATTAGGTAATATGAACAAGGCAGAATCTTACTTAGATATAGCCGATCAAAAAGGAGTTCCAAAAAAATACAATAGCGAGTTTAACGCAGTTTACGCTAGTTTTTACATTAAAAAAAGAAATTATACTGATGCTATATCCAAATTAACAAAAGCATTAGAAACAACAAAAAAACGAGAAGAAAAAAGAAGGTTTAATTATGTATTAGCTCAGCTATGGTTAAAGAAAAAAGAATATGCTAAAGCTTCTGAACACTTTACACAAGTTATTAAACTAAAACCTCGTTATGCCATGATGTTTAATGCGAAAATTAGCCGTGCATTATCATTCGACAGAGGTTCTGAGGATAGTAAAGCAATTAAAAAGATGTTATCTAAAATGGTAAAAGATGGCAAAAATGAAGAATTTTTAGATCAAATTTATTACGCTTTAGCCGATATTGCTTTTAAAGAAGATAACGAGCCTTTAGGAATTGAATACTTACAAAAATCAGCAGCAACAAGTGTATCAAACGATAAACAAAAAGCACTTTCTTATTTAAGATTAGGAGAATTATTTTTTGATAAACCTGCTTTTGTAAAAGCACAAGCATATTATGATAGTTGTTTAACAGTACTGCCTCAAACACATGAGCGATATGATCATATTTATGCCAGATCAAAAGCTTTAACTAGGTTAGTAGATAATATTTTAATCGTACAAAAACAAGATAGTTTACAAAAGTTAGCTGGTGATGAAGTTTATAGAAACCAAGTTATAGAAGATCTAATTAAAAAGGCTGTTGAAGAGGAAGAATTAAAATTACAAGCTGAAGAAAATGAAAATAATCTTAATTACATAGATAATAACAAAGGAAATAATACAAATCCCAAGAACGCTGGTAATTGGTATTTCTACAACCCTACAACTTTAGGCTTTGGTTTTACCGATTTTAAGAAAAACTGGGGTAACAGAAAGTTAGAAGATAACTGGAGAAGAAGTAATAAAGAATCTGTAGCTAGTTTTGATGATGATGAACAACTTCAAAAAACCGACAGTTCTAGCAATGATAGTATTGTTATAAACGAAAAAACAACACCTGAGTATTACCTTCAGTTTATACCTTTAACTGAAGCTAAAATGAGTATTTCTCATAACAAAATTATTGAAGCCCTTTATGCTTTAGGAAATATTTATCGCGAAGATTTTCAAAACTACAAATACTCAACAGAATCATTTGAGAGCCTAGTAGAAAGATATGATACCTGTAGATACAAGTTACCGAGTTGGTACAATCTCTATAGAATAGCTTTAGCAACAGATAATGATCCTATGAAAGCTAAATATGAAAACCTTATTTTAGATAATTTCCCGGAAAGTGAATATGCACGTATAATTCAAGATCCTACTTACAATAAAGTTACTCGCGAAAATCGTAAAAGAGTTGATAATTATTATAGTATAATTTTTGATTTATATAATGAAGAACAATACGACAAAGTTCTCCTTCGATGCGAAAATGCAAAAACTATTTTTGCCGACAATCATATTCAGGATCGATTTGACTTTTTAGCAGCGCTATCAATTGGCCACACTAACACCTTAGACTCATTTAAGTTAGCTTTAGAAAACATTATAGTTAAACACCCTAAAACAGAGGTAAGTGATGAGGCTACTAGAATATTAGCATTGATGAAAACCGGAATAAAGGTTGAAAGTGAACCTGTATCATCAGTTCCATACACTCACAAATTTGATGATGACTTTAATTTTGTAATGGTTGTTCCTGGTACAGATAAAAAAACTAATAAATATAAAGTTGACATTTCAGATTTTAATGCTAAATATTATAGTGACAAAACATTTGAAGTAAGCAACATATTTATCAGTCCTATCAATCAAATTATTATTGTTAAAAAAATAAAAGGATACGAAGCAGCTGTTGATTATTTTAAATCATTTAAATTAAACAAAGACAATTTAAAAGATATTAATGATAATAAATTTCAATATTTTTTAATTTCTCAAGACAACTTTGTTCTTTTTTATAAAAATAAAGATGTGAACGGTTACCAAAGTTTCTTCGATAAAAATTTTGAAGTAAAGCTTTAATCGAAAAATTATTTACTTTTGTTTACAACACTTATTTATTTTAAATAAAATGTTTAAGAAAAACCTATCAAAAATGGCAAAAAATAACGAGGTAGAAAGCCCAGCAATTAATATCATTAGAAAAGGCACAATTATTAAAGGCGATGTTTCTTGTCCTGGAGATTTTAGAATTGACGGAACTTTAAATGGTAAGTTAAACTGTGAAGGAAAAGTAGTAGTTGGTGAAACTGGAATTATTGATGGAGAAGTAATTTGTAGAAATGCTGATGTTTCAGGAACTCTTAAAGCTAAATTAGTAGTAAAAGAATTGTTGCAATTAAAAGCTACAGCCAATATTTTAAGTGATATTAACACCAATAAATTATCAATAGAACCTGGCGCTACATTTACAGGCTCATGTAACATGGGAACAGTAGTAAACGGTATAAAAAATGACGAAAAACGAGAAGTCTTCGAATCCCAAACAGCCTAAAAATTTTTTAAAACTTACAGGTATTGCTGCCCAAATGGGTATAACTATTTTTGCAGGTGCGTACTTTGGTAAGTGGTTAGATGAAAAATACCCAAGCGACAAAAAATGGTTTACCATTGGTTTCACACTTTTTGCTGTTGCATTATCCTTATTTATAGTACTCCGTCAAGTCAATAAAATAAATAACGAACAAGAACAATGATTAATACAATACTAAAATTTAGTACAATTTTAACTATTGTTTTGTTAATCGTATTTGGACTACACCTAACTACCCTACATTTTATTCATCAACCTATATTTGATAACCAATTAATAGACTGCTATATTTTTAATTACATTTTAGCAATAATTACGGTAATAGTTTTAACATTTTTACAACATAAAGTAGCCGGATCATTAGGTTTTATTTTTATGGGTGGCGGACTAGTTAAATTTGCATTGTTTTTTGCTATTTTTTATCCCTCATTTAAAGCTGATGGCGACATTAATCGCTTAGAATTTTGTGCATTTTTTATTCCCTATGCAATTTCTTTAATTTCAGAAGTATTTTTTTTAAGCAAAACCCTTAACAAATAAAGACTTAACAAACGTTGAAAATTCGTTAAAATAAAACTCCTTTTTATTTCCGCCATTTAATATAAATACCTAAGTTTGCAGCAAATTTAAAATACCCTTTTTTGTTAAAGAATATGCAGTTGAAGAATAGAATAAAAACATTGTTGTTATTGGTGTTGATTAGTCCTTTTGCCTTATTTGCGAACACTCCAGAAGAAGGACATACGGGAGTAAATATTCACGAAGAAGTTGTTGTTGAGGAAATTTCTGAAGAAGCTACAAAATCTGCTAAAAGAAAAGCATACATTAAGCATCATTTACAAGACTCTTATGACTTTACAATTTGGCAAGCAAAAGGAATAGGTTTTCCATTGCCAGTAATTTTATGGGACGGAGGATTACATTTGTTTTCTTCTTCTAAATTTCACCACGGTGAAACTGTTGCAGAATCAAAAGGAAATTTTTATAAACTTTACCATGGCAAAATATACAAAACAGATGCAGAAGGAACTATCAGTTACGATGAGCATCATCATCCAAGCAATGCTAAGCCATTAGATTTTTCAATCACAAAAAATGTATTTACAATAATGCTAATTGGTTTACTAATCTTTTTCTTATTTAAAAGATTTGCAAAATCATACAATAATAATTTAGTCCCAACTAAAGGAGGTAAATTTTTAGAGCCTTTAGTTTTATTTATTAGAGATGAAATAGCTATTCCAAACATCGGCAAAAAACATTATAAAAAATATATGAGTTATTTATTAACGGTATTTTTCTTTATCTGGTTTTTAAACTTAGCAGGAATGACTCCTTTAGGCATTAGCGTTACCAATAACATTGCCGTAACCTTTTCTTTAGCTTTAATTACTTACTTGATTACTACTTTTACAGGTAAAAAAGGATATTGGTTGCATTTATTTGACCCATTAGGCAATTCAATGCCGTTAGTTGGGAAAATCCCACTCTATTTCTTATTAATTCCTATAGAATTATTAGGAACTATTATTAAGCCTTTTGCATTAATGATTCGATTGTTTGCGAACATGACTGCAGGGCACATTGTATTAATGAGTTTAATTGGTTTATTATATGTTTTTAATAACGTCTTTGCTGGTGTAGCATTCATGGGCTTATCGTTATTTTTATCTATCATAGAACTTTTAGTTGCCTTTTTACAGGCATATATATTCACTATGTTAACGGCACTTTATTTCGGTGGAGCTGCAACTGAACATGGTGATCATTAAATTGTAATTTATTAACTATTAAATTTTATATATCATGGAAGAAGTATCACAAATTATCTTAGATCCAAAAGCGTTAAACTTAATTGGAGCTGGATTAGTTGTTATTGGTGCAGGTATCGGTATTGGTAGAATAGGTGGTTCAGCAATGGACGCTATTGCACGTCAACCAGAAGCTACTAACAAAATTCAAACAGCGATGTTGATTGCAGCAGCGTTAATTGAAGGTATCGGATTTGCTGCATTATTTGCAGTTTAACCAAAAAAATAAGAAAGCTGTAACGGTTGGTTACAGCTTTCTTTAAACAACTAAAAAGAATTTAAAAAGATATGGAACAGTTATTAAATGATTTTTCGGTAGGATTGTTTTTTTGGCAAACAGTATTGTTTGTTATACTACTTTTTTTACTTAGAAAATTTGCATGGAAACCAATTTTAAATGCAGTTAACGAAAGAGAAGACTCTATTAAGGAAGCATTAGACTCTGCAGAAGATGCAAAGCGTAAAATGGCTGAATTAAAAGCTGACAACGAAGTTTTATTAAACAAAGCAAGAGAAGAAAGAGATGCGATGTTGAAAGAAGCTAGAGACATTAAAGATAAAATTGTAGCTGAATCTAAAAATACTGCTAAAGTAGAAGCTGATAAAATTATTGCTGCTGCAAGAGAAGGCATTCAACAAGAAAAAATGGCTGCTATTACTGATTTAAAAAATCAAGTAGCAAAATTGTCTATTGAAATAGCTGAAAAAATATTAAAAGATGAATTGTCTTCTGCTGACAAGCAAAAAACAATTATCGACAATGTTGTTAAAGAAATTAACTTAAACTAATTCTTAATGAGAGACATTAAAGTTGCATCTAGGTACGCTAAATCTCTTTTAGGAATTGCTTTGGAACAAAAAGCATTAGAAGAGGTGCATAACGATATGCAATTAATCTACCGTGTTTGTTCTGAAAACAGAGATTTAGAAATACTTTTAAAAAGTCCGATTGTAAAAAGCAATAAAAAAGCTGCTATACTTACTGAGATTTTTGGGAAGCATGTTTCTAAATTATCTAATGCTTTTATATCAATTATCTTAATAAAAAAGAGAGAAGCAATTTTAGCAGACATCGCTACAGCTTTTATTGATACTTATAAAATACAAAAAAATATAGTTACAGCAAGTGTTACAACTGCTGTAAAGCTTTCTGAAAAACAAAAAACACAAATTATTGATTTATTAATTAGCCAAGGGAGTTCTAGTGTTGATTTAAAAGAAATCATCAATACTGAAATTATTGGAGGAATGATTTTAAAAATTGGTGATAAGCAAATTGATGAAAGCATTAAAAGAAAATTAACAAACCTTGAAATGGAGTTCGAAGACAACTCACAAATAAGAGGATTTTAATAATACTATAACGAATAAAATAAATAAAAATGGCCGAAGTAAAACCCGCAGAAGTATCAGCAATTTTAAGACAGCAATTAGCTGGATTTAAAACTGAAGCACAATTAGAAGAAGTTGGAACAGTTCTTCAGGTTGGAGATGGTATTGCCCGTATATACGGTTTATCAGAAGTTCAATCAGGAGAGTTAATTGAATTTGAAAATGGATTAACAGCTATCGTATTAAACTTGGAAGAGGATAATGTTGGAGCTGTACTTTTAGGTTCTTCTAAAGGACTTAAAGAAGGTGATACTGTTAAACGTACTAATAGAATTGCTTCACTTAAAGTTGGTGAAGGTTTATTAGGAAGAGTTGTTGACACTTTAGGAAATCCTATTGATGGTAAAGGCCCTATTACTGGCGAACTTTACGAAATGCCATTAGAAAGAAAAGCACCTGGTGTTATTTACAGAGAGCCTGTAACTGAGCCAATGCAATCAGGGATTAAAGCGATTGATGCAATGATTCCTGTTGGAAGAGGACAAAGAGAGTTAATTATTGGTGATAGACAAACAGGAAAAACTACTGTAGCTATTGATACTATTATTAACCAAAAAGAATTTTACGACAGAGGTGAGCCTGTATTTTGTATTTATGTAGCAACAGGACAAAAAGGTTCTACAGTTGCTGGTATTGTACAAACATTAGAAAATGCTGGTGCAATGGCTTATACAGTTGTTGTTGCAGCAAATGCATCAGATCCTGCTCCAATGCAGTTTTATTCACCATTTGCTGGAGCTGCAATTGGTGAATTTTTTAGAGATACTGGTCGTCCTGCATTAATTGTATACGATGATTTATCAAAACAAGCTGTTGCTTACCGTGAGGTTTCTTTATTATTAAGAAGACCACCAGGACGTGAGGCATACCCTGGAGATGTATTTTTCTTACACTCAAGATTATTAGAAAGAGCAGCAAAGATTATCAATGTTGATAGTATTGCTCAAGAAATGAACGATTTACCTGAAACTTTAAAAGGGATGGTAAAAGGTGGAGGATCTTTAACTGCATTGCCAATTATTGAAACACAAGCTGGTGACGTTTCTGCATACATTCCAACTAACGTAATTTCAATTACTGATGGTCAAATTTTCTTGGATGGTGATTTATTTAACCAAGGTGTTAAACCAGCAATTAACGTAGGTATTTCTGTATCTCGTGTTGGTGGTAACGCTCAAATTAAATCGATGAAGAAAATTGCAGGTACACTTAAATTAGATCAAGCGGCTTATAGAGAATTAGAAGCTTTTGCTAAGTTTGGTTCTGATTTAGATGCTGCAACAATGGCGGTTATTGAAAAAGGTAAACGTAACGTTGAAATCTTAAAACAAGCACAAAATTCTCCACTACCTGTAGAACAACAAGTTGCTATTATTTATTTAGGAACTAAAGGTTTACTTAATAGTGTTCCTGTAGATAAAATAAAAGAATTTGAGGCTGAATTTTTAAGCTACATGCAAAACAAACACCAAGATGTTTTAGATGGATTAAGAGCTGGAAAATTAGATGATAACATTACTTCTACAATAGAAAAAGCTGGTGCTGAATTATCAGCTAAATATAAAAAGTAGTTGAGAGTTTATAAACTTTAAAAATGGCAAACTTAAAAGAAATACGTAACAGAATAACTTCAATTTCATCTACAAAACAGATTACTTCTGCGATGAAAATGGTTTCTGCTGCTAAATTACGGAAGGCTCAAGATGCAATTACGCAAATGAGACCTTACGCTAATAAGTTGCAAGAAATATTTTCTAACTTAAGTGGAAGTATTGATGGAAACGAAAGTGTTTACGCTACCGAAAGAGAAGTTAAAAATGTTTTATTGGTAAGTATTACTTCTAATAGAGGGCTTTGTGGTGGTTTTAACAACAATGTAATAAAAACTGTGAAGCGTTTAGCTGAAACAGAATATAAAGATTGTAACGTTACTGTTCTTTCTATTGGTAAAAAAAGTGCGGATGCTTTTAAAAACAGTCCACTAGGAATTAAAGGAACTTTACTGCCAAGACATGCTGAAACAATATGGGATGATTTATCTTTTGAAAATTCATCTGAAATTGCTGAAAAATTAATGGATCAGTACAAAGATTTACATCAAGATAAAATTATTGTAGTGTATAATCAATTTAAAAATGCTGCAGTTCAGGAAATTCAAACAGAGCAGTTTTTACCAGTAGTTCCACCTACATCAACGGAAACAACTTCAACTGATTATATTTTTGAACCAAGTAAAGAGTTTATTGTTCAAGAATTAATACCAAAATCATTAAAAACACAATTGTTTAAAGCATTATTAGATTCTCAGGCTTCTGAACATGGAGCAAGGATGACAGCAATGCACAAAGCAACAGATAATGCTAATGATTTAATTAACGACTTAAAATTAGTTTACAACAAAGCAAGACAAGCATCTATTACTAATGAAATATTAGAAATTGTTGCTGGAGCTGAAGCATTAAACTAATAGTTAAAATACTAATGAAAAGCCTTCCATAGTTGGAAGGCTTTTTTTGTTTTTAATAATTAATAGTGTAATCAATAGTATCTCTACCTATAAAATAGAGTTGAATTGAAATGTCTGTTGAGATATTATTTTTTATGACATTCCATCCAAAACCACCATTTTGTGTCCCTTGAAATGGCCCTTGAATTAAAGTTGTATCAATATTAGCTCCATAGAGAAAGCCCCCCCCCCCTATATTTATCCTGTCATTGTTATCATAAGGGGTTACATTTTTGGCATGTACCCGTACATAAGCAAAAGGGTATATGTATAAAACAACAGGTTTATTTTTACCCTTCTGTAAACTAGTGCCATCACCAAAATAGTCTGCTCCATTTGGGTAACCTACACTGTAACTTTCATCTGGGTTTTCTCCTTTAAAATTCACCCTACCATTGGCATCGGTAGTTTGGGCTTGGGTTTGTTGCATTAACATACAACTCATTAATAATAAAACAATCTTTTTCATAGGTAAAAAATTAATAATTGATGGTATAGTTAGTAGTATCAAAAGCATTACAATACACATTAACATTATATGAGCTTTGTATGCTGTTTTTAGTAACAAACCATGCAATTGGACTATTTTGATTTCCTCCTACAATCTTGACTACAGATGTATCTACTGTCATCCCATAAAAAGCCCCCCCCCCCTAGCGTATTATAGCCTATCACATCATTCCCATCATAAGGACTGGTGTTTTTAATAAAAACTCTTAAATAAGCTTTTGGTGTTAAAGTTAAAATAGCGGTATTTTTTTCGCCATTTTTTAAAAGTACCCCACCATTAAAACTAGTATAATAATTGGTATAATTTGCCACTACATTGTATGTAAGAGATTTGTCGTGTGTAAAATTAAAGCCAAAATTACCATTGGCATCAGTAGTGGTGGTTTCTATAGTGTTACCTTGGCAGCTAAAACAATTATCGTTTACTGCTTTTAAATAAACAGTAGCTCCAGCAAGTCTATTAAAGTTGGTGGCATCAGCCACAAAACCGTTAACTTCTGTTTCTGTACTTTCTTTGCTACACCCTACTAACCCTATTAAAAACAGGCTTACAACAATTATATGGTAAAATTTTAGTGTTTTCATTTAACTAATTTACTGAAAATTAGGTAATCAACATATTTATTTTCTACGTCATTGCGAGGGAGGCACGACCGAAGCAATCTGTTTATTAAGAGGGAGATTGCTTCGTCATTTCTTCGTCATTTCTCGCAATGACGTTAGTAAGTTTTTTCTGGTTCCCCGATGGGGTTTATACTGAACTTGTTTCAGTACGAGGGATGTGCAAAAAAAAAAAAATAAACTTGTCTTTAACATATAAATGCCTTCCTATTAATTAACATTACTTTTCGTAAATTCACAGCGACAAGCTATTATTAATGAAAACAATTTTAAAACATCCACTATTACATTTAATTATTGGAATAATTTGTTTTCTATTAATTCCTATCAATTCTAGCTTAAATAATGATACTGTTGATTTAAAAAAATTAACCACCAGTCTACATCAAAAAGAAACGTTAGCAGAAAACACACTAACAGAACTAACTAAAAGCAGTAATGCCAGTCAATTATTTTTGTTTGCTAAAAAATACATCCCCATTGCTAAAGAAAAAGGAATATCATTTTTCATTATTGAAAATGATCAACCAATTTTTTGGACGAATAGAAGTATAGCTTTTTCAAATTCATTAACCGAATTCAATCAAAATATTGGTTTTATTCAGCTTAAAAATGGCTGGTATCAATACCTCTTAAAAAAGGAAAATAACAAAAAGTATTTAGCTTTAATACTACTTAAAAACAGCTATAACATTAACAATAAATACCTCAACAATAATTTCCATCAAAGCTTTAATATTTCTAGCGTTGCTGATATAGTTATAAATTCAGACAATCCAAAAGCTGAAAATATTTACTCGTTAAATGGAAACTATTTATTTTCGATAAAACCTATTATCGAAACTGAGTTGTTATCTGCAAAAGATGATTGGTTAGTTGTAATCTTCTTCTTTTTAGGTTACTTCTTTTTAATATCTTTTGTAAGCAAACAAAGTAGAAAAATAGCAGTTTTAAGAAATTATTCCGCTACTGTTACTATTTTATTTATTGTAATATCTAGGTTATTATTATTAGAATATCCTTTTATTAAACCTTTATATGATTTAGAACTATTTAGCCCTACTATTTTTGCTCAATCTTCCTTCCTCCCATCTTTAGGTGATTTATTAATGAGCGTTATTTTATTTTCATTAATCGTTTATTATTTTTCTAAATCAATTAAAAAAATCAACCCTAATAGCAAAGGAATTTTTTTTATAATTGTTACCCTATGTGCTTTTCTATCATTAGGGTTGGCAGATTTAATTAGAGGTTTAATTACCAACTCTAAAATTAATTTTGATATAAATTATTTACTCGATTTAAACGCTTATAGTTTTGTTGGTATTGGTGTTATTACCCTTTCTTTTATTTCACTAATCTTATTAATTAAAATAACTATTAATCACTTTTTAAACCATGCTTACAAACGTTTTCATATAATAACAATTTATTGGATTATATGTTTATTAACGGTAATTATTGGTCATTTTTTTATAGAAATAAGTGCTTTTTTCACCTCTTGGATTTTATTAGTAATTCTCGCTTTTTCTTTTAAAACAAGCTCTAAAACAAGCTTTTATCGTAGTGCATTTTTAGTTTTGGTAATTGCAAGTACAACTTCTTATGGTTTTATTCATTTAGGAAAGGAAAAAGAACAAATTAATAAAGAGTTTCTAGTAAAAAAACTAGCAAAAGAAAGAGATCCAGTTGCTGAATATTTATTTGAAGAAGTAAAACAAAAAATTGAACACGATTCTTTAGTGAAAAATTCAATAGCTTATTATTGGGAAAATAAAATAACCATTGACAAACATATTATTAACAGATATTTTGGTGGTTATTGGAGCAAATACGATATTAATGTTAGTACTGCTTGTCAAAAAAATGATACCATTCTTATTGAGCCCGATAACATTAATGTTAACTGCTTATTATTTTTCCAAAATAAAATTGAAAAAGAAGCTGTTGATCCTTTTAATATTAATGAAACTCTAAACTTTCTTTATTCTGGCAATGGAATTAGTAGTTATTTAGCTCGATTAAAAATATCTAATCAAGACACAGTATCGAACCAAAATTGGTATTTATTTATTGAATTTTTTCCAAAAATATTTTCAAAAACAGAAGGTTATCCAGAATTATTATTAGATGAAAAAGATGTTAACTCTACCATAAACATCAATCAATACTCATTTGCTAAATATAAAAATGGAAAGCTAATAGATAATGCCGGGAAGTTTAATTATAGCTTAGAATTAACTGACAAGTATAGCTTTAACAAAGAAGGTTTCTTTAAAACTACCTATGGCTCAGCTTACCATATTATTTATCAAAGCGATAAAAATAACACCATCATTTTAAGCTCCCCACAAAAAACAATATTTAACTACATTACTACCTTCTCCTACTTCTTTATAATTACCAGCTTATTGGTATTAATGATTGGCGTTATCTATCGTATAACTCCATTTAACTGGCAAATTGCTTTAACTGATTTTAGTACTAAAATTCAGTTATTTATAATTGTATCTATCTTTTTGTCTTTTATATTGTTTAGCTGGGGAACATCATATTATATTAAGAAACAATACTTAGAAAAAAACAAAACTCAATTAACTGAAAAAGTACAATCTGTATTAATTGAATTAGAACAAAAATTAGGTGGTAAGTCAGAATTGAATACTAGCATATATGATGAAATGACCTACTATTTGGTAAAATTTTCTAATGTTTTTTATACTGACATTAATTTATATAGTGTTGATGGAGAACTATTGGCTTCATCACGACCAGAAATATATGACAGAGGTTTAATTAGTAAACAAATGGATACTGATGCTTACAAAGAAATTCACCTACAAAAAAAATCCACTTTTACACACAACGAAAATATTGGAAGTCTTAACTATTTATCTACTTATGTTCCATTTAGAAACAATAAAAACAAAATATTAGCTTATTTAAACCTGCCTTATTTTGCTAAACAAAATGAATTAGAGAATGAATTATCTGCGTTCTACACCTCTTTAATTAACATTTATGGATTGTTATTCCTCATCACTGCAATTATTGCAGTCTTTTTTGCTAATTATATATCAGAGCCTGTTAGAATTATTAAAAACAAAATAGGAGCCTTACAATTAGGCAAATCCTATGATTTAATTGAATGGCAATCTAATGATGAGATTGGCGCATTAGTAAGTGAGTACAACAAAAAAGTAGTAGAACTAGAAAAAAATGCCAAATTATTGGTTAAATCGGAAAGAGAAAGTGCCTGGAGAGAGATGGCAAAACAAGTAGCTCACGAGATCAAAAACCCACTAACCCCAATGAAACTAAGCATTCAGCATTTACAACGATTAGCAAAAGATGATTCTGAAAACTTAAATGAACGAATTGAACGAACTACCAAAACTTTAATTGAACAAATTGAAACATTAACAAAAATTGCTGATGAATTTTCGAGTTTTGCAAAAATGCCAAAAGCCAATGAAGAAAAAATTAATCTAATTCCAATTATTGAAACTACCATTGATTTATTTAATGAAGAAAACGTATTAATAACTTTTAATACAACAAATGCTTCAGAAATAAACATTGTTGCAGATAAAGATGAAATTTCGAGAGTGTTTAACAACTTAATTAAAAATTCAATTCAAGCCATTCCTGAAAATGTACAAGGCCAAATTGAAGTAAATATTTCACAAAATGAGAGTACAATTTTAATTGAAATTAAAGACAACGGTTCAGGAATTTCTGAAGAATTAAATGATAAAATTTTTGTTCCAAATTTCACCACAAAATCTACAGGAATGGGATTAGGTTTAGCAATGGTTAAAAAAATAATTGAAAATGCTGATGGAGAAATTTGGTTTGAAACCAAACAGAACTTAGGAACTTCCTTTTTTATAGAATTCCCGCTGCAATAAATTATTTAAGCATCGTATATTTAGAATTAATCTTAATTGGGACTATTTTAGTACCTTTGATATCTTAAACAAAAGAATATATGTACGGATTAAAAGATTATGTGAGTAGAGCAAAGAAATTTGCGAACAACAAATCTAACTTAACAAATAGAAAGTTAGCTACATTAATGATTTATGCAACAGATTTGTGTGACTCAAGATGTAAGCATTGTAATATTTGGGCCAAACGTCCTGTTAAATATCTTTCTTTTGAAAAAATAAAAGAGATTATGAAAAGCAAAGCAATATCTAAAGATACTGCTATTGGCCTAGAAGGAGGAGAATTTTTATTACATCCAGAAGCTCTACAAATAATGGAGTGGTTCACTAAAAACCATCCAAACTTTGATTTATTATCTAATTGCTTAAAACCAGATAGTTTAATTGAGGCTGTTAAAAAATTCCCGCCTAAACGTTTATATATTTCTTTAGATGGAGGTAAGGAAACTTACCAACACATGAGAGGCAAAGATGGTTACGAAAGGGTTATTTCAGTAATACAAGCATTAAAAGATGTAGTCCCTATTTCTACCATGTTTACTTTATCTCCTTACAACAACTTTGATGACATGAGACATGTTGCTGAAGTATGTAAAAGAGAAGGTGTAGATATGCGAGTTGGTGTTTATAACGATATGGATTTCTTTGATACGGATGATAAAGCTCATGAAACAAGTATCGCATCTAAAACTTCAGAAGTTCAAGTACCTAATTATGTTGACGGTGATAAAGATTTAGAAGTTAAAAACCCAATTAACAAACCACTTTATACTGATTTAAAAGACGATAACTTTAAAGATAAAATTCCACCTATCATTAAAGAGTTTAAAGAAAATTATGACTTTTTAGTGCTTTACGATGAATGGAAAAAGGGTGATTTAAAAATGTCCTGTAATAGTATTATTGATTCGCTAAGTATTTTACCTAATGGAGATGTGCCTTTATGTCAAAATCTTGGAGTTAAAATAGGGAACTTGTTTGAAAAATCGTTAGATGATATCTTGAACGATGAAGAAACCAAAAAAACTCAAAAACATTACCAACATAACTGTAATGGTTGTTGGGTAAACTTCCATAGAAAGTATGATGTAGTTTTACACCGTATGTTTGAAAAATATTTTGGAAAATCTATGACTGAAAAAATGTTTGGAAACTACCAATGGGAAGCTGATAAAAAGAAAACATACAAAAAGTATATGCAAGAAATGGAAGAAGTTTACGCTTAATCTTTTTCTTCGTAAAATTTAAAAACGCTTAGCTTGTGCTGAGCGTTTTTTTTTATCCCTTTGCTTTTCTTAAAATTTCTAAGGCATTAAAAGTAGGTATTAGCTCCTCTAAATTAGAGTTATTTTTAGCACTCTTATTTTCACAAAGCTTTACAAAAGTTTCTAATTCATTAAAATAACCAGCAGAAAAAAGTTGGTTATGTTCTTTAACTGGGAGAAAGCTATTTTGCTGATACAAAACAGTCGTCTGAGAATTAAACCCTTTTACTTTTTCCAAAGGCACATTCATAATTACTTTTGGTTTAGTAATAAAACTAAGTTTTGACGTGTTTTCAGTAATAAACTCTCCTTTTGGAGTACTTACTGATAAAATATCTTGAGCTTCATTCCATGAATAATCAGTTGAAAACTCAATACTTCCATAAACGCCATTAGAATGATTTACTTGTGCTAAATAAGTAATTACTCCGTTACCTTTAATAACTTTAATATTTTCTAGCTTACCGCTCCCAAACAAGTAAAACAAAGCATCCAATGGATGAATAAACAAATCTATTAATTCATCTCCTTCTGGGTAAGCTCCAGTTTTATATTTTAAGGTATAATAACTTGCTTGTTTTACCTTATTTAATAAAATATTATATACGGGAGAGTATCTTCTTTGTAAACCAACTAAAACATGGGTATTGTGATTTTGTTTTAACCGAATTAATTCTTGTAATTCAGCTAATGTAGTACAAGGTGGTTTTTCAATAAATAAATTTTTGTTGCTTGAAATAACTTGTTTAGCAATATTAAAATGTGCTGTAGGCGTAGCCGAAACAAATACCCCTTTCACCTCATTATCCGCTAAAACATCAGCCAAATTAGTTGTTGCAATAGTATTAGGATAACTATTTTTAATTAGCTCAACCGTATCTTCACTCTTAACGGCAATATATTTTAATTGAACGTTTAAATAATTTAAAACAGGATATAAATTATTAATTGAATGATTCCCTATTCCAACAAAAGAGTACTTCTCGGAGTATTTTTTTTCGAGAAGCCCCTTTTTTCTTATCTTTTTGTATCGTTCAATTAACGCGTTCATAAAGTTATTAAGCAAATTATTGCTGTAATATTAATTCATTAATACCAACAAACTTATCTTTCATACCCTGCTCCATACCAGCTTGTTTGTAACGTTCGTTAGTCATAATCATGATTTGCTGTAAGATGTATTTTGCTCTATCCATATCTTCTTTTACTGACTGTTTATCCTTCCCTTTGAGGGATAAATAATACCTTAAATCATCCTCATAACTATCCACCAAACTGCTAATAATTTTATTCCCTTTTTCATATTGCTCTAATTTGTAATAATTTTCTGCAATTGAAAGCACAAAATAGTTATAAGGAATAGTTTTTTCTGGCATAGCCGCAAGACATTCATCTAAAACCTCAACTGCTTTTTCCTTTTGTCCAGTTCTAATAAACTCAGCAGATAAACGAGAAAAATTGTTTCTGAAATTCATACACATTCTTCTATTATTCTCATTCATATAAATGTCTCCTTCTTGCATTCCTCCCCACTTAAATTGATTCATAAGGTTTTCATACATAATAGCTGTATTTACTTCTCCTGTTTGACCATCATAACTAATTGATTTGAAAGGAACTAAACGGTAGGCTAATCCTTCTAACTGAAAATAGTCAGTTAAGCCTAAATAACTATCATTACCAGTAGTAATAGCAAAATAAACAGGTCTTTCCCAATCGTTAGCTGCTAAAATGTCTAATATAATTAAGTCATTTTTCATAATATAACTCTTGCCAATAGTCCACTCTACATTATCAAGTATTCTATCTGCATTTTCTTTAGATACAGTTCCGTTAGACAATACTTTTTGTTTGTCAACAGATATTTTAAAGTTTTTAGTAGGAATGTAATCTACTTGTTTTTGCGCTTGCCCTACACCTACTTTAGATTTTGGTGTATCATCAATCACAAAGCCAATTATTTCATCCACATCTCTAAATCCAGTCACTTCTGGTCTTTCGTAAATTGGCACATAATCATTAGTTCCTGCTATTAACTTTTTATCTGGTATTCTTTGCGGTATTCCATCAGCATCCCATGCTTTTCGTCTCATTTGCTCAATGTACCAATCTGTATTTAATAAACTTAAATTTACAACTCTAACATCAGTTCTATAGCGTAAAACTTCTTGTACATACCACAATGGGAAAGTATCATTATCACCATTAGTAAATAAAATTGCATTTGGTGCACAAGAATTTAAATAGTTTTTAGCAAAATCACTTGCAGTATAAACACCATTACGATTATGATCATCCCAGTTTTGGTTTGCCATTAATACTGGAACCATAAATAAACATGCTAAAGAAACAATTCCAGCGGTCATTAATTGCGGCATTTTCTTTCTTAAAATATCAAACAACGCATAAACACCAAAAGCAATCCATATTGCAAACGCATAAAAAGAACCTACATAAGCGTAATCTCTTTCTCTAGGTTGTATTGATTGATTTTGATTAATAATAATTGCTATTCCTGTAAAAAAGAATAAAAGACTGACCACTACCCAGTCTTTATTATTCTTTTTTAAATGATAGATCATTCCTAATAAGCCTAATAAAAGGGGTAAGAAAAAGTATTTATTATTAGCCGGATTATCAGTAATACTTTTCGGTAGTTTCTCTTGGTTACCTAACCTCATTTGATCAATAAAAGGAATACCACTAATCCAATTACCTTCAGTTATTTTACCATGCCCTTGAATGTCGTTTTGCCTTCCAGCAAAATTCCACATAAAGTATCTCCAATATAAATGGTTTAACTGATAAGAGAAGAAAAACTGTAAGTTTTCACCAAAAGTTGGCTTATCAATCATTTCTCCATTACTTGCTCTGGTCTTTTTACCCTTAAAGTCTGTCCATTCTTTATATGTTTGTATATGGTGTGCTTGAGAGCTATACAATCTTGGAAAGAATCCAGATAATTTTTCATCATAATTAGGTTTATTCTTTTCTCCTTCATTTATCTGAATATATATTCCATTTTCTTTATCTTGAATGTATTCAGGCTTTCCTTCTACATAAGGTTCTCTTGCATCTAATGGTGTATTAAAATACTGCCCATAAATAAGAGGTAAATTACCATATTGCTCACGATTTAAGTAAGACAATAATGTAAATGCATTTTCTGGATTATTTTCATCCATTGGAGGGTTTGCAATAGAACGAGTCATTATAACCGTATAAGTTGAAAAACCAATTAATAAAACTGTTAATGACAAAACAACTGTGTTCCAAACTACTTTTCCTTTCTTTTGTGTGTAATAAATACCATACACTAAAATAGCCGCTAATGCTATGATGTAAATAATTAATCCAGAATGAAAAGGCATACCAGCAGAATTCACAAAAAACAATTCAAAATAGAAGCCTAACTTAACTGTACCAGGTATAATTATTGCTTGAATTGTTCCCAATATTAAAATAGATAACCCAAGTGCTTTTGCTAAATTTTTAACAGTTAATTCTCTTGTCTTAAGGTAATACAAGGTAACCATTGCAGGTATTGCCAATAAGTTCAGTAAATGGACTCCTATAGATAAACCTATTAAATAAGCTATAAAAATTATCCATCTATTACTTCCTTTATCCGCAGAAACAACTTCCCATTTAAGGATAGCCCAAAATACTAATGCGGTAAATAAAGAAGATAATGCGTAAACCTCAGCCTCTACTGCCGAAAACCAAAATGAATCTGAAAATGTGTAAGCTAATGAGCCTACAACAGCACTACCAAAAATTGCTAATTGTTTTGCTTTAGTTATTTCACCAGATTTTAATGCTAATCTTTTTATTAGCATGGTTGATGACCAAAATAAAAACAGTATAGTAAAGGAACTACTTAATGCCGAAAGTATATTCATGGCATATCCAACAGTTTCCTGCTCTACAAACATGGTAAATAAACGACCTATTAGCATAAACAATGGTGCTCCAGGTGGATGCCCAATTTCTAAGTTATAAGCTGTAGCGATAAACTCACCACAATCCCAAAAACTAGCTGTTGACTCTACTGTTGATACATAAACAAATGTTGCTATTGCCCATATTGCCCAACCTAAAATGTTATTTATTTTTTTGTACTCCATGCGTAAATTAATTTATAAGCTACGAAAATATGAAATTCTACAGTAATTCCTGTTAATGATTGTTAATCTATGTTAAAAAATGTTTTGGACGGAAAAAATAATTTGTTACATTTGCCGACCTTATCGACCAAATAGGTTAGATAATGCCCGATGGTGTAACTGGCAACACGTCTGTTTTTGGTACAGAAGAGTCTAGGTTCGAGCCCTAGTCGGGCAACAGAAAAAAAATAAAACCCTTTGAATCTCAACATGATAGTTCAAAGGGTTTTTTGGTTGTTGTCGGATTTGTTGTCGAAGTAAATTTAAATAATGATTATTCAAATCAAACATTTTATACAATAAATAATGGAATTGTTTTGTAAATTGTGACCCAATACTAAAAAAGTGAATATAGAGATTCCATATATCAATACTTATATGTTTCAGTCAGAATTTTCGAGTACAAACAGTGCTCCAATGCTCTTTTTGGCAGATGATATGGAATCTATTTACTATGTTAAATATATTCACGAGGCTATTCCAAAAGAATTTAATTATTTAATTTATGAGCTTGTTTGTAATAAACTGGCATTACACTTTGAAATACCCTCACCTGATGTTGCTTTAGTAGAAATAATTAAAGGCTCTTTTAACGATTCGGAATTACGTAGAAATTCAAACCATGTTGTTCCAGGTGTCATTGCATTTGGCTCCAAAGACATTGGAATGAATGACATTGTTGATAAAGGAAGAACAATTATTGATTCAAAACATACGTTTAAAAGACTAAAAAACCCTTTAGATTTAGTTAAAATATGTATTTTTGACTTACATATAGAAAATATTGATAGAAGTGAGGCTAATTTTAACTTATTACTTAAAAAGGAAGGGAAGACAGATGAATTTGTTGCAATAGACAATTATGCAGCATTTGGTGGTCCTTTAGGTAATTTAGAGCCACATTTGGTTAATTTCATCCCAAACAATATTTTTAAATCTCAACTTTTTCTATCAATATACCAGTATTTAGATAAATCTGATATAGAAGCAACAATTGATAATTATTTTAATAAGTGTAATTCTCAAATAAGCAATTTAGTTAAAGATGTTTTTTTACAATTACCTGAATCATGGGATTTTACTCCAGGATTAGACGATAAGATTATTGATTTTTTATTGAACTCAAAAAGATTAGATTCAATTAAAATAGCAATAGAAGATTTTTTACGATTTTTGCAAAATAGATAGTTATGGATAATTTTATTTCATATTTGTATGTTGACACTAACAATCTCTCTGAAGAAAAGGTTTGTGTTGGAGTTTTTTTAAAAACACCAAATAATTTATTTTTTGATTTTTCTTCAAAGAAATTAAGAGCAGCATCTGGATTTGTAAACTCAAACGTTTATAATAACCTATATAATTCATTAACAATACTTAAGAATGAGGTTGATTCTGAATATACAGAAAACAACCAAGTTTCGTTTATGGAGTTAATGAATGAAGATCGTTATAATTATGCGTACTTTAATTATTTATCTAATTATGCTAAGGGGTTATTGAATTTTAGTAAGCCAAAAGAAGTCTCAAAGGCAATCTCCCATGATGAATATAAAAAATTGTTTAGTAGAATAGTTGGTGAAGAAATTCTGGAGAAGAAAAAGATACTTACATTTAAAACTAAAGTAAATGATTATCTTAAAAAAGAAGCTTTTAATAAGGTAGATAAGAGGTTTAAAGTTTCTCCTGAGATAATTAATACGCTTTATGCAACTCATACAATTGATTTTATTGGTAAAAATGGTGCATTGCTAGCAGGTAATACAATTGATTTTCATGCTGCTCCAGCTACAATTGACAAGAATCTTTTTGAATTTAAAAGAATAGTTGAAGGACTTAAAGAGCTTTCAAAAATTCATGATTTACCAAAAGGAACGTACAGTGTATATTTTGAAAATCCTGATGATGCTGACTCAAAGAAAGTTTTGGATAATGCCTTAAAGGATTCAGATCGAGGATACAATATTTTGGAGCTCGATAGTCTTGAAATAACAGCGAATACCATTTCTAAAGGCGAATATGGTAAGTTTTCAGATTTTCTAAATAAGTCTCTATAAAGGACTAATTTCATTTTTTTTTACTCATATCCTCTAGGGGTTATATAAGTTCATTATACATTCTATTAGAGGCTATACTAGAGTCAACAGTATGATTGATGAAAGTATTTTTTAGGCTTATTAATTCATATGAGCTTTAGCAGTATACATTGCATTTCAATATAACTAGATTGAGAAAATTTATGTAACTCTTCCATGTTTATTATTTTTTATTTTACATTCTTCATTTAATTCAATTTTAATACTCTTAAACAGAAAAAACAAGAAATTTAATCTATGATAATTAGCAACAAATAATATTTTATTTCGTTAACACAATATCTAAACTATCTTCCTATGAAACACCTATCTAAAATTTTATGTATCTTTTTTTGTGCATTTATAACTATGCCTAAACTAGTCAAAGCATTTTCAAAAATTGACGAAATAAAAACAATATCTTGTTATGAAATAATATCTTCAAATGATTGCTCAAACGAAATTACAATTAATGCTGAAGGCAGAGTACATTTTTCATGTTTACCTAGAGGAGCTGGAAATGATTTAGAGTTCAATAATAATAAATTAGGTAATAAATATTTCTTTGAAAAAGAACATAACACAGCATGGCTACATTTAAATATAGTTAGTGATGGTTTGTTTGCTTTTCAACTATACCCTTTTGACACTATCGCAGATTTTGACTTTACTATTTATAAAATTTCTTCTGAAAATTACTGTGAAGATATAAAGCTAAAAAATATTTTACCCATTAGAACAAATATTTCAAGACCAAATAAAAAAGAAGGCTCAAAAACTGGATTAACTTTAACTGCAAATGAAAATTTTGTTGGTGCAGGGAAAGGTCAGATGTTTAGTAAAGCTATTGAAGTTACAAAAGGAGAAGAATATATTTTAGTAATTGATGAAGTAACGGATTTAAAAACAGGGAAATTCGGAATCCATTTTAAATATTTTAATTTTATAACCTTATCGGGAAAAATTGAAGATTCTGAAAATGGCAATGCTATACAAAGTGATGGACAATGGGAAGATAGAAAGTCAGGTGAAGTACTAGGTTTAATTAAATTTGATGAGGCTGGAATGTTTACTTCTACTGTGCCATACGAAAAGGATAATCCTTCAGCAAGTTATGTTATTTCTACAAATAAAAAGGGTTACTTTTTTGGTGAAAAAACACTAAATAGCCAATCAATTAATACATTAAATAATGAGCAAATACATTTATCATTAACCAAATTAAAAAAAGATGCAAACTCACAACTGACTAATATTAATTTTTATCCAAACTTAGATATTCCAGTTCCTCAATCTAAATCATGTATTAAGCGTTTATTAAAATTAATGAAGGATAATCCAAAACTTAGTATTCAAATTGAAGGACATCTTAACGGCTGTTTTAATAATCTTGAAGAAAGTCAAAAATTAAGTGAAAATCGAGCAATCTATATAATGAAATATTTAATTGAAAATGGAATAAATGAAAATAGAATCTCAACAATAGGTTATAATTGTTCTAGGATGATTTATCCTGTTACTAGGAATGAATATGAAGAAGAACAAAATAGAAGAGTAGAAATTTTGGTTACAGAATATTAAAAAAAATTTAAAATATATTAATTCTTAAATAGGGCTATACTCACAATGACGGGGGTATTAGCATAATAGGGAAACAACTTTCAAACAGGTAGTGGGGTGTAAACTAGAATGTTTTAAGTAATAAAACCAATCTTTGAAATAAAAATAATTATTTGTGTTTGTATCTCTATATGGTAACCTTATCACCTCTATTTTCTATTTATATTAGTTAAAATTCATATACATATACATATACACGCATTTGAATATATTAGTAATTCATAATTTGATACTTTCAATTAGCAGTGGGTTTAAAATGAATTTAAGTTTATTATAAAACTCTGTATATTAGTTATTTAGGATAAAAAATTAAATACACTTTAAAATAAAAACTTTCAATTGTCATTAAATATTAATGACTTTTCAATTTAATTATTACAATGTTTTTTAATGATATCATAAGCATCAAAATAACCTAACTCACCAGCTTTTGATAAATCATAACATGCTCCTTCTATTTCATCGACAGTAATCTTAGATAAACCCCTGTAATAAAAAGCTTGACTAGTTTTAGGATTAAGTTCAATTACACTATCGAAATCAACAATTGCATCCTTATAATCGTGAAGTTTAAATTTACAAATTCCAATTCGTAAATGAACTTCACCATCTAAATCAAACTTTAAACCCTTTCCATAATCCAAAATTGCCCCTTTATAATCTTCTAGAGTTTCTTTTAAATTTCCTCTTAAAAAGTATATTGTATAATCTTCTTTGCCATTATCAATGAAATAATTATAATCCTGCATTGCTTTTTCATAATTACCAAGATTATAATTAGCCAATCCTCTCCATACGAAATTGGGTATGTATTCAGGCGACATCTTAATTGCTAAATCTAAATGTTTAATTGCATCAATATAATCCTTATTCTCATATTTCCATTGCCCCATTGCTGAAAGACAATAAAACGAATCTGCTTCAGTTGGAGCTATCTCATAAGCATTATTTATATCAACAATTGCACCTTGATAATCGCCAACGTTAGCTTTTTCATGAGCCTTTTCATTTAATTCTCCATAATTATGTTGTGCATATCCATAAAAGGACATCAGGGTTAAAAAAATAGTAATTAGTTTTTTCATTTCTCAAAGCTATTAATTACTTTTTATTTAGCTTAATAATGTGTGCTAATAATTGGATAAAGTTTGTTACCATTTAACTCTATATATGAACTGTTAGAAGGTAACGATTGACGTTTTAATAAGATGTTGTTAATTGGTAACGGTTTATTGAGTAGAAATTTAATCTTATCCTCAATAAGTTTTTGCATCTTTTTATGAATTTGTTGAGAGTTAACTTGAACAACTTTATTATAATTTTTCTTTTGTTCGTTTCTCCGCTGTTTATTTAATCCTAACCAATATCTAGAATTTTGCCATTGATGAATTTTAGTCTCTTTATTAATTCTGCTTAAATCATTCTTATTAATTGTTTTGTCATATAACAAAATATCATCCCAAGTTTTTAATAATACAGCACTTAATAAATGCAATTTATTTAAGTCCATTAAGTCCAATAAGCTAAATATTTTTAACTTCTTTAAATCCTCCATTTTAACATACTTCAATTCAAATCTTAAAATATCTGTATCTATGGAATATTTATCCTGATATTGCATTTTTTTATTATAAACTTTAACATAATACCTACAATGTTCAGCCTGTTTATAATTCCCTCTATTATATCCTAAAGCAATATCTTTAAAACTCTGTTTATGATGTATTAATAAACCGTCTAACACCTTGTTAGTTTTTATTGGAGGAATTATATTAACTCCTACCTCAAGGTTTCTAAAAATGCAGTTTTCTAGATTTAGTCCGAACTTATTCTTTAAGTCTGTAATTACCTCAACTAAATTATTAAAACTAAAATCATTATAGTTGTGCTTACCTTCATTCATGTATTTATGCAAACTACCTTGAATTAAAGTATAGCCACTATCATAAAGTATAAACTTCATTCCATTATACTCAGCTGTTTTTTGGGGTGATAATTCTGCTGTATTTAATGTAACTAAACCTTGAAAATCTAACAAACAATTATTTTCTAACTGTTTTTGATAACTACTGGAAAAAACGGCTATATTGACCACCTAAATTTGGTGCAAATTGACCACCTAAAAACACTGGCGAAAAATTGTAATTATTAGCCATTATTATAGTTCAAATATAATTGATTTATTTA
>JBBKXK010000010.1:0-11986 GCA_037969435.1 Vicingaceae bacterium
TCGGTTTGACTAGAAACTGATAAAAATAAAGCGATCATTAATGTAATTTTTAGGGTCTTCATATTAGTTAATTTAGGGTTATACAATAGTTGTTAGATAATTAATAATTATTGGGCATAACAAAATGCCGTTCGAGGGAAGAATGGATTACTAATTATAAAGCATAACAATGCTTCAATTGTATTTTAATGTTGAGGGAGTTCGAAGTAAAAATTTACTTCTGAAAATGGATACTAATTAAATCCTTTATAAGATTACTTTGGGGCTTATGCAGGACGGCTAATATATATTAAAGGAGTAATCAATATAGAATATAATCGTTGAATGGTTTGTTTTATCCGATAAAGTGTATAAATTATCAACAAATCTTCTCTAAAGTACGATTAATTGTTAATAACGCAAACCATTGAATCTACATATATGTTATATCTATTCAAGATTATCTTATTTAAGCTCTATAAACATCAACCTGTAAATAAGTATCGCAGCTCTTTTTGCCTGAACAGATAGCATGTTCAAATTGCCAGTTTCATTTATAGTGTGATCGTCAGCACCACCTTTTAATCCCAAACCATCAACAGCCATTTTTACATAATTGGATGTAAACGAAATATCAGCAGCACCTGCATTTCTAGGATTTACGGCTGTTATGTCACCATAACCCAAATCATTACTGACCTGGTTGTAGTAGCCAAGCAACTTGTAGTTGCCATCGGTAGCTGCAAATGGTGGATAACCTCCATCGCCAAATTGTAGTTTGGCAGACGTGCCAGGATAATTTTGTGCGACTATCGTATTCATCAGCGCCATGGCGTTTTCAAGTTGTTCTGGTGAGATGGCACGAATATCTCCGCGTACAGTTACCTGCTGTGCAACAACATTTGATTTTCCAAAAGCAGTGCCTCCAGTTTGATCTGTATTGGGTTCGAGTGAAGTTCCACCAATAAAAAACCCTGGATTAAAGGTCAAGTTTTCCTCTTTGGATAATTGTTGATAAAACTCATTTAAAATCCGAGAAGCTTCATAAATAGCACCAACTCCTACCTTTTCTGTAAATATCTGGGACGAGTGTGCAGAATTACCAACCACTTGAAGCTCCCAATCTGTAGAACCTCTTCGAGAAACTACAATCGATGTTGGTTTGCCATCTGCATTTTCAAAACCCAAAGCAATATCGGCATTTTTTGCAGCATCTATAAGCGCCTTTTTCGAAACCTGTAGTGGTCTTCCGCTTTTTTCTTCATCGCCAGTCATTATTATTTCAATGGATATATCATCAAGCACACCTGCATCTTTTAAAGCTCGCATTGCTAAAATGATAATAACATCTCCTCCTTTCATATCAGCAACTCCTGGACCTTTCATAATAGAATCATTCAACATTTCATATGCTTGAAACGGACTATCCAATTCAAAAACAGTATCTAAATGACCTATAAGCAATAATTTTGGCCCTTTTTTGCCTTCTCTTTTAGCAATTAAGTGACCAGAACGACCATACGATTCACCTGAAGTCAATTCAGTTGTAAAACCGAGTTTGTCCAATTCTGCTTTAAACAGTTCGCCCACTTTTTTGACACCTTCAAAATTCATGGTGCCGCTATTGATGTTTACGGCTTTTCGTAATAATTCCAGGGATGCTTCCGTATGTTTATCAACGGATTTTATAATCTTGCGTTCGATTTTTTCTTTTTGGGCAAAGCCGCAAAATGGAATATTTATAATAATAAATAGGAATATGGCCCTTTTAATAAATCGTGGTATCATAAATTTTATTCGGATTAAGATTTGTGGGTATGGTATATTCTATTTTATATTTAGGTATAGGCTAAAGATAATCAAGAAACAGCTCTAAACAAAAAAGCATCCCAAATTTCGAACGAATCGAAACAAGGAAAGCCTTTCATTGGAATATCAGATAACATCTGATAAACTACGTCCCAGATTCCTCTGGGAACAACACAACATTGTCATTCTCACGACAGTGAGAACCTAAACAAAAAAAGCCTCTTTTAGCAGAGGCTTTGTTTTGCGGTCTGGACGGGACTCGAACCCGCGACCCCCTGCGTGACAGGCAGGTATTCTAACCAACTGAACTACCAAACCAAAAATTCTTAAGAACTTTCCCCGTTAAGGGGCTGCAAATATATATTATTGTTTTTTATTTTTGCAATAGAAAGGCAAAAAAAATCACATCATTTTTGTTCTTTTTAATAAATACGTTTGCAAAAGAGGATGAAAGCCTTTATTTATATCAGTTTCAAGAAACTCTATCCCAAACTGTAAACACCTTAATTTTAACTTTTCTGTTCTTTTTGCTACCTCATTAACATAATTTTCACGTACATCGTTAGGATGCACCTTTACTTCTTCTCCAGTTTCTAGGTCAATAAATTGATATGGTCGATTTTCGAATTCAAAATCTATTTCCTTTTTCTTATCTATTGTATGAAAAAGGATTACCTCGTGCTTATTATATTTTAAATGCTGTAGTGCTTCAAACAACTCATCAGTTTGCGAAGTATTTTCCATCATATCACTAAACAATATAATTAATGAACGTTTATGCACACTGTCCGCAATAGTATGCAAAGCTTTAATTGCTGATGTTTTAGTGTTTGGTTTTGGTTCATTAATTAAGTTTTCTAACTCATTGGTTAAATACTTATGATGTGTCATACTCGATTTTGCAGGAGTATGAATTTTTAATTCATCAGAAAAAATACTCAAGCCAGCTGCATCACGTTGTCTTTTTAACAAATTCATTATCGCTGCAGCAGCATACACCGAAAATTTTATCTTGTTAAAACTGTCAGAATTATTATAATCTATTTCTGGAAAGTACATCGAAGAAGATGAATCAATAATTAATTGACACCTTAAGTTGGTTTCTTCTTCATACCGCTTTAAAAACAGCTTTTCAGTTCTACCATATAGTTTCCAATCAACATGTCTTGTGCTTTCACCTGAATTATATAAACGATGCTCTGCAAATTCAACAGAAAATCCATGAAAGGGGCTTTTGTGTAGTCCTGTAATAAAGCCTTCTACCACCTGCTTGGCAATTAATTCTAATTTAGAATATCGCTGTATTTGTTGTATGTCTATATTATGCTTCATAAATTGTTAATAACGAAATTCGGATTTTAAAATTGAATACTCAAACTTTATTATTTTCGACCTATGGTTTTAGAATTAATAGACTGGATAATTGTTGTTGTATTTTTAGGTATAACCTTATACATAGGGTTAAAATTTAAAAATAAAGCAAGCGGTTCATTAACCGATTTCTTTTTAGCAGGAAGAAATTTGCCTTGGTACATTGCAGGTATATCAATGGTTGCTACCACTTTTGCTGCCGATACTCCTTTATGGGTAGCAGAAGTAATTAAGAAAAACGGAATCTCAGGGAACTGGCTTTGGTGGAACATGCTAATTGGCGGAATGTTAACTACCTTCTTTTTTGCAAAAATGTGGCGAAAAGCAAATGTATTAACTGAATTAGAGTTTTTAGAACTTCGTTATTCTGGGAGGGCAGCTAAATTTTTCAGGAAATTTAAGTCTGTTTATCTAGGTATATTTTTCAACACTATAATTATAGGCTGGGTAAATGCTGCTATGATTAAAATATTAATGGTTTTTTTAAATATAGACTATCAAACAGCCTTTCTGTATATAGCTATATTAATGGTGTTAATTGCCATTTACTCTACCTTATCTGGGCTATTAGGTGTAGCCATTACAGATGCTTTTCAGTTTATATTAGCTATGGGCGGCTGTATAGTACTCGCTGTTATTATGTTAAACTCCGAGCAAGTTGGTGGTATTGTTGGCTTAAAAGAAAAATTACCAGAGTGGCGTTTTGATTTTTTTCCAAACATTAATGACAGCGGAAGTGCAATTGGCACTTTTGGATTAACCGTTGGAGCATTTTTCTCTTTTGTTGCCATACAATGGTGGGCAAGTTGGTATCCAGGAAACGAACCTGGTGGAGGCGGCTATATTTCACAACGAATGATGAGTACAAAAACGGAAAAAGATGCTGTATTTGCTACCTTATTTTTTCAAATAGCACACTACGCTTTGCGCCCTTGGCCTTGGATAGTTATTGGTTTATGTGCCTTAGTGGTTTACCCAGATTTACCAATGGAAGAAGCTGGCAATGGTTTTGTAATGGCAATGCGAGATTTTATGCCTACTGGATTAAGAGGTTTAATTTTTACTGCATTTTTAGGAGCCTATATGAGTACCATTTCTACTCAATTAAACTGGGGTGCTAGTTATTTAACTAACGACTTATATAAACGTCAAAAAGAAGATAACAAAACTGAAATTACACAGGATAAATTAGTTAAAGTTGGAAGAATTGCAACTATGATTATTATGACCATTGCTTTAGTCATCACTTCTTTTATAGAAACCATTGATGGTGCTGCTCGTTTTTTAATAGCTTCATCAGCCGGTTTGGGAGCTGTTTTAATTTTACGTTGGTATTGGAGTAGAATAAATATTTGGAGCGAAATATCTGCTACCTTAGCTCCAATTTTGGGTTATACCATAAGCAAATACTTGATTGCTCCAATATTTGAAACTACAGAAGGGCTTGGGAATTCATTTATTGCCAATGAAGGAGTTTTATTGTGCACCACCTTATTTACAACAATTGTATGGTTAGTAGTTACATTTTTAACAAAACCAGAAAAAGACGAGACCCTTAAAAAATTTTATTTGCAAGTTGAACCTGAGGGTGCTTGGAATAGTGTGAAAGAAAAACTAAATATTAACAAAAGTAAATCGCAAATACCAGCATTAATAATTTGTTGGTTAAGTGCAACAGCACTAACCTATTCAACCTTGTTTTTAATAGGAAAACTCATATTTCAAGATTATTATTATGCCTTAATTAATTTGATTGTTGCTGTTATTTCTTTTTTTATTTTGAGGTATTTTGTGATTCATACAAAAATATTTAACGATTAACTTTAAAAACTGTTAATTAATCGATAGATATAATTTTTTACTATTGAAGTTTTTTTTGTTTATTTGTAGCCGAAGAAACATTTCTAAATTAATATCAATGACAAAGAAGTATTTTAACTTAAGAAACCAAATTTTAACTTTATCAGTTCTAGCTGTATTTGCAGTTAGTTGTGGAGGAGATGAACCTACTGATGATTCAATTGAAGATCCAATTGTAGAAAATGAAGATCCTAACAAAAGTCAATTAATGGAAATTGATGGTAAGGTTTTTAGTATTCCTTCACCAATTCAAACAGCATTTTTAATTAAAGAATCAGGAACTAACTACAACAAAAGCATCTTAAACGAGCCTTCAAAAGTTACTAACTATTCTACCAACTTTAAAAAGGCTTTAAATTTAGGTATTTATGGTGCTGATTTAGGTTATGTTACTTTGTATGACCAAACACAAGATGCAATCTCATATTTAACTGCTGTTAAATCTATTGGAGATGATTTAGGAGTAAGTAGCGCTTTTGATATGGAATTAGTTGAGCGTTTCGAAAAAAATATTGGAAATAAAGATTCTTTATTAGCATTAGTTTCTGATGCTTATAAATCAAGCGATAGATATTTAAAAAATAACCAACAAAATGATATCGGTGGTTTAATTTTAGCTGGTGGATGGTTAGAAAGTTTATACTTTGCAACTAATGCTGCTGAAATGACAAAAAATAAAGACATTATTAAAAGAGTTGCTGAACAAAAAACAACACTTTACAACTTAATTAAATTATTAACGCCTTATTACAGTAAGCCTGAATTTGCAACATTAGTTGATAGCTTAATGGAATTAAATGAAATTTACGACAAAGTTGAAAGTACTTACACATTTGTAAAGCCTACGGTTGATGCTGCAAAGAAAACAACAACTATCAACAGCACTACGGATGTTAAAATGACTGACGAGCAATTAAAAGCTATTACAGAAAAAGTAAAACAAATTAGAGCTGACATTATTGGATAATCAATATTATAAAGAATAATTATGAAAAAGAATATCATATTAAAAACATTAACTTTAGTAATTGGATTAATTACTTACACTTCATCTTCTGCTCAATGTGACACTATTGCATCTTTATGTGATAAACACATTATTTCATCGTTTATTTCTGATGGACAAGATTATAGATCATTATTATTAGATGATGAAATTGCTGAGTTCAACATGACATTGTATGGAGGAAGTACTTATAGATTTGCTGCATGTAGTGGTTTAGCAGATGGAAATTTAATTTTCTCAGTTTACGATAAAGAAAGAAACTTATTATTTACCAATAAAGAATATAGTAATTCTGCCTATTGGGATTTTAAAATTACCAACACTTTAGACTGTATTGTTGAGGCTCAATTGGATCCAAACAACTTAGCTTCAGGTTGTGCGGTTTTATTAGTAGGCTTTAAGCAATAATGTTTTTTATGAAATTTTAAAAGGCGTTATTTATTAAATAATGCCTTTTTTTGTATATTAATCAAAAATTCAGCGCCCAAAAAAATGAGTGAAAGAATACTAAAAGCCTTAATGCAATTATTTTCTATTGTATCTGAAGCCAATGAAATTTCGGATAATAGCAGGAAAATAGTCGATACTTTTCTTAAACAACAACTCAATCAACAATTAGTTGATGAATATCTAAAGCTTTATGATGATTTTATAGAAGCTAAAACAAGAAAATCTGATGATGGTAAAAAGAAAAAAAGAACTTCTGTAAACTCAGTAAAAATTCTTTTAATCTGTACTCAAATAAATGAGGAACTTGCTCAAAAGCAAAAGGTAATTGTACTTATTCGTTTATTAGAGTTTATTTATGCAAATAAAGCGGCTTCTGACCAAGAAATGGAATTTGTAGAAACCGTTTCTGAAACGTTTAACATTCCAAGAGCTGAGTTTGATTTATGCAGACAATTTATAGAAAATAAAGAAGACCAAATATTAGATTCTCCTAGTGTATTAATTGTTGACAACAAACAAGAAAACACTTTCAAAGAAAGCAAACATATTTATTCTGAAGGTATTCAAAATAAACTTAGAATAGTTAAGATAGAAACTGTTAACATGTTCTTTGTTCGCTACTTTGGTGATACCGAGCTTTACTTAAACGGAATATTATTAAGTACCAACCGTTCTAGTATTTTAACACAAGGATCCTCTATAAGAAGCTCTAAAGTACAACCTATATATTACAGTGATATTGTAAGTTCATTTATTACAGATAGTAATTCCGAAAAAGTAATTTTTAATGTAGATAACCTTACCTATAAATTTAAAGGTGGCAATTATGGCATGCACCCTTTTAGTTTCTCTGAAGAATCTGGAAGAATGGTTGGAATTATGGGGGCCAGTGGTGCCGGTAAATCTACATTACTAAACCTTTTAAATGGAGCTTATACCCCTACAACTGGTTCTATTACAATTAATGGGGTTGACATCCATCATGAACCAGACAAAATTGAAGGAGTTATTGGATATGTTTCTCAAGATGATTTACTAATTGAAGAACTAACTGTTTTTCAAAACCTTTATTATAACGCTAAATTATGTTTCGATAAATTAAGTGACTCTGAAATAACAAAAAGAGTTGTTGAAGTACTTAATAGTATTGGTTTATATGAAACTAAAGACTTAAAGGTTGGAAGCCCAATGGAAAAAACCATTAGTGGTGGACAACGAAAAAGATTAAATATTGCCTTAGAATTAATTAGAGAACCTGCAGTTTTATTTGTTGATGAACCTACCTCTGGTTTATCATCTAGAGATTCTGAAAATATAATGGATTTACTAAAAGAGCTTGCTCTTAAAGGTAAATTAATATTTGTAGTGATTCACCAACCTTCATCAGACATTTTTAAAATGTTTGACAACTTATTAATTTTAGATACTGGTGGCTATCCAATTTACAATGGAAATCCTGTTGATGCTGTAATTTACTTCAAAAAATTAGTTAACCATGTTAACAGTGATGAAAGTGAGTGTACATCTTGTGGTAATGTTAATTCAGAACAAATATTCAACATCATCGAATCGAGAGTAGTTGATGAATATGGTAATACAACTGACAACAGAAAAGTTGCTCCTACTGAATGGAACGAAACTTACAACAAAAATGTAGCTCAAGATCCTAAAGCTTTTACAAGAACTGACGAACCTTTAAAAATAACATCTAATATCCCTAATACATGGAAACAATTTAAAGTTTTCATCACAAGAGATGTATTATCTAAATTAACTAATCGTCAATATTTACTAATTAACTTCTTAGAAGCTCCATTTCTGGCTTTTATTTTAGCTTTTTTAGTTCGATATTTCAATTCAGATTCAAGCAACGATTTAGGTTATATTTTTAGAGAAAATGAAAATTTTCCAGCATACATTTTTATGTCGGTAATTGTAGCCTTGTTTATAGGTTTAACAGTAAGTGCCGAAGAAATTTTTAGAGACCAAAAAATTAGAAAACGAGAAAAATTCTTAAACCTTAGTAAAGGAAGTTACTTTGTTTCAAAAATTGCCGTAATGTTTGTTATTTCAGCAATTCAAATGTTAACTTTTGTTGCAGTAGGTAATCTAATCCTAGATATTAAAGGAATGTATATGTCTTACTGGCTAGTATTATTTACTACGGCTTGTTTTGCTAATATGCTAGGATTAAATATTTCGGCTAGTTTTAACTCTGCCGTAACCATCTATATATTAATTCCTTTCTTAGTAATTCCACAACTTTTATTAAGTGGTGTAATTGTAAAGTTTGATAAATTAAATCCTTTTGTTACAGTTCAAGAAAACGTTCCTTTTGTTGGCGAAGTAATGACTTCTCGTTGGGCATACGAAGCTTTGGCAGTGCATCAATTTAAAGACAATGATTTTGAAAAACAATTTTTTAAAATTGATAAACGTTTTAAAATTGTAGAGTTTAGAAAAAATTATTGGTTAGGTAAATTAAGAGAAAAATTAAGCAGTTCTCAAAACAATATTAAAGATGTAGAAAAAACTGACTTAATAAATGAAAACTTAACTTTATTAAGAAACGAAATCGAGAAAGAATTAAAACGTAACCCTAACGTTAAATTTGATTTGACTCATGAGCTGTACGTTGATAAAATAAATGATAAAGTTTTTAGAGAAACTAAATTTTATTTAGATAATCTAAACGATTATTATTTAAAGAAATACAAAGCAGCGTATGATAAAAGAGATGCATTAGTTGCTAAATTAAATAAAGATGATGCTGCTAAAGAAAAGTTCATAAAAATGAAAAATGAATATACCAATGACGCTTTATCTGATTTTGTGAAAGACAAAAACTCTATAAATAAAATTTTAGAATTAGATGGCCATTTAATTCAAAAAGCAGATCCTATCTATTTAAATCCAATTGGATTTAGGTCTCATTTTTATGCCCCAGAAAAAAGAGTTTTTGGAAAATATTTTGATACCTTTTGGGTAAACCTTACCATTATATGGTTAATGTGTATTGCATTGGCAATTTCTCTTTATTTTGACTTGTTAAGAAAGTTTATAGAAGGATTTGGTAAATTGTTTGAAAAGAAAAAATATTAATTCAACATTCAAAACAAAACATCGTTTTTAACGTAAAGTAAAAGGTCAAATTAAAAATTTGACCTTTTTTATAACATGATTAGAAAAATTATATTCTTTTTCCCTCTTCAACTCTTATTGGTTAACCTAAAAAGAAATCATCTATTACTTCTTTTTTGGATTATATTATTTGGATTTGTGAGCAAATCAATTGCGCTAAAATATGGTATTCCTTATCTTTTTTTAGCCCCTGAATATCTAGATACTGTTAGTTTTTGGTCCTATTTTATTATGGGGTTTGCAATTGGTGGCTTTGTAATGACTTTTAATATTAGCAGTTATATTATTAATAGTAAAAGATTTTCATTTATTGCAGCACTTAGAAGGCCCTTTATAAAGTTCTGCATCAATAACTCCTTACTTCCCTTAATCTTTATAGTTTATTACATCAGCCAAGTAATCATTTTTCATGTCGAAAATGAGCATACTCCTACTCCACAAATCATGTTATATGTGTTAGGTATAATCATTGGATATACAATAAATATTATGCTTGCATTAACTTATTTTATATCTACTAATAGAAATATTTTTAAAATATTAGGAATAAAACCCGATACCTCTGAAGGAAAACCTATTAGCACTATTTTTTCTAATGAAGAGAAAATAGTAGACATTTTAAGAAGTGGTAATAAATGGCATGTCGAATATTACCTCCATAATCCTTTTAAAATAAGATATGCGAGGAGTATTTCACATTATGATGAAGCAATGCTTAAGTCAATTATTTCCCAAAACAGTTTAAATGCTTCGTTATTTGAAATCGCCATTTTTATTTCATTGATTGTTTTGGGAATGTTTAGTGAGAAACCATTTTTTGTAATACCAGCAGGCTCTAGTATAATCTTGTTTTTTACATTAGTTTTTATTTTAACAAGTGCTTTTTATACTTGGTTAAAAGGGTGGACAACAATTGCTTTTGTAGGAATATTTTTACTCATTAATTTCCTATCTAAAAACCCTACCTTCTCTTACGACAATATGGCTTATGGATTAAATTATAATACTGAAAAAGCTATCTACTCTAATTATTCACTTAATGAGTTAAGAACAAATCGAAAAAAAATTGATGCCGATAAAAAAAATGAAATCGCCTGCTTAGAAAACTGGAAACAAAAAAACAATACTTCTAAAAAACCTAAATTAATATTCATCAATACTAGTGGTGGTGGTTCTCGTTCTAGTTTATGGACATTTTACATGTTGCAGACTGCTGATAGTCTAACCAATGGAAAACTATTTAAACAAACTCATTTGATTACTGGTTCTTCTGGAGGAATGATAGGTGCGGCATATTTTAGAGAACTCTATTTACAAAAAACCAAATTAGACAGCTCTATATATTCTATGATTTATCGAAAAAATATAGCTAAAGATCTATTAAACCCAGTTGCATTTAGTATTGCTACAAATGATTTTTTTATACGTTTAAAAAAATATAAAGATGGTGATTACACCTATACTAAGGATCGAGGTTATTCTTTTGAGAGACAATTGCTTTTAAACACGGATTATGTTTTTAATAAACGATTAACCGATTATACTTTACCTGAATTTGAATCGAAAATACCAATCATGATATTTTCTCCGACTGTAATAAATGATGGTAGAAGAATGTTAATATCATCTCAACCTATTTCCTATTTAAGCAATAATTTTCCTAAAACGGCAATAACCAATTTACCCATTATCGAAAATTTTGAATTCTCTGAATTATTTAAAAATCAAGATGCTAATAATTTAAAATTTTCTAGTGCGTTAAGAATGAGTGCTACCTTTCCTATAATAATGCCTAAAGTAACGCTTCCAACTGAGCCTCAAATAGCTGTAATGGATGCAGGTATGAGAGATAACTATGGAGCTTTAACGAGTTTTAAATACATTTATACTTTTAAAGATTGGATCAATGAAAATACTAGTGGAGTTATTATTATAAGTTTAAGAGACAAGCAAAAACAAGCTTTAGTGAAAGACAATTCGTTAAAGAGTATTAGTGAAACTTTTTTAAGTCCAGTTGGAAGTTTATACGACAATCTTTTTTCTATACAAGATTATGCGTTAGATGATATGCTACAATACATTAATAACGATTTAGAAAAAACAATCAATGTTATCAATTTTGAAATTGACAATCCAAATAATTCTATTTCCTTAAGTTGGCATTTAACCACTAAAGAAAAAGAAAGGGTAATTAATTCAATTTACTCTGATAGCAATCAAGAATCATTAAAGCGATTAAAAAAATTATTAGATAACTAATTAAACCTAGAGCTAGATTTAGAGCCTCTACCGTATGAGAAAGGGTTAGGGCTAATGAATCTAATAAAAACTTCCGGTCCACCATTACCGCCTGTGGCGTTACTTAAACCA
>JBBKXK010000011.1:0-23990 GCA_037969435.1 Vicingaceae bacterium
TTAGTTACGACCTTACAACCTCAGGACTATCAGGCGGTAATGCCATGGAATTCTCCATCCAATACCTTATCCCCAACCAACTCACCTACGGTAAAGGTACTTCCCCTAAAATGTATTAAAAAGCAACTAGTATAACCTTTATTACGTCTAAAATGTTTAGAACCAACAAATAATAGTTAAGATGAAAGTATTTTATAAAATAGCAGCAATAACATTGCTTATATTACTATTTACAGAAAATATAAAGTCTCAAACCCCAATTACACTTTGTCCACAATCTGCTTCCTTTTCTAGTATGACAAGAGGGTATCATTTTACCTCAACAACTACTTTTACAATTTGTGGCGTTTATGTAGAACCTAATATGTCAACTGCAGCACAGAGTGTAGCAATTGTCCGCTTTACTACTGGCGCACCTCCAGCGTACGCAGCTACTACTAATGGTTTTGTAACACTTTTTCAAAGTTTAAATTATGTTCCTAATGCCATGATAGTCGTTCCTAATATAACAATTAACCCAGGTGATATTATTGGTGTATATGGATCTAGAGGTGCTGCCGTAAATAGTTATGGCCCTGCAAATTGTGGGGTAATGATTAACGGAATACCACACACATTACAAAGAAGCGGAATGCAATTTAATTTAGCCACCCAACCAGGGATGCATGATATATGGAGTGAAGTAAATGGCTCTATCGGAAGGGTTACTATGTACACCAACTGTTGTGTAGCTCCTGTTGCGATTCCTGCTATCACAGGCGACACTATAGTGTGTGCTGGTGATACTCTAACCTATACCGTTCCTGCTCAACCGGGAGCCTTAAGTTATAACTGGACTGTTCCTGCTGGGGCAACAATTATTAACGGACAAAACTCAACCGCAATTAATGTTGTATGGAATGCTGCTCCTGGAGGTCAAGTTTGTGTTGATTGGACTGATTCATGTACTACAAGTACACCAACTTGTTTTAATGTTACAGTTAATCCAACTCCTACAATGACCCAACCCGCAAATACTACTTATTGCAATGGAGACCCCGTGCCAGTTTCCGCATTCGTTTCTAACCCTATAGGAGGAAATTTTGCTTGGACTAACTCTACTCCATCTATTGGTTTAGCTGCAAACGGCATAGGTAATACCCCTGCTTTTAATGCTACAAATCTAGGTTCATCTCCTGTTACGTCAACAATAACCATTATTCCTGAGCTTAATGGTTGTGTTGGAATACCAATTAGTTATACTATAACTGTTAACCCTACACCTACTGCCCCTACAGCCAATAGTGTTAGTATTTGCTCAAATAGTGATGTGACTTTAACTGCTACAGCTCCTGGAGGAAATTATGAATGGTTTGATGCTCCGACAGGAGGAACACTCTTAACCACAGGGGCAAATTATACTACTCCTATTCTTACCGTAAATGCAACTTATTATGTGCAAACAACCATTAATGGTTGTGTTAGTCCTAGGACAGCTGTAACTGTAAGTATTGCCCCATTACCTGTTTTTACAATTGCTGGAGGAGGGATGATTGATATTGGAGAATCTACAACATTATCTGTAATCCCTGGTGTAGTAGGAACTACATACCAGTGGTCTCCACCATTTGGATTAAGTTGTATTTCTTGTCAATCAACTGTTGCATCTCCAACGGAAAGCACTTGGTATTATGTTACTGTAACAAATGCTGGTGGTTGCAGAATAGTTGATAGTGTTTATGTTGAAGTTGATCCAACTACGAATATTTATGTGCCGAACATCTTTTCTCCTAATGGAGATGGTAACAATGATATTTATTTAGTGAGAGGTAAAGGTGTTGAATTATTTCAATTAAACATTTACAACCGTTGGGGTCAACTTATTTTTGAATCTAAGAACATTGAAAATGGTTGGGATGGAACAAAAAATGGCAAAGAATTAAACCAAGGAACTTTCGTATATAAGTTAAATGTTACTTTCTACGATGGAGGTAAAGTCGAAAAAACAGGAAATATAACCTTAGTTAGATAATTAATTAACGATAATCCTTTTAGTTAAAAACTCATTATTTACCATAGCCTTTAAAATAAAGAACCCTTTGGGTAATGATGTAAAAAGAAACTCATTATTGTTTATTATAGGGTGGTAAATAGACTGTATCTTTTGTCCACTTACACTATAAATTTCTATATATTCTACTTCATTATTATTCTTAAAATAGACATGAATATTTCCATCTTTTGAAGGAACTGGATAAACATTAAAGTCATTTTTACTCAATTTTTCTTGAACAACAGTCATGTTCCAGTTGTCTTGAGCTTGGGCTCCTCCCCAAATAATAGTAGCCAAGTAAGGATTGTCTATAAACGGATTTCTATTACCTTGTTGAGATTCAAGTATTGTATTTCTATTTTTTTCATATTGAGAAACGGTATCAGCTGCATTCCACTGTAAAAATAAATCAATCATACTTGGGTCTATTGCTACAGAAGTACCAACACCAACATTATCTGGCAAACATTGAGATGGGTATCTTAAATACATATACATTGCCATTCTTGCAACATCTCCTTTCCATTCGTTTCCCGGATACCAATTTACTCCAGCATTTCCGGCATTTCCGCTGCCCGAAGCAAACAGTCTATTTCCTCTATCACCATTCATCTGAACATCTGACGCTCTTAAGTGGTGAGCATCTGTTCCTGCATTTGGAAAAGAAGTTGACATACTAGGTGTTGCTAGTGATTGAGCATAAGTGTGTTCTCTATTCCAATCCCCTATATTACCTCCATTAGAAAATTTATCCCTAGTTCTATCTGTGATAGGATTAAAGTCCCCATCATTATATCCATAGATTAACAATACATTATTAGAATTTGATGGATCAATATCAGTAAGTTGTAATATTCCCCAAACATCATTGTATTGTAGCTGCGTTGTGTGAGTATTGGTTATTTTTTGTGATAACTCTGACTTTAATGCCATGCCTGTTAAAGTAAGGTTTACATTATTATAATATGGTGGAATTTGAGCCCAACATACAGTTCCAACCAATAATAAAAATAAACCTACAACATTTCTCATCTTTCAAAAATTTAATATTGATAAAATTACTGATTAATAATTAAACAAAAAGTTCTTAAAAACTAATGCCTGTTATTAAAAACAATTATTTTTAATTACTTTCGCTTCAATGAAAAATTTCATCTATTTTTTAGTTTTAATCCTTATAACTTCTTGTTCAGACAATGCTCAAAAAGAGCAAAACAAGACTGAAAATACTTTATTAGTTGAGGGAAATTGGATTCTAAATTTCAAACTTTCAAACACCAACAACATTCCTGTTAACTTTAATTTAAGTAAAAAAGATACCATTTATCAAGTTGAATTTTCTAATGCAGAAGAAAAAATCTTAGTTAATCATATTATTATTGATGATAAAAAAATCAATATTTATGACCCTGTTTTTAACACTTGGTTCGAAGGCGAAATCATCAATTCAACAACAATAAAAGGTAATTGGGTTAAAGATGGTGGTGATTACCAAATTCCTTTTGAGGCTCATCATGGTGTTAATGAAAGATTTTCAAACCCCTTAAAAGGAACTAACACAAACAACATTTCAGGTAGATGGGAAACTGATTTTAGCATTGATAAACCTGAAGACCACTACAAAGCTATTGGACAGTTTACTCAAGACAATAATTATCTAACAGGTACTTTTATGACCGAAACAGGTGATTATCGATTTTTAGAAGGAAACGTTTATAACGATAGTGTTTACCTATCTTGTTTTGATGGTGCTCATTTATTTTTATTTAAAGCTTTGATTAAAAACGACACATTGTTCGGAACTTTTTGGTCAGGGAAACATTGGGAAGAGCCTTGGGTAGCTGTAAGAAATAAAAACTTTGAACTAACTAATCCCGATTCATTAACATTTTTAAAGCCTGGTTATGATAAGTTAGCTTTTACTTTCCCTAATTTAACTGGTGACCCTGTTTCTCTTAATGATGAAAAATATAAAAATAAAGTGGTAATCGTAAACATTATGGGGCCTTGGTGTCCGAACTGTAAAGATGAAACCGCCTATCTTTCGAAACTTTATAACAAAAACAAAGATAATGGTTTAGAAGTTATTGCATTATCATTTGATAAATCTGAGGACTATGAAGTAGCAAAAGCTACAGCTCTTAAAGTAAAAGAACATTTTAAAGTTGATTACGATATTTTAATTGCTGGAAAAGCTAGTAAAATTGATGCTGCAAAAGCATTGCCAATGTTAAATCACATTATGTCTTACCCAACAACTATCTTTATTGATAGACAAGGTAATATTAGAAAAATTAGAACTGGTTTTTATGGCCCTGGTACTCGTGATTTTTACACAAGATATACAGAACAAACAAATAGTTTTGTTGCCAAACTATTGGCTGAGTAATTAAAAAGTGATTGTTTTAATTAATGCTTCTTGTTGCCTTAAGTATTCTCTTTTATCAAACTTAGGACAATAAACATATCCATCAATACAAATCACTCTATTTCTTTTTTCATCAACCATCGAATAGTTAATATATGGACCTCCCATAAAATCTCCCTCCATCTGCCATAAACCTCTCAATTCATTTACATAAACACCGTTTAAACTAACTTCTTTTTGTACAGGCACATACTCTTCATAAGATGCCATATAAGAACCCTCTGCACCACCACTTACATATTCTTTGGTATAATAATTCCGCTTTTTAACTAACTCTGAATTTTTAAACGTACTGTCACTTACATAAGGATAAGTATAAATAAATATACCCTGACTAACGGGATGTCCACCAACACTTGTTTCTTTTCGTAGCCATATAAAATCTTCAGTTTCTTTAGCAATTATATAAAGCTCATCAAGGTTAAGACTTAACTTAAATTTTTCAGACAAGTGTTTAGCATTACTACTGTGTGCATTTACCTTATATTTTTCTTGAAGTCGTTCTAATTCTTTGTCATTAAAATAAGTTAATAAAACATCTGCGTTTTTATTTATCGTTTCAGCAGCAATAGCATCAGAAGGAGCTGTTATGGTAATAACCAATTGACCTGCCGCCCAAACATCTTTAGTAATGGTTAATTTCATTTTGCCTTCAGGCTCAATGTTTACCATAATGATATTTCTTGTAGTATGAAATATTCGAGAAAAAGCTCGATGAGGCACCTGTATTAAATCAAACAAAGCTTCTCTTTGTGGCAATCCAACTTGTTCTTGAGAAAATATTTGTTGAATGGCTTCTCCTGTTTGTTTATTATAGTAACTTGAATCAGCCACTACTAATAAATCTCCCATTCTTCCTGTAATGCCTGGCAATACTCTTTCGTTCATCTCTTCACAAGAAATAAGAATAAAGGGAATTAGTATTAAAAATGATTTAAAATAATTAATCATAAAAAGAGGGTTTAGCCTATTGGTTTTATTCTAAGTTTAGTACCTAATTTAAGGTTTTGAATATCAATTGCTTTGTTCAATTCTTTTATTTCTTCTAACGTAACGCCATCGTATTTATTGGCAATGTCCCATAAATTATCTCCAGATTTAACTGTGTGATAAAAATATTTTCCATCTGATTTTGGTTTTGATTTTTGAGCTTCTACTTCTGCCTTTTTTTGGTTTTGAACAGCATAGCTAGGTTTTGCATGGATATATAATTTTTGACCTATATTTAATCTATCACTATATAAATTATTCCAATCTTTTATTTGACTAACTCTACAATGATACTTACTTGCAATTTTACCTAAAACATCCCCACTTCTAACAGTATAAACTATTGCATCTCCTTTATGAGTAGTAGAACTAGAAACAGGCGAATTTTGAGCTACAGCAACACTATCTTTTCTATCTTGGTCTGTTTTTAAAGCATAAATCTTTCTCTCATTAGTTAAAAAATCTCCCACTTTTTCTACGGGTAAACAAAGTGTATTTGCTTTCCCTGAATTTGGTATAAAATTGTGCTTATAAGTAGGGTTTAAATATTCTATATACTCTAACGGAATATCTAGGTGTTCTGAAATTTGCTGAAAAGAAATATGCTCCGAAACATTAACTGTATCTATTTTGAAACAAGCTATATCTGGTTTTGTTGGATAAATATTGTGCTCAGAGGCATAACTCATAATATAATTTACGGCTATAAATGCAGGAACATAACCTCGTGTTTCTGTTGGTAAAAAATTTCTAATTTCCCAATAAGTCTTTCCTCCATCAGAACGTCTAATTGCTTTATTTACATTTCCTGGCCCACAATTATAGGCTGCTAGCGCTAAATTCCAATCATCATACATGTTGTACAAATATTTTAAATACCTACATGCAGCATCTGTAGATTTATAAATATCACTTCGTTCATCATAATAAGAAGTGACCTCTAATCCAAACATTTTACCTGTTGGATACATAAATTGCCATAAACCTGTTGCTCCAACCCGAGACTTTGCTTTTGGATTTAATGCCGACTCAATAATTGGCAGGTATTTTAATTCTAATGGTAAATTGTACTTATCTAAACTTTCTTCAAAAATTGGAAAATAGATAGGAGCTAACCCCAACATTTTAGCTGTTGTTTTTTTTCTTCGCTTAGCATAAAGATTTACATAAGCACTCACATAATCATTGTAAACAATACTAAAGGGAGAGTTTGCATCCAGCTTTTTAAATCTTTTATGATATGTTTCATCATCAAATTCAGGAACTGAATCCTTAGCATAACCATGTTTATTTAATTTTTTAACATTATCTGTAAACCCTAGAGATTCAAAATAACCTGAAGCCATCATACTATCAATAGCAGCTAAAACAGGATCATCAGATTCTAAAGCAAATAAAGAATCTTTATCAGTTGGTATAATTGCAAATGAACTAATGGAAATAAGTAATAATATAAAAAGGCTTCTAAACTTCATACTTTGTAACGTTGGTTTTTATTTTGTAGTATCCATTAGGTGTTTAGAGAAAGCTAATAATTCTTGCTCTCCAAAACTTTTTGCCATCACTTGGATACCAAAAGGTAATCCATTAGAATGTTTTCCTAAAGGTAATGATATTGCTGGAATACCAGCTAAAGGAGCTTGTGCTGTATAAATATCTTCTAAATACATTTTTATTTGATCGCCACTTTGTTTTCCTATTTCAAAAGGAGTGTGAGGTGATGTTGGTGAAAGGATAAAATCATATTCATTTAAAACTGCATCTGTTTTATCTTTAATTAATCTCCTTACTTTTTGGCCTTTTGCATAATAAGCATCGTAAAAACCTGCACTTAACACATAAGTTCCTAGCATTATTCTTCGCTTCACTTCTTTTCCAAATCCTTCTGATCTCGATTTTTTGTAGGTAGATTCTAAATCTGTAGCGTTTTTACTTCTGTAGCCGTAATGAATTCCATCAAATCGAGCTAAGTTAGAAGATGCTTCAGCTGTTGTTAATACATAGTAAGTTGGCACTAAATAATCTAAATATTCAAATTCCGTTTCTTCAACAACATGTCCTTGCCCTCTTAATTGCTCAACTAACTCATAAAATCTTGCTTTGATTTCAGGGTCTAACCCTTCATTTTCTATGTAACTTTTATAGTAGGTTAATTTTAGCTTTTTATCCAAACTTAATTGAGCTGAATAAGATGGAACTGTTCTATTAGAACAAGTAGTATCATATTCATCTCCACCAGAAATTACTTCAGTAATTATAGCCAAATCTTCTACATTGTTAGCAAAAGGTCCAATTTGATCGAAAGATGAAGCATAAGCAATTAACCCGTGCCTTGAAACTCTTCCATAGGTAGGTTTCATGCCAACTATATCACAAAAAGAAGCAGGCTGTCTAACCGAACCACCAGTATCAGAACCTAAAGAAGCTAAGCACAAGTTGGCTTTAACCGCAACTGCAGAACCTCCAGAAGAACCTCCAGGAACTTTAGTCGTGTCTATTGAGTTTAAAACTGCGCCATAAGCTGAGTTTTCATTAGAACTTCCCATTGCAAACTCATCGCAATTGGTACGCCCAATAATAATGGCATCTTCAGCTAGCAAACGTTCAACAACAGTAGCACTAAAAAGCGATTCAAATCCTTCTAATATTTTTGATGATGCAGATACTTTATGGTTTTTATAACAGATATTATCTTTAATGCCAATTACCATCCCCGCCAATTTACCAGCAATACCTTTAGCAATTTTAGCATCCACCTCAACAGCAGCAGCTTTAGCATCTGTAGTAAAAACTTCTAAAAAAGCATTTAGGTGTTTTTGCTCTTCAATACGAGCAAGGTAAGACTCAACTAATTGAGTACAGGTTACCTTATTTATAGAAATATCGTGCTGTATCTCTTTAAGAGATGAGTATGTTTTTTTCATTAAAAATTGTTGAGTTTTTTAATTCCTTCTATCAAAAGGAATCGGTGTCAACTACTGAAACTAGTTCAGTTTTTCTGATTCTTTAGATTCGTCTGCTTTAGTTTCCCCCTCTTTCATCCCGTCTTTAAATTCCTTAACTCCAGAACCAATTCCTCTCATTAACTGAGGAATTTTTTTACCCCCAAACAACAATATAACAATCGCTACAATTAATGCTATTTGCCATGGGCCAACAAATCCTAATAAAATAGTGTTCATATCTTTAGTTTTTTATCGCTTAAAAGCGATGATATAGTTGGTAAAGGTACGAAAGATTTCGTTTAGTCAATAAAAAAATATTGTAGTTAATTTGTTTGAGGAGCTTTAACCTGGTTCACTTTTTTAATTATAAAAATAAGTGCCATTGATAAAATAAAACTTACAATATAAAATACAGTAGTATATTCACTACTCTCAAATACCGAAACATCTGCATCCTCAATCATTTCTGGATAAAAATAACTTAAAATTACTACGCTCCCATTATTGATAAAGTGCCCTAAAATTGGCAGCCATAAAGATTTAGACCAATAAAAAATATAACCAAACATAACCCCTAACAACATTCTTGGAAAAAAGCCAAAAAACTGCATGTGCAAAGCACTAAACAAAATAGCAGTTACCCAAATTGCCAAATGTGGCTTTTTAAACCAATTGATAAATATTTTTTGCAGGACACCTCTAAACAATAATTCTTCACCAACAGCAGGAACTATTGCAATAACAAGTAGCATATAAAATAAACTTCCTATTCCATCAAAAGTTAAAAAAACTTCTGTGACTTGTCCATTTTGAAGTTCCTTAGCTCTCATCCATTGTTCAATTGAACTCATAAAATCAGGCAAAACCATATTGCTATTTAATTCAATTATCCAGGAAACTAATGGCATTGAGACAAACATCAACAAAACAATTAATAGATAATTAATCTTTTTAACTGAAACAGTTAACTGAAAACTTTTAAATGGTTTCTCAAATATTAAAAAAGAATATATGATTGGTGCTAAGATAAATATGGAAACAGAAGTTATAAGTTGTGATAGTTTCGCTACAGAAATAGCTTCTTCACCCGCATTTTTTAAATCATTCATCATATACTGCAATGTATTTGCATCAATTCCATAAAAAACAAGCGCAATAACAACTGCTATTAGAGCAGATAAAACTAATAACCCTGTAAACAAACACATGATTAAAACCAACTGTAAAGAAGGTTTGTTGTCTATTTGTAATCGTGCTGCCATTTTTATATTAATTTTGTCAAATATAATGGTAAAAATAGGAAATATAGAACTTGGTGACTTTCCTTTGTTGCTTGCTCCAATGGAAGATGTTAGCGACCCTCCTTTTCGTGCATTGTGCAAAGAAAATGGGGCTGATTTAATGTACACCGAATTTATTTCTTCTGAAGGATTGATTAGAGATGCTGTAAAAAGTGTTCAGAAATTGGATATTTACGAATATGAACGCCCTGTAGGAATTCAAATTTTTGGCAACGATATAGAGTCTATGAAGTTGGCAACTGAGCTTACAGCAAGAACCAATCCTGATATTATTGATATTAACTATGGTTGCCCAGTAAAAAAAGTTGCTTGTAAAGGTGCTGGTTCTGGTATTCTGCAAGACATTCCTAAAATGGTAGCCATGACTAAAGCCATTGTAGAATCTACCAACATTCCTGTAACCGTAAAAACTCGTTTAGGCTGGGATGAAAATACCAAGTACATTGTTGAAGTTGCAGAACGTTTACAAGATGTGGGTATTAAGGCCATATCTATACATGGCAGAACGCGTAAACAAATGTATAAAGGTAGTGCAGATTGGACTTTGATAGGTGAGGTAAAAAACAACCCAAGAATGACTATCCCTGTGTTTGGTAATGGAGATGTTGATACCCCTGAAAAAGTAATTGAAGTAAAAAACAAATATGGCGTTGATGGGGTAATGATTGGTAGAGCAAGTATTGGTTATCCCTGGATTTTTAATGAGATAAAACACTTTATGGCAACAGGTGAGCATTTAGCAAAACCAACCATACAAGATAGAATAACTGCTGCTCGTAGGCATTTAGAAATGTCAGTAAAATGGAAAGGAGAAACATTAGGTGTGTTAGAAATGCGTAGGCATTATTCTAATTATTTTAAAGGTATCGAAAACTTTAAAGAGCACCGTATTCAACTCGTTACTCAAGATCATTCTGAACAAGTTTTCGAGGCTTTAGATAACATTCAAAAAACTTTTGTGTAAGCATAAAACTGTTAATTTTTCATAATTAACTTACCTTATACAATTCAATAAAACTTTCTTCGTTAAGTGATCATGAAAAGATTTGCCGATGCTTTTAATGGAATAGTTTGTTCTATAAAAAGCCAAAAAAACATAAAAATTCATATTGCAGCAGCAATAATTGTGATTGGATTTGGTTTCTTTTTTAATATTACACTTATTGAATGGTGTGTTTTAATTATTACTATAGCTTTAGTTATTGCTGCTGAGATTTTTAATACTGCAATAGAATGGTTCTGTGATTTTGTAGAGCCAAATCATCATGAAAAAATTGGTTTAATAAAAGATGCTGCTGCTGGAGCTGTTCTAGTTTTAAGCATTACTGCAGTTGCTGTTGGGCTTATCATCTTTCTTCCTAAAATTTTAAACTATGTATAATTTCTTTAAAAAATTTACCCCAAACATTTTTGTGTTCTCCTCTTTGTTTTGTTTGTTGCTAGTTGTAACCCGAGTTTATTTTTCTGGCCACATTACATTTGTATTTTTAGTTTGGAATTTATTTTTAGCCTGGATTCCCTATTTAATTTCTAACTATCTTACCAATAACCTTGATAAAATTAAGCTTGTTACTATTAGGAGGGACTTGGTTGTTGTTTTTCCCAAATGCTCCTTACATTTTAACTGACTTAATACACCTAAAACCAAGGTTTGATGTGCCGTTTTGGTTCGATTTAGTTTTACTACTCACTTTTGCTTGGAATGGAGTTTTGTTGGGATATAAATCTTTACACAACATCCAAAAAATAATACAACAATTGTATGGAAAAACTAAAGCCTTAGCTTTTGTAGTGTTTTGTTTATTTATTTCTGGTTACGGAATATATTTAGGCAGGTTCGAACGCTTTAACAGTTGGGACATTTTAGCTCAACCCTATAGTTTGATTTATGAAATAAAAGAAACCATTCTACATCCATTTGAGCATTATCACACCTATGGGGTAACGCTGTTTTTTGGAGTGTTTTTAACACTTGGTTACTTTTCTATTTTTAAGCTGAAGGGCTCTAAATATTAACCTTACAAATGCCTTTTGGTTAAAATTCTTACGGGGTACCAAGAGGCGATTAACCCAATGATAATAACCATGATAGAAACATTAACAAAGTCTATTAGGTTAAGTTCTATTGGGTAAAAGTCTACCACACCACCATCTAATTTTAACAAGCCAAATGTTAATTGTAACCAACAAACAAAAGCGCCAATTACCATTCCAGAAATTGCTCCCAACAAGTTAATTAACATGCCTTCGGCAAAAAATATTTTACGAATAATACTGTTGTTTGCTCCCATGGTTTTTAAAATCCACACATCTTTTTTCTTGTCAATTATTAGCATGGTTAACGAGCCAATAATGTTAAACGATGCAATTACCAATATAAAAGAGAGGATTAAAAACGTAATCCATTTTTCCGTTTTATTGGTTTTAAATACCAATTCGTTCATTTCGAATCGCGTTTGAACCTTGTATTTGTTGCCAACTATTTTCTGAATTTCTGCTTTTACTTTTTCCCAATCGGCATCTTGTTTTAATCCTAATTCTACCGAAGAAAGTCTGTTTTTATGATTTAATAATTGCTGAGTAAAACTTAAATCTGCCAATACGTATTTGGTATCAAAGTCTGGATTAACCGAAAAAATACCTGAAGCGTAAGTTACTTTTTTATTAAACTCAGAATCTGGCGTTAGTCCTTTATTCGTTCCTTTTTTTGGAATAATAATACTCAATTGAGCAGCATTTTGTGTGGCATATAACGAAAGTTTATCGGCAATTCCCCAGCCTAAAACAATGTTATTGTGTTCTTTTTCAGAATTAATAAATCCATCAATCAACATGGAATCAATCCCGCTCATTAAATAAAAATTACTCTCAACTCCTTTAATAGTCGTAATGGTTTGTTTGTCATCATATTTTATTAAAGCAACCTCTTCGAGTGCGGCAGAATAAAATTCAACAGCATTAATTGCCAATACTTTGTCTTTCGGAAAATCCTTTTCATCAAATGTTTTACCTTCAACAACAGTAATTTTTAAATCAGGATCAAAAGAAGCATACAAGTCTTCAACCAATGTTTCTAAACCATTAAATGCGGACAACACAATAATTAAAGCTGCTGTTCCAATAGCAATTCCTACAACCGAAATCCAAGAAATAATGTTAATCACATTGTGCGATTTCTTAGAAATCAAGTATCGCTTTGCTATGTATAAAGGGAGGTTCAACAATTAATGTGTGAATGTGTGAATGTGTGAATAAAACAATGAGTGATACCTTCATCCTTAATAAAAAAACATTCTAGCATTTTATCACTATTTAAGTAAATCACTATTTTTTAAGAAGCTCATCTATTTCTTCAGCGTAATCTAACGAATCGTCCACATAAAAAGCTACTTGTGGAGTAATTCTTAATTGATTTTTAATTCTTTTCCCCAATTCTCCTCTAACTAATTTAGCATGTGCGGACATTAAATCAACACATTCTTGAGGTTCCATTTTTCCAAAAACACTTAAATAAACTTTAGCAAAACTAAAGTCAGGCGACACCCTAACAATTGTAACCGTAACCATTGTGTTTGGAAACCAATTTGCAGCATTTAAATTAAAAATAGTGCTTATTTCTTTGTGCAACAACCTTGCAACCTTGTTTTGTCTTATCGTACTCATAACTGCAAAAGTATTAAATATTTGTTTGTAAGCACGTTTTTAACAGTTTAGCTGTTGAAAAGTTAATTGGTCAACAATCCTTAAATTTTATAAATTTACTGTCTTATAAAATAGTTGCTTTTTTGAAAAAAATACTTTTATTATCCATTATTACCGTTGCCTTTGCTTTAACTAAAAGCAACCAATGTTATGCTCAACTAAATTTAGATTTTGAGCAATGGGCAATAAATTATAATGGTATTGATGAAAGCAAATATTGGCTAAACACTTCAGACGCTAGCAAATATGGCGCTCCACAAGTATTGTTTAAAGAAATTAAAAATCCGGCTCGTGGTTTTTCGAGCATTAAATTAACTACTGCTTATTGGGAGTCTGGAGCTATTTATGGATTAGATACTTTGGTGGGATCTTTGGTTCAACAAGCTACTTTTAGTAAGCGACCAAAATATTTTGATTTTGATTACAAGGCATTCCCCAAAATTGGTGATGAAGTATTAGTTGGAGTACAATTAACGATGAGTTTAAACGGTTCAACAGTGGTTGTTGGGGAAGGATTTTATAGCTCTAAGGACATTACAGACGAATGGACCAATCAACAAATTGAAATTCATTACTACTCAAGTTTTCAGCCAGAAAACATTAACATTGTTGCCCTTTCAAGTGCTAATGCCACCGTTTTAGATGGCACCAATGGGTATTCAAAAATTGGTTCTACCCTGTTTTTAGATAACTTACGTTTAGGAAATATTGAAACTGAAGCTAAGAAAAATTACTTTCTTCATGTTTATCCTAACCCAGCAAAACAATTTATAAATATAGAGACCAATGCTTTAGAAAAACAATTGATAGAAGTTTATAATTTAACTGGTAAAATGGTTCTAAGTGCTTCTTTCGAGCAAAAATCTAATTTAGATATCTCTGCTTTACCTTCTGGAACTTATATTTATCAGGTAACCAATCTGGTTACTCACGAAAAAACTGCCTCTAATAAATTTAACGTAATTCGTTAAAATTAATAAAGTAGTTGATTAGGATATATTCTTAAATGCATTGCTTTAATGGTTTCATAAAGCAAGTCTTTCATCTCTTCTACATTAATTTTTTTAACTGCAGAGATATAAACTGTTGGATAATCTTCTTTAGACATCCACATTTTTTTCAAATCCGTTAACGAATAATTTTCTCGAGTTTTTGGTAATAAATCATCTTCATCTTGTTTTATATAAGTATAGGCATCTACTTTATTAAAAACAATAATGGTTGGTTTATCTAATGCTCCTAGATCCTTCAACGTTTCATTTACGACATTAATGTGATCCTCAAAATTTGGATGAGAAATATCTACCACATGCACCAAAACATCAGCATCATTTACCTCATCCAACGTTGATTTAAAAGATTCTACTAAATGGTGGGGTAATTTTCTAATAAATCCAACTGTATCCGTTAACAAAAAAGGCAGGTTTTTTATCACTACTTTCCGAATAGTGGTATCTAATGTTGCAAAAAGCTTGTTTTCAGCAAAAACTTCCGATTTGCTAATCATGTTCATAATGGTAGATTTTCCAACATTGGTATAACCTACCAAAGCAACTCTAACCATTTGCATTCTTTGTTTTCGCTGATTTTGTTTTTGCTTATCTATGTGTTTTAACTTCTCCTTTAAGAGTGCTATTTTTTGAGTAATAATTCGTTTATCTGTTTCTATTTGAGTTTCTCCTGGCCCGCGCATTCCTGCACCACCACCTTTTTGTCTATCCAAGTGAGTCCACATTCGGGTTAAGCGAGGCATTATATATTGGTATTGAGCTAACTCAACTTGTGTTCGAGCATGAGCAGTTTGTGCTCTAGTGGCAAAAATGTCTAAAATCAGGTTACTTCTATCTAAAATTTTAACCTCTAAAACTCTTTCAATATTTCTTAATTGAGATGGAGATAATTCATCATCAAAAATCACCATGTCCACTTCGTGTTCTTGAACATAAGCTAAAACATCTTGCATTTTCCCTTTACCAATAAAAGTTTTAGGATGCGGATTGTCTAATTTTTGAGTAAATCTTTTTAACGTAATAACTCCTGCTGTTTCGGCTAAAAAAGCCAATTCATCTAAGTATTCTATCGTTTTTTTCTCATCTTGGTTACGAGAAGTAACCCCAACCAAAACAGCAGTTTCAGCAATATTTTCAGTACTATTTCTAACTTTTTCTATCAAATTTATCCCCTATTAAAACCAACCTCTCCCTAAAGCGTAAGGTTTGATTATTCCTGCCCACAAAATTAAAAGCAACGCTAACAAATAAAATATCGCTCCTTTTTTATGTTTTAATTCATCTGTTGCTGCTTTTTTAGATTTTGCTCTACCAATGGTAATTAAAACCACCGCTAAAATCATAATTATTGCATGCTCAACAGTCCAAAAACGCAATGCAGGTTCTTTCATTGCAACACCCATATTTACCATCCCAGCTTTTGCAATATCACTCATTGCATAAACTACGATTCCTATAATTGCTTGTATGTGCGTAAAACTTACCAATAAAATGGCTAATAAATTATCTGTTTTTCCATAAGGTTTTTTACCTAACCATCCTGCTAAAGCTTTAAAAGCTGCTAACACTAAAAAAAGTAATACTAACCAACGTAATCCTGAATGTGCATGTAACATAAGTGTGTTTTTTATGATGTTTGACAAAGGTAAATAAAAGCTTAACCGTTCAACACTTATTCTTGAAGTTTTTAAGATTAAAACATTATTTTTGATGCTCTCAAATTAAAAATACTATTGCATGAAGAATTTATTTCTTTTCATTTTTATTGTTTTAAGTTGTCAAGTTTTTTTTGCCCAAGAAACATTTGATGTAAATGGAACTCACCATAAAAATCATAATTATTACGCATTTACCAATGCAACCATCTTTGTTGATTATCAAACCAAAATAGAAAACGCAACCCTTTTAATTAAAGATGGAAAAATTGAAGCTGTTGGAATAAAAGTGAGTATTCCTGCTAATGTTGTTTCTTATAATTTAAAAGGAAAATATATTTATCCTTCTTTAATTGATGTTTATTCTGACTATGGAATGCCAGAGGTTAAAAAAGATAAAACCCCTCATCATGGGCCTCAGTTTGAATCGAAAAATAATGGTGCTTTTAATTGGAATCAGGCAATTACGCCAGAAGTTGAGGCAGGAAAATTATTTACTGTTGATGATAAAAAAGCCGAAGAACTAAGAAATTTAGGTTTTGGAACTGTGTTAACTCACCAGCATGATGGCATTATGCGAGGAACATCTGCATTGGTTACACTTGCCAATGATAAAGCCAATAATGTATTGTTAAACGATAAAGTTGCTTGTCATTTATCTTTTAATAAGGGAACATCTACACAAGATTACCCTGGTTCTTTAATGGGAATGATTGCGTTGATTCGTCAAACTTATTATGATGTAGATTGGCTATTTAATAACAAACAGGTTGATGAATACAACATTTCATTAAACACCATTGCTGATAATTGGAAAATGCCTCAAATTTTTGAAGCAAACGACAAATTAAATATTTTAAGAGCCGATAAAATTGGTGATGAGTTTGAAACACAATACATTTTTAAAGGAAGTGGAAATGAATACCAAAGAATTAATGAAATTAAAGCTACCGAAGGTAAATTAATTATTCCTGTAAACTTTCCTGACGCTTATGATGTATCTGATCCTTACAACTCTTTAAACCTCAACTATTCTGATGTTAAAAATTGGGAATTAGCTCCTTACAATTTAGGAATTGTTGCTAAAAATCAAATTGATTTTTCAATTACAACTGCTGATTTAAAAGATAAAAAAACCTTTTTTACCAATTTAAGAAAAGCCATTAAATCAGGGCTTAACGAAACAGATGCTTTAAAAGCATTAACCTATTCTCCCGCCAACTTTATTGAGCAGTATGATAAAATTGGAAGTTTAGAAAAAGGAAAGCTGGCGAGCTTTATCATCACTTCAGAAATGCTTTTTGCAGAAAAAACTATTATTCACGAAAACTGGATTAAAGGGAAACAATACATTTTAACAGACTACAACATTATTGACACCAGAGGTAATTATAGTTTAAATGTGCAAGGAAAAGTTTATGACTTAATTGTTAAAGGAGAGGCTCAAAAACCTGCGGGGAACATTAATATTATTGGAACAAAAGATAATAAACCAGATACAAACAAAGTTTCGGTAGCTATTGACTTAAAAGGAAATGCTATTTCATTAAGCTTTAATCCAAAAGATAGTTACCAAAAAGAAACCATTAGATTAAGCGGAACTATTAGCACAAATGGTGGTATTTGGGATGGTAATGGTCAATTAGCAAATGGCGAATGGATTAAATGGTCGGCAATTAAAGGAAAAGATTCTGACAAAAAAGAAGAAGAAAAAGAAGAAGAAAAACAGGACTCTTTAGTTTTTCCAAAAGTTCAATACCCGAATATGGCCTATGGTGTTGATTCCATTCCAAAAGCTACAACCCTAATCATTAAAAACACTACTGTTTGGACCAATGAAGTTGATGGTGTTTTACAAAATACCGATGTATTGCTGCAAAATGGAAAAATTGCCGCTATTGGTAAAAACTTAGTTGCTGAAGGCGCTACCACTATTGATGGCAAAGGAAAACATCTATCAGCAGGAATTATTGATGAACACTCACACATTGCAATTAGTGGCGGTGTAAACGAGTGTACACAAGCTGTGACTGCCGAGGTTAGTATTGCTGATGTTGTAAATTCTGATGATATAAATATTTACCGGCAATTAGCTGGAGGTGTTACAGCTTCTCATTTGCTACATGGTTCTTGTAACCCAATTGGTGGTCAATCAGCTTTAATAAAACTTAAGTGGGGTGCTTCTCCAGAAGAAATGAAAATTAACGACTCTACTGCTTTTATAAAATTTGCTTTAGGAGAAAATGTAAAACAAAGTAATTGGGGTGAATTTAATACTTTACGTTTTCCACAAACAAGAATGGGCGTTGAACAAGTTTATTATGATGCTTTTACAAGAGCTAAAGAATATCAAGCAGCATGGGATGCTTTTGCAAAAATTCCTGAAAAATTAAGAGAAAATGCTCCTGCTCCACGAATAGATTTAGAATTAGAAACATTAAATGAAATTTTAAATAAAGAACGTTTTATCTCTTGTCATTCTTACCAACAGGGAGAAATTAATATGTTAATGCATGTTGGTGATTCTATGGGTTTCACTGTAAATACATTTACACACATTTTAGAAGGGTATAAAGTAGCTGATAAAATGAAAGAACATGGTGCTGGAGGTTCTACTTTTAGTGATTGGTGGGCTTACAAATATGAAGTAAACGATGCTATTCCATACAATGGTGCAATAATGCACAAACAAGGGGTTGTAACTGCTTTTAACTCAGATGATGCAGAAATGGGAAGAAGGTTAAACCAAGAAGCAGCAAAAGCTGTTAAATACGGTGGAGTAACCGAAGAAGAAGCTTTAAAGTTTGTAACCTTAAACCCTGCAAAATTATTACACCTCGACCATAGAATGGGAAGTATAAAAGTTGGTAAAGATGCTGATATTGTTTTGTGGTCTGATAATCCTTTATCAATTTATGCGAGAGTAGAAAAAACAATTATTGATGGCGCTATTTATTTTGATGCTGAAAAAGATAAAATCACACAAATAGCGAATAGAAAAGAAAAAGCTCGAATCATTGAAAAAATGATTTCAGCTAAAAAAGTTGGAGAAAAAACACAGGAAGCAAAAAGTAAAAAACCCAAACTATATCTCTGCGATACTGTTGGAGAATAGAATTTAGTTGTTCGTTTTTGGTGATTAGTTGATAGAAAAAATATGCTTATGAAAAACCTATATATTACATTGTTTGCAACATTAATTTTGCAACTTTTAACATTTAATTTAGTGGCTCAAACCGAGACCCCTGCCCCAAAGCAATCCAAAAAAATAATTCTATTAAACGGAATTGCCCACATTGGTAACGGTCAGGTTATTGAAAACTCAGCCATTGCTTTCGAAAATGGCAAATTAACTATTGTTGCTAATGCAGCTGCAATAAAGTTAGATTTTGAAGAATTTGATACAGTAATAGACGTTAGAGGAAAGCACATTTATCCAGGAATTATTGCCCCAAATTCAACTTTAGGATTAACAGAAATTGATGCGGTGAGAGCTACCAACGATTATGATGAGGTAGGAAAATTTAATCCTCATATAAGATCAGTTATTGCTTACAATACAGAATCAAAAGTTACTACCACCATTCGTTCTAATGGAGTGTTGTTAGGACAAATAACTCCTCGTGGAGGTATTCTTTCAGGCACTTCATCAATTGTACAATTTGATGCTTGGAATTGGGAAGATGCTATTTATAAGGAAAACGATGGTGTTCATTTAAATTGGGCAAACATGTATAATCAACGGAAAAAAGAAGAAAACAAAGAGTATGACAAAGCTTTTACTGAACTAAATAGCTTTTTTGCTGATGCATTGGCCTATTCAAAAGTAACCAACCATACAGAAAAAAACATACGTTTTGAATCAATGAGAGGTCTTTTTGATGCAAAACAAACACTTTACGTTCATACTGATTTTGTGAAAGAAATTACCGAAGCCATTAATTTTGCTAAAAGCCATAAGGTTAAAAAATTAGTAATTGTAGGAGGTTATGATGCTTGGATGGTTGCTGATATGTTGAAGGAAAACAAAGTAGCTGTTATTTTAAAAAGAGTACACAGCTTACCTGAGCGTGAGGAAGATGATGTTTATTTGCCTTATAAAATGCCTAAAATTTTACACGATGCAGGCGTTTTATTTTGTTTAGAAAATGCGGGTGATATGGAGGCAATGGGGACTCGAAACTTACCTTTTTATGCAGGAACAGCAGCAGCTTATGGTATTAAAAAAGAGGATGCGTTAAGCTTAATCACCTTAAATACAGCAAAAATATTAGGGATTGATGCTACTACAGGAAGTTTAGAAAGTGGTAAAGATGCTACCTTGTTTGTTTCTACTGGCGATGCTTTGGACATGAAAAGTAACAATGTAATACAAGCTTTTATTCAGGGTAGAGAAATTAACCTCAACAACTTCCAAAAACAATTGTACGAAAAGTATAGTGGGAAGTATGAGTAAGGATTAATTTTGATTTGAACCTTATTGTTACCCATAAAAACCTCTAACATAAAGCTTACATGAATTAAAAATTGTATTTATCACTTTATCTTTTGGTAAGGGGAATTCCCCTTCAACTAAATCCATTTTATTAATTCCAAACCTATCAATCAACTCCATCAATAATTTAACGTCTTTATTCTTTGTTGAATTATATTTGCCACGAGAATGCGCAAATTTATCTCTTAACTTTTTAAGAATTTCAACATCCCTATACCCCTCTTTTTTATTATCAATAGGTTTAGTAAAACCATAGTATTCAATAAGGGCATAAAGCCTTATTAAGATGTTTTGATTCAAAAAATGCCCCATCCCATTAATTTCTGATCTCGTATCAGAATCAATTTCTTTATCAAACTTTAACAAAGAAGAATAACTATTCTTAATCATAATGACTTTTGACGATAATTCCTTTGAACCAATATCTTCTTCACTTATATATCTATACGCTCTTCTAATCGAGAAATGATACACTCTAATTTCTTCAATTTTAAAAATAATTTCTTCTTCTGTATGGGTTTCCCAACGCATTCTTTATAATTAAACTATATGTAGTGTCTTTTCAGCGAAATTAGGTTTTTTACTAAAGTCACATCAAAAAATTATACGATCCTCTTAATAAAAAAACTCCCTGCCACTAAAGTAACAGAGAGTTTAAATATGCTATTTTATAAAAGGTTATTGTTTAATTACCTTATAAACATTAGATAAATTATCTGATTCAATTTTTAAGAAATAAATACCGCTAGTGTGTTTAGTAATATCAATCGTAAATGTATTGGTTGAAACATTCTTAGCTTGGTATATTACTTTGCCATCTACAGCAGTTAAAGTATAATTAAAAACTGTTGTCATATTTTCAACATTCACATTAATAACATCGTTTACTGGATTAGGGAAAACTGTTATTCCTAATAAGTTATCATTTTCATTAATGCCTACGCATGTTTCCACTACTATCAATGTAGAATCTGAATTAGAACAATTTAAAGAATCTGTGTAAGTATAAGTTACATAATGAGATCCTGCTCCTGCTGTCGCTGGATTAAATGTTCCTCCACCAACTCCATTACCTGAATAAGTGCCATTAGGAGGTGTAGCTACTGGTAAATTAATTGCAGGGTCAGTTACACAAACTGTATCAGGATTAAATGCCGCAATAAGAACAGGTGGAGGTGTACACATTAATGTAATTATTACCTGCCCTGCAGAACTATTTAATCCTAAATCTGTAATATTTGTAAAACTTGGAGAATAATACATTCCTCCTCCTCCTCCTGAACCCCAATCCGCAGAGCTACCGTAGCCTTCTCCTCCTGCCCCACCAGTATATCCACCGCCACCGCCACCGGCACCAGTATTATCAACTCCTGCAGCACCTCCGCCAAATCCACCGTCAGCATTATAATTACTTGCTGTTCCTCCTATAAAACCATTAGCTTTTCCTCTTCCTCTATTATCAAATAAATTCTGTCTGTTAAAAGTAGATTCTTCTCCATCAGAAAACCAACCTCCACCACCAGCCCCTGTTGCAAGCGTGTTATTTAAAGAATCTCCTGCAGGTCCACCTTGACCTAAATTAGTGTTTTGTTGAATAGGTGTTGCATAAAAATAAGAATGTCCTGAATAAAAGTTTGTATCAAATGGTGCATCCGAAGCCGATGATTTTTCACCACCACCACCACCACCACCTGCAATAATATATGGCGTGTTAACAGAATAGACCCAACTAGCTCCACCGCCACCAGACTTACCTACAGTCTCCCAACCAGATTGAGTGGTAAGTATACCTGCTTGACCTACAACAACAGATAAAACAGTTCCAAATGTTAGCATCATATCTCCAGATATTTTTCTACCTAATCCATCTTGGCCAGCTCTTGGAGTTCCTGCATTTGCCCCCCAAACTTCAATGTTATACATTCCTGTAGTTGGAACTGTCCACTCTTGTATTCCTTGAGTATTAATTGTTACAGCACCTGTTAATGTGTTAGGCCCTGTATAAGCGGCATTAACTTGTCCTTGAGTTGGACCTAATTTCCCCGTTGCTCCACAAGTTGTGAAAGTATAAGTTTGAGCATAAGAACTAACCCCTATACTAATAGCAAGTATTGTTAATGAAATTTTAAGTAAAGATTTTTTCATGAGTTTTATTTTTTCGTATTCTACTAAAATAGAAAAAAATATTCCTTTTAGAAAATTAAATTAATAAACACCTATTTTTCTTTAGGAATAGACTTAAAAAAAAAGCCCTACTATTTTTATAGTAGGGCTTTAGATAATTTTATAAAGGGAATAAATTTATTGTTTAATCACTTTAAATATTTGTTGTTGGTTGTTAGTTTCAACTTTTAAGAAGTAAACTCCTTTAGCATTGTTACTAATATCAATTGCAGTTTTAGTATCATTTACATTGTTAGCTTTATAAACTACTTTTCCATCAATAGATGTTAACGTGAAGTTAACTGCTGTAGTAATAGCTCCTAAATTAACATTAATCACATTGTTAGCTGGATTAGGGAAAACATTAACTCCTGATAAACCATTTGCTTCATTGATACCTACACAAGATTGAACAACAATTGCTGTTGAATCCATATTTGTACATGAGTTAGTATCCGTAAAGGTATAAACTACATAATGAGTACCAGCACCAGCAGCATTAGGATCAAAGTTTGAACCACTAACTCCATTACCAGAATAAGTTCCTGCTGCTGGAGTACCTACAGGTAATACAAATGCAGGGTCTGTTAAACAAACTGTATCTGGATTAAATGCAGCAATAGCTACTGTTGGTAAAGGATTAATTGTTACTGTAAATGAACAAGTATCTTGATTGTTACTAGCATCTGTAACAGTATATAAAACAGTTGTAACACCAACATTAAAAGTTGTTCCTGATGCATCATTAGCACCACTACCTGTAGTAACACCTGTTAACGTGTAAGCTACTGTTTCTCCTGTACAGTTGTCAGAAGTTGTAGGAGCTATTCCATTTACTAAAGGATCACAAGAAGCTACATTCGTTGGACAAGTAACCGTTGGTGCTTCTGCATCAACTACTGTTACTGTAAATGAACAAGAGAATGTATTGTTTGCTGCATCTGTTACTGTATATGTTTCAGTTGTTGTTCCTACTGGGAATGTAGCTCCAGAACCTAAACCAGCTGTCATTGCTGTTGTTGCTCCTGTACAGTTATCTGTCCCTACAGGTGCTGTATATGTTACTACTGCATCACACATTCCTGCATCATTGTTTACTGTAATATTTGCTGGACAACTAATTGTTGGTACTTCTGCATCTACTACTGTTACTACTTGCGTACAAGTAATAGTGTTAGAAGAAGCATCTGTTGATGTCCATGTTACTGTTGTGTTTCCTATTGGGAAACTTACAGGTGCATTGTTGGTAATTGTTGGTGTTCCACAATT
>JBBKXK010000012.1:0-65792 GCA_037969435.1 Vicingaceae bacterium
CAATACCGGCGATACGGTCGATATTATCGGTATGGGTGCAGAGAAATTATCTTCTACGGTCACTGGTGTTGAGATGTTCCGTAAGATTTTGGATAGAGGTGAAGCTGGTGATAACGGACCTGTTATTGCTGGTTCTGCATTAGGTGCTTTGAATGGTGAGCAAAAGTGGGTTGATACCGTAATGGAATTAATGACTGCGGTTGATGAGTGGATTGAGCTTCCAAAAAGAGATATCGATAAAGATTTCTTGATGCCAGTTGAAGATGTATTTACAATTACTGGTCGTGGAACTGTTGCTACAGGTCGTATCGAAACAGGAGTTGCAAACACTGGAGATGCAGTTGAGATCATTGGTATGGGTGCTGAAAAATTGAATTCAACTGTTACTGGGGTAGAGATGTTCCGTAAGATTTTGGATAGAGGTGAAGCTGGAGATAACGTAGGTATCTTGTTAAGAGGTATTGAAAAATCACAGATCAAAAGAGGAATGGTTATTTGTAAGCCAGGTTCTGTTAAGCCACATGCAAAATTCAAAGCAGAGGTTTACGTTCTTAAGAAAGAAGAAGGAGGTCGTCACACACCATTCCATAACAACTATCGTCCACAGTTCTACGTAAGAACTACTGACGTTACCGGAACGATCAATCTTCCTAGCGGTGTTGAGATGGTTATGCCTGGTGACAACCTTACGATCACTGTTGAATTGCTTTCGCCTATCGCTTTGAGCGAAGGTTTGCGTTTTGCGATTCGGGAAGGTGGTAGAACTGTAGGTGCCGGTCAGGTTACCAAGATATTAGACTAAGAGTAAATTTGCTATTGCATCCAAGGTGTCCCGAATTTACTTCGGGATACCTTTCGATGTAAATATAAATGGGTGTAGCTCAGTTGGTAGAGCACTGGTCTCCAAAACCAGGTGTCGGGAGTTCGAGTCTCTCCACCCGTGCAACAATAGCATGAGTTGAGAAGTTCATCTAAAGAGTATAAAACTCTAAAGAAGGTTCTCCTTTAACAGCTGCTAAAGAAAAAATATTTATGGCGAAAATTGGAACATATATACAAGAATCAGTTGATGAACTGTTTAATAAAGTATCTTGGCCTACGTGGTCAGAGCTTCAAAATAGTGCTGTAATAGTCTTAGTGGCTTCAGTTATTTTCGCAATTATTATTTTTATAATGGATCGTTCATTTATGAAATTAATGGAGATAATTTATAGTTTATTTTAATAAAATTATGGCTGAGAATTCGAAGAAATGGTATGTCGTTAGAGCGATAAGCGGTAAAGAAAATAAAGTAAAAAAATACATCGAAGATGAAATCTTACGAAATGGATTAAAAGATTATGTTAATCAAATTTTAATTCCTACTGAAAAAGTATTTCAAATTAGAAATGGAAAAAAAATCAGCAAAGAAAGAAGTTTTTTCCCTGGTTATATCCTGATTGAAGCTGATTTATCTGGAGAAGTTCCTCACGTAATTAGAGGTGTGAATGGAGTGATAGGTTTTTTAGGTGCTGAAAAAAGAGGGGAGGCAATTCCTTTAAGAATATCAGAAGTAAATAGAATATTAGGTAAGGTTGATGAATTAGCGGATAGTGAAGAAGAAATGAGCATCCCTTATGTAGTTGGAGAAAGTATAAAAGTTGTTGATGGGCCTTTTAATGGTTTCCTTGGAACAATAGAAAAAATAAACGAGGAAAAACGAAAATTAGAAGTAATGGTAAAGATTTTTGGAAGAAAACAACCATTAGAATTGAGTTTTTTACAAGTAGAAAAAGAAAGTTAATACAATAATGGATTAACCGTATGAGTTCAGCGTTATAATGCTTCCAGTTGAATGATTACAAATTAAATGTAAATAAAAATGGCAAAAGAAATAAGTGCTTTAATAAAATTACAGATTAAAGGCGGAGCTGCAAACCCATCTCCACCAGTAGGACCTGCTTTAGGTGCTAAAGGTGTTAATATAATGGAATTTTGCAAGCAGTTTAATGGTAGAACTCAAGATAAATCTGGTAAAGTATTACCCGTTGTTATTACAGTATATGCTGATAAATCGTTTGATTTTGTAATTAAAACACCTCCTGCTGCTGTTCAATTATTAGAAGCTACTAAATTAAAATCTGGTTCAGCTGAACCAAATAGAGTTAAAGTAGCTTCAGTATCATGGGATCAAGTTAAAACAATTGCTGAGGACAAAATGCCCGATTTAAATTGTTTTCAAATTGAGTCTGCGATGAAAATGGTTGCAGGTACAGCTAGGAGTATGGGAATTACTGTTAAAGGTAAATTTCCAGAACAAGTTTAATAATTAAATAAAATTAATAATGGCTAGGTTAACTAAAAATATGAAAGAAGCTTTATCAAAATTTGATGTTGAAAAACATTATAGTTTAGATGAAGCGACTAAAATGGTTAAGGACATTACATTTACAAAATTTGATGCATCTGTTGACATTAGTGTACGTTTAGGAGTTGATCCTAGAAAAGCTAACCAAATGGTAAGAGGAACTGTTGCTCTACCAAATGGAGTTGGTAAAGATGTGAAAGTTTTAGTTATATGTACTCCTGACAAAGAAGCTGAAGCAAAAGAAGCCGGTGCCGATCATGTTGGTTTAGACGACTATATTGAAAAAATAAAAGGCGGCTGGACTGATATTGATGTAATAATAACAATGCCAAGTGTAATGGGTAAAGTTGGAGCTTTAGGTCGTGTTTTAGGACCAAGAGGCTTAATGCCAAATCCAAAATCTGGTACTGTTACTATGGATATCGGTAAAGCAGTTACTGAAATCAAAGCGGGTAAAATTGATTTTAAAGTAGATAAATTTGGAAATATTCATACCACTATTGGTAGAGCATCATTTGAGGCAGAAAAATTAACTCAAAATGCACAAGAACTAATTCTAACTATTTTAAAATTAAAACCTACAGCGGCAAAAGGTACTTATATGAAAAGCATTTGCTTATCTAGTACTATGAGCCCAGGAATTAAAGTTGAACCGAAATCAATTTCGGCTTAACAGGTTTCTAACAATAACACATAAGTTATGACAAGAGAAGAAAAAAACCAGTTTATCGATGGTTTAACCAAAAGGTTAAATGATGCAAGTATTTTTTATTTGGCTGATATAGCTGGTTTAGATGCTGAAGGATCCTCTAGGTTAAGAAGAACTTGCTTTAAAAGTGATATTAAATTAGAAGTTGTAAAAAATACCTTATTAAGAAAAGCTTTAGAAAAAGCTGAAGGTAATTACGATGAATTATATGGTACACTTGTAGGAAATACATCTATAATGTTTTCAACTGTTGGTAATGCTCCAGCTAAAATCATTAAAGATTTCCGTAAAAAAAGCGAAACACCTTTACTTAAAGGAGCATTCATAGAAGAGGCAATATATATTGGAGATGAGAACTTAGATTTCTTAGTTTCTGTTAAATCTAAAGAAGAACTTATCGGTGATCTTATTGCTTTATTACAATCTCCTGCTAAAAATGTTGTATCAGCACTTCAATCTAGTGGTGGTAAACTTGCAGGCATTGTAAAAACACTTTCGGAGAGATCTGAATAAAATAGTACGCACTCAATAATTATAATAAATTAAATTGTTTAAAATTTTAAAAATAAAATAAAATGGCAGATTTAAAAAAACTTGCAGACGAGTTAGTTAACTTAACTGTAAAAGATGTTAACGAATTAGCTCAAATACTAAAAGACGAATATGGTATCGAACCTGCTGCTGCTGCAGTTGCTGTTGCTGGACCTGCTGCTGGTGGTGGAGATGCTGACGGTGGTGGAGACGCTAAATCAGAATTTGATGTAATTCTTAAAGAAGCTGGTGGATCAAAATTAGCTGTAGTAAAATTAGTTAAAGAATTAACTGGTTTAGGATTAAAAGAAGCTAAGGAATTAGTTGATGGTGCTCCTAAAGCATTAAAAGAAGGTGTTTCTAAAGATGAAGCAGAAGCTCTAAAAGCTCAATTAGAAGAGGCAGGAGCTGTTGTTGAGATTAAATAATCTCCTTCAAAAAACTACATAGGTTTAGATTCTTAATCGTTTTTTAACGAAAAAGAGTCTAAACCATTTTGTGCTTATAAGCTCCAAGTAAATGGAAAACTGAGGCACACTTATTTAAGTGTGCTGATTTGCAAAGAGTTATAGTATTATTACGGATAATTAATATCTCAGGAAGAGATAAATTTATTAAAAACTAAACTCATTTATACTATAATGAATAAACCGTTAGTTAAAAAACAAAAGGTTGAAAGAATAAGTTTCGCCTCAACTAAAAATCAGTTGGCTTACCCTGATTTTTTAGATATACAACTAAAATCATTTCAACAATTTTTTCAATTAGAAACTACTCCTGAAAACAGAGAAGAGGAAGGTCTTTTCCGTGTTTTTAGTGAAAACTTTCCAATAACAGATGCTCGTAATCAATTTGTATTAGAGTTTCAAGATTATTTTGTTGATCCACCAAGATACTCTATAGATGAGTGTATTGAAAGAGGTTTAACATATAGTGTACCGCTTAAAGCCAAATTAAAATTATATTGTACAGATCCAGAACATGAAGATTTTGAAACAATTGTTCAAGATGTTTATTTAGGAACTATACCTTATATGACTACTAAAGGTACATTCGTGATTAATGGAGCAGAAAGAGTAATTGTGTCTCAATTACATAGATCTCCGGGTGTATTTTTTGGTCAAAGTTTCCATGCTAATGGAACTAAATTATATTCCGCAAGAGTAATTCCTTTCAAAGGTTCTTGGATTGAATTTGCTACTGACATTAATAGTGTTATGTACGCTTATATTGATAGAAAGAAAAAGTTACCTGTAACTACTCTTTTTAGAGCAATAGGTTTTGAAACCGACAAAGAAATATTAGAGTTATTTGACTTAGCTGACGAAGTTAAAGTAAGCAAAGCTGCTCTTAAAAAAATATTAGGACGTAAATTAGCTGCTCGTGTATTAAAAACATGGGTTGAAGATTTCGTTGATGAAGATACAGGAGAAGTTGTATCTATTGAAAGAAATGAAGTAATTATTGATCGTGAAACTATTTTAGATAAAGATCATGTTGATCAAATTATCGATTCAGGATCTAAAACAATTATTTTACACAAACAAGATGTAAACTCTGCCGATTTTGCAATTATCTATAATACATTACAAAAAGATCCTTCTAACTCAGAAAAAGAAGCGGTAGAACATATTTACCGTCAACTGAGAAACGCTGAACCGCCAGATGTAGAAACTGCAAGAGGTGTTATTGATAAGTTATTTTTCTCTGAAACGAGATATGACTTAGGTGAAGTAGGAAGATTTAGAATAAACAAAAAATTAGGATTAGATATTTCTGAAGATGTAAGAACATTATCTAGAGAAGATATCATATCTATCATTAAATACTTAATTGAGTTAATCAATTCAAAAACATTAGTTGATGATATTGATCATTTAAGTAATAGAAGAGTAAGAACTGTTGGTGAACAATTACATAATCAGTTTGGTGTTGGTCTTTCTAGAATGGCAAGAACTATTCGTGAGAGAATGAACGTTAGAGATAACGAAGTGTTTACACCATCAGATTTGATTAATGCTAAAACATTATCATCTGTAATTAACTCTTTCTTTGGTACCAACCAATTATCTCAATTTATGGATCAAACCAATCCATTATCTGAGATTACTCACAAAAGGAGAATGTCTGCTTTAGGACCAGGAGGTTTATCAAGAGAGAGAGCAGGATTTGAGGTTAGAGATGTTCACTATACACACTACGGAAGACTTTGTCCGATTGAAACTCCTGAGGGACCAAACATTGGGTTAATATCTTCATTATGTGTATATGCAAAAGTTAATAAATTAGGATTTATTGAAACTCCTTATCGTCACGTAACTGAAGGAAAAGTAGATTTAGGTAAAGAAGTAATTTATTTAAGTGCTGAAGAAGAAGATACAAAGATTATTGCACAAGCAAATGCTCAAGTAGATGATAAAGGAAATTTCTTAACTGAAAAAGTTAAATCTCGTTTAGAAGGAGACTTCCCAGTTACTGAGCCAGAAAATATTACATTAATGGACGTTGCTCCTAATCAAATAGCATCTATTGCTGCATCATTAATTCCTTTCTTGGAAAATGATGATGCCAACAGAGCATTGATGGGATCTAACATGATGCGTCAAGCAGTTCCATTATTACATGCTGAAGCACCTATAGTTGGTACTGGATTAGAAGCAAGAGTTGCTCAAGATTCTAGAGTATTAATTAATGCTGAAGGAAATGGTATTGTAGAATATGTAGATTCTAACACAATAACCATTAAATATGATAAAACAGAAAATGAGCAGTTAGTAAGTTTTGAAGGAGATTCTAAATCTTACAACCTTGCTAACTTCATGAAAACAAACCAAAATACTTGTGTTAACCTTAGTCCTATTGTACTTAAAGGTCAAAGAGTAGAAAAAGGTGAAGTTTTATGTGAAGGTTATGCTACTGAAAACGGAGAATTAGCATTAGGAAGAAACCTTAAAGTTGCATTTATGCCTTGGAAAGGATATAATTTTGAGGATGCAATTGTAATTTCTGAGAAGGTAGTAAAAGATGACATCTTTACTTCTATTCATATCGAAGAATTTTCATTAGAGGTTAGAGATACTAAAAGAGGTTTAGAAGAATTAACTGCTGATATCCCTAATGTTAGTGAAGAAGCTACTAAAGATTTAGATGAAAATGGTTTAATAAGAATTGGTGCCGAAGTACAAGAAGGTGATATTCTTATAGGAAAAATTACTCCAAAAGGAGAAACTGATCCTACACCAGAAGAAAAACTTTTAAGAGCAATCTTTGGAGATAAAGCTGGGGATGTTAAAGATGCATCACTAAAAGTTAGACCTTCAGTAAAAGGTGTTGTAGTAAATAAAAAATTATTCCAAAGAGCAATTAAAGATAAGAAAACAAGAGCTGAGGAAAAGAATTTAATTGTAAAATTAGACGATGAATACCACAAAGAAATTGCTGAGTTAAAGAAAGAGTTAATCAATAAATTATTTACTGTTGTTAGCGGAAAAACTTGTCAAGGTGTTGTAAACTATTACAACGAAGAAATTATTCCTAAAGGAACTAAATTCACTATTAAAGTTTTAGAAAAAATAAATGATTATATTTTTATTGATTCTAAAAACTGGACAACTGCTGATGATTTAAATGAGTTAATAAGACAAATTCTTAATAATCATAATATTAAAGCAAACGAAATTTTAGGTGAATACAAGAGAAAGAAATATACCATTTCAGTTGGTGATGAATTACCACAAGGTATTGTTCAACTTGCAAAAGTTTATTTAGCTAAAAAACGTAAATTAAAAGTTGGTGATAAAATGGCTGGTCGTCATGGTAATAAAGGTATTGTTGCGAATATTGTTCGTGAAGAAGATATGCCTTATTTAGAGGACGGAACACCAGTAGACATTGTACTTAATCCATTAGGTGTACCTTCTAGGATGAACCTTGGACAAGTTTATGAAACTGTATTAGGATGGGCTGGTCAAAAACTTGGAAAAAAGTTTGCAACCCCTATTTTTGATGGAGCTTCAGTTGAAGAAATTAACAACTACTGTATAGAAGCAGGTGTACCTCAATATGGTAAAACATACCTATATGATGGTGGTACTGGTGAAAGATTTGATCAACCAGCAACAGTAGGTGTAATTTACATGTTAAAACTTGGTCACATGGTTGATGATAAGATGCATGCTCGTTCTATTGGACCATACTCATTAATTACGCAACAACCATTAGGTGGTAAAGCACAATTTGGTGGTCAAAGATTTGGAGAAATGGAAGTTTGGGCATTAGAAGCATTTGGTGCTGCAAACATCCTACAAGAAATCTTAACAATAAAGTCTGATGACGTAAGAGGAAGAGCTAAAGCTTATGAAGCAATTGTTAAAGGAGATCCAATGCCAACACCTGGTATTCCGGAATCATTTAACGTATTGTTACATGAATTAAGAGGTTTATCTCTAAACATTACAATGGACTAATTAAATTTATTTTTGAACATTCAAATATCTCAATAATATGGCTTTTAAGCGCGATAATAACCAACAAAGCAGTAACTTTTCGAAAATAACGATTAGTTTATCTTCTCCTGAATTAATTTTAGAGAGATCTAGTGGCGAAGTTTTAAAACCTGAAACAATTAACTACAGAACCTACAAACCTGAAAGAGATGGTTTATTCTGCGAGAGAATTTTTGGTCCTGTAAAAGATTGGGAATGTCACTGTGGTAAATATAAAAGAATCAGATATAAAGGAATTATTTGTGATAGATGTGGTGTTGAAGTAACTGAGAAAAAAGTACGTAGAGAAAGAATGGGACACATTTCATTAGTTGTTCCTGTTGCTCACATCTGGTACTTTAAATCATTACCAAACAAAATCGGTTATTTATTAGGGTTACCTACTAAAAAACTAGATACCATTATTTATTACGAAAGATATGTAGTAATTAATGCTGCAGGTGTTACTAATGCAGAAGGAGAGGCAATCGAATATTTAGATTTCTTAACAGAAGAAGAATACTTGGATATTTTAGATACTTTACCAAAAGAACACCAATATTTAGATGATTCTGATCCAAATAAATTTTTAGCAAAAATGGGTGCTGAAGCACTTTACGAAATGCTAAAAAGATTGGATTTAGATGTTTTATCTTATGATTTAAGACATAAAGCTAGCGTAGAAACATCTCAACAACGTAAAAACGAAGCATTAAAAAGACTTCAAGTTGTTGAATCTTTTAGATCTGCTAACGAAAGAATTGAAAACAGACCAGAATGGATGGTTATTAAAGTAGTTCCGGTAATTCCACCAGAATTAAGACCTTTAGTACCATTAGATGGTGGTAGATTTGCAACTTCTGATTTAAATGATTTATACAGAAGAGTAATTATTAGAAATAACCGTTTAAAAAGATTAATTGAAATTAAAGCACCAGACGTAATTTTACGTAACGAAAAACGTATGTTACAAGAATCTGTTGATGCCTTATTTGATAACTCTAGAAAATCTAGTGCTGTTAAAACAGATGCAAACAGAGCTTTAAAATCATTATCTGATAGTTTAAAAGGTAAATCTGGACGTTTCCGTCAAAACTTATTAGGGAAAAGGGTTGATTATTCTGCTCGTTCTGTAATTGTTGTTGGACCAGATTTAAAACTACATGAATGTGGTATTCCTAAAGATATGGCTGCTGAGCTATACAAGCCTTTTGTTATCCGTAAATTGATAGAAAGAGGAATTGTAAAAACAGTTAAATCTGCTAAAAAAATAGTTGACAAAAAAGATCCTGTAGTTTGGGATATTTTAGAAAACATATTAAAAGGACACCCTATTTTATTAAACAGGGCTCCTACTCTACACAGATTAGGTATTCAGGCATTTCAACCTAAATTAATTGAAGGAAAAGCAATTAGACTTCACCCATTAGTTTGTACTGCATTTAATGCCGATTTTGATGGAGATCAAATGGCTGTTCACTTACCATTAAGTAACGCAGCAATATTAGAAGCTCAATTATTAATGTTGGCTTCTCATAACATTTTGAATCCAGCTAACGGAACCCCTATTACACTTCCATCTCAAGATATGGTTCTTGGTCTTTATTATTTGACCAAAGAAAAAGTAACAATGGGTGATGTTGTTGTTAAAGGAGAAGGAAAAACTTTTTACTCTCCAGAAGAGGTAATAATTGCAAATAACGAAGGTGCATTAGATATCCACGCAAAAATTAAAGTAAAAACTAAAGATCTTGAAAATGGTGTTTTAGTTGAAAAATTAATTGAAACTACTACAGGTAAAGTTATTTTTAACGAAATGGTTCCTGATGCAGTTGGATATGTAAATGAACTTTTAACCAAAAAATCTCTAAGAGAAATTATTGGTAATATTCTTAAAGTAACTGGAACATCAAGAACTGTTGAGTTTTTAGATGATATCAAGAACTTAGGATATGGAATGGCATTTAGAGGTGGACTATCGTTTAACCTTGATGATATTATGATTCCTGAGGAAAAAGTAAAAATGGTTAACGATGCTAATGCTGAAGTTGAAGAGGTAATGAGTAACTATAACATGGGATTCATCACTAACAACGAGCGTTACAACCAAATTATTGATATTTGGACACATACCAATACAAGATTAACGAATACGTTAATGAACAACCTTAAAAACGATCAACAAGGATTTAACTCTATTTATATGATGTTTGATTCTGGTGCGAGGGGTTCTAAAGAGCAAATTCGTCAGTTATCTGGTATGAGAGGATTGATGGCTAAACCACAAAAATCTGGTTCAACTGGTCAAGAAATTATTGAAAATCCAATTTTAGCTAACTTTAAAGAAGGTCTTTCGGTATTAGAGTACTTTATATCTACTCACGGTGCTCGTAAAGGTTTGGCCGATACTGCACTTAAAACAGCAGATGCTGGTTACTTAACAAGACGATTAGTTGATGTTGCTCAAGATGTTGTTATTACTGATGCAGATTGTGGTACATTAAGAGGATTAATGGCTACAGCTCTTAAAAACAATGAAGACATTGTTGAATCTCTATATGATAGAGTATTAGGTAGAACGTCTGTTCATGATGTTTATGCACCAGGTACTGAAGATATATTAGTTGAATCAGGAGAACAAATCACTGAAGATATTGCAGAAAAAATTGAAGCAGTTGGAATTGAAGAAGTTGAAATTCGTTCTGTATTAACTTGTGAGCAAAAAAGAGGTGTTTGTGCTAAGTGTTATGGTAGAAACTTAACTACTGGTAGAATAGTTCAAAAAGGAGAAGCAGTTGGCGTAATTGCTGCTCAATCTATTGGAGAGCCAGGAACACAATTAACATTAAGAACTTTCCATATTGGTGGTACTGCATCTAAAATTACAGGAATATCTAGCGTTGAAGCTAAATATGATGGTTTAATTGAAATTGAAGAATTAAGAACCATTGAAAAGAAAAATGATGCAGGTGAGAAAATTGAACTAGTAATAGGTCGTTCTGCTGAAATGAAAATAATTGATCCTAAAACAAAAATTGTTTTAACTACAGGTAACATTCCTTATGGTTCGCAAATTTTTGTTAAACCTGGGAATAAAATTAAAAAAGGAGATAAAGTTTGTACTTGGGATCCATATAACGCAGTTATATTAACTGAGGTTGATGGAAAAGTTGCTTTCGAAAACTTTGAATTAGGTGTTACTTATAAGGAAGAATCGGATGAACAAACTGGATTTACCGAAAAAGTAATTTCTGAAATCAAAGACAAGAAAAAAATTCCTGTACTTACAGTTGTTGATGGTAAGAAAAATGTTTTAAGAACATACAACCTACCAGTTGGTGCACACATTATTGTAAATGAAGGCGACAAAGTAGGTGGTGGAGATATTTTAGTTAAAATACCAAGAACTGCTGGTGGTACTGCCGATATTACAGGTGGTTTACCAAGGGTAACTGAGTTATTTGAAGCAAGAAATCCTTCAAACCCTGCTGTTGTATCTGAAATTGATGGTATAGTTTCTTTTGGTAAAATTAAAAGAGGTAACCGTGAAGTTATTATTGAATCTAGATCTGGTGACGTTAGAACTTACTTAGTAAATCTTTCGAAACACATTTTGGTACAAGAAAATGACTTTGTTAAAGCTGGTTCTCCTCTATCAGAAGGTTCTATTACCCCATCTGATATATTAGCAATTAAAGGGCCTACAGCTGTACAAGAATACATTGTAAACGAAGTACAAGAGGTTTACCGATTACAAGGTGTGAAAATTAATGATAAGCACTTTGAGGTAATCGTTAGACAAATGATGCAAAAAGTTTTCATTGAAGATCCAGGTAATACAAGATTCCTAGAAAAGTCTATCGCTAACAAGAAAGAGTTTATGGAAGAAAACGATTGGATTTATGATAAGCTTGTAGTTACTGAATCTGGTGAATCTGATACTTTAAAAGTTGGACAACTTATTTCTCCAAGGCAATTGAGAGACGAGAATTCTAAGTTAAAAAGAATGGATAAAAAAATTGTAACTGCAGAAGAAGCAGTTCCAGCAACATCAAGTTCTATTTTACAAGGTATTACAAGAGCATCGTTACAAACTGATAGCTTTATATCTGCTGCATCTTTCCAAGAAACTACAAAAGTTCTTAACGAAGCTGCAGTTAATGGTAAAGTTGACCACTTAATGGGATTAAAAGAAAACGTAATTGTTGGTAAGTTAATTCCTGCAGGAACTGGTCTTAGAGAATACAGAGATATGATTGTAGGTTCTAAAGAAGAATATGATCAGTTAATAGCTGCTAAAAGCGAAGTTATTATTGAAGAATAAAGATAGAAGAAAGGAAGTTAGAAGTTTGGAGAAATATTTCCAAACTTCTTTCTTTAAACTTTAAAACTATATATTATGAGCCAAGAGAATAACGATAATAAACTAAATATTGAATTAAGTGAAGAAATAGCTGATGGGATTTATTCTAACTTAGCTATTATTAGTCACTCTAATTCTGAATTTGTATTAGATTTTATTAAAGTTATGCCTGGCATGCCTAAAGCAAAGGTTAAATCAAGAATATTAATGACTCCTGAGCATGCTAAAAGATTAGTGAATGCATTATTAGATAACATTCAAAAATTTGAAGCAACTAACGGAAAAATTAAAGACCTTGGACCAAGTGGAATACCAATGAATTTTGGTGGACCTCCAGCTGAAGCTTAATTAAAAAATTCATCGAAGCTCTGCAAGAGGATTCCTATTTCTCCCCTTTCCTTTGGAGAGGGATAGGGTGAGGAAAAACAATATTCTTTAAGGGGAAGCTAAATTTAGCTTCCTCTTTTTTTGTATTTTTATAGTTCAATGTACAAAGGAAATCTCAATATAAAATCGTGGGCAGAGGAAGATAGACCTCGTGAAAAATTGATTTTAAAAGGTAGAAATGCTTTATCAGACGCAGAACTTATTGCTATCTTAATTGGTTCTGGTAACAAGGAAGATACCGCTGTAGAATTATCTAAAAAGATATTATCCTCCATTAATAATGATTTAAATCAGCTTGGTAAATTATCAGTAAATGATTTAACACAGTTTAATGGTATTGGAGAAGCTAAAGCTATTAGTATTATTGCAGCTTTAGAGCTAGGAAGAAGAAGAAAAACAACTAGTAGTGATAAAAAACCGATCATACAATCAAGTAAAGATGCATTTGAAGTAATCAATTCTGTTTTAAGTGATTTAACTCATGAAGAATTTTGGGTAATCTATTTAAACCGAAGAAATGAGGTCATTAAAAAAGAATTTATTAGTAAAGGTGGTGTTAGTGGTACTGTAGCCGATATAAAAATAATTTTTAAAATTGCTTTAGAAACACTTTCATCAGCAATTGTTTTATGTCATAATCATCCGTCAGGTAATTTAAAACCTAGTCAAGCTGATATACAACTCACTAAAAAAATTAAAGAAACAGGCAATATAATGGATATATTGGTTGTTGATCATTTAATCATTGGTGAAAAAAATTACTTTAGCTTTGCAGATGAAGGAATTTTATAATTATATGGTTTGATTTTAATCTATTCACATAAATTAACCAACCGATTAAGGTATATCTTTAAAACTATTTTTACAGATATATTGTTAATTGATATTGAGTTTACTATAGATAAAGAAGCTTTCGAAAAATTTGAAGGCCCAAAAGTAAATTATTCTAATAATAAATTAGCTTCAGGAATATTTTTTCAAAGTAGTGCCATTTTATTTGAAACTGGAATTAATGAACAAAACATTAATGTGTTTGAATACGAAGGCAATAAATGTTTTTATAGTGTAAGTAAAGAGTCAACACTTCCTTTTGACCCCTTTGCTTCAAGCTTTTATTTAATAAGTAGATACGAAGAATATTTACCACACATAAAAGATAATCACGAACGTTTTTTATCTACCGAAAGTTTAGCCTTTCAACATCAGTTTTTAGAATCTCCATTGGTAAATATTTGGGCTAATACTATTTCTAAAATAATCTCTAAAAGTTACTCTGATTTTGATATCCCCGTTAGAAAATTTAATTTTTTATCTACTATAGATATTGATAATGCTTATGCATTCAAACACAAAGGTTTTTTAAGAATAGTAGGTGGATTGTTAAAAGCCTTAACAAAAGGTAACTTAAATGAACGAATTAAGGTTTTAACAGGTAAATTACCAGATCCTTACGATACTTTTGATTATCAATTTAAGATTCATAAACAATTCAACATCTCTCCTATTTACTTTTTTTTATTGGGTGATTATGGCTTAAATGATAAAAACATTCCTGTAAAAAACAAAAAATTTCAATCGTTAATTAAATCTCTTGCTGATTATTTTGAAGTAGGTATACACCCTTCTTATGCTTCAAATAGTGATGAAAAAATATTATCAAAAGAGATTAAACGATTACAAAATATCACTCATAAAAACGTTTTAAAAAGCCGTCAACATTTTTTAAAGTTAAATCTTCCTAAAACCTATCGAAACTTAATTGACAATGATATTTTAGAAGACTTTACCATGGGGTATGCAGAAAAAAATGGCTTTAGAGCAAGTATTTGTAGTCCATTTTATTTTTATGATTTAGATATAGAAATGACTACTAAATTAAAAATACATCCGTTTACTGTTATGGAAGCAACTTATCAGTATTACGAAAAAGTAAGTCCAGAAATTGCCATTGAGAAAATTAAAACATTAATGCAAAAAGTAAAGGCTGTAAACGGTACTTTTGTAAGTGTATGGCATAACGAATCATTATCTGATAAAGATATATGGAAGGGATGGAAAAGTGTTTACGAACAATTATTAGAAGAAGCAAAAAAATAAAACATGGAAGTAATCAATATAGGAGCCAGTAATTCCGTTTTTAACCAATTTATTTCTGAGATACGTAACATTGATGTGCAAGGAGATAAAATGCGTTTTAGAAGGAATTGTGAACGAATGGGTGAAATATTTGCCTACGAAATAAGTAAAACTTTTAAATACACTAAAAAAGAGATTACAACCCCACTTGGTGTTAGTGAAATGATGCTAACAAATGAAAAACCAGTGTTAACTACTATTTTAAGAGCTGGATTGCCTTTACACTTAGGTTTATTAAACTATTTTGATGATGCTGAAAATGCTTTTATTTCGGCCTACAGAAAGCACCACAAGGATGGTTCTTTTGACATTGAAGCAGAATACTTAGCCAGTCCTAACATAGATGGTAAAACGGTTATTTTATCCGATCCAATGTTAGCTTCAGGGTCTTCTATGATTGTTACTTATAAATCTTTATTAGAAAGGGGTAAACCAAAAAAATTACACGTTGTTGTTTTAATTGCTAGTGTTGAAGGTATTGAACATATAAAACGTCATTTACCAGAGAGTACCACTATTTGGGTTGGTGCGATAGATGATGAATTAACTGCTCAATCATACATAGTACCTGGTTTAGGTGATGCTGGCGATTTAGCTTATGGCTCTAAAGAGTAAAAATGGATTATTCCACATTAACAGAGTTTATTTTAATTTTTTTATTCGCTGCAACTAAGTTTGCTATGGCTTTAGGTTATATGCTATTGCCAACAACTAATTACAATTATTTTGAAATTGTAGCTACCTTAGTTGCAGGAGGTACAACTGGGGTATTTGTGTTTTATTATACAACTGGATGGATCAACCAACTCATTAATAAATTATTACCTCAAAAGACAGAAAAGAAAGTTTTTACTAAAGGAAACAGAAGGTTTATTAGCATAAAAAACAAATATGGCTTAATAGGTATTTCTGCTTTAACCCCTATTCTATTATCTATACCATTAGGTTGTTTTTTGGCCTCTCGTTTTTATGCAGATAAAAAATCTACCATTCCTATTATGTTAGTTGGTATCATTTTTTGGGCTTTTGTATTACCCTTAATTAGATTGTGGTATTAATTTAATTCTACTATTGATTCAACTACCTCATTCACATCAATATCTTCCATACATTTAAAATGCTTTTTAGGACATTTATCATGGCCTATTTTAGAACATGGTCGGCAATTTAAATTGTTATTTTCTACAATTTTAAATTGTTCAGGATGTTGAGGGAAATAAGGATACATTCCAAAATCAGGCACAGTATTTCCCCAAACAGAAACAGTTTTAGTATTTAATGCTGCTGCAATGTGCATTAAACCTGTATCATGAGTAATAATACTTTTGGCTTGTTGCACCAAAGAAGCTGATTGATTTAAATTAAACTGACCACAAGCATTAAAAATAGTTGCACCAACTTCTTTTACAATTTCAATTCCATTATCAGCATCTTCCTTGCCTCCCAATAAAACAACAGGTTGGTTAAGTTTTTTACAAATTTCAATGATTTTATGCTGTGGCAAACGTTTAGTTGCGTGCTGTGCTCCAATAGCAAAACCAATATATCCTTTTTGATGTAAAGCAGGTAATTCTGTTAAATTCACTTGGTCATTTTCTGGAATAAAATAATCAAGTCCAAGCTCATCATTTTTAACTCCTAAAGGTTTTACCGCTTCAAAATAACGATCTACAATGTGAATTTTAGGGAGCTTATTAATTTTAAAATTGGTGAGCAACCACTTTTCGTAATTTACTTTACTAAAAGAAAATGACAAACATTTCAAAGCTTTTATTACCCTTCTAGAACGAAGGTTTTTATGCAAATCAATAATGTAATCGAACTTTTCTTTTTTAAGCTCTTCTATTATTTCATTGGTGCTTTTCTCAATACTATAAACTTTTGTTATGTTGGGATTATTTTCAACAATACCTTTGTATTGTTTTTTTGTTAAATAATAAATTTCTACTTCACCTTCCAACTGTTGTTTTAAGCACCTAACTACTGGTGTAGTTAGCACTATATCACCAATTGAGCTAAATCTGGTAATTAATATTTTAACCTTATTATTCATTACTTGACAAATATAACTATTCCAATAGCACTGTAAGTAGATTAGAATAGTAGAATTTATTACTTTTACTTTCCAAATAAGATTTGAATGAAAGAATTAATTGAAGGTTTTACACAACACCTTACTGAATCGATATCGATTAGTAGTGCTAGCAAACTATCTACTTTTAATGGTAAAATAGATAATGTTTTGATTTGTGGCTTAGGTGGTTCTGGTATTGGGGGCACTATTATTGCTCAAGTTGTGGCTAATAATGCTAACTGCCCAATTACCATTAATAAAGATTACAGTATACCAGCATTTGTTGGTGCTAACACTTTAGTTATTTGCTGCTCTTATTCAGGAAATACTGAAGAAAGTTTAGAAATGTTAGCTGCTGCAGAACAAAAAAATGCGATAATTGCTTGTGTAACTTCTGGTGGAAAATTAGCTGAGATTGCTAAAAGTAAAAATTACAATCACATAATTATCCCTGGTGGGCATCCGCCAAGAGCTGCATTCGGATTGGCTTTTCCAACCCTTTTTTGTTTATTATCACATTACAAAATAATCACAGAAGATTATACTTCACAATTTAATGCAGCGATTAAAAACATTAATGCCGCAGAACAAAATATAATTAACGAAGCACAAAAAATAGCTGCTATTTTACTTAATAAAACTCCGGTTATTTATGCTGATGCTAATTATGAAGGAGTTGCTGTAAGATTTCGTCAACAAATAAACGAAAACAGTAAAAAATTATGTTGGCACCATGTAATACCAGAAATGAACCACAATGAATTAGTTGGTTGGACAGAGAAAAACGAAAACTTAGCGGTTGTTCTTTTTAGAAATGAAGATGATTATTACCGTACTCAAAAAAGAATGGAAGTAAATAAAACCGTTTTTTCTAAATATACATCTACCATTATAGAAATACACTCTAAAGGAAATTCTCGTTTAGAACGAGCGTTGTATTTAGTACATATTGGTGATTGGATATCTTATTTAATTGCTGAGAAAAAAGGAATTGATGTAACTGAGGTGGATGTAATTACCAATTTAAAAAACGAATTATCAAAAATTTAATTTTAATATCATCCTGAGCCTGTCGAAGGATATTTAAAATTAGTACTCAATGTCTATACTTCGATAAACTCAGTATGACACAATTTATTTATTGGAAAGAAACATTAAAATGCCAAAAGTTCAATTTCAAGATTTAGGATTAATCGATTACAAAGAAGCTTGGGATTACCAAGAAGAAGTGTTTAAATACAACATTGACGCTAAAATTGAAAATCGTAAAGCGGATAAAACTGTTACCGAAACTATTAATCATTTACTTTTTTGCGAACATCCCCACGTATATACTTTAGGTAAAAGTGGAGATGAAAGTCATTTGTTGCTTTCTGAAGCTTTATTAAAACAAAAAGGTGCTACCTACTATAAAATTAATAGAGGTGGTGATATTACTTATCATGGACCAGGACAAATTGTTGGTTACCCTATTTTAGATTTAGATCACTTTTTTACCGACATACACAAATACCTTCGTTTTTTAGAAGAAATGATTATTCTTACCCTTGCTGAATACGACATTGAAGCTGGCAGGTATGATGGTTATACAGGTGTTTGGTTAGATGCAGACAATCCACTTAAAGCTCGTAAGATTTGCGCTATGGGAGTTCGTTGTAGCAGATGGGTTACCATGCACGGTTTTGCTTTTAACATTAATGCAGATTTAGATTACTTTAACAACATTGTACCTTGTGGAATTACCGATAAACAAGTTACCTCTATGCAAAAGGAACTTAATCGAGAAATTGACGTAAATGAAGTTAAAGAAAAATTAAAAAAATACTTTTTGCAGCTTTTTGAGGCTGAATTTACATCATAATATGAAATTTTTAAAACGATTTTTAGTAGGACTTATTTTAGTGATAGTTCTTGCTGCATTGCTTGCCGTTGTTACAGGTAACTCCCATTTATTTAAAGCAGTATCATCAACCTATTTAGTTGGTAAAACAGGACCAAGCATAGATGAACACGCCATTTTTGAAAGTAGAGAAGTAGCTATTGGCACTTACCAGCCTTGGGAAACAGACCCACTTTATAACAAATACTACAACAAAGAACTAAAAGCAGAAATTGAAAAATTGAACCCTGCTGCTTTAGTAATTGTAAAACACAATAAATTAATTTACGAAGAGTATTGGGATGGTTATAACGCAAATTCGTTAACCAACTCCTTTTCTGTTGCCAAAACATTTATCGGTTTATTAATAGGTATAGCGTTAGATGAAGGTAAGATTAATAGTGTTGATGACCCTGTTGCTAATTACTTGCCAGAATACAATGATCATCCAGAACTTACCATAAAACACTTATTAACCATGAGTTCGGGTATTAATTTTGATGAAAACTACAAAAGTCCTTTTGGACACATGGCAAAAGCTTATTACGGAACAGACATAAAAAAACTAAACGAAAACTATACAGTTACCGATACTCCTGGTGAAACATGGCGATACTTAGGTGGCAATACCATTATACTTTCTTTTATTTTAGAAAAAGCTACCGGACAAACTGTATCAGAATACATGAGCGAAAAAGTATGGCAACCGATAGGTGCTAAAAACCCAGCACTTTGGAGTTTAGATAAAAAAGAGGGTAGAGAAAAAGCCTATTGCTGCTTTTACTCTAATGCACAAGATTTTGCCAGAATAGGACAATTGTATTTGAATAGAGGTTTATGGAATAACAAACGAATTATTACCGAAAAATACATTGATGAATCTACTTGTGCAGCCTACACCTTAAAAGATGCTAATGACAAACCTGTAGATTTTTATGGTTACCAAATTTGGACAGATTTTTACAAAGACCTAGATATTTTTTATGCACGAGGCATACAAGGACAATTTATTATTATGATACCTGATAGGCAATTGGTAATTGTACGTTTAGGCCACATGCGTGGACCAAACTTAGAAAACCACCACCCTAGCGATTTATACACTTATATTGATTTTGCTCTAAAACAATAAATAATTTACATTTATAGTGCGAATAAACAACATAAGTTGTTTATTCGGTAGTTAGCAAATATTAGTAATATGAATAAAGGCTTTATTATAATAGCAATTTTAAATTTCTCGGCATCATTTACATATGGGCAAGATTTTTATGATTCGCTGAAAATAGAAGCTGACCAAACATACAACTCTTCATTTGTTTATATAAATGTCGATAGCTTAAATAAAGTATTCTTTGACTCTAAAAATGTAAGAATGCTATTTGATTTTGATAGCACAACTACTTATCAAGTTTTGTTTTCTGACAGAAAGGGGTTTAGTTACCAAGGCGACAAAGGTATCTCTTGCCCTTGTACCTATGAGGAATATTTGGCTAAAGAAAGCATCAAACATTTACTCGATTCTACCTCTAGTAAAAGTCAAAATTTGAAAAGACACTATAGTTCGTCAAAAACTTATAAAGGAAATGAATTCATAACAATAGGCCTTAGTTTCAAAGATTCCACCTTCACAGCTTTTCCGCTAATTCGAAATAATGGAGATGAGTACAATGCAAGATGGACCGTATTTTCAAATGAAAAATATTTGATTTTTAGATTTGTTAGCCTCTATCACGGCAATAGGTATAGTTACGATGAGACATTAATATACTTAAAAAAGATAGAATAAACATTTGCTAACACTGTGTAAAAAGCATTAAAACGACTTTTTACATTAACCGTTACTTCAACGTATACCTCACACCAAAAAAGCCTCTGATGCCCTGGTTTGCTGCATAAACATATGTAGGGTCAAACGTATAATTGTTAGGGTTTTTAACGGGGTCGTTTACATTTTTATCAAAGGGGTCGTTAGCACGTAAAATAGAGTAAACAGGAGGAGTAAAATTTAGTATGTTTTTTAAGCCTCCATAAATTTCCCAACCCTTTTTAAAGGTTTTTGTTAGTTGTATGTTTTGTATGCTGTACCAATCAGAGTATGGTGGTCGTTTATCATTTTCTACCAAAGGCAATTTCATTGGTCCATATAAATTACCACTGTAATCTATTTTTATGTTGGGTTTACTAAACGTATAGCTAACACTGTAAGTACCCGAAACATTTTCGGTTAACAACTGCTCTTCTCGTTCCAATTGTCCGGCTTCATTTCTGTTCATCTGATAAACGTCCATAAACGTACCTCCTATTTTTATGTTTAAGGGTATAGAAAAGTTAACATCCATATCAAAACTTACTCCATTAGATACTGCATAACCATCTAGATTTTCGTAAATAATTTGTTGAGAATTGGTTTCGTAATCTGGTATTATTTTATTGGTAAAGTAGGTGTAAAAAACACTCGCATCAAAATTGATAAATCCAAACTTGGTATTGATAAATTTTTGGTAATTCAAATTGGCATTGTAAGAAGTTTCTGGACTTAATGTACCTTTAATAACAACATCTCTAGCTCCTGTTGTGGCCGCATGTTCTTCAGTAAACAGATTAACCACTCTATAGCCTGAGCCTGTACTCAACCGAATAGTGTTGCTAATGTTTGGCGACCATTTATAATTAAAGCGGGGCGTAAAAATATCTCCATGCCTCGAGTCATTATCATACCTTAAACCTAGTAGTAGTTTATGCTTTTCGTTTAACGAAATGTCATCTTGTATAAATAAACCGGGTAAGTAAGTATTGTCGGGTTTATTTTGTGGGTTTATCGAATCTGAACTTTGTGTTGCAGCTGTATTATCATCGTAATAATTATAACGAAAAGCTGAACCTATCAAGAAATCGTGTAAGCCAAGATTTTTATCCCAAAACAATTGTCCGAATGCAATTTTCTGATTAGCAATATAAGGTACATTTCCATAAACAGAATTTTGGTTATGATCAGAAAAAGAAAAACTAGTCATAATGCGTTCTTTAAACGGCAATTGATATTTACCAATTACTTCGTACCTACTCGTATAAATCGATTCTCCATAAATACTATCTCCACCTCTATATTCTGGATTCCATTGCATTTCTCCTCCCCACCTATCTTCATAAATATAACGGAAAGCCATAGAAAATTCTCTGTCATCTTTTCGTTTAAAAGCCCATTTATTAAAGACCGAAATTCTGTCTTGTAAGGTTAAATCTGTAAAATTATCTCCATTGTTATCTATCGGATTAGCATAGTTAAAGTAGTTAATTCCTAACATGGTGGTTATTTTTTCTGTTGCCTTAAAACGCATTCCAATATCGGTATTTACTTCTCCCCAATTGGTACCAAAAACATCTAACGAAAATTTTGGAGCATCATCTGGAGCTTTTGTAATTACATTTATTAATCCTCCAACCGCTTCAGAACCAAATAATGTAGAGGCTGGACCTTTTACTACTTCCATCTGCCCTATCATACTATTGGGTATTCCGTTTAAACCATAAACAGTAGAAAGTCCGCCAACAATTGGCATTCCATCAATAGTAATCATGGTGTAAGGACCTTCCATACCATTAATGTGCACATCGCCAGTATTACAAACACTACAATTTACTTGTGGACGAACACCGTTTACAATCTGTAATGCCTCAAACAAAGCTGGTGTTGGATTTTTTTGAAAATATGCTGGCTTGTAAACCTTAATTGGAACAGCAGATTCTCTTATTGAAACTTCCTTCAAAGTTCCAGTAACTACAAACTCATCCATTTGTGCTGCTGTTTTTTCTATGGATACATTAAAAGTGGTAGTTTCTCCATTTTTAATACTAACTGTTTTTCTGTAATTTTTAAATCCTACTGCCGAAATTTGAATGGTATACTCTCCTTCAGGTATGTTGCTGATTTTAAAATTCCCATCAATATCAGCCGCTGCACCAAGCTTTGTACCAACCAACCCTACATTAGCAAACGAAACCAATTCTTCTCCACTTTTAACCTGCCCTTTTATAGCACCTGTGTTTTGAGAAAACAAAGAGTAAGGCAAAAGAAACAATAGAAAAATTAACTTCATTAAATAAATATTTCGGCAAATATATATATTATTTTTAGGTTAGTCTAAAAATATATTTAACAAACCAAAATTATTTATTTTATATTTGCAAAAACATTATACATTAATGAATACTTATACTGAAGAAAATTACCTTAAAGCTATCTTTAAATATAGCAACCGAACCAAAGAGGGCGTTTCTACTAATGTTATTGCAGATGAATTAAACACCAAAGCATCATCAGTAACGGATATGATTAAAAAGCTATCTGATAAAAAATTAGTGCTTTATAAAAAATATAAAGGGGTAACACTAACTGAAGCAGGTAGAAAGATTGCTGTCTCTGTAATTAGAAAACATCGTTTATGGGAAGTTTTTTTAGTAGAAAAATTAGACTTTAAATGGGATGAAGTGCATGATATTGCTGAACAATTAGAACACATCCATAGTGAAGAATTAGTTAAACGATTGGATACTTTTTTAGACAACCCGAAATACGATCCACATGGAGATCCAATTCCAGATAAGGATGGAAATGTAAATCACCATAAGGACATTATTCTTTCTGATTTAAAAAAGAACGAAAAAGGAATTATTGTTGGCGTTAAAGAGCATTCTACAAGCTACCTAAAATATTTAGAAAGTGTCGGTTTAATATTAGGCACAGAAATTAAAGTTCTTGAAGTAATTGATTTTGACCATTCCATGAAAATTGCCATCAATAAAAAAGACACTATTATTTCTCATCAAGCAAGTAAAAACTTAATCATAAAAAAAATATAACATGTTAGATGGCATCATTCATTTTTTTGAAAGTATAGAAAGCCCAATTGAACAAGCATTATATGCTTCCCTTTTTACATGGGGTGTAACAGCTGTTGGAGCTGCATTTGTATTTTTCTTTAAAAGCATGAACCGAGCTATTTTTGATGGCATGCTTGGATTCACAGGTGGTGTAATGGTAGCTGCTAGTTTTTGGTCGTTATTAAGTCCTGCAATTGAGATGTCTGATGGTGAAGGTTTTATGAAAGTTATTCCTGCTGCTTTAGGCTTTTTAGGTGGAGCATTATTTTTATATAGTTTAGATAAAATCTTGCCTCATGTTCACATAAATTTTAAAAAAGATGAAGCTGAAGGTGTAAAAACAGAATGGCATCGTTCTACACTTTTGGTATTAGCCATTACACTACACAACATTCCTGAAGGTTTAGCAATTGGAGTTTTATTTGGTGCAGCTTCAGTTGGATTAGATGGAGCAACTATTGGTGGGGCAGTTGCTCTGGCAATAGGGATTGGTATTCAAAATTTTCCTGAAGGAATTGCAGTTTCTATGCCGTTAAGGCGACAAGGTTTATCTCGTTGGAAAAGTTTTAATTATGGTCAACTTTCAGCAATTGTAGAACCTTTTGCCGCAGTATTGGGTGCGTGGGCAGTTATGAGCTTTCAACCAATTTTACCTTATGCTTTGGCTTTTGCTGCTGGAGCTATGATTTTTGTTGTTGTAGAAGAAGTAATACCCGAAACACAAAGAGATAAATTTACCGATATAGCCGTTTTAGGTTTTATTGGTGGTTTTATTATTATGATGGTATTAGATGTAGGTCTAGGTTAGATAAAAGATACAAGACATTAAGAAGAAAGACTTTCATAACTTATTCTTAATTTTGTATTGTGGCTGACCAAATCAACATAAAAAACAAAAAAGCAAAATTCGAATACGAGTTTATTGAAAAATTTACTGCAGGTATTCAGTTAACTGGCACAGAAATAAAAAGTGTTAGAGCTGGTAAAGCTAGTATTGTAGAAGCTTTTTGCTTTATTGGTAACAATGAAGTTTTTGTGAAAAACATGTACATAGCAGAATATGTACAAGGCACATACAACAACCACGAACCTCGCAGAAACCGAAAACTACTTTTAAATCGTACGGAAATAAATAAACTGATTAAAAAGAAAAAAGATGTTGGTTTAACCATCGTTCCTTTAAGCTTATTTATTAATGGAAAAGGCTACGCTAAACTTGACTTAGCTTTAGCAAAAGGTAAAAAACTACACGATAAACGACACGACCTTAAAGATAAAGATGCCAAACGTACTATTGACAGAGCAATGAAATCGTAATTTAATTCTTAAATTTATTGCTTCAATAAGATGATGATTTACAAAAAATTCATATTACTATTAATTTTCTGCTTCACAAGTTTTGTTGCTTTTAGTCAGCTAGATGGCGTTAAACAAGAAGATGTAATGCTAGAGGATAACGTATTTTTAGATGGTGTAACCACTGATTATTATACGGGTGATGCAATCTCAGGAATTAACATTACAGCGGTTGTAGATGGTAAAACAATTGCTTCAGGGACATCTGATGGTAAAGGCGAATACAAAATAGTATTAGAATACGATAAAGAGTATGTTGTTACTTTTTCTAAACCTGGTTTTGTTACTAAAAAAATTGTGATGAACACTTTTGGCGTTCCTGATAAAAGAAGACAAAAGGTTCCAGACATGGTTGCTGAAATAACCATGGTTCAACCCAATAATTGTATAAAAGCTGAAATGTTAGACAAGCCTATTGGTAGAGCTAAATACTTTGCCAATAAAAATGTAATCGATTGGGATATGGATTATTCTGCTCCTTTATTAGGTGCATTAAACCAAATGTTAGATAAATGTGAAGAAGAAGCAGAAAAAGAAAAGGAAGCTGAATTACAAAGAGAAAAAGATTGTGCGAATGCCATGAAAGATGCCAACAAAGCTTTTGCTAAAAAGGATTGGAATGATTCTAAAGCAGGTTACGAAAAAGCATTGTCAATTTGCCTTGAAAAAGCGGAAGCACAAGAACGATTAAAATTAATTGATACTGAGTTAACTAAAAAAGCAGAAGCGGAAAAACAGCGTGCTGAAGAAAAAGCTAGAGCAGAAGCAGAAGCTATTGCAAAAGCAGAAGCAGAAGCAGCAGCTAAAAAAGCAGAAGAGGAAAAGGCAGCGAAAGAAAATGCAGAAAAAGAAGCCATAGTTAAAGCAGAAGCAGAAAAGAAAGAACTAGCTAAAGCACTAGAGGCTGCAAAAAAAGCGGAAGCAGAAAAGCAAAAACAAGCTACTGCTAATGCGAAAGAAGAAGAAATAGCAAAGTTAAACGCCCTTGCAGAAGCTAAAAAAAGAGGTGAACAAGAAGTAAAAGCCCTTGCCGAACAATTAGCTGCTAAAAAACGTGAAGAAGAGGAACGAAAAGCGAAAGAAATAGCTGCCTCATTAGCTCTAAAAGCAGAAACAGAAAGAGCAGCAAACGAAGTTTTTCTTTTAAAAGCAAATGTTGAAGTAAAAGTTGAAGTTGCCAAACAGGAAGAAGAAGAAAAGAAAAATCCTGTTATTATTAAATCAACAGAAACAAAAGAAACTGATACACAAGATAGCTCTTCTTCTATTAAATTAAAAAAGAAAAATAAAGGAAGACACCTTTATGATAAGCCAAACAAACCTAACAAAGGAAAAGGTCCAACAGTGAAAAAGCGTATGGTTTTTTAATGTACCCTTACCACAACAAAATAAAACAACGGATTAACAATAAAGAATTAGTTAGTTATGAATATGTTGAAAAATACAAAAACATAGCGCCTTGTTTATTGTTACATTTTGATACTGAGCCTAAAATCAGACCTATAAGAGAACATCGGTTTAAGGAATACGAAGAACTTTTTAAAACTCTTACTTAATCTCAAAAATTGGAATAAAGGTAGTGTTGTAGACTGTTTTAGGTTTCACTAAAAAACCTGGTCTATATTTACCTGAAGATTTACTTACAAATTGTTCTTCAAAAGGTTGTTCTTCATTTTTTGATAACATTTCGCCATTTCCAACAAACACTATACTAGTAAAACTTACTACATAATCCTTTTCCTTAACTCGGTATTGAATAACAACATCTCCTTTAAAATCGGTTTTATTAATAATTGGAGGGACACCTGCTACACCTGTTTTATTAGGGTCTACTGCATGTGGTCTTAATATACCAACTATTTGATTGTTTTCAATTTTAACAACTTTAAAAATTTTCGAATTTTCGAAAAAGGTTAATACCTCTTCTTTTGTTTTTTCGGTAGGATAAGATTTTTGCCAACTCATTTTACCATCTACTAAATAAAAATTTTCAGCTTCAGCTTGAGCAAAGACAGTTATGGAAAATGATAAAGAAATTAGAATTAGTAAATATTTCATAGTTAATAAGCTTTCCAACAAATATACCAAAAACAAAAAACCTTTTTGATGAGCATCAAAAAGGTTTTAAATTGTTTTTATAAAATAATCATCTGACAATTAATTTTTGGCTACTTACTTCATTTCCAATAAGTGTAAGCATATAAATACCAGGAGAAATATTTGTTGAGCTTAAATTAAATGTACTTTCATTTTTTAACTGTTCTTCTTTTATTAACCTGCCTGATAGGTCAGTAATTTGTAATAAGCCAAAAATTGGTTTTTCAAAATATACTATACCACTTCTATTTACAGGATTTGGATACATTTTATTTTCAAATCTTAAACTGCTTTCTTTCAAAGCAGTACTTAACGACTTTGTAACAAGCGTACTAAGAGGACCTCCAACAAAAATATTAGATCCATTGTATGCTATAATATCTAAATATGGGGTTTCAAAATGTTCTTGAGACCAATTTAACCCTCCATCGTTAGTAATAAAAATATAACCTTTTTCAGTACTCAAATAACCTAGCGTATCGTTAATAAAATGCATATCATTTGCTGCATCTAAACTATCTAAAAGAAAGCCTAAAAATAGTGTATCCCAAGTTTGTGCATTATCTATAGTTTTATATATTTTTTGAGTTTCAGTCCAAGCATCATCCGTTAATGCATAAGCAGTATTATTATTGGTATAATCAACATCAGTAATAAAAGTGTAATTTGAATTTAAGTCTAATGAATCCCAACTAACCCCACCATTTGTTGTGGTATAGATAATTCCTTTGTAAGCAAAAGTTCCATCCCATGCACCTAAAATTCCATTATTAGCATCATAAAAATCTATTTCGTTAGGCGAATTGTATGGTGTTAAAGTAGTTGTAGTCCAATTATTTCCACCATCAATAGTTTTACAAATTACATCGCCAATTCCTACAAAACCTGTATTTACATCTGTAAAAAACACATCGCTAACACCATAACCCACAGACAAGTTTGTTGGTGTTTTATCAACCCAATTTAACCCGCCATTTACAGTTTTATAAACATAACTTTTTAATCCACTATCATTTCCTCTAAATTGAATATAGCCAGTATTATCATCAACAAAATAAACACTCTGTATAACGACACCAGTAATAGGCGAAAAATTAAGATTTAAATTTTGCCAAGTTGTACCTGCATTTTGAGTTTTGTATAAACTAGATATTGACGAAGAATCGATTATTGCAAAACCAATGGATTGAGAGGAAAATGAAATATCTTTAAATGAAAAATTGGTTGATGGGGTAAGATTAGTCCATTGAGAAAAGATACTTGCACAGAATAAAAAAGAAAAAATAGATAGTAAAATAATTTTAGGTAAAAATGGTTTTGTTTTCATAATTAAAGGTTTTAAAGTTTAAATCAAATTTAGATACAAAACCACATTATAATGTTGCACTTTTAAACCTATCCATTGTACTTTTTCTGATTAATAGTCCTAAACTCACCTGGAGAGCAGTTCTCCAATTTTTTAAACCACCTATTAAAGTAAGCATTGTCTTGAAAGTTTAACAAAAAGGCTACTTCTTTAATTGATTTTTGAGAATGTAACAACCATCTTTTTGCCTCTAATAATAATCGCTCTGAAATGACTTCACTTGGAGTTAAGCCGTTAACTTGTTTAATAACATTATTTAACTTGTCTGCCGAAACATTTAATTGTTCACAATAAAAACTAACTCTATTTTGCTCTAAATAATACTGCTCTAAAATTGTTTTAAAAGAATTGGATAAAATCACTTCTGCGGTATCTTGATGTGTTAACGAATAATCATATAAACGATGGCACTTTAAAAGTATTAAGTTTAAGTAATGCCTAATCATATCTTCATAATCACTATTCTTAGCTAAATATTCTTCTTGAATATTTAAAACCAATTGAAGTAAGGATTCAAAAGCTTTTTGATCAGGTTTAATTAAAGGCTCACGTACTTTATTATTTAAAAAAGGAATTCGCTGTAATATATCTTTATCAATAAAATTAGAAAGAAAAAAATCTGGAGTAAATTTCAAAACCCACCCTTTCGATTTTGGATCTCGTAACATATAATGAATTTGGCCTGGTGACAATATATGAAGCTCTCCTTTTACAATTTCAACCTCATTAAAATCAATCATGTGCATACCTCCACCCTCTTCAAATAAAAATATTTCGTAATAATTATGTCGATGTGGTGCAGTTGGATTATAACCTGTAGATACCTCAATTAATTCCAATTTAAAAGGAAACTCATGATGTTTTTCTTTAGACAATTTAAATTCAGGTATGTTTTCCTTTTGCATAAGCTAAAAATAAACTAAAATAAGCTAACAAAAAAAGCCTTCCATTAAATTATGAAAGGCTAAGTAATTTATGAAATTCAATTATTTCCCTCCATTACTTTTTAAATCATCAATACAATTTTGATCCAATTGTGGAACATTTCCTCCTATTAAATTTCCAACTATGTCAGATGTTTCAGCAGTGTAATACATTAAACAGTTCTGATTATCGCAATGATGCCCATGATTTCCGTCTTGATGATTGGTCTGCATCAATGTTCCATTATTTACCAAGCCTAATGTATGTCCAAACTCATGATTGACAACTGTTGTTTCTAACACTTCCCTACTTGGTTGGGTTACTCCACCAGAAAATTCATTAACATTTTTTTCAAAAATAGCCATTGATGTTTTATTGTATGCTATCCCTAATATTTTGGAATTTCCATTATCACTAGTTGAACCTCCATCCAAAAACAAAATATGAGCTGTTAGTATGTTACCTATAGGATAATGTTTTCTGTAAATACTTTCTAAATTTTGAATATCATTTACCGAATAAACAGCTTTACCATGAGCAACAATTACATTTGTAACAAGTTTTATTCCTTGTGGTTTATTTAACCTTTCAGAAAGAAGTGTTACTAAACTATTTAAAGCTCCTTGAGTAGGTTTAAATCCTTGCATGTAATTAACTTCAACTATCAGGGTTGTATATTTATTAGCTGATAAAAAATCATTAGCACTAACATATTGAGTGTTTGGAGTTTGTTCTTCTTTTTTTGAACAACTCCATATAAACAAAACTAAAGTTAAAGTAAGTATGAGATTTATATGTTTCATGATTCTAAGTTTAGTTAAATTATTTTGTGCCTATAAGTTATTAAAAAACAACTTTAATTCCTAATCCTGGATCTAATGAAAACCAAGTACTACCTTTAGTAACAACCTCAACATAAGGTTTAACATCTAAACTCAACGCTAATGGTGTTGAAGGTATTTTATATTCCATACCAACTAATCCATCTACCCCTAAACCGATACTACCATCCCTATAATGGTTATGTCTATCATTTCTGTAATAAGTTGCACTACCTCCTGTTTCAAAAGCAACGTGACCACCAGCACCGTAGTACCAATTTAATCCACTTACATTAAAAGCTGGAGCATATTTTTCAAACAATATAGTTCCACTTAATCCACGATGCCAAAATCCGATGATCCCTTCTATTGCTTTATCGCTTCTAACAAATTGTTTAACCGTTAAACCAGAAGTTTCTCCACCCCTAATACCAATTGCAGTTTTATAGTTAGGCGAGTTGATTGCTAAATTTGGCATTGAGCCTTTATCTTGAGCATTTGTTAATCCTGTTGTAAATAACACAGTAACTATTGCTAACATTATTCTTTTCGTTTTCATAATATCTAATTTTATGGTTCGATTACCTATAGTCCAAACATGTGCCATCAAAAAACAATGCCATTAAAATATTGACTACTAATTAGTTATAATTATTTTCATTTTAAAGATATTTCATATTTGAAAAATTAATTTTCAAAATGAAAACAAAAAACCACTTATTCTTTGTTAAAATTTAGGTACATAGAAAAGGGGCTAATAAACTAGCCCCTTTTCATCACCTAACTATATAGTTGATAACCCTACTACTTGTTATCAGCTAAACTTAACCCGTTATTCTCATTTGTTTCTATGACTAAGTATTTACCACTTTCCCAAAACAAATCGGGGTTAGTAATTTTAATCCACTTAATCTCATTACCTTCTTTTATCCATTCATAACTATCTTTATTATGCTTAGATATTAATTCTGCTTTTTTACTAAATACTGGTATTGTTTTATAATTTCTTTTATCTACCTCAATAAACTCATTTTTATTAAAGTCATCTTTTAAGGTTTTAGTAGCTGCAATACCAATTATTCCTCCCTCTTTCTCAATAATTTCAGCATCCTTAAGTGCATCATAAGATCCACTTACATAATAAACCGTATTAAGCTTATTCTCTTTTTCAATTAATAAACGATCCTTACTCTCAATCTCTATGAGTTTTTTTTCATTTTGTAAAGTTAATTCAGCATTTTCATCAGCTACCGTTTGTAAACCAGCGGTTAACAATCTGTTTTTATTTAATAAATCTTCCGATTCTGCTTTATAACTTTTAACTCGCTTATTAAGAGCTAGCACCTTGTTGTTATAAGCTGCTAACTCTTTGTGTTGAGAGCCAACTTTACCGGTTAATTCATTAATTATTTGTTTGTTTTCTGCAATTAAGCTTTCAATTAATGAAATTTCTCTTTGAATTCTTTCTTCGGGAGAAGTAACACCTTCCATATCTTTTCCTTCTAAATTAAGCTGAAGCTTACCTTCATGCTCATTAATTTGAGCTAAATTTTGCTCAATTTGCTCAAAGGATTTAATTAAATGTTGTTCCATCCCAGTTTTTTGAAATCCAAATTGTTCTTGCATTTGTGTTTTTTGATTGTACTGATCATAAGCATAATAAGTAGCTCCCATTGCAGAGAATGCAAAAACAGCGATTAAAACGTTACTTACAATTTTATTTTTTTTATCTCCTTGTGTTTTCATGATTTCTAAGTTTTAATTAAACATTTATTTAAATTATATGACTAGCTCCGTTAAACTCTGTTTTGATTAAGTGTTGTAATATAGACCCTAACCTATCTTTAGAGTTTACAGTTTTATCGATGTACTCATAAACTCCTTGACGCATTAATTCACTTGTCCGGTGAGAGTTTTGTTGAGAACTAACCATTATTATTTTACAATTAGGGCAGTGTTTTTTAGCCACTTTCACAATATCTGCACCTGTTAAAATATCTGGTTCATCTTCGTTTACCAAGTAATAATCCAACACCATAATATTGGTATCGTCTTCTAAATTTTCAATACAATCGTGTGCATTTAAGTAAGATTTTATTTCAAATTCAAATTGAGGATAAACGGAAGTATTACATAAAGTGTTTAAATATTTGGTAAGGGCTTTATTGTAATATAAATTGTCTTCGACAATTACTATTTTTAAAAGTTTTTTAGTTTTCATGGCTTTAAGTTTTATCGTTCTATTGGTATTATTCCAATCTTATGCCATCACCACCAAAAACAAGAAAACCCTTGATAATCAAGGGTTTTCTTGTTTTTAATAAATTATCTTATTTTTCAAACTGAATAATTTATTTTCAAAATGAAAAAAATTATTTGCTAATAAAAAGGTGTTTTTCAATACAATTTAATACTGCGGTGTAAATATCATCCTCTTCTTTATGAATCACACAACAAAACCCAGCTGCTTTTAATTTTTCAATTTTATCTTTATCCTGCATACCTGTTAAAAGCACAACAGGTATATTGGGATGATTCTTTTTTATTTCTGCTAAAACCATTTCACCATTCATAATAGGTTTATTGTCTATAATTTTTCTGCCATCAGTATATAAATAATAATCTAAAAATATCATATTAGGAACTCGTAAATTAAAGTCTTCTAACATTGATTCTCCTGTGTAAAAATATTTCACATCAGTTTCTGGTAAAGTAGATATAACCTTTTTAAGGATTTTAGCAATGATTTTACTATCTTCTACAATGTAAATGATATGATTCTTTGTTTCCATGGCTTTAAATTTTAAGGTTAATAATTCTATTTTTTGTCTTCTTTAAGTAATCTATAAACAGTGGTTTGTCCAATTCCTAATTTATCTGCAACCAACTTGGTGTTATCGTCACATTTTTCCATGTAAAGGTTTACAATTCTTCTGTTATATTCTCTCATGGTCATTTCTTCTGTTAAAACATTTGGTAAAGCATCATTTGCACTTAATTGCATATCTCCTGCATCAACCTCTTCTCCAGATGACATTACGACTGCTAACTCAACAATAGATTTTAATTCTCTAATGTTTCCTGGCCATTGATAACTCAATATTTTTTTTCTGGCAGCTTCAGTTAAATTTTTAGTTGTCAAGTTATTTTCTTTACAAAAAATATCCATAAAAAACTTAGCTAACAGCAACACATCTTTATCCCTTTCTCTTAATGGTGGTAAATGTATTGGCAACCCAAACAAACGGTAATAAAGATCTTCTCTAAAATTACCTTTCTTTATTTCTTCTAATAAATTACGGTTAGTTGCTACAATTATTCGGCAATTAATTTTTACAACTTCATTGCTTCCTACTCTAGTTATTTCTTTTTCTTGCAAAACACGCAAAAGTTTAGCTTGAAAATTCATGTCCATCTCTCCAATTTCATCTAAAAATAAGGTTCCTCCACCTGCTTCTTCAAATTTTCCCTTCCTTCTAACAGCTGCTCCAGTAAATGCACCTCTTTCATGTCCAAACAATTCACTTTCTATTAATTCTGCAGGTATTGCAGCCATATTTACTGCAATAAATGGTTTTTCTTTACGAGGAGAATTGTAATGAATGGCTTTCGAAACTACTTCTTTACCCGTCCCTGTTTCTCCACTAATGGTAACAGTAATATTCGTTTCTGTTGCTTTTGCAATTAAATTAAAAACCTTTTTTAATGCTGGACTATTTCCCACTATTGATTTTTCGAAAGCATACTTACCTTGAACCTCTTTTTGTAAGGATACTATTTGTTTTTGCAGCTTCGCATTCTTTTTAATATGACTAATTGTATTAATTAAACGTTCTTTAATATCCTTTGTTTTAACCAAATAATCATAAGCTCCAGCTTTTAACAAATCTACAGCCGTTGCAATATCTTCTTGCTCTGATATAATTACTACTTCAATAGATTCATCAAAAGCTTTTATTTTATTGAGTAAACTTTCTCCATCAGTATCGGGCAAACGATAATCAAGTGTAATTACATCTGGCTTTTTAGTAATCGCTTTCATTAATTCTTCTCCATTAAAAAACGATTCTACTACAAAATCAGGGTTTAATGAAAGGTTGTGTACCAACAATTTGTTGTACCATTCGTTATCTTCTACCACATATATTACAAAAGGCTTATTTTCCATCTTTATTTTTTAATTCTTTATCAATTTCAATCTTAATAATTTTAAACTCTTTTTTTACCAGTTTAAACGTTTTATCTAAGGATTCTAAATTATTTTTATTTCTACAGTTCAACTCTATTTCTTTTAAATACTTATAAAGTAAATTAGCTGATAAATGTTTACAAGGAGCACATATTCTATGTGCATATTCCGCTAACATATCCCAATCCTCTTCCTCTACAGCCACTTCCATTTCTTCAATACCACTAGAGGTACTATCAATAAAAGTTTGCAGCATATCTTTATAAAACAAAATATCACCATCACTTAAATTCTTCAAATCAGTAAAATCAATACTTTTCTCCATAACTTCAAGGATTGTTTTTGATTCAGTTATTGTTTTTATACTGTTTGAATCACTTATATTTAATACTTTATTTATTTCTCTTAGCAAATCATTTTCTTTAAATGGTTTTGCCAAAAATCCATTCATTCCTGCTTTTTTGTATTCCTGTTTATCCTCTTCCGAAACCGCAGCTGTTAAAGCAATAATTGGCACATTCTTTTTTACTTCCTCCGATAACTTTCGTATTCTTTTAGACGCCTCTAAACCATCTAATTCAGGCATTCGAGCATCCATTAAAACCACATCATAATTATTATGTTGCACCTCTTTAATAGCTTCGAGACCAGTTTTGGCTTCAGTATATGCTACATGGTATTTTTTTAATATCGTTAGGAGTAATTTTCTATTGTATTCTTCATCATCTACAATTAAAATTTTAAGGTTTTCTGGAATTGTTAATTGTACTTTGTTTTTGTTTTCTTCAAATGCTCTAATATCCTCCTCTGTACCAATTGAATAAGGGATTTCAACCATTACTGTTGTTCCTTCGTTCAAATTACTCAAAAGCTCAACTCTACCATCATGTAATTTAACCAACATACTTACAATAGATAAACCCAACCCTGTACCTCCATAATTACGGGAAGTACTTACATCGGCTTGTTCAAACTCATTAAAAACTTTTTTTAATTGATTTTCACTCATTCCTACCCCAGTATCAACAACCTCTAATCTTACTGTAATATTTTTGGTGTTTTGCATTAACTTAGAAAGTTTTACAGTTACTTTACCTTGCTTAGTAAATTTGATAGAATTACTTATTAAGTTTAACAAAATTTGTCGCAAACGAAAAGGATCACCTAATAACACTAATGATTCAGCTGTTTTAATATCACAAATAATTTCTATTTGTTTTTCTTTAGCAAGTGGTGAAATAAAAGTAACTACATCATTAATCACTTCTTGAGGTCTAAACCCAATAACCTCTAGATTTAGCTTCCCAGCTTGTAGTTTGGTTAAATCTAATACATCATTAATTAAATATAATAAATGTTCAACCGATTTTCTAACCATTGTTAATTGTTCATCTTGTTCCTTAGATAAATTCCCTTTAGCTAATTGTTCAGTAAAACCTGCAATGGCATTCATAGGGGTTCTAATTTCATGACTCATGTTTGCTAAAAAACGCTCCTTGGTTATTGCTAAATCTTCAGCTTTGGCTTTTGCAGCTTTTAAAGCTTTTCTATAACGTGTGTTATTTCTAACATAATTGACAATAATATAAATGATAAATATTAATAATAAAGCTGTTATTAGACAGAATATAGCAATTTGTTTATTGGTCTTAGCCATCGCTATTTCAGCATATTCTGTCTGCTTTTCAATTGCTATTAATTCTCTTGCCTCTAGTTCAAAAATTAATTTTTTAATCTTATTGGTTACTATCTTATCGGCTACTAAAAATTTTAATTCTTTATTTTTAATAGTCGCTTCAATAGTTTCTTCTTCTTTTTTTATCGTTTGTACTTGCTTTTTAATCTCTTTAACTGTCAGTTGTTCATTTTCGTTTGTATCTACTGATTTTTCAGGTACTTGTATGCTATTATCTTTTTCCTTTTTACTAAATAACCATTGTAATAACCTCTTTTTTTCTACTGGTTGAATTTCTTTAGTCTCAGTTGTTTTAATTTCTTTTGGAGATTCATTTAGTTGTTGTTTTTTTATATTGCTGTCAATTTTATTCACCACCTTATCTAATACTTCTTCTACTCTAAACTTATCTTGTTCTATTAATAAATTATTAAGTATGCTGAATTTTTCAACTATCAAAGCTTCTAATGAATCTGCTTCTATAATCAATTCTTCATCTTTTGCACTATAATCACGTAACTGGTTTAATTTTAATTCAGATTTTTCTGCTGCCTTGTAAAATTTATCTAAGTATGTGGTATCTTTGGTTAAACTATAAGATTTTACACTATTCTCAGCTTCGTAAACATCGTTTATTAATGATTTAGCTGTAACCAAACGCATATCTACTTTAGCTGCATTACTCATGTTTACAACAATTGCAGAAAACTGTTGATAAGCATAAAACCCTGTTAAACTAACAAGCATAATCACGATTATCATGATACTGATAACCTTAAGCTGAAATGATGTTTTTTTATTCATTGGTTGATTTAATTTTTAATATGACTCTATCAATAAAAGCTCGGCAAAATATTGCCAATACTTCATCAGAATAATTGTCTTTAAGTATATGCTCTCCTAAAAAATGCTGGTTGTGTTTTTTAAATGTGTTTAAAATTTGTTTTAAATCTTTCGCCTCTAGATTCGACATTAGCAACACTACAAAACAATTAGGGTTGTACATAAATAAATTTGATAACAATAAAATATCGTCATTTATAAAGTATTTACAATCTATAAAGGCCAATTCAATATCATTAGTTTTTCCAATTTTTTCAATATTATTAGCTGTTAATTGTTCAAATTTTACATTGTTACAACTATTCAATTTCTTCGCTAAAATATTGATTATTTTTTTTGAAAAACTTTGATCACTATCTGCGACTAATATACGATATATTTTATCTTTTTGGTTCATTTCTCCTCCTATTTTGGGTAATGTGTATTTGCAAAATGCTCTACAAAAAAGCATGTTTTTGCTAGTGCTTTATTATCTTTATAGATAAAAGCTGAAGCTCCATTAGAGAGTGTCTCTACAATTGTTTTAGTGTTTCGAGCTTGCGAAATGATTACTATCTTACAGTTTTCACATTTTTGTTGAATTAACTTCATAATATCACCACCATTAACACCATTACCTAAGTAATAATCTACAAATGCGATATCAGTTTCTGGTTTAAGGTTTCTTAAAAAATCATCAGAGTGAGCATAAGATTCGATGTTAAATTCAAAACCTCTATCCAATGCTAACCCATGAGTATAAGATTCTATTTGTTTACTAATAAGTTTATTGTAAAAAGAACTGTCATCTAGTACAGCTATCCTCAAATCTTTTGTTTGTTTTTTCATCTCTTTTAGTTTTGGTTGTCAATACTTATTCAAAAGAGATACCATTGATAATTGAATTAGCTTACAATTTTGCTACAAGTGAATAATACCAAAGAGTTTAACTCAAAAAATTATAAAATATAGAAAAGAGAAAAGTTTAATGCTTTTTCAAAATGAAAAAAATGTTTTCAAAATGGAAATAAAAAGCCTCCTAAATAAATTTAGAAGGCTTTTTCTGTAAAATTCGATTTATTAATTTACAATGGTAATTTGTCCTTTAGCAAATAATCCTTTATTTTTAGATTTAAACCAATACACATAATTACCCATGTCTAATTGGTTGTTATTTTGATCTACACCTTGCCAAATGATTTGTTCTATATCACTTATATTTTTTTGATAGATTAAAACTCCTGTTCGGGCATTTCTAATTTCTAAAGTAATTGGCCATTCATCACTTTCTGGAATAGACAATTCCCAATACTTATTTTGTTTTGGTTGAATAACAAAATTACAATCAGCATAATTCACTACTAGTTTATCTTTTTTACTTTTACAACCAGTTGCTGTTAATGCTTCAATTTCATAATTGCCTCTATCAATTTTTAGTTCAGTAAAAGAAGAAACATAAGTTTGTCCTCCATCGATTGAAAATTCTGAGAAAGTAACGGTTTTAGTTGTATTATTTTCGAAATGAATACTCCCTCGCTCTCCTCCAAAACATGGCTTAATTAATTCAAATTTAGGTGTAATTTGATTAACCCCTAAACAAGGATCTTCTATTTTCGTTTTATCTGTAAGCTTTGTTTTATCCTCAATTACTTTTAAATCTTTTACTTTATTTGAGTCTTTTGTACTTTGATCTTTTATTAATGCTTTCTCTATTACATTATTTTCATCATTCTTTGAATTAACTTCAATTATATTGATTACCGTATCCTTTTTAGTGGGTGGCTCTTCAATAACTTTAGTTAGTTTTGGAGTAACCTCAACTTTTTCCTCATTAAAGGTTCTAACTGATTGAGATTCATTATTTATTTTCAGTATTTCAGCTGTTTCCTCAATTACTTTTAAATTATCAAGTACATTATGGTTTTTAACTCTATTCAATATCCAAACCGTTAATATTATTACTACAAAAGTTAATCCAACTCCAAGTCCCCACCATTTTTTAGTAGTAATTGTTTTAGATTTATTTTGTTGGTGTATTAACTGTAATTGTGATTTAATTTTTATTCGTTCTTGGTTAATAATTATGGTATTAGCTATTTGCTGATATTCAAGAGCTTCCTTAAATACCTCATCAGAAGTTACACGATGATTAAATTCTTCTAACTGTTCACCAGAAAGATTTCCTTTTAAAAACTCATCAATTAATATATAATCCTGAACATCCATTAATTATAAATCCAACTTTTAATGTTATAGCTTTTATTTTCTTTTACAATTGCTATTAATCGTTGCTTGCATTTGTAGTTTTTTGTTTTTGCGACATTGGCGCTACTAAAACCCATTGTTTTTGCAATCTCATCCATTCGCATGTCATAAAAAATACTATATGTCAATAATTCTTTACATCTTTCTCCTAGCTGGTTTAATAAAGCCTCAATCTGATTAACCTTATCTTTATCCATCGTTTGAGAAATCAAATCAACATTATCAGGCATTCTATCTAACTTCTCCATTTCTTTTACCCCTGTAACCATCTTATTTTTCTGTTTAGCTCTATTTATCCAACCGTTTCTTGCGATTGCAAAAATAAAGCCCTCAACACTTTTGGTTTCGTCAAATTTATTTTCTAAAACATAATTGTAAAAGGAAAGTACAGCATCTTGAAAAATATCTTGTGCCTCATCTTCGCTTCCATTGTTTTGAAGTATCCAATTCCTTATTTTATATTGCGTAGTATCATACAAAAAATTAAGCACTCGTTCTGTTTTCCCATTCCGAATTGCCTCAATTATTTCTTTATCTGTATAGCTATTTTTCATATAAAATGGCAAAGCACTTTTTAGTGCTTTGCCTACATTATTTTATTTTACAATTGTTACATGAAACACTCCATCTCCATTACCACAAGTTATGGTATAGTAACCCATTGGTAAAGGTCTATTAGAATTGTCATCACCTTTCCAATTCATATCTTGCTTAACTGATTTCACCATAAATCCATTTCTATCATATATTTTAGATCCTGATGGAACAAATACATCATCTGCTTCACCATCATTATTTGGAGTAATAATTCGATGTCCTCCACTACAACCACCAATTATAACTGTATCACAAAATTGAAAAGTAGGGTTTGTTGGACAGCTAAAATCAACAATTGTTAGGCAAACATAATAAGTACCCGGAGATGCATAGGCATGTATTGGATCATTATCACCTGAATAATTTCCATCACCAAAATCCCACTGAAACTGATTAGCACTTGTTGATGTACTAGAAGAAGTATTAGTAAATACCACTCCATTTGGAGTTACTGTAAAAGTGAACCCAGCAAAGTTATTACAAGGAGGTGTCACACAACTATCTAAACAAACACTCCCTATTGTAAGGTTTGGTCCTGCAAGTATTACCGAATTAAAATTACCCGTAACTACAACATCTTTATAAAAAGAATTAGTTATTATAATATTATAACCACTTCCACTATAACTACTATTAGCTCCAAAGTTATTAATGGTATCTCCATTTATAATTAATGTAGATGCAATTGTGCTGAAATTTAACTGTTTACAGGGGTAAGTAGAGCTTGAAACATCTATAGTCATATATCCATCTCCTGTAATTGTAGTATCTGTACCAAAAGCAAAATATGTTAATAATGGTGGGTTCCAGTTACCATAAGGATGAGTTTTTACAATTTTCACATCACCTGCAGAAAGAATAGTTGACCCTGCAGGATAAAGAACATCGTCATTATAACCTGTACCTCCTGGCCATGATGTTCCTATTAAATTTCTAAAATCTAAACAACCTGAAGAAGCAACTGAACAATCTTCTAAACAAATATCACCTAACCCAAGATTTGGAGCAAATAGTGAGATTGAATTAAAACTTCCACTAACTGTAAATGTATTACCTACTGCATTCATGGTAAAACCATTACCAGAATAAGGATTAGCAGAATATGGAATAGTATCTCCATCTACAATAAATGGCGAAGGTCTTCCATATAAAGAAGTAAATGTAAGTTTCTTACAACTAAAAGTTGATGCTGACACATCTAAGGTAATATATCCATTAACATCAAAAGTTGTATCCGTACTAGCAGTAAAATAAGTATTGTATGGAGGATTCCAATTACCAGTTGTGTATGTTTTTACAATTTTCACACCTCCTGCAGAAAGAATTATTGAACCTGCAGGATAAAGTGAATCATTATTATAACCTGTATTTCCTGGCCAAGATGTTCCTATCAAATTTCTATAATCAATACAACTACTACTATTTGCACAACTACTTACACATAAACTATTTAATAAACCCGTTGGAATCCATATTGTTACTGCGTTAAAAGTTCCTTTAACAATATACCCTCCACCTGCAAGTGTATCGACAACAAAGCCGTTACCGGCATAAGGATTAAAACCAGGTGTTGTTGCTATTGTATCATTTCCAATAATAATTTTTTCCGCTGTCCCATCAATATTTAATTCTCTACATGAGTAAGATGTAGAAGAAACATCAAAAGTTAAATAACCATGAAAAAATATTTGCGAAGAAGAAACTGAATTTAATGTAGTTTGCTCAAAATAACCAGGAGCAGACCAAGAACCAGTTTTTGTTTTAATTATTTTAATATTACCTGAATTTAATAAGGTTGAACCTATGGGGTAAATTGAATCATTATTATAATCTCCTATAGGCGAATTCATTAAATTAAAATCTGCACAATTAGAACTTAAACAACTATTTAAACAAGCACTATAAACTATTCCTGTTGCATGCCATATAGTTACAGCATTATAATTCCCAGTAACTTTTATTAATCCTCCCACAAGTGTATCCACAACATAACCATTACCTGTATAAGGTGAAAATTTACCACTTACAGCTGTAAGTGTATCATTACCAATAATTATTTTTTCAGCATATGCTTTAAATATTAATTCTCTACATGAGTAAGAAGCAGATGAAACATCAAATGTTAAATAACCGTTATACCCCAAATCATTAGGAGTTACATAAATTATATTAGTTGTATTCCAAGGTCCTGGTCCTGGTGAATTTGATTTAGTTTTAATAAACTTTAAATCTCCAACTGTTTGAAAAACAGAACCACCTGGATAGATCGAATCATTATTATAATCTCCAACAGGTGCTGACATCGCACCAAAATTTATACAATCTGCTGCATTAGAAATATTAAAAGTAAACCCTATTATTAGGATTAAAAGAATTGTTTTAAAGGTGTTTGTTTTCATAATAGTTAATTTTAATAGATTACAATCTAATTGATAAAAAGTAACCCCTTAGTATTATTTAATTTTTTCTCTGAATTTATATCGAATAAAAAGCTCATACATATTTACGTTTGATCGTTCATTTTTAAGACTTGGAACGAAATAAGAAAAGTTAAAATCAAATCGAGAATTTAGAAATTCAATATTATTTAATCCTAAAAAGAAATAACACCCATTATCAAACTCTAAGCTACCTCCTCCCATAAAGTGATTTTGAAACAACATTTTAAGTGCAACAGCAGAGTAAAATCCTGAAAACACTGAAGTGCCTGATTTACTATACCTATTTAATAAAGATGGAGTAAACTTCACATCTTTAGTTAATTCAAAATCATGTTCAATAAAAGTATTTAAATGAGGGGGTAATACTATTGATTGATCGATGGGTTTAAGTGTAGAATTGGTCATTTGATTTAAACTAAAGCCAATTCGAGTAACTTCGCTATAAAAACTTAAACTAAAAGAGCCATCAAAAACATAGCTACTTATTCCTCCAGTAACATCGTTAGAAACTACCGAAAAATTGTAAAACCCAGCTGTAAATCCTCCTGCAATATTGTATTTATCTGAAAGCTTTAAATGTCTTCCGTAAGAAAATCCTAAACGATTTCTTCTCAACAAAAAACCTTCTTTATCACTAATAAATTGAATGCCTAATGTATGGTGTCCTTCTATTTTTTTTGAATCAAATTGATATCTTCCCGAAAATAAAGTAGTATTTATTCCACCAAAATTATTTCCATTTCTACGGTGTCCTAAATTAATTAGAATAGGTTCATTATCAAACCCAACTGAATTTAATTGAGGATCATTAAAAAATTGGCCATAATAAACTGGTAACTCATAATTTTCATTTTGCCCATAGAGGCTAGAAATTGTGCTTAACACAATTAAAAAAATATTCAGCTTTTTGTACATACTCTTTAAATACAAATTATGGCTGAAAAAGTAACCTTTTAAATCGAAAAAATAAACTAATCAATTACAAATCAACTTAATAAATTTGGCAATGATATTATTAATTGGTTATATTTGGTTGAAACAAAAACAAAAATCCATGAAAAAAATTCTACTTTCTGCTGTACTATCTATATTCTTTTATAATGGTTTTAGCCAATGTGTTCCTGCAATTACTAATGATTGCTTTGCAGTAGCCAACATTGTTGATTCGGTAGTTGTAACCAATGCCTTAGTCAATTTTAGCAACGATGGTACTGATTGTAGTGGGCAGGATTTTAATTTTGCCTTTTATAAGTTTAAAACAGCCACTGCTACGTTGGGAAATTCATTTGATTTACGTGTAGCATTGAACTCTAGTTTTCCTTCTTTTATGGGAGTATGGATAGACTGGAATGATGATTTAGTTTTTTCACCTACAGAACAAGTTTTTCTTTCTACAGGAACAATTACAGCTATGAGTATAAACGTTCCTGTTCCATTAACCGCAGTTCAAGATACAGTTTTAATGAGAATTCGTTCTGCATCTACTTTAACTGATGCCTGTAATGCTGCTAGTTCTGGTGAAACAGAAGATTATAATATACTCTTAGTAAATGATACTAGAGTAGAAAACCTTCCTAGCAATTTGTTAGCATGGTCTATTTTCCCAAATCCAGCTGCTGATAAACTAAATATTAATATTGATAATTTTAATGAAAACCTTGATTTTAAGTTAACTGATATCATTGGTAATATTGTTCTAGAAGACAAAATTAATTCAACTAATTTCGTACTAGATGTATCTAAATTACAGCGAGGAATTTATTTATTAAGTATTGATTATAAAGGCGAAAAACAAGTAAAAAAAATCGTTCTTGAATAAACAATTTATTTGTAATTAAACAATTCCACTCTCATTACATTTTATTGTTAATTGAAAATCTTAACTTTTGTTTTAGGCAAGATTTTAATGTCCCTCCATTATAAAAAAAACAATAACAGATTCTAGATGTTTAATTAAGAATTCTAAACAGATTAAGCTTAAATTTGATTTTTATGATAAAACTATATAGATGGAAAATGCTATTTTAAAAAAAGCTGAAGATTATATTTTTAGTTTATTTAAAACTTCTTATACCGAACATTTATATTATCATAATTACAAACACACTTATGATGTAGTTGCTGCATGTAAAGAAATTGCTTTGGCTTCTAATTTATTAGAAAATGATACTGAGCTTGTTTTACTGGCTGCTTGGTTTCACGATGCTGGTTATTTAACTTCTTCAAAAAACCATGAAGAATTAAGTATTGATATAGCAGTATTATTTTTAGAGAAAGAAAATTACCCTACTGAAAAAATTGAGCAAATTAATGGATGTATTAGAGCTACAAAATTAGATGTTGAGCCTAAAAATTTATTGCAAGAAATAATTTGTGATGCTGACATGAAAGGTTTGAGTTGTAAAGATTATAAAGAAAGAGCTGTTTTAATTAAAAATGAATTTAAACATTCTAAACAGTTAGACATTTCAGAACATGAATGGTTAGAAAAAGAAATTGAGTTTTTAACCAAACACCGTTATTATACAAACTATGCACAACTTAATTTTGATGAATCAAAATCCACAAATTTAGTTGACCGAAAATCAGAATTAGCCAAATTCAAAAAATAATATCAACGTTTGAAAAAGTATTTTGACAGAGAATTAAGTTGGCTCTCATTTAATTATAGAGTATTACAAGAAGCCATTAATAAAAATGTGCCGCTAATAGAGCGTTTACGTTTTTTAGCTATTTACTCATCCAATTTAGATGAGTTTTATCGAGTTAGAGTAGCATCTTATGTTCATTTACTTAAAGTACAAAAACAACAAGGAGTTGAGCAAGATGTTTATATCAAAAAGTTATTACGAAAAATAAAAAAAACGGTTAACCAGCAACAAATAGAATTTGGAAGAATTTTTAAAACTAAATTACTTCCAAAACTAAAAGCAAAAGGAATACACCTTGTTAATGATATAGAAGTAACAACTAAACAAAAAAACTATTTAAAGGAATATTTTAAAGAGCACATAATCCCCTTATTAACAATTACCAACCTTAATAAGGAAAAATCTTTTTTCCTTAAAAACAAAGCTCTTTACCTAACAATTGTAACTATTAATAAAGAATATTATATTTCTAATTTACCTGTGAGGAGAGCAGGGAGGTTTATTTCTATTCCATCTTCTGATGGAGAAGAATATTTTATTCAGTTAGCAGATGTGCTTAGGTTATTTATAACAGATTTAATTCCAACTATTACCGAAGCAATTTGTTATGAAGTAAAATTAACTCGTGATGCTGAATTGTACTTAGAAGAAGAGATAGCAGATACAGTTGCAGATAAAATTTCAATGAGTTTGTATAAACGAAAAATTGGAGATCCTTCTCGATTTTTATACGATGAAACGATGCCCAAAGAAACGCTTAAATTTATTAGAAAAAAAGCAGGAATAAAAAAGGTTGAATTAATACCTGGTGGTCGTTACCATAATTTTAACGATTTTTTTGGATTACCTATAAAAAATACTGAAGGCTTAGTTTACGATGAATTGCCTACCTTGAAACATCCGATTTTAAATAATAAAGAACCTTATTTTGACACTATTACTAATAGAGATATTATTCTCCATTTTCCCTATCAAAATTATGAGTATGTAATTACTTTTTTAGAACAAGCCGCAACGGACAAGGCTGTTAGTGAGATTAACATTACCCTTTATAGAGTTGCAGAAGAATCTAAAATTTGTAAAGCATTGATACTAGCCGCCCAAAATGGCAAAAAGGTTACTGTTTTTAATGAGGTTAAAGCTCGTTTTGATGAAGAACTTAATATTGTTTGGGGCAACAAAATGAAAAGTGAAGGTATAAACGTAATTTATAGTTTTGAAAAATTAAAAGTACATTCTAAAATTTGTTTAATTACTAGAAAAGAAGAAGGTAAAAACGTAAACTACGCTTATTTTGGCACAGGAAACTTTAATGAGAAAACTGCAAACATCTATTGCGACCATGCGCTACTTACTAAAAATGAATTATTAACGAATGAATTAAAAAAGGTATTTCAGTTTTTACAAGGTAATGTAAAACAACCTCGTTTTAAGTATTTATTAGTTGCTCCATTTAATATGAGAGCTCAATTTTTAAACTTAATTGATAACGAAATAGAAATTACTAAGAATGGTGGTAATGGAAAAATCACCATTAAACTGAATAGTTTAGAAGATAGAGAAATGATTTCTAAATTATATGATGCCAGTAATGCAGGAGTTAAAATTAGTATTATTGTTAGAGGTATTTGTTGTTTAATACCCGGTGTTGAAGGGATGAGTGAAAACATTAAAGTAATTAGTATTATTGATAGGTATTTGGAGCATGGGCGTATTTATATTTTTCATAATAATGGAGATGAAAAAATATATTTAGCAAGTGCTGATTGGATGAATCGTAATTTAAGTAGTAGAGTTGAGGTTGGTTTCCCGATTTTAGATAAAGGAAGACAACGAGAAATAAAACGTTTAATTAATTTGCAATTAAATGACAATGTGAGAGCTCGAAAGCTAAATATAACCCAAAGTAATCCTTACAAAAAATCTACTTCGAAAACCAAAATTAGAGCTCAATATGATTTTTATGCCTATTTAAAAGGGAAGTTATGATATAAAAATCCTTAGAAAGAATAACGAAGTTTATGGTCAACAGCATAAATTTTCACAAACTTTTCTTTCCCTTTTAATTGAATGTCTCCAATTATATCCAGTTTAACATTTGAAATTTTCTCAACAGCTATAGCTATATTTTCAGAAACTAATACCGATTTTCCATATTCATTGCATTTTCCTTCGATTCTTGCTGCTGTATTTAAAACATCACCGTGATAAGCAATTTCTCTTTTAATTTCTCCAATTTCTGCTACAGTTACATTTCCCATTTCTAATCCCGCTTTAAATTCAGGTAATAGTCCAAACTTTTTATTGTAATACTCTTTTCTAGATAGTAGTTTTTCTTGGTAAGCAAAGAAAAAATTAATGCAATTCAATTTTTTCAATCCATCATTTATTGGCCATGTCAATATTACTTCATCTCCAACATATTGATAAATTTGAGCATTGTATTTAATTACTACATCTGTTAAATCATAAAAACAATTTTGTATAAGATTGCTATATAGTTCATGTCCAAGTTCTTCTGCTATTGTTGTAGAACCTTTTAAATCTAAAAACATAAAAACACGATTTTCTACCCTAGGTTTATGGTATTTTCCAATAACTGTTTTCCACAGATTACCATATCCAAATTTTTTGTTAATCTCTAAAATAAAGTTGGTTAACAAGATAAAAAAGATCATATAAACCAATCGACTAATTATTGCTTTTGATTTAATAAAAGCTATCACTTCTGTTAAGTTTCCATTTTCTAACGATCCCAATAAAATCCACAATCCTGCTAACAATAGGGAGGCTAATCCTAAACCAATAACATATAAAACACTTTTAATTAAGATAACCCTACCAAAAGAAAGTCTCCTAATTAAAGGTAATTCTGATAAATGATGAATAATTGCAAAAAGACTTCCGAAAATAAATCCAAATACGGTATGTTCAAAATGAGCTAATGTAGAATGAGCATAGTCGGCTAATTCGCCATAATCAATGTGGGGCTTAAATGCCAATATAATTACATACTCTAAATTCATGTAGAGCATCCACGCACATACTAAAAAGAGCCAATTATAAAGGTATATTTTTTGCTTTTTTTTCACTTTCTTAAACCTTTTTTAAGAGGATTTTATCAATAGTTAGTTTTAACACCAAAAATACGCTACTTAAAGTTCTGAAAATTAAAATGAAATAATTTAATTATTCAGGAATAACTATGCTTTTTTCGCTTTTTGCATAAGCTCCAAAATAACCTACAACATTATCTCCATTAAGGTTAGTGGTAGGGTTTCCTGGTACTTGCCCTCCTTGAGATGAATACAATGCTGTAAAATATCTATAATTAACTTCATCTATTGATAATAGTTGAATGGTAACAGAATCTCCTCCATAAAATGTACTTTCAAAAATTGGAAAATAGGTAGAATTCCCATCAATAAATTTATCATCTAACGCTAAAAAGCCATCCTCTTGTTCTCCATCTAGAAATGCTTTTAAACGATAAAAATTTTCGATACTCACTGGATCTGAAAAATGGCACCTAGCAGTATATTGTGGGGTATTAGGATCTTCCCAAAAAACTTCTGGATCTTCTTCAAGTGAAAGTGAATCAATATTTACTCTAGCACTCATCGTTGAACTTGCCGTTATTGTTTTTCCGTTTGTGGTAACTTTTAAATCATATATTCTACCACTAATACCCAGTAAATTTGAATCGGTATAATAACCAGCAGCTACTTCATACAAATTAAAAGTATTCCCAAAATTATCTTTAATAATAACAGTAGCATTAGAAATAGTTTCTATAGAGGAATTGTCTTTATAAGGCCTAGTTTTGGATAACAATACGAAATTGTCACCCAGACTATCATGAACTATTCCTTCTACTACATAAAGTTGGTTAGAGTCATCTAAATCTAAGTCTATTTCTTTTTCGCAGGATGTTAAAAATAGTAATGCGAAAATTGTAATTAATGTAATGTTTAATGTTCTCATATTATTAATATCTTAAAATCTAAAGTTATAACTGATCGATGGAATTATTTTAAATAAAGACAATTGCATTATTTGAGTTTTAGAAGGATCGTTTTCATCCTCTTGGAATGTTATAGAATATGCATTTTCTCTACCATAAAGGTTGTAAACAGAAAAATTCCAACTAGACTCTACTTTCTTTTTTATTTTTTCTATCTCTCCAGTATCAGGATTTTTTATTTCTTTAAACTTTTTATTATCTAATGTTAACCCAATATCCATCCGGTGATAGTTTGGCATTCTAGAACCATTTCTATCTGAATATAAATTAATAGTTTGGTTATCAATTACATATTTTCCTGTTGGAAATGTAACAGCACTGCCCGTATAAAACACAAAAGTTGAGGATAGTTTAACTCTCTCACTCAAAGCATACATTCCAACAACAGAAACATCATGTGTTCTATCTTGTTTAGCTGGATACCAAGTTCCTCTATTTATATCATCAAATCTATTTTCACTTCTTGCTATAGTATAACTAACCCAACCTGTAAACTTTCCTTTCTTTTTCTTTAAAAAGAATTCTAACCCATAAGCCCTTCCTTCTCCGTACAATAATTCTCCTTCAACGGTTGGGTTTAATGTAACTTCAGCACCTGTTCTGTAATCAATGGTGTTGTCTAAAATTTTATAATAAGTTTCTACAGAAAATTCATAAGCATTGTGTTTTAAATTTTTGAAATACCCTAAAGAAACTTGATCAGCTAATTCTGGTTTGATATTATTACTACTTGGCATCCATGCATCAGTTGGGTTACCGCTAGACGAATTTGATAATAAATGTAAATATTGATAAGATCTTGAATAGGATGCTTTTAATGAGCTTGTTTCAGTTAAAATATAATTAGCGGCAACTCTTGGCTCTAAGCCGTTATAGCTTACAACTTTCTCCCACTTAGCATATTCTGTAGTATCAGTTACTTCTCCGTCTTTATCATAGCCATAAATTTCACCTGGTCCAATTTGTGTAAAGTTAGAATATCTTAATCCATAGGTTAATGTAAATAAACCTCCTATTTTTTGTTCATTACTTAAATACAATGCACTTTCTAAAGAGTATCTATTTTCAATTTTTGTGTCATTTAAAATCCCGTCTGCAATAGTTGAAGATATTTCTCCTGGATCAAATGTATGATGAACAACACTGCCTCCAAATTTTAATTTGTTCTTATTATTCAAGAAGTAATCTAAATCTTCCTTTATAGTAAAGTCTTCTATTTTAGAGGCTATTTTAAATCCTGCAGATCCTATTTCTATTTTGTAATTATAGTAACTGTAAATAAATGAAGTATTGCTGAATAACTTATCACTAAATAAATGATTCCAACGCAATGTTGTAGTTGCATTTCCCCAGTTAAAACCAAATTGATCCCCATATCCTAAATTATCTCTACCAAAATAGCCAGACAAATAAAGTCTATCTTTTTCTCCAAATCGATAATTCGCTTTCATGTTTAAGTCATAAAAATAAAGTGAAGCATCTCGTTGTTTTTCATCACTCGATAATTTTAAAAACATATCAGCATAAGTTCTTCGTCCAGAGATAATAAATGAACCTTTATCTTTAACAATTGGTGCTTCAATGGTTAATTTAGATGAAATTAAACCTATCCCACCACTTACTTCTAACTCTTTAGAATTACCATCCTTCATAATTACATCCATTACAGAAGATAGTCTTCCACCATATTGAGCAGGCATTCCTCCTTTGTAAAGTTTTAAATCTTTAATAGCATCTGAGTTAAACACAGAGAAAAAACCTAACAAATGTGAAGCATTGTAAACTGGTGCTTCATCTAGTAAAATTAAATTTTGATCAGCACTACCTCCTCTCACAAAAAAACCAGCACTACCTTCGCCACCAGATTTAACACCAGGCATTAACTGTAATGTTTTCATTACATCTCTCTCACCAAATAAAACAGGAATACTTTCTATTTCTTTAATGTCAATTTTAGTTACTCCAATATCCGTTGATCTTATATTTTCATCGTCTCGAGTAGCAGATACTTCAAATACTTCAAGTTCTTCAGAATTAAAACCTATTTCTATATTTTTTTTGATGTTTTGATTAAAGTCTATTTTTTCTGACAAAGTTTTATATCCAACAAAACTATATTGTATTGTGTAAACTCCTTTTGGAAGGGTTAAAGAATAAAAACCATACACATTTGTTACTGTTCCTACACCTGGTAATTCCTTTACAAAAATGGTTACTCCTATTAAATCCTCCCCATTACTCTCATCCTTTACATTACCACTTAATGTGAACTTTTCTTGAGCAAATACAGTTGTACTGATTAATAGAATTAATAATAATTGAAGTTGTTTCATTTAATGATAGTTATACTTCTTGACTAAATATTTAATTTTTTTAGCCAAATTGAGGGCAAATTTAGCCCTAAATATGGATATAAACATTGATTCTACTTATCAATATTAGGAATTAGAGTTTTTTTACACAAAAAAGCTTAATTGAAAATTTAATCACAAAAAAAAGCCTCCTAAATTTCTTTAGAAGGCTTTCGTACTCGGAGCGGGACTTGAACCCGCACGTCCTAATGGACACAAGATTTTAAGTCTTGCGTGTCTACCAATTCCACCATCCGAGCATCATTGATATATTTTAAAGAGCGGGAGACGGGGTTCAAACCCGCGACCTCCACCTTGGCAAGGTGGCGCTCTATCAGCTGAGCTACTCTCGCTTAATTCTTTTTAATGAACAATCCCTTTTTCAAGGGAAGGCAAAAGTAATTAAAAAATTAATTTCTCAAAATTATAAACCACATTTATTTAAAATAAAAAAACGTAAAAAGAATCCTTAAAATAATAAGGATTCTTTTTACGTTTTAATTAATAAATTAAGCCTCTCTAAGATATTGTGTACAAGGCATTAGCAGTATAAAGGTAGTAATGAAGAATCTTAGAGAGGCTATTTTTTAAAAGGCCACCACAGCACCAACTGTTACTATAAATGACATTAATGCTATTATTACAAAAGTGTAAATACTATATTCGGTTTCTTTGTTCATGTGTGTTTTCATGGCGATATGTTTTAGTTAATAATTCTTTTATCTAAACCGTTTAAGATTTAAAACAAAAAGAAAGAGTAATTAATGATAACAATAAGCGCTTATTTCAATACTATTAAGAACTTTCTTCTGTTTATAAAACGCCTAAAACACAAAGGAAGTTGCGTGACTGAAATAGTAGTTTATAAACGGTAGGTTTTTACCGATGAAAGGAATTTAAATTAAGAATTACGGGATTCTACTTTTTAATAAAAGTTAAAGTTTTTTCTAAAACTAACCGAACATCTGTTGGTAAATCAATTTCATTATAAGGGTGAACTGCTCCAAAACTATGGTTGGCATTCTCTATAATATACAATTCAGCATTTTTATTCCACTTACTTATTGTTCTTGCTTCTTCCACTGGGACCGTTTTATCATCTGTACCATGTATAATTAAATGTGGAATAGTAAGATTTGCTGCTGCCTTATCAATGCTAAACCTATCAATGTTATTCAACGTATCTTCAGCAATTTGGTAATACATGGGCATTTGTTGATTGGTTCTGGTATTTTCAACATAAATTACTCCTTGCTGTTTCCAGTAAGCTAATTGCTCATCTGTAAATCGATTGGTTAAATCAGAAACTGCTGCCCAAGTAATTAATCTCTTAATTCGAGTATCTTCGTTTGCTGCAATAATTGATATTCCTCCTCCTCTACTATGTCCAATTAAATAAATCTCCTTTGAGTTAATTTCTTCTATACCTAAATCCTCCAGGTAATCAATAACTGTTCTTAAATCTGCTAATTCTTTCGTGAAATTATTATTCCCAAAGGCTTCTAGATCAGGAAAATCGATTGGTTGCTCAACTGTACCACCATTGTGAGAAAAATTAAACTTTGCAAATGCAAATCCTTCTTTAATAAAATTCTCCATCACTTTATTAAAATGTCCCCAATCTTTAAACCCTTTAAAACCATGTGCAAAAACTACAATCGGTTTTAACTTACCATCTGATTCATAACCAAAGTCTAACAAAATTGGTTTTTCGTTTTTACCTTGTAATATTTTGTTTTTGACTAACTTCATTGGTAAAATATTTAGAGTTTACTAATTCCAAAAATAATTATTCCTAGTTGAATCATGTTACTTTTCTTTAATTTCACACTACAAACCTAATTGATTATAGATACTAAAACCACTTACATTAACTTACAATAGTTTTACATTAATTTACAATCATTAATACAGTTCTAAAAGAGTCTCAAGTACTTTTACCCTTGAATTTAAAACTTAACATCATGAATAAAATAATAGTAAGTACTTGTTTAGTGCTCCTTTTTGGATGTACAAATGCTGAGAACCAGCCAACAAAAGAAATCACAACAACTAACAAACAAAAGACTACGCATAAATATGGTGGTTGGTATTGTCCTGATAATCTATACGGATTTCCTGCTGTAGATTTGAAAAACTGGGCAACTGTACCTGTAATAAATGGGAGATTACCCACTGAAGAAGAAACAAGAAGTGAAAAGTCATTAATTTATATTGATAAAGTTGAATACCCTAATGCAAAAGCGATGGATATGAAACTACCTCAATTAGCCAAGTTTTTTAATTATAGCAGTCAAAAAAATGAAGTAATAATTGTGATTCAAGCAATAGAGATACTAGGGGATACTGTTCTCGGCTTTAGATACCTAAATGGTGGAAATGGAAGTTCCTTATATCATGAGGTTACTTTTATAGAGGAACAAGAAGTAAAAAATATTATTGATGCTCGTTTTGTAGATATTGAAATTTCTATAGATGCTAATGAAGATAGTGTTTGGAATGTTATAACTAATCCAGCTTATACAAATAAATTAGCATCTTTTTTTGATTCACCAAAATCATTGTTTAAAGATTGGAAAACCAAATCAGGACTTAATTTTAATTATACTGATAAGAATAATTTAACAGCTGGGTATGGCGAAAAACTATTTGGCAAGTGGTACATTCAAAACGATTACTTGATTAATGATAATCCTTACGTAGAAAAATTCTTTATCCACAAAGACAAAGAGACAAACAAAACTGTTTTAAAAATTGTTTGTGGTCCTTACATCAACGACTTTGCTTCCCAACAAATGATATTACAAAAATGGGCCAATGAAGTAAAAATAATAAGTGAAAAATAAATGTTTAGTTAGTATTTATTTTAAAAGCCGTAAGCAATGTGCTTACGGCTTTTTTATTACATTTTATTTGGAACATCAACACCCAATAAGCTCATTGCCGATTTAATAACTTCTGCAATCGTTTCGCTTAATTGTAATCGGAAAGCTTGTTTATTTTTATCTTCCTCACGCAAAATATCGATGGTTTGATAAAAATTATTAAACTCTTTTACCAAATCAAAAATATAATTTGCTAAAACTGCCGGACTATAGTTCTCTCCTGCATCTTTAAGAACAGTAGGGTAATCATTTATTAATTTTATTAATTCTTGTTCCTTTTCATTTATCTCTACCTTATTGTATTTTTTCGAACAGCCTAAGTCATTCGCTTTCTTTAATAAAGACTGTGTTCTAGCATGTGCATACTGTATAAATGGTCCAGTATTACCATTTAAGTCAATAGATTCCGCTGGATTAAATATCATTCCTTTTTTAGGATCAACCTTTAACAAGAAATATTTTAACCCTCCCAACCCTATTAAAGAATACAACTGCTCTTTTTCTTGCTCGCTCATACCATCTAAATGACCTCTTTCTTGAGTCATTTCTTTGGCATCGTTTACTATCATCTCCATTAAGTCATCAGCATCAACCACAGTACCTTCACGAGACTTCATCTTACCTTCTGGTAACTCTATCATCCCATAAGATAAATGATAGCAACCATCTGCCCAGCTATAACCTAGTTTTTTAAGAATGGTAAACAACACCTTAAAATGATGATTTTGTTCGTTACCAACCGTATAAATCAATCCACTTAAATCAGGGTATTTTTTATAACGTTCAATTGCTGTACCTATATCTTGGGTCATGTAAACTGAAGTTCCATCTGAACGCAACAACAATTTATCATCCATTTTATCTGCACTTAAATCACACCAAACCGATCCATCTTCTTTTTGATAAAATGCTTTTTTTGCTAGTCCTTCTTCAACAACACCTTTCCCTAATATGTAAGTATCCGATTCATAATACAACTCATCAAAATCAACTCCCATAGTTTCGTAGGTAGCATCAAAACCAGCATATACCCAACTGTTCATTTTTTTCCAGAGTGCTACTACTTCTGCATCTCCTTCTTCCCACTTACGAAGCATTTGTTGGGCTTCTTGCATTATTGGTATTAAAGAATTAAATCCATTACCGTAAGTTTTAATTGAATCAACTGTACACTCATTTTCTAATCTATCCCATATATCTCTTTTCTCGGTTGGAGGAATTATTCCATCTATTTTTTGATAAAATAAATCTCTATCTGTTGATTTAACCTTTTGTTGAACAATAAATTCAGCTCTTTCCAACTGTTGTTGTTTAAATGCCTTATCAAATTTCACATAATATCTTCCTACAAAATGATCCCCTTTTTCTCCCTTAGATTCAGGTGTTTCTCTTTCTCCATTAATTATAGGAGCATATTTCTGCCAAGCCAACATACTTTTACAAATATGTATTCCTCTATCATTTATAATTTGGGTTTTTACAACTTTATGTCCGTTTGCTTTTAAAATTTCAGCAACCGAATAACCTAAAAATATGTTTCTTAAATGTCCTAAATGCAAAGGTTTGTTAGTATTAGGAGAAGAATATTCTACCATAATAGTTTTACCAGAATTTGGTTTTTCGAAACCATAATTTTCTGTTTTAGCTATCTTATTAAATACAGTTAACCAATATGCTGCTGAAATAGAAAAATTTAAAAAGCCTTTAACAACATTATAAGCCTCAACTTCCTCAACATTATTTTTAATGAAATTTCCTAAATCTTCGGCTGTTTGTTCTGGTGATTTTTTAGATGCTTTTAAAAATGGAAACACAACCACTGTTAAATCTCCATCAAAATCTTTTCTCGTTTTTTGTATCTGAACTTGATTTGTATTTATTTCCTCTCCGTAAAGGCTTTTTATACCCTCAATTACTTTCTCTATTAAAATATTTTCCATTTTACTTAATATTTATGGCTTCGATTGTTTTTGTAAAATCGGCCAATACTTCAAAAGCTGTTTCCGCCATGGCATTCCCTTTATTATCCAAACAAGGGTTTACCTCTACCAACTCCACACAAACAACTTTTCCACTCTTTATAATTCCATTTATTATTTCTTTTATTTCATGTTGATCAAATCCTTTTGAAACTGGTGTTCCAGTTCCTTTAGAAATTAAATCACAATCCATGCTATCCACATCAAAAGAGATGTAAATAACATCACACTTACTTAACCTCTCTAAAGCTTCAGCTAAGCATGTATCCATCCCTCTATACCTGACTTCTTCTACCCTATAATTTTTAATGCCATTTTTAGCTATCGAATAATCTTCAGGTTCTTCAGTATCTCTTACACCAAAATAAACCAAATCATCATGTAAAATTTTAGGGGCTATGCCACCTATATTTTTCATGGCCTCCCAATTCGTATTTGTTGTTTCAGAAACCTCATTTACCTTACACTCCATATTATCATCTGCCAAAGCTGCCGCCAAAGGCATACCATGTATGTTTCCAGAAGGAGTTGTATAAGGTGAATGCATATCTGCATGCGCATCTATCCAAACCACCCCAACTCTTTTATCGGGGTAAGCCAACTTAACACCACTGATGGATCCCAAAGCAGACGAATGATCGCCAGACAACACTAAAGGAAAGCTATTATTATTAAGTGATTTTTTAACTGTTTTACACAACTCTTCACAAACAGAAAGCACTTTACCTATTCTTAAGGCATAAGTGGTATTCTGTTTTTCGTAAACAGCCTCATTAAATGATTGTAAATCTGTATAAGCATAACGATTAAAATAATCGCTATTTGCATTAATTGCAGCAATCTCTATAGCATCAACACCTAAGTCTGCACCTCGAGTTCCTGCTCCTATGTCTGATCTATTTTTTATTATACTTATATTTTTCATAGTTAATTTAATCTAAATTTAACAATCTAAGTCATTTACTTTTGTATTTTTGTGTCGATTTAACTTAGCTACATTAAAAAATGAAGAATACTTATCAAGATTTAATCGAACAAACTTTTGAGTTCCCTCAAGAAGGATACGAAGTTATTGAAAATGAATTACATTTTCATAAAATTCCATTAATGGATATCATAAAACAATATGGCACCCCATTAAAACTATCTTATCTCCCTAAAATATCGCAGCAAATACAGAGTGCTAAAAAGTTTTTTAATGTTGCTATTGCAAAAGTAGGCTATGAAGGCTCTTATACTTACTGCTACTGCACAAAAAGTTCTCATTTTTCATTTATTTTAAACGAAGTTTTAAGGAATAACGTAAACATTGAAACCTCTTCAGCTTATGATATACCCATTGTTAGAGAACTTTATAAAAACAAAAAAATTAATAAAGGCACTTTTATTGTTTGCAACGGATACAAAAGAGAACAGTATTTAGATGGCATTGTTCAACTAATTAATGAAGAATTTAATGTAATTCCTATCCTTGACAACAAAAGAGAGTTAGACTATTACATCAATAATGCAAAAAAAGATATCAATTTAGGAATTAGAATAGCATCTGAGGAAGAACCTTCTTTTGAATTTTATACTTCTCGTTTGGGAATTCGCCATAAAGATATTTACAACTACTATTTAGAAAAAATAAAGCCCCACAAGAACATCAAACTTAAAATGCTTCATTTCTTTATTAATACTGGAATAAAGGACACTACGTATTATTGGACAGAGTTAATGAAAGCCCTTAATATTTATTGTGAATTAAAAAAGATTTGTCCAGAGCTAGATGGATTAAATATTGGTGGAGGCTTGCCATTTAAAAATTCTTTAGGATTTGAGTTTAATTATGAATACATGATTGAAGAAATTGTAGCTCAAATAAAAGAGTATTGCAATAATAGAGGTGTAAAAGAACCCAATATTTTTACAGAATTTGGCTCCTATACAGTTGCAGAAAGTGGAATGAACATCTATTCTATCATAGATGTTAAAGAACAAAATGATACAGAAATGTGGTACATGATTGATAATTCTTTTATTACCACGTTACCAGATGCCTGGGCAATTAACCAACGCTATATTTTATTAGCAATCAATCACTGGAACAATCAGTTTCAAAGAGCAAACTTAGGTGGATTAACTTGCGACAGCTCTGATTATTATAATTCTGAAGCCCATGTTAATCAAATATTTTTACCTAAAATAAATAATGAAGAAGAAGAGCCTCTTTATGTTGGCTTGTTTAATACTGGTGCATATCAAGAGGCATTAAGTGGCTTTGGTGGTATAAAACATTGTTTAATTCCATCACCAAAACATGTTGTAATTGATTTGGATGAAAATGGTGAATACACCACAAAATTATTTAGCAAGGAACAAAGCGCAATATCTATGCTTAAAACTTTAGGGTATTAAATCAAAAATTGTTTTATCTATAACAAATAGGGCTTAGTATTGTAAATATACTGCTTTATCTATTTTCTATAAAAATAATGATATATTTGTGGCTATTGTAAAAATTAGCATTGAATAAAGCACTCCATATTTTAGTAGTTTTTATTATTTCTACAGTATTATTAAGCTGCGGAGGCAATTCTTCCGACAAATCTGAAGGTATTATTTTATACAAAGTCAGCTATCCTAAAATGGACAAGCACAATTTGATGTTTGATTTTATGCCAAGTAAAATGGTGATGAAATTTAAAGATGATAAATATACTACTGATTTATCTGCTGGTATGGGCATGTTTAAAACCAATTTTATTGTAGACAAAGAATCAAATACTTTTTCTCAATTAGTAAAATTGATAAATAAAAAATATGTTTTAACCCTTCAGGGTGATGCTATTAGTAAATCACTAGAATTGGTTCCTAAGTTAAATATTGAATTAACGAATGAAACAAAAAAAATATTAGGTTATAAGTGTAAAAAAGCAATCATTACAGTTGATAATGATGAAAAAGAAATCTTTACTGTTTTTTACACAAATGAAATTGCAATAGGTTCACCAAATTGGTGCAATCAGTTTAAAGAAATTGATGGTGTGATGCTAGAATATCAATATGAAAAATATGATATTACTATGCGCTTAAAAGCACAAAGTATAAAATTTACCAAAATTGATGACAGTGAATTTGAAATTGATGATGCTTACGAAAGCATAACTGAAGATAAAATGAATATCGAAATGAAAGAAATTTTCGATAGCTTCAAATAATTATTCCTTTTCCCCAACTCTTTTCGTTATTCACAATCCATTGTTATTTAGTAGCAATTATTCTTATACCTTATGCGTTACTTATTAATATATTTGATAGTTATAACTTAATGTGTTGAATGAGTAAAAATCAATTTAAAAACGTAGAAAAAGATTCTAAAAAAGAGTCCGTAAGTAAACCAAAAAAAGATTTTAAGCCTTTTGCTAAAACAAGTGATTCTTTTAACAAAATCATTAGCAATGAGAAGCTTAGTAAATCTGTAGGTTTATTTCTATTGGTTTTTTCTGCTTTTATGCTATTAGCTTTTTCTTCATTTTTATTTACTTGGCAAGCCGATCAAGATATTATTAATAATCATTGGAACGACCCAAGTATTGAGGTTGAAAATTGGCTTGGAAAAATTGGAGCTTATATTTCTCATCAGTTTATTTTTAATGGTTTTGGAGTATCCTCTTTCCTGTTTGTACTAATATCATTTGTTTTAGGGTTTAGAGTATTATTTAAAACTCAACTACTACCTATAAGCAAAACCTTAAAATATTCTCTTTTTTCAATTTTATGGGCATCTATAACTTTAAGTTATTTACTTCCTTCCATGCCTATTTTAGGAGGCTCCTTTGGGTTTCAAACTAATTTATGGCTAAATAGTGTTATTGGTGGTATTGGTATTTTTTTATTCTTAGGATTAACTATTTTAATCTTTTTAGTACTGAATTTTAATATCTCCTTTAACTTTTTAAAACCAAAAAAAGAAGCTATTAATAATGAGTCCATTGAAGAAAATAGTGAAATACCTTTCAATGAACTTATTAAAGAACCTGTTGAAGAGGAAGAATTAATTGAAGATGAAAAACTAGAAGAAGAGCCTATTGAGTTGACACCTAAAGTTGCTGAACCAATAATTCCTAAAAAAAATGAAGGTGATGTAGAATTTTCGGTAGAAGAACCTGAAGTAAAAGATGAAACTTTAACTGAGGAAGAATTAAATAGCAAAGTAAATGAGTTTGGTGAATATGATCCAACTCTTGATTTAGCTTCCTATAAACTGCCTCCCATCAGTTTATTGAAAGATTTTGGAAGTACACAAAAAAAGGTGACCCCTGAAGAATTAGAAGCTAATAAAAATAGAATATTAGAAACTTTAGAGAATTACAATATTAAAATAACAAGTATTAAAGCCACTATAGGTCCAACCGTTACTTTATATGAAATTATACCTGAAGCAGGTGTAAGAATTTCTAAAATAAAAAACCTAGAAGACGATATTGCACTTAGTTTAGCTGCACTAGGCATTCGTATTATTGCTCCAATCCCTGGTAAAGGAACAATAGGTATTGAGGTTCCTAACCAAAACCCCGAAATTGTATCAATGAAAACAGTTATTTCTTCAGACAAGTTTCAAAATGCAAAAATGGAATTACCTGTAGTTTTAGGAAAGACTATAACTAACGAAACTTTTGTTTTTGACTTAGCCAAAATGCCTCACCTATTAATGGCTGGAGCAACTGGACAAGGTAAATCTGTGGGTTTAAATGCTGTACTTACTTCTTTATTATATAAAAAACATCCTTCTCAATTAAAATTTGTTTTAGTAGATCCAAAAAAAGTAGAATTAACACTTTACAATAAAATTGAACGCCACTTCTTAGCAAAACTACCCGATTCTGAAGAAGCAATTATTACTGATAATCAAAAAGTAATTAACACGCTTAATTCTCTTTGTATTGAAATGGATGAGCGTTACAAACTATTACAAGATGCTACTGTTAGAAATATTGTAGAATACAACTCTAAATTTGTTGCTCGAAAATTAAACCCTGAGAATGGACATAAATTTTTACCCTATATTGTTTTAGTTATCGATGAGTTTGCAGATTTAATTATGACGGCAGGCAAAGAAGTTGAAACACCTATTGCTCGTTTAGCTCAACTTGCTCGTGCTATCGGAATACATCTAATTATTGCTACACAAAGACCTTCTGCAAATATTATTACAGGTATAATTAAAGCTAATTTTCCTGGAAGAGCTGCATTTAGAGTTACCTCTGGAATTGATTCTAGAACGATCTTAGATGCAGGTGGAGCTCAACAATTAATTGGAAAAGGAGATATGTTAGTCTCACAAGGTAATGACATAACAAGAATACAGTGTGCTTTTGTTGACACTCCTGAAGTCGAAGCAATATGTGAGTTTATTGGCAACCAAAGAGGTTACCCTGAAGTATTTACACTGCCTGAATATAGTGGAGAATCAGCTACTGGCGGAACGGGTACATTTGATGGCGAGGATAAAGATGATTTATTTGATGACGCTGCAAGAATGCTCGTTCAACACCAACAAGGTTCGGCTTCATTATTGCAACGAAAAATGAAAATAGGTTATAATAGAGCTGGTAGATTAATAGATCAAATGGAAGAAGCAGGGATTATAGGTCCTTTTGAAGGAAGTAAAGCTCGTCAAGTTCTAATATCTGATTTAGAAACTTTGGAACAGTTTTTGAAAGCCCTTTAAAACAACTACATTTGTAGCCTTAAACATAAAAACAATAAAATGAAATCATTAGTTATATTATTAATAACAAGTATTATAGGTTTATCAGCATCCGCTCAACAAGATGAAAAAGCCAAGGGAATACTTGATAAATTAAGTTCAAAAACAAAAGCTTATAAAACAATTCAAGCGGAATTTCAGTTTACTATTAGTAACAAATCAGAAGGAACCAACGAAAGCCAAACAGGTAAAATTGAAATCAAAGGAGATAAATACTTTTTATCAATTAAAGGTCAAGATGTTATTTCTGATGGAAAAAATATTGTAACAATTTTAAAAGATGCTTCAGAAGTTCAAATTAATAATATGCCTGATGAAAGTGAAGAGGGCTACATAAGTCCTAATAAAATTTTTAGTTTATACGAAACAGGCTTTAAATATAAATATATAAAAGAAGAGGGTGGCAATGATATTATCAACCTTTACCCTAACAATGCTGAAGAAAAAGCATACCACAGAATTGCTTTGTATATTAGTAAGTCAAAAAACGAAATAACAAAAGTGCTCGTGTATGGTAAAGATGGTACTAATACGACATACAGTATTAAAGTTTTTACTCCTAATGCTACTATTTCTGATAGTAAATTTACTTTTGATAAATCAAAATACCCTAAGTTTGAAATTATAGATTTAAGAGATTAAATGTTAATTATATATAACATAAAAAAACCAGCTAAATAGCTGGTTTTTTTATGTTGTTATATGAGAATGTTGAGTGTTTATATTTATTTAAGCAGGGTAACTTTTCCGATATATTCATTCCATTCATTAAATATATTTCTAGCTCTAACTTTGTAAACATAAGTATCTTCAACACTTATTTTACCTTTATAAGTACCATTCCATTTAGAGTCTAATAAATAGCCTTCATAAATTAGTACACCCCATCTATCAAATACTAAAGTTTGTAGTTCAACAATACCGTAACCTTTCACAAAGAAGAAGTCGTTAGTACCATCGCCATCAGGAGTAAAAGAGTTTGGAATCCAAATAGCATAAGTAGGTTTAATGATGACTGTTTTTTGAGCAGTATCTTTACAACCATATTGATTTTCGATGAATAATGTTACTACAAAAGTACCCGAGTCAGCATATTCATGGACTGGGTGTTGAACAGTTGAAGAAGCACCATCACCAAGATCCCAATTCCAAACACTACCAATAATTGATTGGTCAGTAAAAGTAATTTCTTTGTCATAAATATCCGTTGGCTGTGGGCCAAAGCTAAAGTCTGCTAAAGGCATAGGATAAGCAGTAATCATGCTTGGTTGCATTAAAGTTGTTACACAACCTTTATCAGAAGTAGCAGTTAAGGTAATGTCAAAAGTTTTTACTGAAGCATGTGAGTTGTTTTCAAAACAATGTGAAGGATTCATTCCTGCAGCAGTATTGCCATCACCAAAATTCCACGCCCAAGTGCTAATTATACCTGAAGTAATGTTAGAATTATTTACAAAAGTCATACAAACAGGAGCACAACCATCAGTAGGCGCATCAAAGCTTACTTGAGGTAAAGGATTTACCGTTACATTTAGCATGATAGAATCAGTACAACCGTGATTAGTTGTGACAATTAAGTATGCTGGGTAAACACCTTCCATATTATAAGTATAAGTAGGGCTTTGTAAAGAACTTGTTCCAACACCATCACCAAAATCCCATTGCCAGTTGGTAATGTTATTAATTGTATAAGCATTAGAAACAACCGTTAAGTCATTAAACTGTGTTGGAAAATTTAAACACACATCAATAGGGTTAAAATTAGCTACCGGTAAAGGATAAACCTCTACTTGTTGAGAGATGGTATCTTTACACCCATTATCAGTAGTAACAATTAATTGTACGGTATAAACTCCTTCAGCTGCATAATTTTCTGATGGGTTTTGAAGGATTGAAGTGTTCATGTTACCAAAATTCCAATCCCAATTAGTAATGTTACCTGTTGTAACAGCAGAGTTATCAGTAAATCCAATTGCTGTTCCAAAACATTCATTATTGAAAGCAAAAGCTGCTGTTGGCATTGGATGAATAGTAATTGGTTGAACAATAGTATCAGAACATCCTGCGGCAGAAGAAACAATTAATTGAACATTGTAAATACCTGCAGCTGGAAATAAGTTAGTTGTATTTTGATTGATGTCATCAGTAATGTTATCACCATTAAAATCCCACTCCCAAGAAGTGATAGTTCCACCATTAGGGTTAGAAGTATCATTAAATGAAGCCGCCATGTTTAAACAAACATTATTGGTTGCAAAAGAAGCGGTAGGTTCTGGCGAAACAACAGCACTATCAATATAAGTATGAATACACCCACTGTCAGAAGTTACTGTTAAAGTAACAGCATAAGTCCCTGGAGCGCCATAAGTATAGGTAGGGTTTTGCAGATTACTATTTCCTAGGGCATCACCAAAATCCCACTGCCAAGCAGTAATGTTTCCTGTTGCCACTAAAGAAGAGTCATAAAACACAGAAGGAGCACCAAAACAAACGGGAGCTACACTAAAGTTAGCTACAGGAATAGGGTTAACCACTACTTGCATGGTAATAGAATCTTTACAACCATTGGTAGTAGTAACCAATAATTCTACGGTATAAGTTCCTGCAGCAGGATAACCATTGGTAGGATTTTGTAGCACATTATCTACCGTTCCATTGTTATCAAAATCCCAATCCCAAGCATTAATAATACCGCCATTAGGATTAGATAAATCTGTAAAAGCTGTTGCTGTTCCAAAACATTCATTGGTATAACCAAATGCAGCTGTTGGTTGAGCAGAAACACTTACGATTATTGTTGTATCATGCGTACAACCATTACTATCTATAATGTTAAGATTAACAGGATAGTTTCCTAAACCTGGGAATAAATTAGAGGGGTTTTGGTTAATATCATCTACAATTTGGTCATTGTCAAAATCCCAGTTCCAAAACTGAATACCAGCAGAACCTAAAGTTGAAATATCATTAAACAATGAGTTAGTTCCAGCACATGCGGTGTTTGGAGTAAAATTAGCTACAGGATTGCTATAAACTTGTACTGCAGTGGTAAATGTTCCTGTACACCCACTGTCAGAAGTTATTGTTAAGGTAACGTTGTACGATCCTGGAGCAGGGTAAGTATAAGTTGGGTTTTGTAAGCTAGAAGTATCATTAGTAGTTGATAAATCGCCAAAATCCCACTGCCAAGCAGTAACAGTTCCTGTTAAAACATTAGATAAATCATTAAAGGTTGTTGTTGCGCCAAAACATTCGTTGGTACCAGTAAAATTAGCTACAGGATTTGGATTAACTACTACCGGAATAACAATTGAATCTACACATCCTCCAGTTCCTTTAACCCATAATTCAACATTATAAGTTCCTGGGCCAGGGAAAGTATGACTTGGGTTTTGAGTAATATCATCCACAGTACCATTGTTATCAAAATCCCATCCCCAATTGGTAATATTACCTAAGGGAGTTGACATATCAGTAAATAGCGTTGGTGAACCATCACAAACTGATGGAGCTACAAAATTAGCTACTAACCCAGAGAGTGGATCTACAACAATGGTAGTATCGTGCGTACAGCCATTGGCTGTGGTGGTGGTGAGAGTGACATTATAGGGCCCCGGAGGGGTATATACATGTGGTGGTGGATTTTGTCCATTAAAGATAGGTGATCCATCACCAAAGTTCCAACTCCAGTTTGTAATAGGACCTCCTAAAGAGGTTGAATTCTCTACAAAAACTACCGGTTGACCAGGACATCCTACTTGAGCAGTAAAACTACTTTGTGGTGCTGGATAAACTGTAAT
>JBBKXK010000013.1:0-92928 GCA_037969435.1 Vicingaceae bacterium
TCAATAGATGGTAAAGTAGTTTATCAAGAAAACAATGTAAATAATAGTAAAACTGCTATTGATATTAGTAACAATGCTAAAGGAGTTTACTTCTTAAAGGTTGAAACGAACAACCAACAACAAATGTTTAAAGTGATTAAACAATAACAGTTTAATAGTTATAAAATAATACTAAAAATCCCTGTTACTTTCGTAACAGGGATTTTTTTAGGCCTCAATTAACATATTAAACTTGACTTGAAAACAATAAATCGTTAACTATGCATTATACAACTAAAAAATAAATTATGAAAAAACTTTTACTTATTTGCTTAACTTTTTTACTAATTAATACAATAACAAATGCCACCTCATTGAATCCAGGGGATATAGCAATTAGCTCAATAAATTCTGATGATAGTGACGACTTTAGTTTCGTTTTATTAACTTCAATATCAGGAACCACTACTATATATTTTACTGACAATGGCTGGGATGATGATGCTGATGGAGGGTTTACAAATCCTACTTGGAGAGGAGTTACTGAAGGCACAATTACTTGGACATTTACTGGAACATTACCCTGTGGTACTGAAATTCAGATTTCAGCACCAACGGTAACCGCAACTACAAGTCATGGTTCAGCTGTAAATACTGGAAGTTTTAATTTATCAAGTACAGCAGATCATTTATTGGCATATACTGGTACAGGTGTTCCATTTGATGGTACAGAAATCACTAATTTTATTTGTGCTTTTGGTTTAGGTACAGCTGGTTGGACATCTAATGCAACAACTACAACTACTTCTGCATTACCTCCTGGATTAACTAATGGGGTTGATGCTATTGCAACACAAACAAGTGATGACAACTTTCAATATGATTGTTCTACTGTTAGTCCAGTTTCTGCATTAAGAACAGCCTTGGTTACTCTTGCTAATTATACAGCTGGCAGTACAAATGAAAATTATCAAGCACCTGGATGCTCTTATAGTTGTTCTTCTGCATGTACTAACCCTGATGTACCAACCATAACTCATAACCCAACAACTATTTGTGATGGCTCAACAACTACATTAACAATTAGTGGAAATTTAAACGATGCCTCTAAATGGTATATTTACACTGGTTCTTGTGGAGGAACTTTAATTGATTCAACAGCCTCAAGCACTTATCTTATCACTCCTATTGGACCAAGTACTACTTATTTTATTAGAGGAGAAGGAAATTGTGTTACCCCAGGTTCTTGTGGACAAATTGTTGTAAACGTTTTACCTGCTAAAACAGGAGCTGTTAACGATACTATTTGTAACAACGGAAATGTTGTTGTTAATGGTACTACTTACAATGCTGGTAACCCTTCTGGTACTGAAGTGATTTCTAATGTTGGCCCTAACAACTGTGATTCAACTGTTACTGTTAACTTAAATATTTTAGCAGTTAAAACAGGAACTATTACTCAAACCATCTGTTTTGGCGATAGTATTATTGTGAATGGTACTACTTACAACACAACTGTTACTGGCGCTACTGAAGTGTTTACTAACATTGGTCCAAATATGTGTGACTCTACAGTTACTATTAACTTAACTGTTAGTTCGGCTATTAATATAGCTGTTACCAATACAGCTCCAACTTTAACTGCAACTCAATCTGGTGCTACTTACCGTTGGTTAGATTGTGACAATAGTTTTGCTATAATTTCTGGAGAAACAAATCAAGCTTATACAGCAACTTCTACTGGAAATTATGCTGTAGAAATTACTATTGGAAATTGTGTTGATACTTCTGCTTGTGAAAATGTAATGACTACTAATCTTGTTACAAATAATAATTTTAATCAAATTAATATTTTTCCATCCCCGGCTAACAATGTGATTAATGTTAATTTAGGAAATATTACTACAGCGGTTAACTTTACTTTAACTTCTATTGATGGTAAAGTAATTTATCAAGCTAACAATGTAAATGATACTAAAACTGCTATCGATATTAGTAACAATGCTACAGGAGTTTACTTCTTAAAGGTTGAAACTAACAACAAACAACAAATATTTAAAGTGGTTAAACAATAAGGTTAACACTTAAACTATAAAAAAAGCCCTGCTATAAAATAGTCGGGCTTTTTTGTACAACAATTTTAAATTTTCTACGTAAGTATTAAATGTTTGGCACAAACTTTGTCTTTTACTCATACACACTAAAAAAAACACTTATGAAAACTAAAAAAATAATAGCTGCAATGGCAATCATTTTAGTTGCCTTCGGTTTTACCAAACAAGAAGTTCCTCAAGTTTCAGAAACTGAAAATACTTCATTATTAAGAAAAGTTGAACACAATGCTTTTAAAGCTGGAGAAGTTTTAGAATATCGCTTACACTATGGTGTTATTAATGCAGGGGTAGCAAAACTAGAAGTTAAAAAATTTGATAAAAAAATTGCCGGAAGAGATGTTTACCATGTTGTTGGAACGGGAAGTAGTAAAGGTGCATTTGATTGGTTTTTTAAAGTAAGAGACCGTTACGAAACCTTTTTAGATGTTGATGGTGTTTTTCCATGGATGTTTGTAAGAGATGTTAACGAAGGTGGTTACAAAATTAATCAGACTTATAAATTCTCTCAAATACAAAACAAGGTCGATAATGGAGAAGGTAAATCTTTTGAAGCTCCAACTGGAATACAAGATATGCTTTCTGCTTTTTATTATGCTCGCTCTATCGACTATTCAAAAGCTAAAAAAGATGAAATTTTTACTATATGGTCTTTTGTTGATGATGAAATTTGGCCATTAAAAATTAGGTTTAAAGGAAGGGAAACTATAAAAGTTGGTGGCCAAAAATATAAAGCGATGAAGTTTTGTCCTGTAGTACAAGAAGGTCGTTTGTTTGAAGATGAAGATGATGTTTCTGTTTGGATTTCTGATGATGAAAACAAAATACCGCTTTTAGCACAAGGGAAAGTATTGGTTGGTGCTGTTAAGTTTGAATTAACAAAAGCATCTGGTTTAGCTAATCCAATTGCTAAAGTTGAATAAACAATATTCTGTTTAAAAGTATAGTAAAATTAAGGCGAGGAGATATCTTCTCGCCTTAATTTTATACCCCAATGAAAAAAGGTAAAGTAGGTGTAATTTCAATAATTATAATTGGTGTTGTTGCTAGTATTGTTTATTACGCATGGCCTGAGAAGATAGTAAATCACACCCATAAAACTGCAATTACTGATACCATTCCAGAACCAACCATTAAGTATGGAATTAATGTAGATTCTTTTAAAGTTCATCAAAAAAAAATTGAACACAATGAATTTTTAGCCAACATTTTATTGCGTTACAACATTCCTTATTCTAAAATTGATGAATTAGCAAAAACATCTAAATCAATTTTTGATGTTAGAAAAATTGCCGCCAATCATAAATATACTGTGTTGTGCGAAAAAGATTCTACAAAAAAAGCGGCTTATTTTATCTATGAAATTAATGCGATAGATTATGTTGTTTACGACCTAAGAGATACTCTAAAAATTTATAAAGCAGAGAAAGAAGTTACTACCAAAATAAAAGAGGCCTCGGGAATTATAAATTCATCACTTTATCAAACATTAGCTGATGCCGATATAAATCCTGTTTTAGCAATAGAAATGGCTGACGTGTTTGCATGGACAATCGATTTTTACCGCATACAGAAAGGAGATTGGTTTAAAGTAATTTATAAAGAGCGTTTTGTAGACGGAAAATCAATCGGCTCGGGAAAAATTATTGCTGCCAATTTTAACCATTACAACAAAGATTTTTTTGCTTGCTACTTTGTGCAAGACAGCGTTGGTGATTTCTTTGATGCTGAGGCCAATAGTTTAAGAAGAGCCTTTTTAAAATCACCTTTGAAATTTGGTCGCTTAACTTCTGGTTTTACTATGAAAAGATTTCATCCAGTACAAAAAAGAAATAAACCCCACTTAGGAACTGATTATGCTGCACCAACCGGCACTCCAATTATGGCAACGGGTGATGGAATTGTAATTGCCTCAGCTTTTAGTCAATTTAACGGCAATTATGTAAAAATTCAGCACAACAGCACTTACACAACCCAATATTTACACATGAGTAAACGAAATGCTAAAGTTGGACAATATGTGATACAAGGTGATGTTATTGGCTATGTTGGAAGTACAGGTTTAGCAACAGGTCCTCACGTTTGTTATCGTTTTTGGAAAAATGGCAGTCAAACCAATCATTTAAGTGAAGATTTCCCTCCTTCTGAACCAGTTAAAGCTGTAAATTTAGAAGCGTATCAAGCAAAACTTAAAAAGTATCAAGCACAAATTGAAAAAATCAAATTACCAAAAACAACCTCTTAACATTATTTTAGTTTCGGGTTATTGTGGTGTCTTTCTTTATCTCTAGCTGATTTTTTTTCTAAATTCTTAGTTAATGCATCTGTTAAATTAACTCCTGTTTGGTTGGCCAAACAAACCAATACAAACAACACGTCAGCCATTTCTTCTCCCAAATCCTTGGTTTTATCACTCTCTTTTTCAGATTGTTCTCCATACCTGCGAGCAATAATACGAGCCACCTCACCCACTTCTTCAGTAAGCATCGCCATATTAGTTAATTCATTAAAATAACGAACTCCGTTTTCTTTTATCCACTTATCTACAACCTCTTGTGTTTCTTGTATTGTCATAATTATTGTTTTAATTCTCCTTTAGAAAAGGGAGATTAAGAGGAATTGATAAACCATCAATCTCCCAAACCTTCTTCTCCAAGAGGGGAAGATGTAAGTAAAAGTAAAAAATTAAAAAGGAATTGTTATTTTTAACTAATAGTTTGTTTATACTTCGATAAACTCAGTATGACAAATTATTAGTTGACGAAAAATAAAAATGAGACTAAAAAAAAGATATTTCCCGCATTATATTGTTACCCTAATTGTAATGATAATTGTTGTTGGCTATTTTTCTTCGAGAGAAAAAAAGAAAAAACAAAAACAAATTTGCTGGGCAAATATTGAAGCTAAAATTACTAGTATTAATGATTTAGATTCTTTATTAGATTTCGAAATTGTAGAGTTTCAAAGTTTAGTTGAGCAAAGCTTAATGGTAAGGGCTGAAATGATACAAGTTGCCAATGAAATTAGCAAAGAAACAGAAGGACCTATTGCTTCCAAACACTTAGAGTTTTTAAAAGCAAATACTCAAATATGCTTAACATTAAGAGATCAACTTTATGATGTAACCAATCGTTACGAGTGTGCCTTAGATGCAACCGTTGAAGATTTAGAAAAAGAACAAATTCCTGAAACTATTCGAACAAAAGCTGTAATGTTATCTACTGCTGCTGCACTTACACTTTTTGATAATTATTTATTAGGTGCTTTAATATTTGAAAATGATAAACGCTTAAGAAGAATTTTAAATGACCCAGACAAAGGTTTTGGAATTTCTGCCAACGAATTATTGCACATTACTTTATCAGCAAATTCTATTAGTAAACAAAAAAGAATACAGGATGGTATTCAATTTTTTGAAGCAAAAACCGAATTGTTTAGAACTTTAAAAGACGATGATTATTATTATTTAAAACTGTTAATCTATTCTAGTCCATCTTACAATCATTTTAAAAACATTACTACACAACAAATGTTAGCCAAAAAATTTAGAATGTTTGAAAGAATGTCTCGTGATGTTTTGGCAGAATTAAGAGATGATGGGTTTGATGGAGTAAGTAAGTTTTTTGGCAACTCTGTAGGTTTGGTAGAATCCAGAAAAGGAAAACTTTATGGTAACGAAGCCATAAAAAAAGAAATACAAAATATTCTGCAGCCTTTGGACATTATTTTAGAAAAAACACCTTTTCGGTTAACAGATAAACTAATTCCTGGACATTTTGGGCACGTTGCAATTTGGGTGGGTAACGAGAAAGAATTAAAAGATAGAGGTTTGTGGGAACACGAAGTTATTGTTCCATACCATGATAAAATTAACCCTAACGGAAATGAACTTACTAAAGATGGCTACCAAATTGTTGAAGCGTTACGAGAAGGTGTTAAACTAAGCTCATTAGAAGAGTTTATGAACATTGATGACATTGCAATACTTCGACCAGTGTTTAAAGAAAACGCTACCGAAAAGGAGAAAGAATCTTTGTTGTTGGCTTTCCGCCAATTAGGTAAAGAGTATGACTTTAATTTTGATGTAAATACCACCGAAAAAATAGTTTGTTCGGAGTTAGCTTATGTTTGTTTTCCACAAATACCTTGGGCAACCGAAAAAACTGTTGGCAGATATACGATAAGCCCAGACAATGTTGCCAACTTGTGTTGGAAAGGAGTTCCTTTACAATTAATAACCTTTTACCACGATGGTAAAAAGTGTAAGGAAGAAAACCAATTGGCAATTATGAAAGAGTTGATGTTGGAGGAATAGTTTCTAACTGAGTAAGGTTTGATTATTAGTGATCACAATTTATAATTTCGATTTCCCAACCGTCTTCCATATCAATATTTTTAGTGAAAAGTTCTGGCATTTTATCAGAATCCGCCTCATGTAATGTTGCTCCAAATGTTATTACAGTTGTCGCAACTATTAATACTGTCTTGGCAGCACCTCCTAGAACCCTTGTTGTTTTATTATACCCTATTACTTTGAATTCATTTATATTATAGCTTGTAGTGATATAATTACTTTCAGATTCATTAAATAGTCCTTGGACTTTATATTCTTCAATTAAAATACTATCATTCGTAATTCCCATAATCTTCCCTTTCTGAAATAATGAATCTCCTAATAAAAGAAAAGAAATTTTTTTTCCTTGTTCTATTGACAAAGATTTTCCGTCCTTATTAAAATTCAAACAGTAATCAGTCTTGGCTTTTAAGCCCATAAACGGAAAAGATAGAACAAAAATGATTATTACTAAATATTTCATGACTTACCCAATTTTTAATGCTTCAACAAATGAGCTTTAGAGCTATTTTTCCACCCTGCTTGAGATTCGTAATCTACATAATAAATTTTTAAATCTGCTTGGCTTTCATAATCAACGTAATATACTTTTTTATCTGCTTGCGATTCATAATCCACAGAATACCATAAACCATCTTTACTTGCTTGCGATTCGTACTTGACATGAAACACTTTTAAATCACATTGAGATTCGTATTTTACCACATAAACTTTAATATCTGCTTGGCTTTCGTATTTTACTTTAAATACTTTTTGTGCATTGGCACTTGTTGTAGCAAATAAAGTAACTATTGCCGTAAGGATTGAAATAGTTAGTAGTTTTTTCATTTTTTTTTATCGTTTTAAATTATTTAAAGTCTCCCTTTTGAAGGGAGATTTAGAGGGATGTATTTATACTGCTAAACACCTCCCTAACCCTCCTCAAGGAGGGAATTTCATGCCATCAATAATCAAGCCTCTTTTTTAATAAATCGGTTAATGTTTACTTCATCAGGAAGCGGCTCATTATTTAATAATAAACTTACCAATTTATTTGCAAAGTAGGGTGCTAACATTACTCCTTTTGTTCCTAATCCGTTAAATACTAGTATGTTTTTATGTGTAGGGTGCTCACCAATCAATAACCTTCTATCAGAAACTGTTGGCCGAACTCCAGCCTTATGTTCAATAACATTTATTTTATCTATTATAAACTTACTAGCTTTAGTTAGTAATTCTTCTTTCGCGTTTTCACTAATATTTTCATCCAGTTCATCCCAATTGTAAGTAGCTCCTAATTTATAATTACCGTTATAAGGCAACACAAAAACTCCCTTATTTAAAGCAACGTTCAATTTTAATTTTTCAAAATTAACCGTTAACACTTCTCCTTTGGTCAATTTAAATGGCAACCAATCAAAATAAGGATTGTATATACTTTGGTAACCTTCACAAAAAATAATTTTTTTAACTTTAAACTCCTTCCATACAACACCATTATTAGTCAATTCAATTTTAGAGTAATCAAATTTTTCGTTCAAATAACTTTGGTTGTTAACCAAGTAGTTTTTAAATGCGTTTAGCCATTTTGCGGATTGCAAATAACCTGATTGTAAAGTTTTAGAAGCTCCAAAAGGATAGCTTATTAAAGTTGATTCAAAAGGATATTCTACTTTGTGATTAATCCAATCGTAAAGCTCTGGTTCATTGCTTTTTTGTTTCCAAAATTCTTGTTCTTTTTTATCTACAAACAACTTGTAAATAGGCAAATCAAAATAAAATTGATCATTAAGCAAACGCTCTTGTTTTCTATAAAACGCTTTTGCAAAATCTAAAACATCATCTATTAACCAACTTTTTGTTAACCGTTTAAATACAACAGGGTTACATAAACCAGCTGCAATTTTAGAAGAAGTAAATTCTTTTTCTTCATCAATAACCAATACTGTTTTGCCTTGCTCAATTAAAGAATAAGCTAAAACCGAGCCTGCTAATCCTTGCCCTACAATTATGTAATCTTTTTCTATCATTTATTGCAAAAATAGGGATTCCTTTTATGGAAAGTACAGGTTGTTTTCATCTAAAAACAGATTGGTAGTAATGAGATGCAAGCATGTGACTTATTGAAGGAAGTATAGTAATTCGATAAGCACCCTCTTTCCAATCAGTACCCCCAAAATTTTTTGGGGGTATTTTTATTACTTTAATTCCATATAACAATATTTTATTCTTAATTATTTGTAATATTCGTTATTTTATATCTTATTTTAATATTTGTTAGGAATTTAATGTAACTTAAAAGCAATTAGAGCCGTTAAAATAAACAGAATCCCTGTTCTTACTCTTACTTAAAACTCTCTAACTATGAAAACACTCTACTCATCTTCGAAAAAGCTATGGCTCGTTTTAAGCTTCTTATCATTTTTATGTAGTCAAGACTCTTTAGCTAGTCATGCACAAAGCGCTGATATAACTTATCAATGTATTAATGGTAATCAATATCAAATTAGTGTTTCGTTTTATAGAGATTGTTCTGGTGCAAACGCCCCAAATTCAATTTCAATAAATACTTCTTCAGCAACTTGTAATCAAAATTTTAATACAACTCTTAATCAAATTCCGGGAACTGGTAATGATGTTACACCAATATGTAATACACTTACTACAGTTTGTAATGGAGGAAATTACCCTGGAGTACAAGAGTATATTTATAGAGGTATTATTAATATTCCTATGAACTGCGTAGATTGGACCTTTAGTTTTTCTTTATGTTGTAGAAATAACGCAATTAACACTATTAATAACCCTGGAAACGAAAACATTTATGTTGAAGCCAAACTAAACAACTTTGATATTGTTTGTAATAATTCTCCAACATTTTCTAATCCACCTGTTTCCTTTCCTTGTGTAGGACAAACATCTTGTTTTAACCATGGTGCTTTCGATCCTGATGGGGATTCGTTATACTACACACTACTTGCCCCAGCAACAGGTCCTAACACAACTGTAACTTATGTTCCGGGTTATTCTGCCCAACAACCTTTAATGTCAAACCCAGCTATTACTTTTAACCCTATGACTGGTGATATCTGTATGACTCCTACTTTACAAGAGGTAACTGTGCTTGCGGTGAGAGTTGAAGAATGGCGAAATGGAATATTTATCGGAAGTGTTATTAGAGATATTCAATTAAGAACAATAGCGTGTAATAATAACTTACCTTACACTACAGGTATAAACGGACAAGGTAATTTCTCAGCAACTGTTTGTGCCAACTCAACTATAAACTTTACAATTCCTTCTTTTGATATAGATAATAATCAAAATATAACATTAGCATGGAACAACTCTATTCCTAATGCTAGTTTTACAACCACTACTGGACCACTTCCAACAGCTACATTTAATTGGACTCCTACAGCCAACAATATCAGTCAAAACCCTTATTGTTTTACAGTTACAGTAAGTGATGATAACTGTCCAATCAATGGCGTTCAAATTTATTCTTTCTGTATCACCGTAACCGGTTTTACAACTTCTGCAACCTCAACCCCTGCCAATTGTAACGCATCCAATGGTACTGCTTATGTAACCGTAACAGGAGGGAATGGGCCATTTACTTATTCATGGTCACCAAGTGGTGGAAACAATCAGAGTGCAAATGGATTATCTGTAGGGCAATACACCGTAACAGTTACTGATGCAAATGGTTGTACTTCTTCTTCTACAGTAAATGTTGGACAAGGAGCTCAGCCTGGCAACATTAATATTACTTCTACTAACGTTAGTTGTTTTAATGGTAACAATGGTTCTGCTACAGCAAATGTAAATGGAGGCCAACCACCATATACATATGCATGGTCAAATGGAGGAACAACACCAACTATAAATAATTTACTAGCTGGTACGTATTGGGTGATAGTTACCACAAGTGCAAATTGTACTTCGGTTGATACAGTAATTATTACTGAACCAAATAGTCCAGTAACTGCAACAACAACAAAAATTAATGCGACTTGTTTTGGCGGAAATAATGGATCTGCAACAGTTAGTCCAACTGGAGGAACAGCACCTTATACTGTTAGTTGGAATACCATCCCAGTACAAAATGGATTAACTGCTAACAACCTTACTGCAGGAACATATACTGCAACAATTACAGATAATAACGGATGTACAACAACTCAAAATGTTACCATTGCTTCACCACAACCTTTGGTTGTGAATGTAAATAACTTACAAAATGTAAGTTGTTTTAATGGCACTAATGGCTCAATAATGGTAAATGTAATTGGTGGTGTGTCACCATATACTTACAATTGGAACAATAATACTTTCCCGAATGCTGCATTAATTAATAACTTACCTGCTGGCTCTTATAATTTAATAGTTACCGATGCCAATGGATGTACAATTAACGCTCAATTTGATGTTATTGAACCCCCTCAATTAGTAGCTTCTGTTACAAATTTCAACCACATTACTTGTAACGGAATGAATAATGGTAGCATACAAACCAATACTACTGGTGGTAGTCCACCATATACTTATCTGTGGAGTCCTACTGCTTTAACAACACCAAGCATTAATAATTTAGGTCAAGGTTATTATGTGCTTGCGGTAACAGATAGTAAAGGTTGTTGGGATACTGCTACGGTTAACATTAACGAACCTTCTGTTGTTGCAACAGTAGCTCAAGGAACAGACACCATTTGTCCTGGACAATCTGCCAACATAAGTGCGGCAGGATTTGGTGGAGTTGGTAATTACACTTATTTATGGAGTAACAATTTTGTTGGAAACAATCAAAATGTATCTCCAACTACTACAACCAACTATCTAGTAACTGCAATAGATGCCAATGGTTGTGTTGGAACACCAGATAGTGTTTTAGTTACTGTAAACAATATAAATTTAATTACTCTTAATACAGTTCCTGACACAACTATTTGTGAAGGAGGTCAATACTTAGTATCTGCTAACGTTACTGGTGGCATTGGGACCTATACATATAATTGGAACAATGGCTTAGGGCAAGGACAAGGTCCTTTCGCTGTAAGTCCATTAACCAACACCAATTACATTGTAACAGTAACTGATGTATGTGGTAATTCTATCAATAAATCAGTTTTAGTTAATGTAAATCCTTTACCAAGCGTATTGCTTCAATCACAAAACAAAACTGCTTGTGGAGCGGTAAAAATCAATTTAACAAACAATAGTGTAAATCCAACTGGGACAACCTATTTTTGGAATTTTGGTGATAACACTTCTTCCACTCAAGAAACGCCAGAAAAAATATATACACAAACAGGAATTTATAACGTTACACTTACTGTCACCTCTCCTCAAGGATGTATAAATACAGGTCAAACTAATGTTAATATTACTGTTAACCCTAATCCAGTTGCTCAATTTGATTATAGTCCTTCTGAATTAACCATGTTAGACCCTGAAGTTCATTTTGACAATTATTCTTCTGATGCAAATTTTTATGCTTGGACTTTTGGAGATGGAGCTACTTCTAATGTATTAAATCCTATCCACAAATATGCGACAGATGGAAGTTACCTAGTTACCTTAATTGCCAGCAATACTTATGGCTGTATGGATACTACTAGCAAAGAATTATTAATTGCACCTGAATACAGCTTTTACATTCCTAATGCATTTACCCCAAATAATGATGGTGACAATGACATTTTTACCGCAATTGGTGAAGAAATTGAAAACTTTAACATGCAAATATTTAATCGTTGGGGTGAAATAGTTTATGAAACTTCTGATTTAGATAATGGATGGGATGGAACTACAAAAGGGGGAAATGAGTTGGCCATGGCTGGCACCTATGTTTACAATATTCAGTTAAAAGATTGGCAAGGCTTACACCATAAGTTTATAGGAAAAGTAACCTTACTTAAATAAAAGGTAATTTAAAAAAGGGAGCACAATTTTATTGTGCTCTCTTTTTCTATCCATACAACTTTATGCAAAAATTCAATCAGTCTAAGTATATTTGTACTATGGCTGAAGAATTGTCTATATCTATAAACCTATCTAAAGAAGAACGTTACCAAGAACTACTTCCTCAATTAAAAGGACTGGTAAGTTATGAAACTGACACTATCGCTAACATCTCTAATTTAATGGCTGCTTTAAAAAGCACTTTTAATTGGCTTTGGGTTGGTGTTTATTTTGTTAAGGATAATGAACTAGTTTTAGGTCCATTTCAAGGCCCGATTGCTTGCACAAGAATACAAAAAGGGAAAGGTGTTTGTGGTACTGCTTGGGAGCAAAATAAAACTCTAATTGTACCAAATGTAGATGAATTTCCTGGGCACATTGCTTGCAGTTCAGATTCAAAATCCGAAATTGTTCTACCCATTTTAAACAATAAAAAGGAAGTGGTAATGATTTTTGATATTGACAGTGAACACCTTAATCATTTTGATAAAACTGATGAAAAGTACCTGTCAGAAGTTGTTCAATTAATAGCTTCATTTCTTTGAAATTAAAGCAATCCATATTATTTTTTGTAGTTGCATTAATTTTATTTTCTTGTGCTCAAATAGTTCCGCTTACTGGTGGAGATCAAGATTTATCGCCCCCAAAAGAAATAGAAAGTTTACCTAAAAATGGGTCCACTTATTTTGCTGAAAAAACAATTACTATTGAATTTGATGAATACATTCAATTAACTAATTTATCTAGTCAATTAATAATTTCGCCACTAATGGAAACGGCTCCTGAAGTTTCTATAAAAGGGAAAAAATTATTAATTAAACTTAATTGTGAGTTAGAAGAAAACACTACCTACAGTTTTAATTTTGGAAATGCCATTACCGATATTACAGAAAACAATATTGCCCCTAATTTTAAATATGTTTTTTCTACAGGAAGTTTTATTGACTCACTTTCTTATTCTGGTACTGTTGTGAATGGGTTTGATTTAAAAGAAAAAGAAAAAATTTATGTGTTACTTTATGATAAATTGGAAGATTCTATTCCGTTAAAAGAAAAACCACGATACGTTGCAATTAGTGATAAAGATGGAAAATTTTCTATCACCAACATTGCTGAAGGAACTTATAAGGTTTTTGCAATTAAAGACATTAATGGTAATTATTTATTTGATTTGCCTAATGAAGAAATAGGCTTTAAGACTGATTTTATTACCCTGAAAAAAGCTAGTGAAAACAATATTATTTATTTGTTTGAAGAAGAAAAAAAAATACAATATGTAGTAAAAACTGACCATAAAAAATATGGAGAAATCGATTTAATTTTAAATACTCCAACTAAAGAATTGAAGTTAACTCCTCTTAATAAAACTTATAATGAAGCAGTTGAAAATTGGAGTTTTATTGAATCAAATAAAACAGGAGACAGCCTTAAAATATGGTTGGTTAAAGACATCAACCTTGATAATATTGAGTTAGAATTAAAAGATGGAGAAAAAATAATTGATACTGTTGATATTGCATTAATAGACCAAAAAAAATTTAAAGATTCTCTTGCCATTGTTACCACTAATGTTCGTGGAAATTTTGATTTAAACCAAAATATTATGCTAACTCTAAACCGTCCTTTTGTGAGTTACGAAACTGATAGTATCAAACTTTATGAAGATAGTGTTTTAGTTACTACTACTTTTTTTAGTGATATTGGTTTACGCCAGTTTGAATTGGCTTATGACTTTAAAGAAAAAACAACCTACCAATTATTAGTCCCTCCCGGTACTTTTGAAGACATTTATGGCTTAAAAAATGACAGCATTAAAATTGATTTTAAAACTAAAGAGTTAGCTGATTACGGAACAATATTATTGAGTGTTAATCCAAACTTTACTGAAAGCTATATTTTAGAACTTTACCAAAACAACAAGTTGGTACAAGCAGAAACCTATAAGGGTGAACAAAAAATAAACTACTCATACTTGGCTCCGGGTGCTTATCAGTTAAAATTGATTATTGATAACAACTCAGATAATAAATGGACCACGGGTAATTATCTTGATGAAAAACAACCAGAAAAAGTATTTTTTTATGAAAAAGAAATTACCATTCGAGCCAACTGGGACAATGAAATTATTTGGGTGATTAAAAAGTAAACTTCTATTGAACTATCAGTTTCTCAATAAATATTTTTTCGCCAGTGGTTCTGTTAACCACATAAGCTAAAAACAAACCTTTACCAATTTCATTTTTACTTATTTCAACTTTGTTTCCTGCAATTTTATTGATGTGTTTTACTTCTTTTCCAACAATGTCATACACCAATAAATCGTATTCTCCATTTAAGTTTTTATCAAATAATATAGTAGTGCTCTCACTAAAAGGGTTAGGATAAACAACCGTTTTTAATTTACCCAATTCCTCTATCCCAACTGCTACATAATTATATGGGTTTGATAGTTTATAACAAGTATTTGAATCAGTAATTTCAACAGTATAGTTTCCATCTACTAATGGCAATAACGTATCTGCATTTGCCCCAGCAATCGGATTACCATTTAAATACCATTGATAGGTATAATTTCCTGTAACATTTGCGTTTAAATAAGGAAAACTATAGCTAATTACTGCCAATGGTGCTGAATAACATTCAATCGTATTTAAAACTGTATTGGTTATAACGGCAGGGTTATTATCAAAATAAATATGCCCAGTATTGTAAATCGGTGTTAATGGTGCTAATCCAGTGTCTGGGCTAATTTTAAATTTAACAAATCCTTGGCTGCCTAAAAAGTCTGCTCCGCTATCGGGCAACATAATGTTTTGAAATTTAAACACTGCTTCCCCATCTTGTTCTATCCATATCTGAACAGGGTCACTACTCGCAATAGGTTGTAATGTACTCCAATCTAAATTTGCATCCAATTGGTCTCTTACCATAACCGTAATTGCCGTATCGTTACCCGTATTTTGAAAACGAATTAAATATTCCAACTCCTGATTTTGAGGAATAAATCCTTCTGTTCCAATTCCTTTTGGTGTTACACTTTTATCGTTAGGATCATAAGCACAAACCAATATTTGTTCTAATGTATCAACATTTGTATAAACTATGTTGTTAAATGTATCTAGTTCATGAACCGTTAAATAAGAGGTTAACGTATCTCCCATACTGGTAAAAGGAGGCATTTGTACTTGTAAGTTTATCATTTCGTTGGAATAGAAAAACAAACTATCATAATGCCAATAAATGTTTTGACCATTTATAGAATCGGGAACAACTGCTGCTGAAACATAACTAACAGAATCATGCAATTGCAAATGGATAAGACCACTTGGCAAGGTAGTTCCTTGGTTCTGTATGTTCGCCCAATAGTTAACAATATCATTACACCTTGGAAACCCTCCTGTTAAATCAGGTTCAATTATGGTTAATATCGTATCTGGGTAAAACCCAAAATTCAAACTGTCAATTACTTGATATGGTATTGTCAATGTTCGATTATAGTTAATAGAATCCGTTGTTAAACTCCAATTAGGAAAAGATGAATAACTCAAAACATAAGGTATCCCTATTTTTGCAGAATAAAAATAATTACCTAAAGAATCTGAAAAGGAATATCCTACATTTGGCTGTAATTGAGTTTGAATAAATGACAGTCCTTTCTCATTAACATCTATTATTTTATTTTGGTTTGCATCATAAAAGGTTTTTCCTTTTAATCTTGGGCTAGAAAAAAAATTTTCATACCAAGCAATCTTGTTATCATCGATCGATGTTGAGATAATATCCACATCTCCATCATTATCTAAATCTGATGAATATACTGAACTACCTTTAAATAAGTATGTATTTAGTAGGTTCTGTGGCCCAAAAACACCTCCTCCAAGATTTTCATACCATGCTATTTTATCATCAATACCATTATTACCTGATGCAGAAAGTACATCTATGTCACCATCCCCATCAATATCTACTGCATTTGCATCTCTCACTTGATATGCTTGTGTGGTTATTATCTGTTTACTACCAAATATTCCAGAACCTAAATTTTCACTCCAAGACACATCTCCATTATAAGAAGTTGAAATAATATCATTATCTCCATCATTATCAAGATCGGCAGAAAATACAGACGTTGGAGTGTTGTTGGAATATATTAATTGCTGAGGACCAAAATTTAATCCTCCTAAATTCTCATGCCATGCAATTTTTGAGTCATTGTATGATGCAAAAATTAAGTCAAGATCTAAATCATTATCCATGTCAATAAGAAAAACTCCTCTTACTGAACTAACAGATGAAACAATAATGTTTTGAGCTGCAAAAATACCCCCACCTAAATTTTCAAAAATTAATAAAGCATTATTTGAGCCAGTAACAATATCATTGTCTCCATCATTATCAAGATCACCTGCATATAAATCAAAAACTTGATTGACGCTGGTTGATAAGATATGTTCTTGTAGAAAATTACCAACCCCATCATTTTCATACCAAGAAATCTTGTCATCCAAATAAGAAGCAGAGATAACATCATTATCACCATCATTATCTATATCAATTGCATAGACACTTGTTGCTCCAAGAGCTGTATCAGAAATAAGTTTTTGGTAACTAAATTTGCCACCAAGATTTTCATACCAACTAATTTTATTGTCATTGTAAGATGCAGATATTACATCATTGTCTCCATCATTATCTAAATCTATAGAGAATGTTTTTTGAGGTGAATTAACAGGCTTACTAGGAATAATATTTTCGACTGTATCAATAATTCCAGACCCCAAATTATTATACCAAGCTAATTTATATAATGAAGCAAATAAAATTTCCATGTCACCGTCATTGTCAAGGTCTTCTGAATAAACAGAGAAAGGTCTATCAGCGTTTGTGCTAATTATATTATATGTAGTATCAATAACACCACTTATGTTTTCAAACCAACTCAATATATCAGTGGCATCAGAAGCCATAATTATGTCTTTAAAACCATCATTATTAATATCGATGGAGTAAATATCAGAAGCGAAATTTGATGTAACTATCCCCCCCAAACCGAAGTTACCACTACCCAAATTAAGAGCCCATGAGGTTCTAGCATTAATAAAAGAAGAGTACACTATGTCTATTTTTCCATCATTGTTAATATCAGTAAGATGGACGGTATTGGGTCCATTTACAGAAAGAATTGTTTGTTGTAGCCCAAAAACACCTCCGCCTAAATTCTCAAACCATACTATCTTATTTGTAGAATAAAATGACGAAACAATATCTTGATCGCCATCATTGTCAATATCACCAAAATTGTTAGAGTTAGGTATAACTCCACTACTAATTATTTGTTGAGGACCAAAAGTTCCATTTCCAAAATTTTCGTACCATGCTATTTTTGAGTCATTTACAGAGGTAGAAATAACATCCTTATCTCCATCATTGTCAAGATCAACAGATGAAACATGGTTTGGACGATTTGCCATTGTTGTTATGATTTGTTGTGGTCCAAATGATAGGTTACCAAGATTTTTATACCATGCTACTTTATTATCTGAAGAGACAGATAAAACATCAATTAGACCATCTCCATCCAAATCTGAAATAGATAATCTAATTTCACCTACAGCTTGATCAGATACCTCAAGATATACTGAGTCAATTAACCCACCGCCTAAATTTTCATATAAAACTATTAGATTTTCAAACATGTCACATCCTAATATATCTTTATCCCCATCATTATCTATATCAACAGAAATAACATCTCCTGGATAATTTAAAGTATGAGCAATTATTTTTTGAGTGCCAAACTGAGCATAAGCACTAAAACTTAATAGAATAGGTAAAATAAATAGTAATTTTTTCATTTTGTAAAATTAAAAGCTGCTAAAGATATTGAAAACCAAACTGATATACAATTAAAAGTTATAGCGTAACCTCAAAATCATCCGCATCTAATCCAACAGGGAAAGCTGCTCTAAAATCGTTGAGCTCTTTTAAAGAAATGGTAATGGTTTGTGTAGTTTCTTCATTATCTGAGATGGTACTTATTGCTTCTCCTTTAGGGTTTACAACAACAGAATTGCCGCTGTAAGCAATCTCTTTTCCATCTGTGCCTACTCGGTTTACACCAACTACATAACATTGGTTTTCAATTGCTCTGGCTTCTAATAATTTGCTCCAAGGTGCTTTTCGAGCTGCTGGCCAATTGGCAATATAAATTAAAATGTCATAGACATTTGTTGTTTGTTGTTTGTTATTTGTTGTTTGATCTGACAACTGATAACTATCAACTGACAACTCTTGATTTCTACTCCAAACAGGGAAGCGTAAATCGTAACAAACTAATGGACAAATTTTAAATCCTTTGTAATTGATAATAATACGCTGTTGCCCTGCACTAAAATGTTCGTGTTCATTTGCCATACGGAACAAATGCCTTTTATCATAGGTGTAATAATCACCATTAGGTTGCATCCAAATTAGGCGGTTAAAATACCCTTCGACTCCGCTCAGGGTGACATCTTTAATGATTAAACTTCCAACAACTACGGCATTGTTTTTTTTAGCTTCACTTTTCATCCAATTAACAGTTTTACCTTCCATGGTTTCTGCTAATTGCTCTGATTTCATAGAAAACCCTGTGTTGAACATTTCGGGTAAAACAATAATATCCGTTGTTTCTTCAATTTTTGCAATTTTTTGAGAAAACATGTTTAAGTTTTCATCAACTTTTTCCCAATGCAATTCAGATTGAATTATGGTAATTTTTAGGCTCATAAAGTAAAGATAATAGAAAAAAAGCGTTGTTTCTCGATACATTTTGATTTCATCAAAACACTCGAAATGACAGCTTTTTTATTCTACAAAATATAAATCATCGAAAGGAGAGTTAATAGGTGCCCCAAGGTTTACAGGGTTTTCCCACTTTTCTTGTTTATCGTTCCAAGTAGCTTTAAAAATATCATACCCACCCATGCTGCCATGTTTTGTAGAACAAAAATAAAGAGTCCTTCCATCTGGAGTTAAATAGGGGTAATCTTCATCACCAGCAGTATTAATAGATTCTCCTAAGTTTATTGGTTCAGACCAAGTGTTATTAGGCAGTTTACGCATTAAAAACAAGTCTTTACCATTTGCTCCATCTAAACCATAACTCGCATAATAAATCAATGTTTTTGAACTATTTAAATACATCGTTGGTTTAAAGTTTTCTTTTTTATCTTTATCAGAAGTCATATCATCTGGCGTTAATAAAAATTTAGATGCTAAATCTAGTGAATTGTAAATGGTATGCAAACTCTCTTTATTAAACTCCTTTTTAGATAACACTTCGATAGGTTTGGGGTCGTTAACTAACTTTTTACCGAACCTACATAAACTTATTTCATTTTCTATGTCTTTTTGCTCCACTTCTTTTTCGGTAGCAAAACTCTTATAACGTTCATAAGCTTTTACTGCTCGCTCAAATCGATATGCATAATGGTTTGTTTTTCCCAGCATATAAAAAACTTCATAAGGTGTGTTTTTATCCATTCCTGCTTTTTCAAGATGCTTTAATGTTTCCTCATAATCTTTAGAAATACTAAACAATGATTTACCATAATAAAAACTTTGTTTGTTATTAAGCTCTATCAATGGTGCAACTTTGGCAAACTGCTCGGCTGATTTTAAATATTGTTTATTGGTAAAAAACTGTTCTCCTGAATTTAATATTTGTTGTTGCTCTGGTGTAGGTTTTTTAAACTTTTCAAAAACTGAAGGCTTTGGATTAGTCGCAACGACCTGTTTTTCTTCTGTTTCAAAATCTTTAATAGTTAACTTATATACGGGAGCATTTTCTGCCTCTTCTTGAGTGAAAAAATTGTCCATTTTTAAAATCTCAAATGCTGCTTCCTTTTTTAACCTTATACTTTGTCGTAAAGCAAACTGCTCTGTTTGAGATGGTACTGTTACAAAAGCTGTGTGTTCTTTAAAACCATCACACTCAATCATAAACTCATATTTAATCCCTGGCATTAAAGCCATTAAGAAGTTTCCATTATTAGCGTTCGTATTATAAATACCTACAATTTCTTGATTGTTTGTATTGTAAACAGCGATAGAAGCTGAAAAATTTGGAATAGAATCGCTCGTCATAAAATGCCCCTTAATTACTGTTAAAGGTAATGGCGGTTTTGGCATTTTTATTTCATAAAAATTAAACCCTCCGGTTGGGCTTCTTCTATTGGAAGAAAAATAAGCCATTTCTTCAGTTAAGTCAGGCATAAATAAAATATCATCATAAGGAGAGTTGATTGGGTATCCTAAGTTTTCTGGTTTACCCCAAGGAGAAGTAACAGTCTCTCTAGTTGATTTAAAAATATCATACCCTCCAATACTATTATGCCCTTTAGATGAGAAATACATAGTATTGCCATCCAGAGTTACATAAGCAAATTCCTCATCGTAAGGGGTATTAATGTTTTCGCCTAAAGGCTTAGGTATTCCCCAATTATCTCCACCTATTAATAGGTTGACAAATAAATCTTTCCCATTTTTATCATCTAAACCATAACTAGACTGAATCATTTCATTTTGCTCTGTTCTAAACATTAATAATTTCTCTTTCTTTTTCTCATCAATAGGTGATATAAAGAATGTCGTTTTCTTAAAAAGTTTATCAGAAACCAATGCTTGTGGGTAATCTTTGGTTACTTTTTCAATATCAATAGGTGTTTTATTGACAATCTGCATGTTTATCTGTTCTTGCATTAAATTTTTACCATTGATACAGTTTTCAATCAATCTATTGATATTCAGCTCTTCGATTTCTTTAGGAGTTGCTTTTGTTTTAAAGGTTTCAAAAGCTTTTTGTGCATTTGCAAAATCAGACCATAAATGATAGGATGTTCCCATTAAATAATAAACATCATAAGGAGTGTTTGGAGAACTTGCGGCTTTATTTAAATACGGTAATGCCTTTAGTTTATTTTGCTCAGTATAAAATAAAGCAGCGCCTTTTCTATAATTATAAACTTCATCAGATTCATTTAATTTTAATAATTGAGAATATAGTTCTATAGATTTTTTATAATCTTTATTCGCGAAAGCTTTTTCTGCTAATTCTGGTTTTTTATTTTCAGCTTCAGCTTGAGACTGTAAGAGCTCATCTATCGTTCCGAAATCAGTTTCTTTTAAACTTCTTCTTCCTCTTTCTGTTAGTTCATTAAACTCATCCTCTGAAGCCTGATAAAGCTCTATGTTCTGTTTATCTTCTTGGTTTTCATTATAAACAGTTAATAGAAATAAAGTAGGTTCTTTTTCTTCAACAATCCATGAATTTAAAGTTAAGCTTACACTGCTGCCATCCATTTTTAACAACATTTTTTGAGAAGATATTTCTCCTTCAATGTTGGTACTGGCATAATTAGGTATTTCTACTATTTTTTTAATTGGTGCATAACCATAGGCATTTATAACAAACTCGTATTTAACATTAGGGACAACAATAATTAAGTAGTTTCCTGTTTTTGGGTTTGTATTATATATTCCTACTAACTCATCGTTTGAAATATTATAAACTGCTATTTCAGCCTTTTTCATATGATCAAAACCTTCCACTTCAAAATTACCTTTAATTAAACAAGAAGATATTCCACTTTGGTTAGTTCTAGCCTTATACATCGTGTATTTATCATCAGAATTACTTCTATTAGAAACGAAGTAATAAGTATTTGTATGGGTAGAGTCATTATGAAAATAAACATGAGCATACACTTGTGTTTTATTTAAAATAAAAACACAAATAACTATCCCTATAAATGATAAAAATTTCCTCATTAGCAATGTTTACTAGTCCGAAAATAGTGAAATTGAAAGAAATTTTACAAGAAAGATATTAACAGTGGGGCTTATTTATATTTTATTTAAAATCTCAGCAGCTTTAAAAAGAGTCTCTTCTTTTTTAGCAATACAAAATCTTAATATTTTTTCATCAACATTTTTGTGGTAAAAAACAGACACTGGAATAGCTGCAACCTTATGTTTTTCAGTAAGTTCAATTGCATATTCTGTATCAGGTTTATCTGATATATCTTTGTAACTTAACAATTGAAAATAAGTGCCTGATGATGGTAAGATTTTAAACTTAGAGTCTTTAATTAAGTTGTTAAAATAATCTCTTTTTTGCTGATAAAATTTATTTAACGACAAGTAATTGTTTTCGTTTTTCAAATATTCTGCCAACGCATATTGTGTAGGATGATTAACAGAAAAGACAATAAATTGATGAGCTTTTCTAAACTCTACCATTAAGTTTTTAGGCGCAATGCAATAGCCAACTTTCCATCCTGTATTGTGAAAAGTTTTACCAAATGATGATACAATAAATGAACGTTCTGCCAAACCAGGAAATTTACAAGCACTTTGATGTTTGTTGTCATCAAAAATAATGTGCTCATAAACCTCATCACTCACTACAACAATATCAGTATCTGATACGATTTTTTCTAACGCTAACATGTCTTCTTCAGACAAAATAGATCCTGTAGGATTATGAGGTGTATTTATAATAATCATTCTTGTTCGTTGATTGATCAATTTTTTAACTTGCTCCCAATTAACAGCGTAATTTGGGGCGCTCATTTGAACAAAAACTGGTTTCCCTCCATTCAACTCAATGGCAGGTTCATAACAATCATAAGCTGGTGTAAAAATTATCACTTCATCACCTTCGTGCACCATTGCAGCAATAGCCGTATAAATAGCTTGAGTTGCTCCTGCTGTAACCGTAATTTCTGATTCTGGGTGGTATTCTGCTCCGTATAAATTAAACGTTTTTTTTGCTATTTGTTCTCTTAATGAAATTAACCCTGGCATAGGAGCATATTGGTTTAATCCTTTTTGCATGGCTTCATTAACTAACCCTGAAAGTTCTTTCGAGCTTTCAAAATCTGGAAACCCTTGCGATAAATTTATCGCATTGTTTTCATTAGCCAATTGGCTCATTACCGTAAAAATAGTAGTGCCAATTTTTGGTAGTTTTGATTTAATAATATTTGGGTACTCCGTCATGCAAAATTTAAAGAAGGCAAATGTAACGAAACGTATTTATACGTAGTTTTTAAAAGTAATTTATTTAACTCGTTACAACAAAGTGTTAGAGCCTAAGCTCTCGTAGCCCTCGTCAATTAATAGGTTATTGCTTTCTGCTGCGTTAACAGCTAACTCATCGCAACGCTCATTATATAGGTTGCCTGCATGCCCTTTTACCCAGTTAAATTTAATTTGATGTTTTATGTAAATTTTTAAAAATCTCTGCCAAAGGTCAATATTTTTTTTGCCTTTAAATCCTTTTTTTTGCCAGCCAAAAACCCATCCTTTTTCAACAGAATCAACAACATATTTTGAGTCTGAAAAAATCTGAACATCTGCCGGATTTTTAATAGCCTCTAGAGCTACAATAACACTTAACAATTCCATTCTGTTATTTGTAGTCAGACGAAACCCTTCCGAAAGTTCTTTCTTGTGCTTTCCACTCATCATTACAACTCCATATCCGCCATTTCCAGGATTTCCTTTCGCTGCGCCATCAGTATATATGGTAATTTTTGTCAAACTTATATTCCTAAATTAGTTCTAAACAATTTTACTGCTATAGCTAATAAAATTACACCAAAAACTTTACGTAATACTGCTATACCTCCAGAACCTAATATTTTCTCAATTTTTGAGGATAATTTAAGAACCGCATAAACAACAATCATATTTAAAAAAATTGCTACTATAATATTTTGAACGGCATACTCAGCTCGCAATGATAGTAAAGCTGTCATTGTTCCTGCTCCAGCAATTAAAGGAAAAGCAATAGGAACTATCGATGCTGTTTTTGGATTATCATCTTTGTATAACTGTATCCCTAAAATCATTTCTAGAGCTAGAAAAAATAAGATAAACGAACCTGCTATTGCAAATGAATTTACATCAATACCTATTAAATTTAAAATTGACTCTCCAATAAATAAGAAAGCTACCATTATAATTAATGATACAACAGTTGCTTTTTCTGATTCAATTTTTCCCGTTTTTTGACGTAAATCAATAATTATTGGCACAGACCCAATGATATCAATTACTGCGAACAAAATCATTGATGCTGTTGCAATCTCTTTAAAATTAAAATAATTCATTTTTTATCTTTTTTAAAAATTTTAATCAACGACCTCCCAAATTCATCTAAACGCTCCATAGGTTCAAGAGGAGAGGTGTCTTTTAAGTTAAGTGTAGATAAATTATTTATTCCCATTTGTTTTGGATAAATAATAATACAGCTATTTGCTTCAAAATAAGTATTAACATATGATGGAATTCTAGGCATAATATTATTATAAGACAAATAATTTTTTCGGCTTAAAATTATCATTAAATTATCATCTTTTTTAATTTCATTTTTAAGAATAGAAAAATTATTCCATTCATTAAATAGAATAAATTCAGCATCTATTGGATATGTTTCATGAATTGATTTTATTTCTCTTAACGTATCCTCATCGCCATAAAAGATCATCTTAGCACTAGTATTCTTAGCAATATTCCATGCTTTGACTATCCAAAGAGAAAACCCAATTTCTTTTTCTGCTTTTTCAGGAATTATAATTAAGTGTCGTTTAATCGTTGAAAGTGGTTGCACAGATTTATAAATTAACGTAGTGGTATTACATTTGGTTAATATCCCTTCGGTAAAAGGACTCAAAAAAGAATCTAAAATGTTAGTATTCTGATGAACCCCAAGTACTAAGTCAGTTATTTTATTTTCCATAACTACACTGGAAATTCCATTAACAATGTTTAGATCGTAACGAATCAATTCATGTAAAGAATTATCGGTTTCAGCAGCTGAAACAAGTGCCTTTTCAATAAGCTTTTTCCCTTTTTTTTCAGCCTCACTATCGCTAAAATTGCTACTTACAACATTTAAAGCATATAAATTTTTTATGTTCTTTTTTGATTTTATCGATACACTTAAATTAATAAGCTCATTTATAGTGTCCTTATTACTTAGCGGAATCAATATTCTTTCTGCAACTTTTTGATTTTCTAGCAAATTATCCGTGTTTTTAATCAAGGCGATATTTTTCGCCCCTTTTTGAGCAACAAAAGAAGCTATGGTACAAGTAACCAAAATTAAAAGAATGGTTCCATTTAGAACATTTTCATCAAGTAATCTTATCGGTTCAACCACTTGATTTAACAAAGCTGCCTTCGCTATTTCAGCTTTGTTAAGAATAATATTGTAGCCCACCAAAACAACAGCAAGTGTTGCAGCTACATGTGCATTACTTAAACCAAAAATCAGTCTTCGTTCATCAGCTGAAAATTTATATGTTTTTTGGGTTAACCACGCTGCTATAAACTTAGAACTGGTAGCAACAACTATCATTGTAATGGCTACTTTAATAGTCTCGAAACCCTTAAAAAAAATACGGTAATCTATAAGCATTCCTACGCCAATTAAAAAAAATGGAATAAAAAGAGCATTACCAATAAAGGCAACCCTATTCATTAACGCTGAGGTATGTGGAATTACTCGATTTAATGCTAGCCCAACCAAAAACGCGCCTATTATTGCTTCAATTCCAGCTGCTTCTGCCAAAAATGCTCCAAGAAAAAGCATGGCTAAAACAAAAATATATTGTGAAATATTATCGTGAAATCGCTTAAAAAACCATCGAGCAATGATTGGGAAACCCAATAAAACAATCGTTCCAAATATAAAAACAGAAATAGCTAATTTCAACCAAAACCCATTTTCAACTACTCCTGAAGAAACACCAACAACTCCAGCCAAAACTAACAGTGCCATCGTGTCGGTAATTATTGTCCCTCCAATTGTTATGTTTACCGCTCTATTTTTGGCAACCCCAAGTTTACTAACCATAGGGTAAGCAATTAGTGTGTGTGAAGAAAACATAGCTGCTAGTAATATAGATGATAGAGTGGTATAGTGCAGAAAATAATGACCGACTAAAAAACCGATAGTAAATGGTGTTACGAAAGTGTAGATACCAAAAACTAAACTTTTATTACGATTTTTCTTAAAATCTAGCAAGTTTATTTCTAACCCTGCCAAAAACATAATATACAATAATCCAACTGTTCCAAACAAAACAATGCTGCTGTCTCGAAGCATTAAATTTAACCCATTTGGTCCAATAAAAGCCCCAGCAATAATGAGCCCAATAAGGTGAGGAATTTTTAACTTATTTAAAATTAAAGGGGCAAATAGAATAATAAACAATAACAACGAAAACAATAACACCGGATTAGTTAACGGCAATTTTGTCTCAAAAACATTTAATAGAATCATGTTCTGGTTACTATTTCAGTTTAATAGAATACTGAAATACAAGTACAAAACTAATCAAATAAACTATTCAACACGAAACTCTTCAGGTGAAGATTAATAATTTATTACTCTCACTCTTTCATCATTTAACCGAACTTTTAACCAATCTAACATCGATTTTTTTCGAAAAGAAACTTCCTCTGGTGTAAGTTTACTGCTCCATTGAATATAAAAAGTAGGAACAGTATCTTGTTCAGCATTAAAATTGGTTCTAATTGTTTTACCATAAGCCATTGCAACAATACTTTTGTACTGTACCTCCATTTCTTTCTTAATTGATTCAAATGGAATAGTATCACTTTTATACTTTAATAATTCTTCTTCCAAAAAAGATATTTTAGAATCTTTATCATTTAAAATTTTCTCGTTTTTGTGGTAAATCTCTTCTAATATTCCTGATTTTACTTGGGCACTTAATTTGCCAGCCAACTCATCAGATTTATCTTTAGATTGGTAAAGTTTTAACCGAACTTTACTTAAATCATATTTAGCCATTTTTTTTATTATCTCTTTTTCCGTTTTTTCAGAAATAACATCTCCTAATAAATAAACTTCAATTAAAGACAATGAATCTTTGGCATAACTAATTTTTTTATTAATAACATCTGTTCCTTCAAATTCAAAATTTTCAGTAACAAACTTTTCTGCATTTGATTTAAAAATATTTTCTTGGATTGTATTCCAAAAAGTAAACCCACTTGGAATAATTATTAATAAAGAAATTATTAGAATGTAGTTTTTTACTTTTCTCTGCTTTTCAGGATCCATGTAGTTTGTTAACGGATACTTTAAATATTTTACAATTAACCAAGTTGATAATGCAATAAAAACAGAGTTGATTAAAAACAAATAAAATGCTCCAAAAAAGAATTTCCAGTTGGCATTAGCCAACCCATAACCTGCAGTGCATAATGGCGGCATTAAAGCTGTTGCAATTGCAACTCCAAAGATTACACTAGCCACTGTCCCTTTTTGAGATTTAGCAACAATTAATGCTACACCACTAAAAACTGCAACCAAAACGTCTAGTAAATTAGGTCGGGTTCTAGCAATTAATTCTGATTGTACTTCTCCAAAAGGAGTTAATAAAAAGTAAATCGTAGAGACAACAACACTAATTAATACTGCTGTTCCTAAACTTTTTAAAGAGCGTATTAACATTTGGAAATCATTAATCCCCACTGACAGTCCAATCCCAACAATAGGCCCCATTAATGGTGAAACTAACATGGCACCAATAATAACTGCTGTAGAATTTACATTTAAACCGATAGAAGCTATGACAATTGAAGCCCCTAGGACCCACACATTAACCCCTTTAAAATCTATGTCTTTCTTTATAGCGCTTACAGATCCTTCATAATCAACCTCATTACGAATATTGACAATTGATTCAAAATAAATAATTAGTGATTTAAAAAAAGCTGAAAAACTAAACTTTAAATCTTGTTTAAGTTGCTGTTCTTGATTTTTATTTTGCTCCTTATTTTTCATATTAAGGTATTTGTACTCCCATTATTAATACATCATCAATCTGTTCATTCTCCCCTCTCCATTTCTCAAATTCAACATCTATCTTTTTAGACTGAGTTTCCATACTTAAGTCACAAATATCTAATAATAATTTTTTTAATCGTTCTCTCTTATATTTTTTGTTTTTTTCTCCACCAAATTGATCAACAATCCCGTCTGTAAACATGTATAATTGATCTCCACTTTTAATATCTATGCTCTCCCCACTAAATTTTTTATTTTTAGAAAATCCACCCCCTATCGACATTCTATTGCTATTGTAAATAATAATTTCATCCCCCCGTAACAAGTATAAAGGGCGATGTGCTCCAGAGTAATGACATTCCATCGTTTTTAAATTAACCGCAATTAATGAAATATCCATCCCATCCATTACAATTTCGTTTTCAGAAATACTTGTTTGTTGTAATGTTTTTTGAAGTTGTTGATCTAATTCAGTTAACGCATCTTCACATCTTTCTACATTTTCTTGTTCTACAATTTTGTTTAACAATGTTGTTCCTATCATACTCATAAACGCTCCTGGAACACCATGCCCTGTACAATCAGCACAAGCTATAATAAAATACCCTCCTACTTTTTGATACCAATAAAAGTCACCACTTACAATATCTCTAGGTTTGTAAAGGACAAATGATTCAGGGAATTCTTCTGTTAACTTTTCTAAAGGTGGCAATATAGATGACTGTATCCTTTGAGCATACTTAATACTATCTATTACATCCTTATTCCGCTCAGATAATTCAGAGTGAATATCTTCTAATTCATGCTTTTGCTTTTCTACTTTTTCTTTTTCGATAACAATGTCCTTTGTTCTTTCTTTTACAACCAATTCTAACTGTTTTTTAGCATTATTTAATCGATATGTAGCTATTTTAATTATTAAAAGAATTAACCCTAAAAAAGCAAATAAGTATACTATATAAGCCCATGTTTCTCTATACCATGGAGGTAAAATAGTAAATGTAAATTGATCCTCTTTACTAAGCTGGTTATACACGTTTTTTGCTCTAATTTTAAAAGTATATTCGCCTTCATGTAAAAAATTATATTCCTTGGTATTTAATGTTGTCCAATCAGACCATTTTTCATCTTGCCCTATTAAGTAATATTGATAATAAACCTCATCTTCATTGCTATAAGTTGCGGCAGAAAATGTAAAAGTGATTGCATTATCTTTATATAAAAATTGAACATTTTTTGTTGAATTCTTTCTATTTCCATAGCTAACTACAGAATCGGATTTAAGAGCTACTTTACTAATATTTACTTGGTAATCTTTTAATTTATCTTTTTCCTTCTTTGGCTTATACCTTACAATTTCTTCTCCACCAAAAAACCATACAACTCCATTTTCATCAATATAAGGAGCCTTTGTATGACTAATTTTTTCATTAACTCTTGTAAATGGATTTGCTTTAAATTGATAGGTATTATCTTTATTTTTTAAAGCTAAAAAAACTCCCGCAGCGTTATTGTCGCCATGATAATGTATCCATAAATCACCCTTATTTGTTTCTATGAGCTCCCGTATTTTAAAATCTTCTGGCTTATTATTTATTTTGATAAGATTACTTGTTATAAATTTTTCACCTTGATTTTCTAACAAACCTTTATCTGAAGAAAATAACACCGTATTTTTAAATTGTATTACTTGCTCTGAAGCCAATTTTTCATCATGCTCGTACTCTTTATAGCTTAATGGATAACCTGCTTCTTTATCAAAAGAGCTTGCTTCAATTTTTACCAAATAATTAAATGCTGTACTTACCCATAAATTCCCTTTTACATCTTCAGCTAAATATTGAGATTCGACTTCATATCCTTTTAATTTATAGAGTTCTTTAATTTCGCCATTAGGTAAAAATTCTACTAATGCTACTCCGTTTTTTAAAGCTAAATAAACTTTATTTTTATTTTTTTGCGACTGAACAATAGAAAATACGTGTTTTCCTCCAAAATAGAAAAGCCTCTTTAATTTTTTGTTTTTTAATTCAAACAAACCATCTCCACCTAACAATAATTTATCATTAACTTTTAAAAAATACCAAAACTGATTATTAGCATTTTCAATTTGTTTAAATTTATTTGATTCTTTATCTAAAAAATAAATACCATTGCCTGTAGCAATATAAATTTCATTTTCAAATCTTATTATATCTCTAATACTACCACTAATTCCATTTTCTTTATCAAAAAATGATAATGGTAAATTCAAATCAACATAAGATAACCCCAAGGCATTTCCAAGCCATATAGCTCCAACATTATCTTTAAAAATATACTTTATGTTATTGCTCTGTAATCCATTTTTTTGAGAAATATGGTTAACTAATTGCCCTGTTTTATTGATAACGTAAACCCCATTATTTAAAGTCCCTATTATAAATTCTCCTTGTTCAGAAAGTGCTCCATGGTAAACTTTATCTTCTTTTAAATGCTCGTTTACTTCATTATCAAAAGGCTTAGTTTCACCTGTTTTAATATTATGAAGCATTAAGCCTTCTTTTCTCGTCACTACAACAACATTATCGTCATCAAAAGGTAAAATCGAAAAAATAGTTTGACCTATAAAATGCTCTCCTCCAGGCACAAGAACAAATTCATTATTCTTAAAATAATGTAACCCTGTTTTTAAACGAACTAAATAAATATTTTCATTTACATAAAACCCTAAGTGTGCCGATATATCATCATATTCATAAATTGTAAAATGATTGTTGTGCCATCTAAAAACCCTACTAAATGAGTAGAAAAAAACGCCTTGTTTAGTTACATAAACATTCCATACATCAGAAAAATCTTGATACTTTTTTTCTAAGTTTTTACTTAACGATATAAATATTGGATAGCCTAGTGAGTCTTCATCCAAATAACCAAATTCATCTTTTGCTCCAACATAAACTCTCCCATTTTCATCTACATCTAAAGCTCTAACAGTGCTTTCATTATCTACAGCAATTGTCAACCAGTTTGTCCCATCATACCTAATTACTCCTTCACTAACCCCAAAATACATCAACCCTCTTTTGTCCTGAGTAATGTCCCAAACAGTGGCTGTAAATTTGTGTTTTTTAGAGTTAAAATTTTTAATGTAAGAATTCCCTATTTCATTTTGCGCAGTAACAAATAAGCCTGAAATCAGGCTCGAAATTAAAAATAGTATAGTAAGTACCCTAAACATAATGTTTTGCGAATTTACAACTTCAAATCCTTATTTACAGTCTATTTTTTATATTTTTACTCCTCAATTACAGATGCTTTATGAAAGATAAATTTGAAGTTTTAGATCAAAAAATTGCAGAAGCAAAATTAGGTGGTGGAGAGAAAAGAATTGAAAGTCAGCACGCTAAAGGTAAATTAACTGCTCGTGAAAGAGTTCATTTTTTAATGGATGAAGGAACTTTTCAGGAAATAGGAATGTTAGTAACACACCGTTCTGTTAACTTTGGTTTGGATAAAACCAAATTTTTGGGTGATGGTGTAATTACTGGATATGGTAATGTAAATGGAAGATTAACATACGTTTTTGCACAAGATTTTACTGTGTTGGGAGGTTCTTTAGCCGAAGCTCATGCAAGTAAAATTTGTAAAATAATGGATATGGCTATGAAAAATGGTGCTCCTGTTATTGGATTAAACGATTCTGGTGGAGCACGTATTCAAGAAGGGGTTGTGAGTTTAGGTGGTTATGCTGATATTTTTTATAAAAACACATTGGCTAGTGGAGTTGTTCCTCAGCTTAGTGCAATTATGGGGCCTTGTGCTGGTGGTGCAGTTTATTCTCCAGCTTTAACTGACTTCATTATGATGGTTGAAAACACCTCATATATGTTTGTTACTGGCCCGAATGTGGTAAAAACAGTAACACATGAAGAAGTAAGTTCTGAAGATTTGGGTGGAGCTTCGGCTCATTCTACAAAATCGGGAGTTACCCATTTAACTTATGCAAACGAAATAGAATGTATTAATGGTATAAAAAATATGCTATCATACATGCCTCAAAATTGTGAGGAAGACGCTCCTTCAATTGCTTACGAAGCAGGTGATGAAAAAAGAGAAAAGTTAAACACGATAATACCAGATAATCCTAATCAACCTTACGATATTAAAGAAGTAATAGAAACTACTATTGATGAAGGTAGTTTTTACGAAATACACAAAGATTTTGCAGAAAATATTGTTGTTGGTTTTGCTCGTTTAGCAGGAAAATCAATTGGTATTGTTGCTAATCAACCTGCATTTTTAGCCGGTGTTTTAGATATCAAATCATCACAGAAAGCAGCTCGTTTTGTTCGTTTTTGTGATTCGTTTAACATTCCATTATTAGTGTTTGAAGATGTTCCTGGATTTTTACCTGGTACTGACCAAGAATGGAATGCCATTATTACTAACGGAGCAAAATTATTGTATGCTTTTTGCGAAGCAACCGTTCCAAGAATTACAGTAATTACCCGTAAAGCCTATGGTGGTGCTTATGATGTAATGAACTCTAAACACATTGGTGCTGATATGAATTATGCTTGGCCAAGTGCCGAAATTGCAGTAATGGGAGCGAAAGGTGCGGCAGAAATTATCTTTAAAAATGAAATTAAAGAGGCTGCTAACCCCGAAGAAAAATTGAAAGAAAAAGAAGCTGAATATGCAGAAATGTTTGCTAATCCATACAGCGCTGCAGCAAGAGGTTATGTTGATGAAGTAATTAAGCCTGAGCAAACGCGTGAAAAGTTAATTGCTGCATTTAAAATGTTAGAAAACAAAGTAGATAGCTTGCCAAAGAAAAAACACGGTAATATTCCGTTGTAATCTTTTTGTCATACCGACTGAAATGGAGGTATCTTCTAAATGGTTATTACTCCTCTAACAAGATTCCTCTATTCCGTTGCACTCCAATCGGAATGACAATTTGTTTAAATTTACTTTATGAAAAAACTCTTGTTTCTTTTTCTGTTACTCCCTTTTTGTGGTGTTTCACAAAACAACTACATTACAAATAAAGAATATAATGAGTTCGTCAGTTATGTTAGAGATTCTTTGTTTAGAGTAACAATGGGCGAGGAAGTGGATGAAGAAGCGTATTTAATATCTTGTTGGGATGAAAATTATAAAACCAGAAAAATTATTGGAGTAAACTGGAAAACAAAACTTGACATAAATACTCCATGGGCAAGAGAAGCACTTGAACCATTTTATTATAAGCCTGAAGAACGATATAATCGAAAAAGAGAAATAGATACCAGAAGATTAGTCCATAATAAAATTGCCATTTATCCCAATGAATTGATTTGGTGTAATGATTCCATTATTAACAAAAGTTGGGCAACATTTTTAACGAAAAACTATTTTAGCCATCCATATTTCGAAAACTATCCTGTTTATGGAATATCTGAAGAACAATTAACCGAATATTTAAAATGGAAACATCCTCAACAAAATAGAATAATTAGTCATGCTGAAAAACAAATAACTCTGAAACTACCTAAAGAAAAATTGAGAATAACAATTGGAGATTATTTTGAATTTTATAAATATACAAGAGACTCAACAATTAGGATGATTCTTTGTAAAGAATATGACGAATGGAAATATTGCAAATCAGTAAATGAATATCAAGAATCGATAAGCCCTCCTATTGTTAAATGGAAATATAAAATTAAGTGGAAAGATGAAATCATAAGAAAGATATTAAAAGAATCTAACATACTATATGGCAATGATAGTATTGATAATCGTGCTTTTAGATTTGATTATTTATGGATTGATTTTTACGCCCCCTCATTAACTGATTCTATAAGTAGGTCTTCTTATTTTAAGAGAACTTCTGTTACTCTTGGAGCGAATAAATATTTTAAAGAAAAATCCCCTATCAGATTAAAAAATCAATTCAATTTAAAAGAAATTTTAGATTATAAAAGCATTGATACAGAACAACTAAAGGCATATTATTGGTGGAAAAAAAGTGACCCCACAAATAACGATGTGTTTGAAGGTTTTATCCCTTATAACAATCGCTCGAATTGGGAAGAAGATTCCCAAAATTTCATGAAAGACAATGATATAGAATCATTAAGAACAGGAGAACTTCCTGATAGCTTTTACAATTTTAGCTACACCATTCCAGTAATTACAGTAGAGTGAAAAAAGGACGAGTAATAAATCTATTACTCGTCCTTTTGTAAAAACTATTTTACATAAAATGGAAGATCAATAAATAAGCAATAACACCCGAAAAATAGCCAAGCATCGCTAATAAACTAAACTTTTTAAGGTACCATATAAAGTCAATTTTTTCCATTCCCATTACAGCAACACCTGCTGCCGAACCAATAATTAATACCGATCCACCAGTGCCTGCACAATAAGCCATCATTTCCCAAATTTTAGCATCAGGTAAATAAGTAGCTAAATCATACATACCCATAGATGCTGCAACCAATGGCACATTATCAATTACTGCAGAAATTAACCCAATGGCAATAACAATTAAATCCTGATTGCCTATCCAGGTATTCATAGAACTTGCAAAAGCTGTTAAAATACCCGAACTTTCCATCGCTGAAATGGCAACTAAAATTCCAAGAAAAAATAAAATACTTGAGGTATCAATTTTTGATAAGGCATGAATGGCTGTGTATGGTTTTTTTGCTTCTTCATCTTTATCAGTATGAATGAATTCAGAAACTATCCAAATTACACCTAAACCTAACAACATCCCCATATAAGGAGGCATGTGTGTAATTGTTTTAAAAATTGGAACAAACAACAAGGCTCCAACACCGACAAAAAACATCAACTTACTTCCTTTAACATCCTCTTCTATTAATGCCTGTTCTCGGTTATATTCATTTTGTTGTATTTCTCCTTTTAATTTAAACGATAGGTAAATAAGAGGAACCACTAAACACACCAAACTCGGAATAAAAAGTTCTTTCACAATATTTACTGCGGTAACCTGTCCACCTATCCACAACATGGTGGTAGTAACGTCTCCTATTGGTGACCATGCCCCACCAGCATTTGCCGCAATAATTACCATCCCTGCAAAAAACTTTCGTTGAGTATCATCGTGTATTAACCTTCTTAGTAAAGAAATTATTACTATTGATGTAGTTAAATTATCTAAAACTGCGGATAAAAAGAATGTTACTAAAGATATTATCCATAGTAATTTACGCGTATCTTTTGTTGTAATTCTGTTGGTAATTACTTTAAACCCTTGATGTGAATCAACCAGTTCTACAATCGTCATAGCTCCTAATAAAAAGAATAAAATCTCAGCTATTTTAGCAAAATGATGTGATAATTCTGTGGTTTCTTCAGCTGGCTGATTACCATAAACAAAAAGCACTACCCAACACAAAATACCTGTAAGCAAAGCTACTGGAGCTTTATTTATTTTTAAAGGATGCTCAAAAGCTATCCCTAAATAGCCTACAGCAAAAATTATTATAATAATTGTTTCCATTTTATGCTGCAGTTTTAATTATTGGTTTTACAGTTATTTTTTCATTAAGTATTTTAGCCCATTTTTCAATCAGTTGTAACTCTCCGTTTACAATTAACGATTCATCTGAATTAAAAAACTCAAAAATAACCTCTGGATTACTTGATTTTTTAAAGACAAAAACCAACTGCAACTTATCTAATACTTTTTGTTGGTTTTTAGCAGCTCCTACCATCCTATTTAAATTATTAAGTCTAATTTGTTTAACTTCATTCAAATTAAGGTGCTGAAATCTTTCTTCATCATTTACTTTTCTTAAAAAAAATAACTCTTGGGTTGTTTCATCTAACCCAATAATAATATTGCCCATTACCTCATAATTAGTAATGTTGTAATTAAGTTGTTTTGATTTATTTAAAAGTAATTGGAAAAATTTTTGTTCTCTTTTTTTCCCTCTTTTCGACATATAGATATAAGGAAGAAAACATAAAGCAATAATGATTGCTCCTGTAATAATTGTTTGAAAATCCATGTTGATTATTTTAATTATTTGTATAAGGTATTACTATGATTAAAGAATCATAGCCACTAAAAATCATGCATAAATGCACTCATAAAGAATCTTACCAGAAATAATTAAATGGGAAAATCAGGTCTGTTTTCCGAAATAGTGTTTGAAAATTTTTTGAACTAAATTGATACTGAATAAACTGATTTGCAAAAATTTGTTGTTTAGTTTTTATTTTTAAAGCATGGCTTTTAAAAAAATCTTTTCCTGAAACTTGTGTTATATTATTTATAACATTAAATAAATTTTCAGTACTTGTTGTACTACCTAATAAATTTAATGAAACTGATGAAACAACACTTTCTTTATTTTGAAAGTTATCATTATTTTGACTAGAATAGCTATATACACCTAATGATTCTATACAATAGGTCAGAACCAAAACAAAAATTGCAACTGCTCTAAAAAACTGTTTCATACAACTAAATTATGCTTAAATAGTATTGCTTTTTATTTTTAACCAAAAAATATTTGATCATAAAACTAACAGAATTTTGCTACCTTTAAGTTTAATTAAATAAGCTAACCTTATAATGAAAATAACTGTTCTATTTATTATTAGCATAATCCTTTACAGTTGCGGAAGTGATGTTAAAAAAGATGTAGAAATCATTAACACTCCCGAACTTAATATTGATACTAATTTTAGAGAGGAACCTGTTTTTGATTCACTAAAAGCTTACGAATATGGTGCTGATGATTATGGAATGAAAATGTACGTAATGGCTTTTTTAAAAAGAGGTCCAAATAGAGATAGAGATTCAGCAGAAGCCTATAACTTACAACGAGCACATTTAGATAACATTAGCCGATTAGTTGAAGAAGGTAAAATGGTGTTGGCTGGTCCTTTTGATGGTGATGGCGATTTAAGAGGTATTTATATTTTTAATGTTGCCACTGTTGAAGAAGCAAAAGCATTAACCGAAACCGACCCTGCCATACAAGCAGGAAGTTTAATAATGGATTTAGTACCTTGGTACGGAAGTGCCGCAGTAGTTGGCATTGCAAAAGAACACGAAAAAATAGCTAAAATAAATATATAAATTATGAGACATCCTGTGGTAGCTGCTCTATTGAGCTTAGTAATTGGTTTTATTTTAGTTTCGGGTATCGAAGCAATTGGTCATTTTATGTTTCCACCTCCATTTCGATTGGATATAGAAAACATACAAGATTACATGAGTCAAGTCCCTTTGGCGAGTATGTTGATGGTTTTATTAGCTCACTTTTTAGGCGGAGCTGTAGCCATATTTACTTGTATTAAATTGGCAAATAAAAAACTACCTGCTTACATTATTGCAGTCATCTTTTTTGCCGCAACCGTGTTTAATTTAGTTCTTATTCCACACCCAACTTGGTTTACCATTGCTGATGTGAGTGTAACAATAATAGGAATGGTGTTGGTATTTAAGTTTATTAAATTAAAGGAGGAACCTATTATTCAATAGGCTTACCAATTTGCTCTACAATGTGGCTAATAAAATTATCGTAAGCACTTGCTAACTCTTGCGTTCGTAACAATTTAAAGCTTACTTCTAAATCATTTGGAACGTTTGCTTCTGCTTTTACTTTAGCTTTTCCCATCACTTTTTGTTGAAACAGATTATAGATATCATAATCTAAATAATGTGCTGCATAAGGGGCTCTTTTTTCATGTTTACCACCACGCGTAAAAGATTCTTTTTGTATATCGTACCACGTAACAAATACCACAAAATCTGCTCCATGAAGTTCTAATAATTTAGTAAACTCTGCTGCAGGAAAATTTTTGATATCTACCGCATTGTATTGTTTCCCTTTGTATTTATCGTATTTGTATTTAATAAATTTTGTATAAGGCTGAAACAACTCTTGGTTAGGAGCAACAAACTCAAAATTTTCATCCTTGTGATCCTCAAAACTGTTCAATAATGCTTTTTGATAAGTTAAAAACACTTTATCTTCAGTAATCTCATTTTTTTCGGCTATTTCAGACATGTCAAACTCTGAAACAAACTCAAAACGACTATAAGGAATAACCAACACCTTTTTTTTATTGGAAGTTTGTGCAACTCCAAAAAATGTAGAACTAACCAATAGTATAAAAAGTAGTTGCTTCATTAAATCGCTTTTACTAAAAAGTAGTTTTTCTTTCCACGTTGTAACAAAATGTATTTTCCGTTTATTAAATCGTTTGCTGTTAGCACTTTATCTTCTCCAACTTTATCCTTATTTACACTAATAGAATTCTCTTTTAAAGCTCTTCGGGCTTCTCCGTTAGAAGCTAAAAAATTACTTTTTGTTGCCAAGGCATCTACAATAGTTATTCCGTTTTCAATCTCCGTTTTTTCAATTTCTGCTTGTGGAACTCCTTCAAAAACATCTTCAAAAACATTGGTAGGCATTTTTTGTAATCCCTCCAACGCTTCTGCTCCACTTTTAAATAAAATTTCAGACGCATTAATTGCCGCATCCAAATCTTCTTGAGAGTGAACTCTAACTGTAATATCTTCTGCCAAAGCTTTTTGCAATACTCTTAAATGAGGTGCTGCAGTATGTTCTTTTTCTAATGCTTCTATTTCTTCCTTCGTTTTTAAAGTAAATATTCTAATGTAATTACTTGCATCCTCATCTGAAGCATTAATCCAGTATTGGTAAAATTTGTATGGTGATGTTTTATCTTTATCCAACCAAACATTACCTCCTTCAGTTTTTCCAAACTTGGTTCCATCAGCTTTTTTTATCAATGGTGTTGTACATGCAAATGCTTCTCCACCACCTTTTCTTCTAATTAATTCTGTTCCTGTAACTATGTTTCCCCATTGGTCAGAGCCTCCTAACTGTACTTTACAATTTTTGTGCGTATTTAACCAATAAAAATCATATCCCTGAATTAATTGATAAGTAAACTCAGTAAAAGACATTCCTGTTTCTAAACGAGATTTAACAGAGTCTTTTGCCATCATGTAATTTACTGGAATATGTTTTCCAATATCACGGATAAAGTCTAATACATTAAAATCTTTAAACCAATCGTAATTGTTTACCATTTCGGCTGCATTCTCACAATTGAAATCTAAAAATTTCTCTAATTGTTTGTGAATACATGCTACATTGTGGTTTAAAGTTGCTTCATCCAACAAATTACGTTCGGCAGATTTCCCAGAAGGATCGCCAACCATTCCTGTTGCTCCACCAACCAAGGCATAAGGCTTATGACCAGCTTTTTGCAAATGCACTAAAATCATAATTTGCACCAAACTACCAATATGTAACGAATCTCCAGTTGGATCAAAACCAATGTATGCTGAAGTAACTTCTTTAGCAAATTGTTCTTCTGTTCCGGGCATCATATCGTGTATCATACCTCTCCAGCGTAGTTCTTCTATAAAGCTCATCTTGTAATTTTTGATGGACAAAGGTAGTAATTCTGTGATTAAGTTAAATAGTGATTTTGTGATTAAGAATTTGCTAATTTTGACTAGCATGAATCATCTTAAAAACATAACTTTTGTTTTAATTTTAATGGCTTTGTTCGGCTTTGGTAATAAATCAAAAAATTACAAAAGTGATAGCCTTAAAATTGAAGCCTTAACCAAAAATGTTTGGATACATACTTCTTATTTAAAAACAACAGATTTTGGTAATGTGGGTTGTAACGGAATGGTTTATTGTAATAACAATCAAGCAATAATTTTTGATACGCCAACAACTGATAGTGTAAGTTTAGAATTAATTAATTGGATAGAGACGGAATTACAATGTAAGGTTATAGCTGTTGTTGCAACTCATTTTCACAACGATTGTTTAGGTGGTTTAGGAGCTTTCCATCAAAAAGGAATTACTTCTTTTGCTAATGGGTTAACTATTGATTTAGCTAAAGCAGAAAATGCTACTATTCCACAAAAAAGCTTAAAATCTAGTGATGAAATACTAGTTGGTGACAGTAAAATAATTGTCAACTATTTTGGTGAAGGACATACCAAAGACAACATTGTTGCATTTGTACCAGCTGAAAATGTATTATTTGGCGGTTGTTTAATAAAGGAAAAGGGTGCTACAAAAGGTTATTTAGGGGATGCTAATTTAAATGAATGGTCTAACACAGTTGCAAAAATAAAAACAGCCTATCCCTCTTTAAAATTAATAGTTCCGGGGCATGGAAAAGCTGGAGGAACAGAATTGTTAGATTATACAATTGCTTTATTTAAGCCTGAATAAGCGTAAAATGGTTAAAATTATAAAAGCAACTCCCTCTGATTTTGAACTGCTCATGAGTATAGGCAGAACAACTTTTATTGAAGCTCATGAAATGAGTGGGTCAAAAGAAGATTTAGACACTTATTTGAATAGCGTTTACAATACCGATTCTTTTAAAAAAGAACTTGAAAATGTTAACAACATTTTTTACCTCATTTATTACAACAATATACCGGTTGGATTTTCTAAAATAATCCTCAACTTTACAAATGCAGCAATAATAGAGCAATCCATCACCAAGCTTGATAGAATTTACATTCTTAAAGAATATCATGACAAAAAATTAGGGGTAGACTTGTTTAATTTTAACCTCCAATTATCTCAGCTAAACCAACAAAAAGGAATGTGGTTATATGTTTGGGTAGAGAACCAACGAGCCATCAATTTTTATAACAAAGTAGGATTTACAATAGCTGGAAGCTATAATTTTAAACTATCTGAAACTCGTTCTAATCCAAACCATATCATGTACCTTAATTATTAATACCAATGAAGATTTTAGTAAATTTGATACATGCAAAACAATAACCTAGACACTTACAAACTCCTATTTTTAATTAAAGGAATTTTAACACTCTGCTTTTCTTTGTTTTTTGTGATTTATGGACTTATTGGAGTTTTTATTATGATAGGAACTCACTCCCATCATGAATTCATTGATGCACCTTTTAACCCTGCTTATATTTTTATAATTGTCTCTGGGGTAGGGTTTCTTTTTACCATTGCAATGGGAACTTTAGCTTTAGTTGCTTCTAACTATTTAAAACACAGAAAAAATTACAACTTCATTTATGTGGTAGCTATACTAAATGCCTTAACAGGAATACTTGGAATTTTATTGGCTGTATTTACCCTTATTGAGTTATCTAAACCTGAGGTTAAAAAGTTGTTTGATAAGTAGTTGTTTATGAAAATTATAATCTTACTTTTTTTATTCCCATTTCTCTGTTTTAGTCAATCTGAACCTTGCATATTTGATGAAAAGACTCAAGATGATAGTTTTCTTGATAGTATAAAAAATTGGACATGCCAATATAATTGGGACAATAAAACAAAAACAGCTATAATGTATATGTGTGATGGTGACACAATTATTTTCTATAGAGGTGGTTGTGATGTCTTTGTTATGGATGCTAAAATCATTTTACAAAAAAAAGAAGTTGATTTAAATAAAGTAATAGAATGGGCTGAACCTGTCTTATGGATAGCTAAGAATCTTCCTAATGAATTTAATTATAAAAAATTAAAAGTGGCTTTAGAAAACAATCAATATATCAAACTAGAAAACAATAAAGGAGTAGAATTAACATTTAATTCGGATGAATTATCAGTGAATAATTATAAACTATACTACCTTAAAAATGATACTAAAACTCTAACTATAGGATTATCGTGGTATTTAGATTAAAGAATATATCACTCCCAAACCTTAGTTCCTTCTGTGCAGTTTTGACAAATGTCTATCTCTTGTCGGTTAGTTAATAAGGCTTTTCTAAAACCATTGTATGCTTGGTTTTTCCAAACTGCTTTAATATTTGTTTCTTGTATGTTGCCTAACTGGTGTGTGGCATCTTTATCAAAACAACAAGGTACAATTTTACCATCCCAAGTAACTACACAACTACTCCACATTCGCCAACACTCATTTAACATTTTGTTTTTTAGTCGGTAAGTGCCATCTGCTTGTTTTTTGTATCGACTATATTTATCAATAGTTGGTATTAACTCATTACCATGCTTATAACTATAAACTTGTGCTGTTTTAAAACGTATTTCATCTACGCCTAAATCTGTTGCCAATTGTTTAGCGTCTTCAATTTGGTGTTGGTTAGGTTTTACTACCAAAAATTGAAAAATAATGTAAGGCGTTTTAGATTTTAATTCCTTTTTCCATTTAATTACGTTTTTTGCTCCCTCCAACACCTTGTCTAAACTTCCGTTTTTACGGTAGCTTTCGTAAGTTTCTTGGGTGGTTCCATCAATAGAAATGGTTAGCCTACTCAATCCACTTTTTATGGTTGCTTTGGCGTTTTTATCATTTAAAAAGTGTGCATTGGTAGAAGTTGCCGTGTACATTTTTTTGCTATTGGCATAGCTTACCATTTGCAAAAAATCAGGGTTAATGTAAGGCTCTCCCTGAAAGTAAAAATTTAGGTAATAAGTTTGTTGGTGTACTTGGTCAATAATGGTCTTGTAAAAATCTTGTTTTAAATTTCCTTCTGGTCGGCTAAATTGCTTTAGCCCACTTGGGCATTCTGGGCAGCCTAAATTACAAGCAGTAGTTGGTTCAATAGTTAAACTTATTGGTAAGCCTTTGATGTTGGGGTTTTTAGTCCATTTACTGTAGTGAAAGCTCCATTTAATTTTTAGGATATTTAAAAGCCTAACTACCGAAAGTTTTTGAAGTAAATTAATATGGTCGTGTGTAATGCCCAACATTTATTCAAATGTACTAATTCAAAAAGATTAACGAAGATGTAACTTTTAAAAGTAAATTAGCGTCTTAAATTATGCAATTGAAATTAATCATATCACTAATCTTACTATTGCCTTTTGCTCTATTTGGTCAATACCAAATAACAGGTAAAGTAATTGACAGCAATACAAAAGAAGCCTTAGCTTTTGTAAATATTATTGCCAACAATCAACGAGTTGGAGCCACCACAGGTATTGATGGCACTTTTAAATTAACATCTGGTGAAGCTATTACTACTTTGAAATTAAGTTATGTTGGGTATTTAACGCAAGAAGTAAATGTAGCCGGTAAAGGTTATATTTCTATTGAGTTGAAAAAAACTGATTATGAGTTAATGGAATTTACCGTATTGCCTGGTGAAAATCCTGCTCATCGGATTATTAAAAAAGCAGTAGAAAACCGAAAAATTAATAACCCCGAAAAAAGCTTAAATTTTAAATACGAATCTTACAGCAAAATGTACTTTACTGGTCAGGTAGATAGTGCCATTGCTAACAACCCTGATACGATTTTAAAGTTAGATACCAACGATCAAAAAGCAATTGATTTTTTAGAAAAGCATCATCTTTTTATGATGGAATCGGTTACTGAACGTAAATACAAACAACCCGACAAAAGCTATGAAAAAGTAATTGCCTCTAGAGTTTCTGGGTTAAAAAATCCTTCTTTCTCATTATTAGCGAGTCAATTTCAATCGTTTTCATTTTACAATCCTACACTGCAAGTTTTAGGTGAAGCTTACTTAAATCCGATTACAGAAAATAGCATTAATAAATACTTATTTATTATTGAAGATACTACTTTTAGTGGTGCGGATACTACTTTTATTATTTCATTTAGACCGCAAAAAGGCAAAAATTTTGCTGGTTTAAAAGGCTTACTTTATATTAATACTGATGGATTTGCACTACAGAATGTAATTGCAGAACCTGCTGAAGATAAAGGTTATCCAGTTAAAATTCAACAACAGTACGAAAAAATTGACGGAGCATGGTTTCCTGTTCAATTAAACACCAACATTATTTTTAATAATGCACAAGTAAACAATTTTAAAGTAATGGGTATTGGTAAAACTTACCTCAAAAACATTCAAATAAATCCAGAAATTTCCAATAAAGAATTTAGTTATGTAGAGCAAGAAATTGATATGAATGCCACTAAAAAAGATGAGGCTTTTTGGAATCGTTACCGAGAAGATACCTTATCTATAAAAGAACAAAACACCTATCAATTTATTGATAGTGTAGGAAAAGCCGAAAATTTTGAAACTAAAATGAAAGGTTTTGAAGCTTTAATAACTGGCAAGTTAAAATGGGGTTATGTTGATTTAGATATTAATAGATTTATCAACTACAACGATTACGAAGGTTTTAGATTAGGAGCAGGTTTGCATACCAATAAATACTTATTAAAATGGATGAGTGTAGGTGGTTATGGAGCTTATGGTTTTAAAGATAAAGAGTTTAAATATGGCGGTGATGTTGATTTTAAAATCAATCATAAATATGATATCGCCTTAAACCTTTCTGCTATAAAAGATGTTGCTGAACCAGGTATCGTTAGTTTTTATGACTATAAAGTTCCCCTACTTTCTACTGCAGGTAACAGAGCACTTTATTTAAGTAGGATGAACAACATAGATAAATTAGAAGCTCGTTTAAAGTTTAGAACCTTACGTTACTTAAAAGTTTATCTTTTTGCAAATCAAGAAAATGTAGAAGTAACCAATGATTACTATTTTAAAAAGGTAATTGATGAAACAACTACTTTACATGACAACTATTATACGTTTAGTGAAGTAGGAGTTGAGTTTCGTTATGCTTTTAAAGAAAAAGTGATTGAATCATTTAATATGCAAATACCTCAACCAAGTAAATACCCTATACTTTATGCTAGGGTTGCACAAGGTGTTAAAGTGCTAAATGGAGAATATGCCTATACACGTTATGCGTTAAAAGCAGAAAAGCGATTTTTTATTAAAAATTTGGGTAAACCTCTTTTTTCTTTAGAAGCTGGTTTAACCGATGGTAAAGTTCCTCAGCACAAATTAAACAGTTCTAAAGGAACCAACGATACCAAAGATTTTTTACTGGTTTCTACTGAAAATGCATTTGAGACCATGTTGCCTTATGAGTTTTTCTCTAGCGAATATGTTCATTTTCATTTCCGACACAGTTTTGGTACCTTATTATTTAAAAGCAAAAAATTTGCACCGGAACTTGTCCTTACTTCAAGTGCTGGGTTCGGAGCATTATCTTACCAAGGCTTACATGCGGGTGAAAGTTTTAAAACTATGGAAAAAGGTTATTACGAATCAGGAGTGCTTGTTAATAGTATTCTTAAATTAAACTTTACCACATTTGGTGTTGGTGCATTTTACAGGTATGGACCTTATGAGCTTCCTAAAGCTAGTGATAACTTTACCATAAAAATGAGTATAGGATTTGGATTTTAATCATGTCCGAATTAATCCGTAAAATATTACACATTGACATGGATGCGTTTTATGCATCTGTAGAACAACGCGATAATCCTGAATTGAGAGGCAAGCCTGTTGCTGTTGGAGGCTCAAAGCAGAGAGGTGTTGTAGCGGCAGCAAGTTATGAAGCAAGGTTGTATGGTGTAAAATCTGCAATGGCCTCTTCAATGGCTTACCGCAGATGTCCTGATATTATTTTTGTAAAACCTCGATTTGATGCTTATAAAGAAGCCTCAAAACAAATACATGAAGTGTTTCAAGAGTTTACAGATTTAATTGAGCCTTTATCATTAGATGAAGCTTATTTAGATGTTACAGAGAATAAAATGAACATGGAGTTTGCAATGGATGTTGCTCAAGCCATCAAACAAAAAATTAAAGAAAAAACAAATCTCACTGCTTCAGCGGGGATCTCTTACAATAAATTTCTAGCAAAAATTGCCTCAGATTACAATAAACCCGATGGTTTTTATGTGATAACTCCAAAAATGGCTGAGAAATTTATTGAAGAATTACCAATAGAAAAGTTTTTTGGTGTTGGAAAAGTTACTGCAAAAAAAATGCACTTAAAAGGTATTTTTAAAGGTGCTGATTTAAAGAAGAAAACAAAAACACAATTATGTAATTGGTTTGGAAAATCAGGAAATTACTATTACAACATTGTTAGAGGCATTGATAATAGAGTGGTAAATCCTAATAGGATAAGGAAGTCTTTAGGTGCTGAACGAACCTACGATTATGACATTAATTCTTTAGATGAATTGTTAGAAAATGTATTAGGTATTGTAGAAATACTAACTAAAAGAATTGAAAAATTTGGAGAAGCAGGCAAATCGCTTACTTTGAAAATTAAGTATTCTGATTTTCAACAAATCACAAGAAGTAAAACATTGTCAGAAAATTTCACAAACCTCCAAATAAAAAACATTGCTTTAGAATTGATACAAGATATCCCTAACATTGAAAAAGGAATTCGATTAATTGGTTTACAAACCTCCAACTTTGAAACAGAAAATAATGATGTTTTTATGGGTCAATTAGAATTAGAATTTGATTTTAAACCTTAAACTACACCCTTCGCCATTTCTAAAAATTCAATATAGGATCGACTCAGACTAAACTGTTCTTTTTATTTTTAAGTCAATAATGCAGTTTGCTATCAATAAAAATTCTAAATTAATTTGGTTTATATTATAAACTACTTTATATTTGTGTTCAAATTAATAAATTATGGAACCAAATAAACAATTTTCAGAACAAGAAGCGTTAAAACTAATAGAACAAACTATTTTAAAAACCCGCCAAAAATTTAAGGATGATGGGTTTGCATTAATTATGTGGGGATGGATTGTGATTATAGGAAATATCTTTAGTTACGTAGCAATTACTCAAGAAATTCAATATCTACACTTATATTGGGCTATTATTTGTCCGATAGGTGGAATTTTTTCTGGTATAAACGGAGCAAAGAAAACTAAAAAAGCAGGAACATATTCTTACACTAATAATGTTATGAAGTATATTTGGATGGGGTCTGGAATTGGCGCTATTATTTTATGGTTTGCAGCAGCATATTTTGGATGGCAGTATATTAATGCTGCAATGTTTGTTTCGTTTGCTGTTCCAGTTTTTATTACAGGGGGAATTATGAAATTTAAACCTGCTATATTTGGCGGACTTGTATTATTCTTATTCGGAATAGTTTCTTTTTTTATAGCCGATTATAGTTGGGTATATTTAATAGCGGCTATTGGGTGGGCAATAGGATATCTAATACCGGGTTATTTACTAAAAAAAGGTAATAGCTAAATGTTTAAAAAACTCAACCCTATATTACATTCTGAATTAAGATTGGCAATTATGTCTATTTTAATTGAGGCAAAAACAGCAGAGTTTACTTTAATAAAAGAAGAAACAAAAGCAACTGCAGGCAACCTTAGTGTTCAAGTTAATAAACTTAAAGATGCTGGTTATATTTCTGTAGAAAAAAAATTTAAAGGAAACTATCCTCAAACTTTGTGCACTATATCAGATAAAGGGATTAGTGCTTTTGAAGATTATGTTAATGCAATAAAAGATTATTTAAAAAAGATTTAATCTTAACTCAAAAAATAATCTCACCAAACTAAAGATGAGCTGCACATCATATTCTAGCGCCTATAACACCCTTTCGACTAAAGTTTATCTTGAGCTTAGTCGAAAGGCTCAGGGTAAACTCTATATTATACCCATTCATATCTTCACTCCTATAATACAGACATCATCAATTTGTTCTAGGTTTCCTCTCCAATCCTCAAAAGCTGTATTAATGACTTTTTGTTGCTCTTGCATTGGCTTGTCTTGAATAGAAAGTAGTAATGTTCTAAAAGCTGCAGCTTTAAACTTTTTCCCTTTTTCTCCTCCAAATTGATCTACATAACCATCGCTAAAAATGTATATAGAATCTCCCTTTTGTAATTGAAAAGTGTGAGTAGTATAAGGCAACAATTCATCAAACTTCCCAATCGGTTGTTTATCTGCTTTTGTTTCTATTATTTCTCCTTTTCTTATTATCCATAAAGGATTATTTGCTCCAGCATATTTAAGAGTTGTTCCTTCTAAAGAACATAAAGCAATGTCCATACCGTCTTTTACCTCATCCTCACTTTTCTCAAACTCAGAAATTACAATTTCTCTTGTCTTATTTAAAATTTTTGCAGGGTCTGTCAATCCATATTCGCGCACACTCCTATTTAATCCATTATTGCATACTACACTTACCATTGCTCCTGGTACGCCATGCCCTGTGCAATCAGCAGCAGCAAATAAAACTATACTGCCGTCATTGTGGGCTTGACCCGCAATCTGTTCATTAGGAGATTCCGCATCAAGTGCGGAATGACGAGAGGAAATAGTTTCCAACCAATAAAAATCTCCTGCAACAATATCTTTTGGTTTGTATAAAATGAAACTTTCAGACAAATATTCTTTCACGACTTTTAACGGGGGTAAAATCGCATTTTGAATGCGTTTAGCGTATTGTATACTGTCCGTTATTTCTTTATTTTTTTCTTCTAACTCTTGGTGTGCTATCTCTACAACTGATTTTTGTTGTTCTACTTCTTGTTTTTGAGCTTCTATTACTAATTTTTGCTTTTTTGTAACCTTAAACCTATTAAACATAAAAGCTCCAAAAAGAATTAATACAAAAACTCCAATATAAAGTGTAAATCGTTGTGTTTTTTCTTGCTTTAATTGTGCTTTTTGTGCCGAAATTTGCGCATCAGTTACTTTTTTTGCTTCTGCAGTTATCACACTATCTGCTGCTGCCTGCTTTTCATATTGATATGTTAATTGTTTGGTTAACATAATTTTCTTTGTTTCATCATTTTTAAGGGTTTCCTTTAATTGAATATGTTTTATATAAAACGATAATGCTTTTTTATAATCAGCTTTTTTGCTATATAAATGAAATAGATTTTCACTAATGTCTTTTTTTGTAGAAATCAAATTAAGCTCATCAGCCAATAAATAAGCTTTTGTTAAGTAGGGTTCAGCTTGTTTTATATCTTTTTTGTCTTGGAATAATTTGCCAATTAAGTTATATGTCCACGCCACATCCTCTTGACTATCTATTTGTTGAAAAATAGACAATGCTATGTTATAATTAATTAATGCTGAATCAGACTGTCCAATACGATCTAAATTAACACCAATATTATTTAGTGAATATCCCAAATAAAGGCTATTGTCTAACTCTCTCCATGCTGCAATACTTTTTGTGTGATATGCTAAAGATTGTTTATAGTCTTTTTCTTGTTCATATTGATGTCCTATATTATTGCAAGTAATAGCATAACCTCTTTTATCCCCTAATTTTTCATAGATATTTAATGCTTTAAAAAACAAATCTCTTGCAGATTTATAATCTTCTTGTTGCTGAAAAGCAGAACCTAAATTAACATAAGTATCAGCCATGCCGATAGAATCTTTAAGTTCTTCGGTAATTGCAAGGCTCAAATAGTAGTTTTCTAAAGCTTTGCTAATTAATCCTTGCCTATTATAAACAAAGCCGAGATTGTTATATCCATCTCCCAGGTGTTTTTTAACCTCTTCAATTTTAGTTTGGGTTTTCTCCTTGACTAAAATTTCTTTACAAAGTTTAATTAAAGGTTTTGCATATTGTTCTATTTCAGATGGATCACAATTATTAGTAATATCAGCTAATAATTTAGCTTTTTGATAGTTGTCATTCGTATTTTTATATTCGAAAACAAGACTATCAATAGTATTCGCATTACTCGAAAAGAATAATAATGCTAAGCATAATATTGAAACTATTTTTTTCAGGGTTTAGTTATTTCAAAAAGTCTTTGTTTTTGATAATAATCTCCTTGGTCATTGCTTTTATTACTTCTCCTGCTTGAATAATTAAAGCCTCATCTGGTGGAAAAGGAAGAGGTTTAGTCTGTAGTTCTTGTTGTGTTTCAGGGCTCAATGCTGCCATATCACCAAAAACAAGTGTGTAAAAATTTTCAAATAACGCATCTGAGGTAACTGGCTCCTTTTTCAACAGCGCATCATTAGAGTTGTCATAATATTCTAATTCACCTGTTACTCTAGCTCCCTTTGTTTGATGATTTCTTGTAACCTTACAAGTAATAGTTTTATATCTTGGAATTTTTATATCATTTCCCAATGTATCTTTTGCGACATTGCCTTTAGAATCATAAGCATAGTTAAATCCATCTTCAACTTCACGAGATTCTGTTGTTGATGTCTGTTTAATCAATTCAGGATTAATTTCTATATTCTTAATATTTAGAATTATAGAATAATGATAAAGAACAGTTGTATCAATATAAGAGTCATAATTATTCCATCCTTTATCAAGCTCGTTAATGTCGATATTTTGAATCTCTTGCATCAATTCCGTTGGGACTTGAACAGCAGCATTATCTTCAATTCTAAAAAACACATTGGTCATTCCTGCTTGCTTAGCAATAGCCGTTTTTCTCTTTACATCTTTAAAGTTTTCATCATATCTTTTTGCTTCACTATAACTATCATAAGCTTTACGAGCATCCATACGGTTATTTTTTGCCATAAACTCATCTCCCTTAGCATAAGCATATTCCATCGCATTGTTTTTTGCAGTAGACAACTCCCCAGAATAATCACGTTCTTGATAATTAATGCCAACTGGTGGTAATGAAGCTGCTAAATTTTGACGTTCATTCATTTTTACATACAACTGATAAATTTTACTCCAATTAGCAGGATCACCTTGTTGTTTTAAACGATCTACTTCAGCCTTATCTTGTGCATAAGCTAGTTTGTACGAAGTATTAAAAATATCTACCTCTTCAAATTTGCCTGGGCTTTTTTCAATTTTTTTGGCTGATTTTTGAAGCGCAGCATCATAATTCCCCGATTCTAAATGTTTAGAGGAAGATTTGCAAGAAACTAAAAAAGTTACAATTGCTAAAAGAGAAAGTATTTTTTTCATAACTAAATTTTATAATACTCAAAAATATTAAATATAGTGTTGAATAGCTAATAGTTACAATTTAAACTAAAAAATATGTATTACTATGTACATAGTTTTATATATTTATAAAAATACTTAGTTATGAAAACTGATTTTATTACTAATTGGAGTGTTCAACTGAAAAAAGGCTTACTTCTTTATTTGGTAATGAATATTATTAAAAAGAAAAGTAGTTATGGACAAGAAATTATCGCAGAAATTGAAGCTATAACAGGTTTTAAAGTAGCTGAAGGGACATTGTATCCACTACTTAAAAAATTAAAAGAAGAGCAATGTGTTTTATCGAAATGGGAACTTAATAATGATAAGGCTCCAAGAAAATATTACTTTTTAACAGGAAAAGGTGGAATTACTCTTAAAGAGATGAATAATTATTGGAAAAATTTAAATGAGAACGTTACAAACTTAATACTAAAGTAGCTCCTGTTAGGTTTAAGAGTATCTCTTTTTGTTTATATAATATTTACTTTTGCCGTTTAATTTTAATCTTCAAGAATAACCATTGTCTGCATTCAAATACATACTTACATTTTTACTTGCTGCTATTTATGTGTGCTTCGGATATTTTTTAAATCCTGAAAACCTAACACATTTCACCATTTTAATCGGCACTGCCTTTGTGTTATATTTTATAATTTTAATTACTGCAAAAGATAAACAAGAAACAGATGTTCTATTATGGATTTCGATGATTTTTCGCTTAATTTTTATTGCTGCTATTCCACTTTTATCTACTGATTTTTGGCGACTTATTTGGGATAGTAAACTCTTTATAAGTGGCGTTAACCCTAATTTATTTTCGCCAGCCGAACTAATTGAATTTACAAACCAAAATGAAATGCTTCATACCAACATAATTAATGGTACCTATTCATTTTCTTCAGTTTTTAAATTGTTGTTTGGAATGTTAGGTGCAATGCTCTCAAATTACAGCATTGTTTTAAGTGTTATTTTATTTCGTATTCCAATTCTAATAGCAGAGTTTATCACTATCAAATACATTAGAAAATTATTAGAACATTTTCATTTACCACATTACCATGTATTGTGGTACGCTTTAAATCCAGTGGTAATTATAATCCTTACTGGCAACTTATATTTAGAAGGAATAGTACTTATGTTTTTAGTAGTTAGTTTTTATTGGATGATTATTAATAAATGGGTAGCAGCTTCTCTTTTATGGGGTTTAGCAGCAAGTATTAGTCTTTTACCTTTATTAATTTTTCCTGCAATTATTAAAAGATTAGGAGCAATTAAAGGTTTTTGGTTTTTAGTAATCTCTTTATTTGTTACCTCAATAACCTACTTACCAATTTGTAGTATTGAGGTTTTTAAAATTAATTTATTCTCCTTTCAACAGCATTTAATTGATATTAATAGTTTCTCAACAATTAATATCTTATCATACACTTTAGGATTATTTGAAAATTATTTTGTTCCAAAATTGTTAGTCATTTTATCCATTATTATAATTTCAATCATTTACTTTTTTAAAAATGGTTCGTGGGAACTTTCTTTTAACAAAGTATTTTTTGGATATACCGCATATTTATTATTACTTGAAGAAACAGAGCCTATTCACATTGTATGTTTATTATTATTTTCTGTTTTTACAAAAAACCATGTTTTCGCAATACTTTGGTCATGTATAATATTATCTAGTGATTATCTAATTACCACTTCAAATATTGGTTTAATTATATCAATAAAATTGATTGTCTTTTGTTGGCTGGTTTTTGAATTGTTTAGGAATAAACAATTAACGGATTAAGGTAACCGTTCCATATAATTCGCCCGATTGACCTATAATATCTTTATACCTTACTTTCCAAACATAACTTTCTGTTTGAACTAGCTTTCCTTTATATAAACCATCCCATCCTATTTTCATTTCTGTTGAATGAAACAATTGCTCTCCCCACCTATCAAATATTGATAATTCAAAATCAACAATATCAACACCATACACATAAAAAATATCATTATCTCCATCCCCATTTGGGGTAAATGAATTTGGAACATAAATAGCTCCATCATAAAAAACTGTTATGGTATCATAACTAAAACACCCATTAGCCCCTTGTACTTTTAAATAATAAGTTGTTGACTCTTTTGCTTTTACTATAGGGTTTGGACAATCTGTACAACTTAATCCTGTTGGAGGTGTCCACCAAAAAGTAATCCCATTAGTAACTGGATTTAATTTTATTAAATTACCCCAACTCGATTTTATATCAAAGCCTAAATCCAAAATAGGATTTGCCAAAGTATCAACAAAAACAGACAATTTAGCTGTACAATTAACTGCATCAGTAACATCTACTAAAAAGGTTGTTGGGTGATTAATAATTGGATTAATTGAACTTGAAGCTGAATAAATTGAATTATCTGAAGCAGTCCATAAATAGGTTCCTCCACCAGTCGCCCATAAATTCGCTCTATTACCAACACAGACTAGTGTATCATCTACTATAGATGCATCTACTACATGAACAGTAACTATTACTGAATCATAGTCCACACCACAGCCATTAGTTGCTGAAACAATATACTCAGTAGTTTGTTGAGGATAAGCTATTGGCATCGAATCTATTGAATTACTTAAAGATCCAGCAGGAGTCCATGAATAAGTATCTCCACCTGTTGCTATAATTTGCAAAGAGTCTCCAAAACAAATTAGAGTGTCAAGTCCTGCATTAGCAATTGGAAAATTATTACTAACCAAAACAGTCATTGAGGTATCCCAAACACAATTATTAGGGTCTGTTATTTGAACATTATACAATGTAGTTGTCAATGGCGTTGCTATAGGGTTTTGAATGTTAGGGTTATTTAATGTTGCTCCTGGAGACCAAAGATAAGACCCTCCTCCAGTAGCTGATATTGGTGTGTTTTGCCCTAAACAAATAGCTGTATCCTTAATAATACTAATGTTTTTTTGGAAAACCTGGACGACTATAGTAGTGGTATCTGTACCACAACTATCCGAAACAATTACAGTATATGTTGTGGTTGTATCTGGCCAAACTTTAGGTGTTGCTGTTGTATCATTTAGAATGTTGTAGTTAGGAAACCATTGATAAGTTGTTCCTCCAATCACATTTAACTGAATACTATCTCCTCTACAAACCCCATTCACAGGAGTAATGTTTGCAACTGGCGGAGATCCAATGAAAATATCAACATAATCAGTATCTTGTTTTATACAAGAAATAGAATCTAATGAAACCAACATTACATGGTAGTTTCCAGGTGTATTATAAACATGTAATGGCTCAAAAAGAGTAGATGTATCTCCATCATCAAAATCCCAGAAATAAGAAACTCCGCCATTACTTAAGTTTTGAAAACGAACTGTATCTCCAACACAGTGAAATGGAGTAGTATAAACACTTGCTCCAGCAGTTAAGGTTGATAAATCTATTTTAAAAACTCCTAAATTACAATTTGGACTATTATCTGTGTTAGACCAAACCCCTGGTGTTGTGGGGAAATCGCTCGTTGCACTTCCACAAGAAGAGCAAACAGCTTGGTAAACAATTCCTTTTTTATCAAATCTACTTGTTCCTCCATCAACATGGTCATTACTTGAGTTTCCACCAAAAAATGTTGAATATAAAAGTGTATCTGCATTTTCTGATAACATCATTAAATAATAGTCACTACCATCAGTAGTTGCTTGTATTGCTCCGGGTGTAATAGGCAACCCTGTTGTTGTACTAAACGGTGCTCCTCCATTGAAGGAATTTACAGCTCCTCCCCATCCTGAAATAAAAATATAATTACAGTTATTTACCAAAAATGCTGATAGGGAAATATCAACCTCCCCAGAACTTGTTCCAATTGTTGTAGAAACAACAGTATTGGCCAAATTTGGCGTTAATTTATGTAAAAATTGTCCACTATTTGGGTTATTGTAAACTGTTGCTGGAGTAATGTTATAGGTTCCCTCTGTTTGTCCAATTACAAATACATTATTGCCAGTATCTAACTGAACGAAATAAGCTTGATCATAATCTGGTGTTCCAACATAAGTACAAGCCAAAATAGAGCTAGCTGTATTATTAATTTTAGCAATCCAACCATCTGCTAACCCTTGATAGCCTGTCTGAAATGCCCCTGGGGTAACTGGGAAATTAGCGCTTTCTGTTCCTCCTGTAATTAAAACTTCACCCAAACTACTTAATTGTAAAGAGTAGGCTGCATCATCACTTGTCCCACCTATATAAGAACTCCACAACATTGTATTGAGATTTGGAGAAAGTTTAAAAACACAACCATCTTGTAAACCTGATAATCCTGTTTGAAATGCGCCTGCACTAACAGGAAAATCTATAGATGATGTTGAACTGGCAACATAAACATTATCACTTCCGTCAACAATAATTTCTCCCCTAAATTCATCTGCATAATTATATCCTAATGTACCACTTGTGTTTAATCCATCATTACCTGTTCCTCCAACAAATGTAGAGCCTAATAAAATATTTCCATTTGTGCTTAACTTAGATATAATAATATCAGAACCACTTATATAATTAGGAATTGTACCTGTATAACTTACTCCTCCATTATAACTGTTGTCATAAGTTCCAACTGTTGTAGGAAAATTTGGTGAAGCAGTAGTTCCTAAAATCAATAATTCATTGTTACTATTAACAATTAAACTATGAGGAGATTCATTTTGAATACCACCTAAGTAAGTTGAATAAAGTAACGCTGATCCATTAGATGAGAATTTAGAAATAGAAATATCACAACCTGTTCCGTAATTTCCGTTTCCTCCATTAAAACTTGCTTGATAAGCGCCCAATGTTGTAGGGTAGCCCACACCAAATGTAACACCTCCACCATACAAATTTCCAGCATCATCAAAAGTTGAAGTATATCCCCAATTATCAGCAGTTGAGCCAGAATAAGATGCAAATATTAATGTCGGATCAATTATTAATTCTTTTGTTTTATCATAGCCTCTTGGGAAGACAAATGACAATCTATTGCCTTCTATATTAAATTTACATTTTACTTCTTTCTGTTGCCCATCAATCAGCTGATAGGCATAAGGCTTTTGCTCAATAATTTCATTTACCGAAGTTTTAATTAATAATTGGCCTTTACTTAAACTAATTTCATCAACGCCTTTGTACTCCCAAACAATATTATTTACATCTCCTCCTGGGGCTACAACAAAATCATATTTTAAATGATTTGCACTTAAATAAAATTTTAAATCAATATTACTGTAAAGCTTCTGATAGGTAATTTCTTGGTATTTTTTTACATTTGAAGCCCATTTACTTTGATCATTTCCAATAAAATAATTCACAAAATCAGAAGTAGGGTTATATCCTACAATATTTTGTGTTTGAGCACCTATGAAGGCCATTTTAAAAGCATGGAGATGCAATAAATAATCCTTTTCTGTTGGGTTTTTTATCATGTTATGGTGCATATCATGAAACCTTGAAATATCTTGCTCACTATAAAATTGGTAGGTTATTTCATTAGACTCTAAATAAAGATTTCCCGCTGGCAACTTTGCTTTGTAGCGAATGTTGTCTTCCCATTGACCTTTGTTCTCAACAAACTCAACACGAGAGATTTGTGCAAATGAATTTACACAAAATAATAGCAATAATATGTTGATTAAAATCCTCAAGTCTTCAAATAGAACTTACCAAAGTACTAAATCTTTTAAAAGTTTGTCTTTTAAAGACTGATTATTTGACATTTAGTTGCCTTAAAATCAAGTTATTTGAGAAAATAATTGAAGGATTGTTTTAATCCTAACATCAATATGAGTTAATCAAATTTCATTTCAGGAACATCTCCATTAACAATAAGCTTACCAGCAGTGGCTGCTTTTATTTCATCTACACTAACCCCAGGAGCTCTTTCTAATAAATGAAATGCTCCATCTTTAATTTCTAATGCAGCTAAATTGGTTACAATTCGTGTTACACAGCCAACACCTGTTAAAGGTAAAGTGCAAGATGGTAATAATTTACTTTCTCCTTTTTTATTGGTATGCATCATGGCAACAATAATATTTTCTGCAGAAGCTACTAAATCCATTGCTCCGCCCATGCCCTTTACCATCATCCCTGGTATTTTCCAGTTAGCTATATCTCCATTTTGTGCTACTTCCATAGCTCCCAAAACTGTTAATTGAACATGTTGACCTCTAATCATCGCAAAACTTGTTGCTGAATCAAAAATAGAAGCTCCAGGTTGTAATGTAACGGTTTGTTTTCCTGCATTAATTAAATCAGCATCTTCTTCTCCATCGAAAGGAAAAGGACCCATTCCTAACAATCCATTTTCTGATTGAAATTCAACAGTAATATCTTTGTTTACAAAGTTGGCAACCAATGTAGGAATACCTATTCCTAAATTTACATACCAACCATCTTTTAGTTCTTGTGCTATTCTTTTTGCTATTCCTACCTTATCTAACATAACTAATATAATAATTAAACAATTAACTAATGTAACAATTCTACTGTTGGCACTTTAAATAATTGTTATATTGATTTCTTACTACTACTTATTATTTTATAAATAATTAATCCTATTTCTTTTATCTGAGCCTCTAATTCAACATTATATGGATATGATTTTGATTCTTTACACAGAATCAACCAATATTTTGTTTCTTCAATTTCTTTTGCAGCAATTTTAATTTTATGAATAAAGTCGGCTTTACTTTCTGCATTTTGAGCTTCATGAATATTTGCACCAATCGATGTTCCTGATTTTAATAGTTGGTTGGCAATTACAAATTTCCTATTTCGCTCAAGTTCTTCACAAAATTCAATTATTGCAATGGAAAACAAAATTGTTTTAGTGACAATAATGTTTTCTTTGTTATCCATAATTGAAGAATTGGTTTATTAATAAATTATTTTATTGAACTATTCGCGAACGCGAATAGTTCGTTGTTCAATTCGTTTTTCATAATTCGATCCTTGGAAAATTCGTTGTACAAAAATTCCTGGAGTATGAATAAAATTAGGGTCTAATGTACCTTCTGGAACCAATTCTTCTACCTCAGCAATGGTGATTTTTCCTGCCATCGCCATCATCGGATTAAAATTTCTAGCAGTAGCTTTATAAATTAAATTTCCTGCTGTATCTCCTTTCCAAGCTTTAACAATGGCAAAATCTGCTGTTAAAGCATGCTCTAAAATATGTGGTTTACCATTAAATTCTCTCACTTCTTTTCCTTCAGCCACCTCAGTACCATAACCTGCTGGAGTAAAAAATGCAGGAATACCAGCTCCTCCAGCTCTACATCTTTCTGCTAAAGAACCTTGTGGAATTAAATCAACCTCTAATTCTCCACTTAACATTTGTCTCTCAAATTCATCATTTTCTCCAACATAAGAAGAAATCATTTTTTTAATTTGTTTTTTTTGAAGCAATAACCCTAAACCAAAATCATCAACTCCTGCATTGTTAGAAATACAAGTAAGGCCTTTTACATTTTTATTAACTAATTCTTTAATTGAATTTTCTGGTATTCCACACAATCCAAATCCACCAACCATTAAGGTCATTCCATCTTTTATACCGTCTGTTGCTTCTTTTACATTCGCAACAACTTTATTAATTGCCATAATTTTTAATTTTAATATTCTGACCCCCCGTAAACATCAGTTGCTTTCATCTCGTTATATTTTTTACAATCTAACTCAATGGTTAAAGGTTTATCTGGCCTTTCAAATTCGCCAAAAGATAGGTTTAATGATTTGTCAGCATGAACTTTTTGCATGTAATAACCCCAAACAGGTAAAGCTGTATTTGCTCCTTGCCCCATATTTGTAGTAGCAAAACGAATACTTCTTTCATCTGCTCCAACCCATACTCCTGTCACTAAATCTGGAGTAATTCCCATAAACCAACCATCGGAATTATTTTGAGTAGTTCCCGTTTTTCCTGCAATAGGATAACGATGGCCAACATAAGGTCTTGACTCACTAATGGTTCCTCTAAGCCTCATTCCTGTTCCAGATGTTTTGCCTTTACATTTATTGTAAGCACCACTTGTTACTCCTTTCATTAAATCCAACATTACATAAGCAGTTTCTTCATCCATTGCTTCGTTCGATTTTGGAGAAAAATCAATAATTACATTACCATGCTTGTCTTCAACTCTTGTAAACATACTTGGCTCAATGTAAACCCCTTTATTTGCAAAAGTTGCATTTGCTCCAACCATATCAAAAACACTAATATCTGCAACTCCTAAACAGAGCGATGGAACAGGATCTAAATGACTAGATACTCCCATATTTTTAGCTAAATCAACTATCTTTTTAGGGTTAATTTGTTTCATTATCCATGCAGTAATTGTATTCATGGAATTTGCTAAAGCATATTCTAATGAAATAGGACATCCATCATAATCTCCATCAGAATTTTTTGGGGTCCAATCTTTTAATAACCCATAATCTCCTTTATGGAAAGTATATTTTAAATTAGGTACTTCATAACAAGGCGAAAGTTTTAATTCTTGAATTGCAGTTGCATAAACAAAAGGTTTAAAAGTAGACCCTACTTGTCGAGTACTTGTAACGTGATCGTAAGCAAAATTTTGATAGTTAACTCCACCAACCCATGCTTTAATATAACCAGTGTGAGGATCAACGGACATTAACCCTGTGTGTAAAAATGTTTTGTAATATTTTATTGAATCATTTGGTGATAATATGGTGTCTATTTCTCCTTGATGAGAAAACACTTTCATCTTAATTTTTTTATCAAAAATAATAGGTATTGAATCTTTTTTTATTGCCCAGATAGAAAGCCCACAATCTTCCGCTTGACAGACATAAAATTTTCCTTCTTTTTTAATATTATCACCTCTTCTTCCACAATTTTCACACTCCAAGCCCATAGAAACTCTATATCGTTGTGTTCTTTTCATAGAAGATTCCATAATGGTAGTATATTGCTCTTCACTAATCCCTTTCCATCCTCCATCATAAGGATATCGTTTTGTTCTATATTTTTTTAAATGTTCATCAAATTGTGGTTGTAATGTTTGTGCAATATATTCTTCTACTGCCCACTCTGCATATTTTTGGTTGCGAGAATCTATTGTTGAATAAATTTTTAATCCATCACTATAGATATTATAAGGTGTTCCATCCTTTTTTGCATAAATATATTTTCCTTTTTCATCTTTTTGCTGAAACATTTCTTGCAATTTTAATCGCAACGTTTCTCTGTAATAAGGAGCCATTCCTTCTTTATGATCAACAACTTGGTAATTTAATTCTATAGGTAATATACATAATGAATCGTGCTCTTCTTGAGTTAACATTCCGCTTCTTTTCATTTGATAAAATACTGTATTTCTTCTGTTTAAAGCATTTTCTGGGAATCGTTTTGGATTGTATAATGATGGATTTTTAGCCATCCCAACTAAAATCGCAGCTTCATCTATAGTTAAGTCTTTAGGCTCTTTATTAAAGTAAACATTAGCTCCTGATTTAATTCCAACCGCATTGTAAATAAAATCGAATTTATTGTAATACATAATGATGATTTCATCTTTGGTGTATCTTTTTTCCAATTCTACCGCAATAATTTGTTCTTGTAATTTTTGTCCAATACGATTAATAATTCCTCCAGGTCTATCATGAAACATCATTTTAGCTAATTGCTGTGTAATGGTACTTGCTCCACCTGCTCTACCTAATTTTGTAACCGCCCTAACCAAACCTCTAAAATCTATACCAGAATGATCTCTATATCTTTCATCCTCAGTAGCAATTAATGCATCTACCAAATAAGGTGATAAATCTTTGAACTCAACATTGGTTCTGTTTTCTTTAAAATATTTCCCTAAAAGTTTGCCGTCAGAAGTAATAATTTCAGAAGCTAAATTACTTTTAGGGTTTTCTAATTCTTCTAAAGAAGGTAATGGGTCAAAACCTAAAGAACCTGTTTTTGCTCCCCACATTACAACATAAAACAATAAAATAGGAGGTATAACTATCAACCAAAAGATGAGGATCTTTTTTTTATTACTTGTTGTATTTTCTTGTTTTGCCATTTTTATTTAAAATTACTGTTTAATCAGCTTTTTCTACTCTCACACCAACATCTGTAATTCCTTCTAACCCATTCTCCTCTCGCATTGCTTGCTCGTAAGAGATAATGTATTTACCTGTTTGTGCAAACTTAAATCCTCCTATATAAGGAATTCTCAAATCCCACAAATCACCTATGCCAGTGCCGAGCCATTTCCCCCTAGTATCTGCTAAAATACAATTTACGGTATCTTTTAACAAACTACCATCAGGACCTTGCATGGTTACAAATAAGTAGATATTACTATTGGCATAATCCCCTTTGTTACGGATATTGATGTAAATGTTATGTTTAGAGATAGTATCTTTTGCTTCAAACTCAAAACTTGCAATGTTTTCTCTTTTCCAAACGCCATTTTCAACCTCAATATATTCTTCATAAACTTTATTTCCATCACATGAAAATAAGCTTGTTATCAAACAAAATACACTCAATATTTTAAAACTATTGCCCACCCTTGTTATTGTTGTTATTCCCTTTTTTCTTGTTTCGGTTATTATTTTTATTGTGTTTTCTTCTGTTTTGGTTGTTACCTGATTTAGGCTTATCAAAACGTGTTAAGCTATCTTGTCCAACAACATTTGCATAATCTGGTTCTTTTATAACTTCTTTAAAATCAACAAAACTGATTAAATCTGCTGGCTCTTCGCCTTTTTTATTTAGAGCTACTATTTCGTTAACTCTATCTAATTTTAACTCAATAAACTTTAAAGGTTCGCTTTTGTAAGAATACCACATCATGTTTTTAAAGATGTCCATTTTACGGTAAAATGCTTCTCCTTTTTGAGTTTTTAATTTTAAATCTGTATTTGGGAAGCCTTTTAAAGCGTCCACATAACCATCTAACTCATAGTTTAAACAACACTTTAGTTTACCACATTGACCTGCCAATTTTTGAGGATTTAATGATAGTTGTTGGTACCTTGCTGCCGATGTAGAAACTGACCTAAAATCGGTTAACCAAGTTGAACAACACAATTCTCTACCACACGAACCTATTCCTCCTAATCGACTAGCTTCTTGACGAACACCAATTTGTTTCATCTCAATTCTAATCTTAAACTCTTCTGCTAATTTTTTTATTAATTCTCTAAAATCAACACGCCCTTCTGCAGTATAATAAAAAACGGCTTTCGATTTATCTCCTTGGTATTCAACATCGCTAATTTTCATCTCCAACCCTTGTTGGATAGCAATGGTTCTTGCTTTGTACATGGTATCCACCTCTAATTCTTGAGCTTCTAACCACTTTTCAACATCTGTTTTTTTAGCTAAACGATATACTTTTTTAACTTCCTCCGAATCGAAAGGAACTTTATGCTTACGCATTTGTTTTTTTACTAATTCGCCTGTTAAAGATATAGTACCTATATCATGTCCTGGAGAAGATTCTACTGCTACAATATCGCCAACATTAAGGCTTAATTTATCAGTGTTTCTATAAAATTCTTTTCGTCCGTTTTTAAATCTAATCTCTACACAATCAAATATTTCTTGCCCATGAGGCAGCTCAATATCTTTTAACCAATCAAAAACATTTAATTTATAACTACTACAAGAACCGCTTTTACTACAACCGCCTCCTGAAGAGCCACATCCACCTCCGGATCCGCATCCTCCACCAGAGCCACAACTACTACATCCCATATCTATATCTATATATTTGGAGTTTCTAAATCAGAAACTTCGAATTGTTTAACTTATTTTACTTAGCTAACAAATATACTATTCTACAGCCGATTTTTAATTGCTTGCTAAAGGAATTTTATAAAACCTCAATTGTTATTAACTGAGGATAAAATACACTAACAATATTTATTGAAAACAACGGTTATTTTATACAAAATCTTTATTTTAGGTGGATGAAAAAGTTATTGTTGATACTAATTATTTTATTTCTTACAGTAGGTGTTTATCTTCTATTCTCAGACAGTATTGCTAACAAAATATTAGAATCAAGTACCATCAATTTAAATGATAAGAGAATATCTCTTGGATTAAATACGCTTACTCCAAACTTACAGTATGACATAAATTATCCTAATAACATCGATGCTAAAGAAAAATTAACTTTTTTATTCAACAATCAAAAAGCGTATACTAAACGATGGAATAATCAAGAAAAAGGAGCCAGTATTTATAAACACAAATTAATTGGCTTTTTAAAAAGTTATTGGTTTTGGGAAAATAAAGTGTTTTTTGAAATTGATACTTATAAAAACCCTATTTCTGAGCTAGAAATTGAAGAGTTAATTGTTTCATACGACTACCTATCTAATGAATATTTTGCGAGACTAGATACTATTGAAAGTGAGCTCAGTATTAAATTAAAAAACAATCGCCTTGACAGTATAAATAACTATTTAAAAGATAACAACTTGTATATATGTGGAACTGCAATGGCTGAAATAGATGGTTCATATCTTTGGGATATAGATACTATAGGGTTATCTAAACAAGAAGTTAATCTAATTTTGAAAAAATGGGGAGTTAAAATAAAATGAACCCTCCCTTTCATATATTAATTCTTTGGTTTTTATTTACTGGATGTAGTGATTGTAAGGTTGATATTCGATTAAAAAACAAACTAGAAAATCACATTGAAACTATTGTTCTTCGGTATAAACAAGTAACAGGAAAATCAAAAACTGGAATTAGTGGTGAAGAGATGGGGAAATCTATATATTATCTTAATTTATTAACTGGTTATGAGAGTTATCACGCATTTAATTATGCTAATAGCTATATCAACACAAGTATATTAAAAGACGACATTAAACAATGGTGGCTTTGGTATGAAAAAAATAAATGTGGTTTAACACTAGAGGAAGCTGATAAAATTGTAGAATCTAAAAGTCAATACTGATCAACTCAATTCTGTTCCACAGGAACTCTCAATAACTTGGTAAGTTTTAAGGAAACATCTAAAAACAAAATTTTAGGATTAACGTTTCGCTCAATGTGGTATGAAGCATCATTAAATAATTCAATAATTTCTAAGCAATTAGCTCCATGTATATAGGGTGCAAAATTGTTTAAAAACCCCGCTTCATTATTGGCTACTCTCGAAAGTTCATCGTTACCATAATTGGTAATTAAGCTTTCTCTAAAAACATGTAAACCATAATTTAAAAACTGCTTTTGTTTTTCTCTTCCAAAAGAAGTAGAAGCAATTTCTTCTGTCCAAGTTATTAAACCTGCCACATCTCCTTTAAAAGCAGACCTCATCCAAGTAACAAAAAGATTGTAAAAAATATCTTCTGAGTTTGATTGTTCTATTAATTTTTTAGCTTCAATAAAATTACCATCTGATAAATGAGCTATTTTATGTGCTGCAGATTGTTCAATAGAATACCTAGTCATTAATTCATTTTGCAACTCCTCTTCTTTAATTCTGCCCACTTTTACCAATTGTGTTCTCGACAAAATAGTGGTGATGATTTGTTCCGCATCTTGCGCAACCAAAAGAAATAATGTTTTTGCAGGTGGTTCTTCTATTATTTTTAACAGCTTATTTGCCGAAGAAGTATTGAATTTTTCTGGATACCAAATAATCATTGTTTTGTACTCAGCCTCATAGGTTTTTAGACTTAATGTTTTTAAAATGGCTTCACTCTCGTACTTAGAAATTAATAATTGCTTGTTACCCGTTTCTAATTTACTTTGCCACTGAGCTAAAGATAAATAAGGGTCTTCTAAAATTGCTTCTCGCCAATTACTAATGTATTTTGAACTAACTGGTTTGTCTTTTACCTCTGCATTTGCAGCAACCGGATAAACAAAATGTAAATCTGGATGCACTAATTTTTCAAACTTCACACAAGAAGAACAAGTGCCACAAGAATCTTCTTCGGTTTTTTCTAAACAAGAAATATATTGTGCATAAGCAATGGCTAATGGTAAGTTTCCGCCACCTTCAGTTCCTAAAAACAATTGGGCATGACTAATTCTTCCTTCTTTAACATTAGAAATTAATCGCTGTTTTACTTCTTTATGCCCAATTACGTTCTTAAATTGCATGAAATCAAAAGTAAAGATTAATGCTTCTTTTTAAGCTTTATTTATTCAGTAATTTTTATTTTTTTTGTAAAAACTTATTCCTCCATGCAAAACATAAACAGTTACAATTTTTCAGGTAAAAAAGCATTAATTCGTGTTGACTTTAATGTTCCGTTAAACGACAATTTTGAAGTAACCGATAACACTCGGATTAGTGCGGCTATCAGCACCATTAAAAAAATATTAGATAGTAATGGTAGTGTAATTTTAATGTCGCATTTAGGAAGGCCCAAAGATGGTCCTGAAGCTAAATTTTCGTTAAAACATATTGTTCCTGAAATTGAAAAATTATTGAATCAAAAAATTGATTTTGCTAATGATTGTATAGGAACAGAAGCAATAGAAAAGGCGAAGACTTTGCAACCAGGACAAGTTTTATTGTTAGAAAATTTACGTTTTTACAGAGAGGAAACTAAAGGCGATGTAGATTTTGCTAAAAGTTTAGCCAATTTAGGCGATGTTTATGTAAATGATGCTTTTGGAACTGCTCATCGAGCACATGCATCTACAGCAATTATTGCTCAATTTTTTCCAAACGATAAAATGTTTGGTTATTTGATAGAAAAGGAAATTGAAAGTGTTTCTAAAGTGATGAATAATAGTCAATCACCCGTTACTGCTATTGTTGGTGGAGCAAAAGTTTCGAGCAAAATCATTATTATCGAAAATTTATTAGACAAAGTAGATAACCTTATTATTGGCGGTGGAATGGCTTATACTTTTGCAAAAGCTTTAGGCGGAAAAGTTGGTAGTTCTTTGGTAGAAGATGATTTTTTAGAAACTGCATTAGAAGTAATAAAAAAAGCTAAAAGTAAAGGGGTTAAAATTTTAATTCCTATCGACAGTATAGTTGCCGATAACTTTAGCAACGAAGCAAACACTAAAATTTGTGACACTAGTAACATTCCTGATGGGTGGATGGGCTTAGATGTTGGTGAAAAAGCCATTGCAGAAAACAATGCATGCGTTTTAAATTCTAAAACAATTTTATGGAATGGCCCTATGGGTGTTTTTGAGATGGAGAAATTTCAAAAAGGAACAGAGGCTATTGCAAATGCGGTTGCCCAAGCAACACAAAATGGTGCTTTTTCTTTAGTTGGTGGTGGAGATTCAGTTGCTGCAGTAAACAAGTTTAATTTAGCAGACCAAGTAAGCCATGTAAGTACTGGTGGTGGAGCAATGTTAGAATATTTGGAGGGTAAAGAATTACCTGGTATTGCTGCTATTATGGAATAATAAAACTCTCTCTTATTTTTATAACAGTTATTCCTATAAAAAGTATAACCCATGTGATGTAAGAAATTAATGCAGCAGTTTTTACAGTATTATTTTCATAATAAAACTGAATTGTATGTTCTCCTTTAGGCACAAAAACACCCATAAACATATAATTTGTCTCTAATAATTTTGCAGGCTTGTTATCAACATTTACATTCCATCCTATATAATTTGTTTGCAACAAACTTAATAGTTGTACTTCCTCCGTAAATACTTTTATTTCAAACCCTTCCGGATTAATTTCAATCAATTCTACCTTTGATTTAAAATCTTGATTCGTTTCAATTCTAGTGGATAATTCTTTAAAAATAGACTCTGATAATAAAATTTTACTTGAATCAAATTCGGTTAATTGATTTTCATTAATCAATTTGTTTGATAAATAAACAACTGGATTCTTAAATAGCTCATCAGAATAATCTGCCAAAGAATCTTCTAAAACATTCAGTTTTGAAAACTTAAAAGAGTTATAACCACCTTTATCAATATTTTTTAAGTAAACATTTTTAGTTGCCCAAATACATGGCAACTGATCAAGGTCTCTACCATGCTTATTTATCGGATCAAGTGCTGTATTATTAAAAGGTTTAGCATGTTCATCAATACATTGCTGCATTTCTATTGGACTATAATCAACCACAGTTGTATGGTGAAGAATAAACGGAACAAAAATTATAAGCTCTAAAAAAACCAAATAATATACCTTGGTTTTTTGAATAAAAATTAAATATAATACCGTAATAACTATTCCTACAATACCAAAAATAAAAAGATTCGTTTCAAGGTTTGTATTGTTTGCAAATTGAAAAAGGGAGTTAGTTTCTTTAGCAAAAAATGCTTTAACATTATCAAAATTAAAAATTGAATAGGTTATCTGCATCAAAAATAAAAGACCTATTAAACATAAAATGCTTTTAAATAATTTAGCATTAATCGATTTTATTTCCGTTAGCGTTTTAGCTATAACTGGCATAGCTAAAAGAATTAAAAAGTAAGTGTAATAACTAGGAAATCGAAACCGATTTAATAAAGGTAAATAATTATAACAAACCTTATAAATAGGTGTATTATCACCAAAAGAAATAACCAAGCAAACTAATCCAAACCAAAGAAAAAATGTTTCAAGCCAATATTTTTTTCGAAAAAAAGAAACTATAAAAAGCGTGACTCCAAAAATGGTAAAGTATGCGTTGCTCATTGTTGGGTCTGTTTTAAAAAATTCTATCGCATTGATTGGTGCTGCAGGATTTATAAAACTTAAAATTGAATTGATTGTAAATGGATGAAGAGAAGCTTGAGAATAAATAAGTCCATTTATTCTGTCCAAATAAGGCGAAACTTGTCCGTACAGAACTATAGTAAGAGTAGCAACAAGGATACATAACACGATATATACTGAAGTGTTTACAACTATTGCTTTAAGCTTAGACTTATCCTTATAACTATAAATAAAATACCCCAACCACAATAAAGCGAATAGATAAACAGAAATAACTGTGAAAGTATGATTCCCTCCCGTTAAATTTAAAAACATAATGAATGCACCATAAATAGCATATTTTATTTTGCCCGTTTCTAACATTTGAAGCCAAAAGAGTAATAAAAATGGAATCCAAGTAGCACTATAAATGGAAAACTGATGCATGCTATGCGCTAAATAAAAGCCAGAAAAAGCATAAATAATTGCAACTAATAAGCTTGCTTTTATTGACGCTTTAAAAAATTTACTTAACTCAAGTATCGCAATTGCTCCCAACCAAATGTGAAATAGATGCACAATTAAAAGGTAAGAAACACTTTGAATTCCTAAAAACGAAGAAAGTAAGTTTTCTGGATACCAAAGTGGCCCTTGCAAATCAGCATGAATTGGATATCCCATTTGCTGAAAAGGATTCCACCAAGGGAAAAAACCTTGCTCAATACTCGATGAGATATAATATCTCCATGGCATCCAGCAATTTAAAAAATCATGCCCAATGCCATTAGTTAAAAATGTAATAGGGTAATATCCCACACAAATTATTAACAGTAAAATAAAATATTGTGCTGGTTTTTTGGTCTTAATGGTAGAAAGTATTGAAGAAATAATTGTCATCCAAAAAAACTGAAAAATTTGGTACTCAAAGTGACCCCGGCAGGATTCGAACCTGCAACCAACAGAGCCGAAATCTGCCATTCTATCCAGTTGAACTACGGAGCCATTATTATCTCACAAATATATCATATTTTTGTACAATAATCTTTAACAATATCAGTTAACTAAGCATGTTGCAAAAAACAACTTACATCATATCCTTATTTGTCTGCTTTACATTTGTTAATGTTAGTTTTTCTCAAGAAATTCCTATTGGAGAATGGAGAGATCACCTTCCTTATAATGATGCTGTTTCGGTAACTTATGGAAACAATATAGTGTATTGTGCAACTAATTCGGCAGTTTTTACTTTTGATAAAACAGACAACTCAGTAAATAGACTTAACCTTGTTAATGGATTGTCAGACATCGGTTTAAACAAAATTCAATACAATCCAAACAATAAAAAAGTAATTATTGCCTATACAAATGGAAATATTGATTTAATAGATAAAGATAAAAACATTACTAATATTCCCTTCATTAAAAACAGTAATATTATTGGGGATAAAAAAATCAATCATATCTATATTAAAGGAAATTTAGCTTATTTATCAACTGGTTTTGGGATTGTTCTATTAGATACAGATAAATCAGAAATAGTTGATACTTATTTAATAGGTACTCTCGGAAATTATGTAAAAACCAACTCCGTAGTTATTGACGATACAAATATTTACGCTGCCACTAATTATGGGGTAATGTTTGCCGATAAAAATAGCGCAAATTTAGCTGATTTTAATTATTGGGCTGCTATACCTGAGCTAGGTAATTTATCCTATAATAGCATTGCATACTTTAACAACCAATTATTTGTAAGTTTCGACTCTAGTGCGTGGCAATCAGACACTCTTTATTATAAAAATAATGGTATTTGGCAAAAATTTTCATCTAATGGATTAAATATTAATGAGATTATAATAACATCAAACTATTTAACAATTAATCAATCTAATAAAATAGACATTTACGATGTTTCATTAAATTTAGTTGATGCTATATATACTGTAAATGGATGGTTCGGAATAAATACCAAAGGGAATGTGCTTGATGAAGAAGGTAATATATGGATTGCAGAACAAAATCATGGATTAATTAAATCTAAAGGAAATTTCAACAATGAAATTATCACTCCAAATAGCCCAAACAGTTCAAATTCTTTCCGCCTTGATTTTTCTGACAATCAACTTTGGATGGTTTCGGGTGGTTATGGAATATTTTTAGATAAAAATTTAGTAAATCATAAAACTCCTAATGAATGGACAAACATAGGTAGTAATATAAAAAATAGAGCTGGAAACAACGCATTAGATATGGTTAGTGTCGCTATTAATCCAAACAACTCATCTAATGTTTACATAGGCTCATATAGTAGTGGATTATATGAGTATAACAATGATGTTATTACCTCTATAAATGATGCGCAAAACAGTGCTTTAGATAGCACCTTTTTTGGAACAACCAATGTTTCTGCAATAAAATTTGATGATAATAATAACTTGTGGATTGCAAACTCTTTTACAAACAATATCCTTTCTGTAAAAATGGCTGATAATACTTGGTACAGCTATTCTTTCCCTGGATTAACATCAGCTATCGAGCCTTTTCCCGATTTATTAATTGACAACAACAATTACAAATGGATTGTTTCTTCTGAACAAGACAAACTGATTATTTTTGATGACAATAATACCCCTGCTAATAAAAGTGACGATAGAAGTATTTTAAATAGAAATATTCCAGGAACAGAAATAGAATGTATCATTCAAGATTTGGATGGCGAAATATGGGTAGGTACTGATGAGGGGGTTAGTGTTTTTTATAATCCATCTCAAGTTTTTGATGAGAATATAACAGCTGAACAAATTTTAATTCAGCAAGATGGGCAAACGCAAATTTTATTAGAAACAGAAACAGTTTCTGCTATTGCCGTTGATGGTGCTAATAGAAAATGGTTAGGCACTAAAAATTCAGGTGTTTATTTAATGAGTGAAGATGGATCTGAACAAATTGAACATTTTACAACAAAAAATAGCCCCATTTTCTCAAATAATATATTAGACATAGTAATAGACCCTAAAAATGGAGAAGTTTATTTTGGGACCGATAAAGGCTTAATTTCTTACAAAGGAACTGCAACTGATGCAGATGATGATTTTAACAACATTTTTGTTTACCCAAATCCTGTTAAACCTGACTTTACAGGAACAATTGCCATAAGAGGCTTAGTTAAAGATACTGATGTTAGAATTACTGATATTAGTGGAAACATTGTTTATCAAACTACTTCTTTAGGTGGCCAAGCTGTATGGGATGGAAAAGATTTTAATGGTAATAAAGTTCAAACAGGAGTATATATGATTTTTAATGGAAGCCCTGAGGGAGATAAAAAAGCTGCCGCTAAAATTCTATTTCTACACTAATGCTAACCACTACAAAGGGGATTGTTCTGCATCACTTTAAGTATTCTGAAAAAAGTGTTATCGCAAAAATTTATACTGAAAAATTTGGCTTACAATCTTATATTCTAAACGGAGTAAGAAGTGCTAAAACAAAAAACAAAGCTGTTTATCTTCAACCGCTTTCCTTGTTAGAAATTAATGCCAACCATAAAGAAAAAAAAGGATTACAACAGGTTAAAAACATTCAACTTGCGGTACCTTATACAAGTATCCCTTTTGAAATAGCAAAAACTTCTATCGCTTTTTTTATTGCTGAAATACTCTATAAGTCTATTAAAGAAGAAGAGCCTAATATACCGCTATTTGAGTTTTTGTATAACACACTACAAGTCTTGGACTTAAAAGAAAATAATTACGTTAACTTTCATTTAATCTTTATGGCTCAACTAACATATTTTTTAGGTATCAGTCCTCAAAATAAAAATATACAAACCGAAAACATTTACTTTGATTTACAAGAAGGAATGTTTTTGCCAATCAAACCACCACATCAAGCACATGTTGCAAGCCCAACAAGTAACCAATTAATAAACATATTAAATGCCAACTTTAATGATAACAACCTTTCATTAAGCCATACCGACCGAAAAAAACTTTTAACATTACTCTTAGATTATTATAGCTTACATTTAAGTAATTTCGACAATCTAAAATCTTTAGCGGTTTTAGAAGAAATTTTAAACTAATGGTATTAAAAATTGCTTTGAAATATTTTTATACATCAAGCTGCTTGTTATTAGTCTTGATTTTTTCTCAAAATGTTGTTTCTCAAAATATTACAATTTTAAATAAAGAAAAAAAAACACCTGTTGAACAAGTATTTATTTATAATTATACACAAACCATTTCAGCAGTTTCAGATTCAAATGGTGTTGTAAACCTTTCTGATTTTTCAAAAAAAGATACCTTAATTTTTTCTCACCCCAACTATACCACATTTACCATCCAAAAAATAAATATTGCTAACAACATTTATCTTACAGAGGAAGCTATTAATATTGAACCATTTCTTATTGTTGCTGAACAAGACAAAGAAAAAGCATTGGAAGTAACTGCTACTATAGATAAAATAGACGCTAAAACGATACAATTTAACAATCCACAAACTGCTGCAGAATTGTTAGAATTAAGTGGTGGCGTTTTTATACAAAAAAGCCAAATGGGAGGTGGTAGTCCAATTATTAGAGGATTTGAGGCAAATCGTGTATTATTAGTTGTTGATGGAGTGAGGATGAATAATGCTATTTATCGAAGTGGACACTTACAAAATGCGATTACTATTGATAATGCGATTATAGAAAATACAGAAATCATTTATGGTTCGAACTCTGTAGTGTATGGTAGTGATGCTATTGGAGGAGTTGTGCATTATCAAACAAAAACTCCAAAATTTAAAAATGTAAATGACACGTTAAACAATCATAGTGCTAATACTTACGCTAGATATTCAACTGCCAATCAAGAAAAAACATTTCATTTTGATTTTAATTTAGGCTTCAAAAAAATTGCTGCAGTAACTAGTGTTACTTTTAGTGAATTTGGCAACCTAACCATGGGACAAGTTTCTGATAAAGATTACCCTGATTTTGGAATTGTAAAGTATTATGCTGACAGAATAAATAACAAAGACACAACAACTAGAAAAAGTAACCTTTACGAACAAGTAGGAACTGGTTATAGCCAAACAGATATTTTAGAAAAAATAAGTTTTAAAATTTCTGATAAATTTCTATTGATATTAAACACACAATACTCCACATCTTCTGATGTTCCAAGGTATGATCAACTTTCTGATTTAAAAAGTAATGGAGATTTAAAATGGGCAGAATGGTATTATGGCCCTCAAAACAGACTTTTAACTTCTTTAAATGCTCAAATTATAACCGAAAATGAATGGTTTAATAAACTAGATATTTTAACTCATTTTCAAAAAATAGATGAAGATCGTATAGAACGTAGATTTGGGAATGATGTTAGAACAACAAGAGAAGAGGATGTAAATGTTTTTGGAATCAACATTGATTTTGTGAAAAACAACAAAAATAAATCTCAATGGTATTATGGAATTGAGGCCATTCATAATATCGTTAAATCAAGTGCTTTTTCTGAAGACATAGTAACTACAGAAAAAACTAATGCATCAACTCGATATCCTGATAATGGAAGTACGTTAAGTAATGGAGGGGTATACATTACTTTTAAAAATAATTTTACAGAAAAAGCGACATACAGTCTTGGTATGAGATATAGTATAGCATCATTAAATGCAAATTTTGCAGATACTACTTTTGTTAATTTACCTTTTAGTGAAATTAACAATAACAATAATTCAGTTACTGGTAATGCTGGAATTTCTTACCATCCAAATGATAAATTTAAAGTTCAAACATCAATTTCAACTGGATTTAGAAGTCCTAATGTCGATGATGTTGGAAAAGTTTTTACAAAGGATGATTATGTAATGGTTCCTAACAATATTGTAAAACCAGAGTACGCTTATAATGGAGAACTGGGAATAACCAAGACCTTTGGAGACAATAAAGATTTAATTGTAAATATTGTAGGTTATTATACTATACTTAAAAATGCAATTGTTAGAGACTTTTATTCTTTAAATGGTAGCGATTCATTAGTGTATGATGGCGAGACATTAAGGATACAAACCAATGTTAATGCTGAACAAGCCATTGTTTATGGAACATCCGCAAGTATTTTAGCAAAATTAAACAAAGAATTTACAGTAAAAAGTTCTCTTAGCTATACCGTTGGAGAAAATACTACACTAGGTGTTCCTTTGGCTCATATCCCTCCTTTTTTTGGCAGAACTGATTTAATTGTCAATTCAGATCCTTTAACTGTTGCTGTTTATGCAAAATATCAAGGATGGAAATGGATTGCTGACTATTCTCCTTTTGGTGAGGACAATGAAGATCAAGCAACTAAAAGCGGAACTCCTGCTTGGTACACGTTTAACATAAGAGCAGAAATGAAAATTGGTAAATCATACGCAATACAAGCTGCATTAGAAAACATGTTAGATGTTCATTATCGCCCATTTTCTTCAGGAGTTAGTGGTTCAGGAAGAAATTTTATTTTCACATTAAGAGCTGACATTTAGCAAAAGGTTTTCAACACTTTAAGTGTTTAGAACTAATCATCATTAAGCCTTCTTTCAAGCTTCATTAATTTATATTTGTTGTAACAAAAATTAGACGAATGAATTACAACAATATTTTAATCGAAAAAGAAGAGAACATAGCGGTTTTAACTATTAATCGCCCAAATCAATTAAACGCTTTAAATTCTGAAACCATTACTGAATTAAGCAGTGCTTTTAAAAACCTAGAAGCAGACAACACCGTAAAAGCAATCATTATAACTGGAAGTGGTGAAAAAGCATTTGTAGCTGGAGCCGATATTAAAGAGTTTTATCAATTTAGCATTGCTCAAGGAAAAGAATTAGCTGCTAAAGGCCATGAAATATTATTTAATGTAGTGCAAAATTTAACTACCCCAGTAATTGGCGCTGTTAACGGTTTTGCATTAGGTGGTGGATTAGAATTAGCCATGAGCTGTCATTTTAGATTAGCCTCTAATAATGCAAAATTAGGGTTGCCAGAAGTTACCTTGGGAGTTATTCCTGGTTATGGAGGAACACAACGTTTAGCACAATTAGTAGGTAAAGGTAGGGCGATGGAAATGATAATGTCTGCCAAAATGATTTCTGCTGAAGAAGCTTTAAGTTATGGATTAGTAAATCATGTTACCCCACAAGAAGATTTGCTGAATGAATGTAAAAAAATAGCGTTAAAGATTGTTAAAAATTCAACTGTGGCAATTGCTAGTGCAATAAAAGCAATTAACGCTGGTTATACCGATGGTGTTAATGGTTTTAACACCGAAATTGAAGAGTTTGGAAAATGTTTTGGAACAGAAGATTTTAAAGAAGGAACTACTGCTTTTATTGAAAAAAGAAAAGCAGATTTCCCTGGAAAATAATTAATACAATTTGTCGAATCCATTAAAAAAATTAGCAGGACAAACAGCCATTTATGGGCTTACTAGTATTGTGGGCAGGTTATTGAATTGGTTTTTAGTTCCTGTTTATTTAGGAGTAGCACACTTTACTACAGATCAGTACGGAATAATAACTGAAATGTATTCTTATGTGGCATTTTTAGTCGTTTTTCTTACTTATGGAATGGAAACAGCTTTCTTTCGTTATTCTACACTGGAAGAGCATAACCCTAAAAAAGTTTATTCAACAATTATCTACTCATTATTTACTACCTCTTTTCTATTTATTGCTTTTGCATTTTTATTCGACCAACCTATTGCAAAATGGTTAAAATATCCTAACAACCCTGAATTTGTTACTTGGTTTGCTATCATAGTTGGATTAGATGCTATTTCATCCATCCCAATGGCAAAACTTAGAGCTGATAATAGACCATTAAAATTTGCTGTTATCAATTTTGCAAACATTGGTGTTAATATTGGCCTTAACCTTTTCTTTTTAGCATATTGTCTTCCAAAATACCATGCTGGAGAAACCAATTGGTTAATTGAAACATTTTATAACCCTGAAATTGGCGTTGGATATGTCTTTATTGCTAACCTAATTGCAAGTGTTATTAAGTTTGTATTGTTATTGCCAGATATGCTTAAAGCAAAGTTTGGTTTTGAGCTTTCTTTACTTAAAAAAATGTTTATTTACGCCCTGCCTTTATTGATTTTTGGCTTAGCTGGAATTGTTAATGAAACCATTGATAAAATAATGTTAAATAGAATGTTATTTGATATTTTAGGAGAAACTGAAACAAGATCTCAAATAGGAATATATGGGGCTTGTTATAAACTTTCTATTATCATCACGCTTTTTATTCAAGCATTTAGATATGCTGCAGAACCATTCTTTTTTAGTCAAGAAAAAGAAAAAAATGCAAAACAAACATATTCGAAAGTAATGACCTATTTTGTTATTGTTTGTGCGGCCATATTTTTAGGGGTGATGTTATTTATTGATGTGGTCAAATATTTTATTCCTAACGAAGCCTTTTGGGAAGGTTTAACTGTTGTGCCTATTTTATTATTTGCCAACATCTCTTTAGGTATTTACTACAATCAATCAATTTGGTATAAATTAAGCGGTAAAACAAAGTTTGGGGCTTATATTGGAATTTTTGGAGCAGTAATTACTGTTGTTTTAAACTTTATTTGGATCCCTATTTATGGCTATGTTGGCTCAGCTTGGGCAACACTAATATGCTATAGCTCAATGATGTTATTATCGTTTATATTAAGCAGAAAGCATTACCCCATAAAATACGATTTGCCAAAAATCTTCCTATACTTAGGTTTGGCTTTTGCTTTCTATTTTGGCAGCACCTATTTAAACCTAGAATCTATCGCTACTAAATACTCTTTTCATAGCTTAATTCTATTAACTTTTTTAGGAATAATATACTTCTTAGAAAGACCAAAAAAAGTGGTAATTTAGTCGTTTCAATAAATTTAAGATGGAAATAAAAATCGTAAATAAATCTAATCACCCTTTACCACATTATGGCACAGAAGCAGCTGCAGGAGTAGATTTAAGAGCAAACATATCAGAACCTATAATGCTAAAGCCTTTAGAAAGAGCCTTAGTAAAAACAGGTTTATTTATTGAATTACCGATTGGTTATGAAGCTCAGGTTCGTCCAAGAAGTGGATTAGCGTATAAAAATGGAATAACAGTATTAAATACTCCAGGAACTATTGATGCCGATTATAGAGGAGAAATAGGCGTAATTTTGGTAAATTTATCTAACGAAAATTTTACCATTGAAAATGGTGAAAGAGTAGCCCAAATGGTAATCGCTAAACATGAACAAGCAGAATGGAATTTAGTTGAAGAACTTTCTGATACTGAAAGAGGAGTTGGTGGGTTTGGTAGTACAGGAAAAAAATAATTAATCAATGAGTAAGTGTGAAATTTAATAATTAACACATCTACGAATTAAAAATTAGCACATTAAAGGATGAAAATAATAGTACCGATGGCAGGAAGAGGTTCGCGTTTAAGACCTCATACATTAACAGTCCCTAAGCCTTTAGTTCCTATTGCAGGAAAGCCAATAGTTCAAAGATTAGTAGAAGACATTACCAAAGTTTGTGGCGAAAAAGTAGATGAAATCGCCTTTATTATTGGTGATTTCGGAACACAAGTAGAAAAAGATTTAGTTGCAATTGCAGAAAGTTTAGGTGCAAAAGGAAGCATTTACCATCAAGAAGAAGCGTTAGGTACTGCTCATGCTATCTTGTGTGCAAAGGATAGCTTACAAGGAAATGTTGTTGTTGCTTTTGCTGACACTTTATTTAGAGCAGATTTTACACTAGATAGTACAGCTGATGGTATTATTTGGGTAAACCAAATTGACGACCCAAGCGCTTTTGGTGTGGTTAAATTAAATACCGAAAATGTAATTACTGATTTTGTAGAAAAACCAAAAGAATTTGTGTCTGATTTAGCAATTATTGGTATTTATTATTTTAAAGATGGTGCTTATTTAAAAGATGAATTACAATATTTAATAGACAATAATATTACCGAAAAAGGAGAGTATCAACTAACTAACGCTTTAGAAAATATGAAGCAAAAAGGAACAAAATTTGTTCCTGGAAAAGTAAATGAATGGTTGGATTGTGGTAATTATAAAGCTACTGTTTATACGAATCAACGAGTTTTAGAGTTTATTAAAAATGAGAATATTGTTGATCCTTCTATAAAAAATGAAAGCTCAAAAATAATTGCCCCTTGTTTTATAGGAAAAAATGTAGTTTTAAATAACTCAATCGTTGGGCCCCATGTATCTATTGGAGATAATACAATAATTGAAAATTCAACAATTTCAAATACAATTATTCAAACCAATACAACCATTAAAAATTCAAAATTAGCCAACTCAATGATTGGTAATTTTGTTACTATCAATAATAACTCACAAGAATTAAGTATCGGTGATTATAACGAAATAAACTAAGTTGAAAAATTATAAAATACCCATATTGTTTTTATTCCTGTCTCTTTTGGTAGCTTGTTCTCCTAGTAAAGAAACTAGTAAATCGAAACCTATTTCCAAAGCTAAAAGCAGCAATAAAAACCTTTCTGATTTACCTGAGGAAGAACAAATAAAATTTAATTTTTTATTCCATAACGGAAGTAAGGAGAGAATTTTAGGAAACTTCCAAGCTGCAGCTACACTTTTTGTTCAATGTTCTCAAATTGCCCCTAATGAACCTGCTCCTTATTATGAGTTAGCTAATCTTTTTGAAGGTTCTAATGAAGCAAAACTTGCTTTAGAATATGCAGAAAAAGCGGTAAAATTAGACCCTAAAAATTATTGGTACCGTGTTTTATATGCTCAATCTTTACAAAAAGTAGGTAATTTTGATGCTGCTATCAAAGAGTATCAAAAACTAATAGACCTACATCCAGATAATATTGATTTATATTTTGACTTAGCTGGTATGCAGTTGTACTCAGGTAAGTATAAAGAGTCTATTGCTAGTTTTAATGTAATTGAACAACAAATGGGTGTTTCAGAGGAAATATCCGTTCAAAAAGAAAAAATATATGTTAAACTAGGCGATATTGATAAAGCAGCCGAAGAGATTAAAAATTTAATAAAAGCTTACCCTGATGAAGTTAGGTATCAAGGTATATTGGCAGACCTTTATGTTGCAAATGAAATGCTTGAAAAAGCATTTGAAATTTATGAGCAAATTTTAAAGAAAGACCCAGAAAATCCTTATGCTCATTTATCATTACATGATTATTATAAAAAGAAAAAAGAAAATGAAAAAGCTTCAGAATCCTTGAAAAAAGCCTTTTCGAGCGAAGATTTAGACATTGATACGAAGGTTCAAATATTAATTTCTTATTACGGAGCAACAGAATCTGACAATACTCTTAAAAAAGAAGCTTTTGAGCTAAATAAAATATTAATAAAAACACATCCCGAAGAAGCAAAAGCTTACACTATTTATGCGGATTTTCTTTACCGAGATAAAAAGTTAGAAGGAGCAAGAGACAATTTTTTAAAAGCCATTGAATATGATAATTCAAAGTTTGCTATTTGGAGTCAATTAGTGTTAATCGAATCTGAATTACAAGATAATGTGTCTCTTTTAAGAGATAGTAAAGCGGCTTTAGAATTGTTCCCAAATCAGCCTATTTTTTATTTTTTTTATGGTGCCATTAGTTTGCAAAACAAAAACTATACAGAAGCAATAGAATATCTAGATATTGGTAAAGATTATGCCTCTGAAAACCCTCCTTTATTGGCTCAGTTTTATGCTAATTTAGGTGATGCTTATAATGCTAGTAAACAACATCAAAAATCTGATGACGCTTACGAAAAAGCATTAAAAATAGAGCCTAAAAATATTTATGTTTTAAATAATTATAGCTATTACCTTTCATTACGAGAAGAAAAATTGGAAAGAGCAGAAGAACTATCTGCTTTATGTAATGAAATTGAACCAGACCAATTTAATTACCAAGATACTTATGCTTGGATTTTGTATAAACAAGGAAAGTATATACAAGCTAAAGATTGGTTAGAAAAAGCTGTAAAATTAGGGGGTGATAAAAACGCAGTAATTTTAGAACATTTAGGTGACACCTATGCTCAACTAAAAGACTTAACCAAAGCTTTAGAGTTTTGGAATAAAGCAAAATCAATCGGGATTAGTGGGGAAACTTCAGAATTTTTAGATAAAAAAATAGCCGATAAAAAACTTTATGAATAAGATAAAGCTATTATATTGGGTTTCTCTCTTCGTTTTAGGGAGCTTTTGTTTTTCATGTAAATTACACGAAAAAGAGAACGTTAAAATTAAAATAAAACCTCGGCCAACTAAATTCTTAATTCAAAAATTACTAGATAATGAATTTGAATTTGAAGCAATTTCTGCCAAAGCTTCCGTAACTTTTGATGATGGCAAAAAAACATCTTTTAAAACGCACCTTAGAATACAAAAAGACAGTGCAATATGGATTTCTGTAACCCCATTATTGGGAATAGAAATGGCAAGAGTTTTAATAACTCAAGACAGTGTTATGTTGATTAACAGAGCAAGTTCCGAGTATTTTTTAGGTGATTTTGATTACATCAACAAATTATTTGGTGCTGATTTAGATTATCAAATGATAGAAGCGCTATTAATTGGTAATAGTTTGGATTTTGAAATGAATGACAAAGTTCATTCTTCAGTAGATAGAGAAAAAGATCTTTATTTTGTTAGTACGGAAAAAAAGAGAAAAGTGAGAAAAGACATTAAAAAAGACAAAGACAAAATTAAAGAACAAGTACAAGCCTTATGGTTAAGTCCACAAACTTTTAAAATAAATGAATTACTTTTATCATCACCTCATAGTGATAATTCTCTTTCAGGAACATACGCTAACTACAAAATAGTAGAAAATGAACAAACAGCTCCCTATAACCTTCATTTTATACTCACCTCAAAAAAAAGTGTTGTAATTGATATTAGTTATAATAAAATTTCAATGACCAATTCATTAACTTTCCCTTTTAATATTCCAGATAAGTATGTTGAAATTAAGCAATAAACTTATAGCACATATTACATGCCTATTGGTATTATTTTGTTTAGTGTTCACTACAAACGCTCAAACTAAAAATGAGTTGGAACAAAAAAAGAAAAAGCTCCAACAAGAAATAGCACTTACCAACAAGCTTCTTAACGAAACTCAAAAAACAAAAGGACTTTCGCTAGACGAATTATTAAAACTTAAAAGTAAAATTAATGCTCGTGCAGATTTAATTACTGCTATAAACTCTGAAATGAAATTTATCAATAAAGAAGTTGTTGATAATGAAAATGCTATAAAAATATTAGAAGCAGAATTAGTTCGTTTAAAAGGAGAGTATGCTAAAATTATTTATTACGCCTTTAAACACCGAAGCTCCTATGATAAAATGATGTTTGTTTTTGCTTCTAAAGATTTTAACCAAGCTTATAAACGTTTAAAATATATTCAACAATATACTGAGTATAGAAAATCTCAAGCAAAAGAAATTATTAGTACTCAAGAAACATTGCAACAAAAAATTGCAGAGCTTCATAAAATTAAACAAGAAAAATCTGTTTTAGTTTCTTTAGAAGAACAAGAAAAACAAAAGTTAGCAGTTGAAAAAAGTGAACAAGAAAACATTGTAAACAAATTACAAGGACAAGAACAAGAGCTTAAAAAGAAATTACAGCAAAATGAAGAGGCTGCTCGTAAATTACAAAAAGCGATACAACGAATTATAGAAGAAGAGATTAGAAAAGCTCGAGAAGAAGCTAAAAAAGCTGGAACTACTACCACTTCTAAAGGCTTTCCGATGACTCCTGAAGCATTGAAACTTTCTAATTCATTCGCTTCTAATAAAGGTCAGTTACCTTGGCCAGTTATTGAAGGTGTTATCACTGCTAAATTCGGACAACATCCTCACCCAGTTCTTGAAGGAATCGTTTTAAACAACAATGGTATTGATATAAGTACCACACAAGGAGCAAAAGCTAGAGCAATATTTGAGGGTGAAGTAAGTTCTGTTGCCATTATTCCTGGTGAAGGAAAAGTAGTAATGATTAGACACGGTGAATATTTAAGTGTCTATTCATACATGAACGATGTTTTTGTGAAAAAAGGCGATAAAATTAGCACCAAACAAGAGCTCGGCTTATTGGTTAACGAATCTGGTAAAAGTAAAACACAGGTACATATAGAAATTTGGAAAGGAATGACCAAATTAAACCCTGAATATTGGATATTTAGAAAGTAAACATATGAAGTTTACGCTCACAACAGAAATACCTGAAAGCAATTTTAAGTTAGGCCACGAGCAACCTATTACTTTAATCGGGTCTTGTTTTTCTCAACATATTGGAGAGAAGCTTAATACTCACAAGTTTAAAATAAATTCCACCTCTTTTGGAACTGTTTTTAACCCAATTTCTATTGCAAACAATCTTGGCAGATTAATTAATCAAGAACTTTATATAGCTAATGATTTTTACAATTATCAAAATCAAAAAATTGTAAATTTTAACAATCAGTTTTCAAGTTATGATGTTGATATAGAATCCATCGTTCAACAAGAAAATAGTGCTTTAAAAAAAGAAATAGCGCATTTTAATAACTCACAAACATTAATTATAACCATAGGAACTGCTTGGGTTTATGAGTTTAATGAAACCAAAAAAATTGTTGCAAATTGTCATAAAATACCAGCTGCCAATTTTACCAAACGTTTGTTAAGTATAGATGAAATAACTAACGCTTATCGCCCAATATTAGAACAACTCAAACACTTCAACATCATTTTTACAATTAGCCCGGTAAGACACAGTAAAGATGGCTTACATGCAAACAATTTAAGTAAAGCAACTTTGCATTTAGCAATTAACCAACTAACCCAACAATTTAAAAACTGCAATTACTTTCCTGCTTATGAAATTGTAATTGACGAGTTACGTGATTATCGTTTTTTTAAGGATGATTTAGTTCACCCAACTGATTTAGCTATAAATTATGTTTGGAAAAAATTTAGCGCTACTTATTTCGATGAAGAGACAATCTTACTTAATGAAGCTATTTTAAAACTTATTCAGTCTGTCAGTCATCGCCCATTTAACCCTAAAAGCGAAGCACACGAAAAATTTACAAAAGCGTTAAAAGAAACTTTAATTAATATCCAAACAGATTGTCCTTTTATAGATTTTAGTGAGGAGATTGCCAGACTTTAACCTAAGTTAACTATATGATCACAAATCTTATTACTTTTTTACCCATTCTTCTTTAACAATACTATACCAATTACATGGTTCACTATCTATTTTAATGGTTTCAACAAAACTTAATCCTACTCTTTGCAAAACCTTATTAGACCCAATATTTTCTATATGTGCTGTTGCAGAAATTTTATCTAATTTTAATTGGTTAAATCCATAATCTAAAGAAATTAATGCTGTTTCTGTCGCAATTCCTTTTCTCCAAAACTTCTTTTTAAGTCGATAACCTAAATCATAATAGCCAAACGCTCTTACTTTTTCTTCATATTTTAAACCCGACCAACCAATAAATTCAGAAGTTTCTTTATCAATAATAGCCCATCTTCCTATCCCATTTTTCTCGTATTGTTTTAGCACATTTTCAATGATTTTTTTTGATTGATCAACAGAGATTAAAGGATTATTTCCTAAATATCTCAAAACCTCTGGATCCGAATCTAATTCAAACATACCCTGAGCATCTTTGGGTTCAAGATTTCTTAAAATAAATTTATCTGTTTCAATAACCCCTTTCATATTATAATCTTTTCTATCACCTTTGGAAAATGCTCATATTCTAAGAGATGAATTTTTGCAGCAACATCCTTATAGGTATCAGTTGGTAAAACATCACATTTTGATTGAAAAATAATTTTACCCTCATCATAATTTTCATTCACATAGTGTATGGTAATTCCACTTTCGGTTTCTTTGGCTTCTACAACTGCTTTATGCACATTGTCTCCATACATTCCTTTACCGCCAAATTTTGGCAACAATGCAGGGTGTATATTTATAATTTTACCAGTAAATGTTTTTATTAAATTTTCGGGTATTTTTAGCAAAAAACCAGCCAAAATAATCAAATTAATGTCGTTTTTGACTAAAAAATGCACTATTTCGTCTGTTTTTAAAAATTGTTCTTTATTAAAAACAAATGATTTTATTCCCAATTTTTTAGCTCTTTCTAAAACAAATGCATTGGCATTATTTGTTAAAAATAAACAAACATCAACTTTTAGGTTGTTCTTGAAGTAGTTAGCAATATTTTCGGCATTTGAACCGCTTCCTGAAGCAAAAATGGCAATTCGTGTCATAGTTTTTATTATCTTGAACACGTAAAAATAATTAAGATGACAGACAATTTTATTCCTTTTAAACAAAAAGAGTTAACAGCTGATGAACAACTAAAAGCAAGTGAAGATTTTTTTCATCACTTGAATGCAAGAAGAACTATTCGTGAGTTTTCTGATAAACCAGTTGACATTAAAGTAATAGAAAATATTATTAAAACAGCATCAACAGCTCCATCTGGTGCGCACAAGCAACCATGGACTTTCTGTGTAGTTTCTAACCCTGAATTAAAAACAAAAATAAGAGCTGCTGCCGAAGAAGAAGAAAAAGAAAACTATGCTGGGCGAATGAGTGAGCGTTGGTTAGAAGATTTAGAACCTTTTGGTACCAACTGGGAAAAACCATTTATAGAAATTGCTCCTTACATCATTGTGGTATTTAAACGTGCTCATGAAACTATTAATGGAGAAAAAAGAAATAATTACTATGTAAATGAATCTGTTGGTATAGCTTGTGGGATGTTAATTGCAGCTATTCATAATGCAGGTTTAGCATCATTAACCCACACGCCAAGCCCCATGAATTTTTTAACCAAAGTATTAAATAGGCCTGAAAATGAGCGCCCATTTTTATTAATCCCAGTTGGTTACGCTGCAAAAGACGCAAAAGTGCCCGATATAACAAGAAAATCAATAAAAGATGTACTTGTTCGTTACGAATAATTGAAAATAATTTGATTATGTAGAGATAAATAATTTTCTTTGCACCTTATAAACTAATAAAATATTTTATCATGTCAGATATCACAGCAAGTGTAAAAGCAATAATCGTTGACAAATTAGGAGTTGACGAAGGCGAAGTAACTATGGAAGCAAGCTTTACTAACGATTTAGGAGCAGATTCATTAGACACAGTTGAATTAATTATGGAATTCGAAAAAGAATTCAATATTGCAATTCCTGATGATCAAGCAGAAAAGATTGCTACAGTAGGAGATGCTGTAAAATACATTACAGATAACGCAAAATAATACGCGTTTTTATAGATTAATTGAAATAGCTTTGAATTTCAGTTCAAGGCTATTTCCATTTACAATAATAAATTTTAATTAATCTTTTATGGAGTTAAAGAGAGTTGTAGTAACTGGTTTAGGTGCAATTACACCTGTAGGAAAAACTTTTCCTGAAACATGGGAAAACTTAAAAGCTGGAGTTAGTGGTTGCGCACCAATTACAAGATTTGATGCATCAAAATTTAAAACACAATTTGCTTGTGAGGTTAAAGATTATAACATCGAAGATTATTTTGACAGAAAAGAGGGTAGAAAAATAGACCCTTATACTCAATTTGCATTAATTGCAGCAAAAGAAGCTGTTGCAGACTCTAAATTAAACATAGAAACTGTTGATAAAGACAGAGTTGGTGTTATTTGGGGTTCCGGTATTGGTGGTATTAAAACCTTTCAAGAAGAAGTTGAAAACTTTGTGAGAGGTGATGGTACTCCACGTTTTAATCCATTTTTTATACCTAAAATGATTGCAGATATTGCTTCTGGATTAATTTCTATGGAATTTGGATTTAGAGGTCCGAACTTTACAACTGTTGCAGCTTGTGCATCATCAACAAATGCATTAATTGATGCGTTTAACTACATTCGTTTAGGTAAAGCTGATGTTTTTGTATCTGGTGGTTCTGAAGCAGCAATTTATGAAGCAGGTATGGGTGGGTTTAATGGAATGCACGCATTATCTACAAGAAATGATTCTCCAGAAACAGCTTCTCGTCCTTTTGATAAAGATAGAGATGGTTTTGTAATGGGAGAAGGTGGTGTTTCTATTATTTTAGAAGAATACGAGCATGCTATGGCTCGTGGAGCAAACATTTATGCCGAAATAGTTGGTGGCGGAATGTCTGCTGATGCTCACCATATGACAGCACCTCATCCAGAAGGATTAGGTGCAAGTAATGTGATGAAAAATGCGTTGGCTGATGCAGGATTATCAGCTTCTGATATTGATTACATTAATGTACATGGAACATCTACTCCTTTAGGAGATATAGCGGAAAGTCAAGCAATTTTAACTGTTTTTGGAGAACATGCTTATAACTTAAACATAAGTTCAACAAAATCTATGACAGGACATTTATTAGGTGCTGCTGGAGCTTTAGAAGCAATGGCGACATTAATGGCTGTTAAAGAAAACATTATTCCTCCAACTATTAATCACTTTACAGATGATGAAGCGTTTGATCCTAAATTAAACTTTACATTTAATAAAGCTCAGAAACGAGAAGTAAGAGCGGCATTGAGTAATACTTTTGGTTTTGGAGGTCATAATGCATCAGTTATCTTTAAAAAATTTGAAGGCTAATTGTCTTTTTTAAAAAGGGTCTTTAAAAAAAAGAGTGCTTTCGCTTTAAAATTAGAGCGAATATTAGGATTTTATCCTAATCAAACTTCTTTTTATTACCAAGCATTTTTACATAAATCAGCAATAAAAGATAATGAACTCAAGTCGTTTGAAAGTAACGAACGACTTGAGTTTTTAGGTGATGCTATTCTAGATTCCATCATATCACATTACCTTTTTTCAAAATTTCCTTTAAAAGATGAAGGTTATTTAACACAACTTCGTTCACGATTAGTAAGCCGACAAAACTTAAATAATTTAGGTGCTAAACTTGGCTTAAACGAGTTAATACAATCTAATTTAGACAAAGAGTCTAAAACAGTTTATGGTGATGCCTTAGAAGCGTTAATTGGAGCAGTATATTTAGATAAAGGATATGTTTTTGCGCAGCAATTTGTAGAGCAAAAATTATTACAATCACACATTGATATTGAAGAGGTAATTAGTACCGAAACTGATTTTAAAAGCAGAGCCATAGAATGGTGTCAGAAAGAAAAAGTGCTATTTGATTTTGTTATTTCTGAAAAGGATGATAAAAACGAAAAACTTTATACCGCAGAATTAATAATAGAGAATATTGTTAAAGGCATAGGAACTGCTTATACTAAAAAGAAAGCAGAACAATTAGCTGCTGAACAATTTTATAAAACTATTGCTTAATTACCTTCGGAACTTTAATGTAATCAGAATCTTTGTCTGGAGCATTTTTTAGAGCTTCTTGTTGAGAAACATGTCCTTTTACCTCATCTTCACGAAGCGCTTGTTCTTCATCTAGCATATAAATTAATGGCACAACATTTTCTGTATCAAGCTCACTCAATTTATCTATAAAAGCTAACATTTTATTTAGGTCTGATTTTATTTCTTCTTTGGCAGAAGCATCAAACTCTAATTTAGCTAACTCAGCTATTTTATCAACGGTATTATTATCTATTGACATAATTTTGTACTTGCTCGTTAATGATGTTAAACACCTTTTCTTGCAAAGGTAATAAATCTTCTTCTGTCATTCCAATAGTGGGAATTGGCTCATTGATAATAACTTTAACTAATCCTGGCCCAGCTTTCCCAGTAAATAATCCTTTCATCTCTAACCGTTTGTAATTCGTTAAAAAAGTAATAGGGATTACTGGCAACTGTTTCTCAATGGCTAATTTAAAAGCTCCACTTTTAAATCTTAATAAATTTGGCACATCTTTAGGGATGGTTCCTTCAGGAAAAAGAACAACACTATGTCCTTTATCAAGTTCACTAGCACATCTTTCAATAGCTCTTTTGCCCGATTGAGCGCTTTTTCTATCTACGGTAACATTCATTTTTTTAAAAAAAATGTTAAAAACAGGAACATGAGCCAATTCTTTTTTCCCCATAAACACAAAATAGCGAGAAAAAACCTGGTACAAAACCAAAATATCTAAATAGGATGAATGGTTAGGTGTAATAACATAGGTTTGATTTTTTTTTATGTAATGTTTGTTTTCAATGGCAATAAAAACACCACCTAAATACATTAATAATCCTGTATGGAAACGAAGCAAATGAAATCCTTTATTAAAGTGTTTTTCATTTAATAAAAAAAGCAAGTAAAACGGATATAGGATTAACAGTAGTAGTAAAAACCATGTTAAAACATATAGTTTCCATAAGCCACCAAGTATTTCCTTTATTTTTTTCATTTCAAGAATGCAAAGGTATGAAATAGAAGTTCTCGGTAAAAAACAATCCTGCATTATTAATTGGAATAAAAGAAATACTATTTTTGTTTTATGTCGAGAATATTAACAGGAATACAAAGTACAGGAACTCCACACCTTGGAAATTTGTTGGGAGCTATAATACCAGCTATTGAAATGAGTAAAAATGCTGATAACGAATCATTTTTATTTATTGCTGATATGCACTCTTTAACACAAATTAAAGATGGGAAAGAACTACGTGAAAACACTTATTCAGTTGCTGCAACATGGTTAGCATTTGGATTAGATGTTGAAAAAACAGTTTTTTATCGTCAATCTGATGTGCCAGAAGTAGCTGAATTAACTTGGTATTTGAGTTGTTTTTATCCTTATCAACGGTTAATGTTAGCACATTCTTTTAAAGATAAAGCTGATAGATTAAGTGATGTAAATGCTGGTTTGTTTACTTATCCTATGCTGATGGCAGCAGATATTTTGTTATATGATGCGGAACTTGTTCCTGTAGGTAAAGATCAAATGCAACATTTAGAAATGACTAGAGATGTAGCAAGTAGATTTAATCACCAAATGGGAGAAACATTAGTGTTACCTGATGTAATTGTTCAAAAAGACACTATGTTAATTCCTGGTACCGATGGTGAAAAAATGAGTAAATCAAGAAACAACACCATTAATTTATTTTTAACCGATAAACAGTTAAGAAAACAAATAATGAGTATTGAAACGGATAGCACACCATTAGAAGACCCTAAAAATCCTGATACTTGTAATGCATTTGCTTTGTTTAAACTATTAGCTTCTGAAACTCAAACAGCAGAAATGAAAGCTAACTACTTAGGTGGTAATTATGGCTATGGACATGCCAAACAAGCCCTATTTGAATTAATTTGTGAAAAATACAGTAAACAAAGAGAGCTTTACAGCTATTTTATGGAAAACAAAGAGGAAATCGATGCTAAATTGAAGATAGGAGCAGAAAAAGCTCGTAATGTCGCTCAATCTGTTTTAAAAAGAGTTAGAGAAAAAACAGGTTACTAATCTTTCTAAAAAACTAATATAAATGAAAAAGTCCCGATGCAAATCGGGACTTTTTACTTACCTATCTATAAAACTTATTGGATAACTAATTTATGTGTTACTATACCCTTTTCGGTAGTAATAACAATAAAGTAGATTCCATTCGCATTATCACTTAAATCAATCTTGTCATTAACATTGGTTACATTAGAATAGTTGTTTTTAGCATAAACCACTTGTCCTTGTGTGTTCATTACTTTAACATCTAATGTATTAATATCAGTAGTATTAATATTTAATGTAAACTCACCATTGTTAGGGTTAGGATAAACATTCATATTTACATTATTTGATAATCCATTAACTCCTGAACAAACAGAATAAGTAACTACTACTGTATCTGTTGATTGACATCCAGAGATAGTATCTGTAACAACAACACTAATGTTGTATGTTCCATTACCACCTAAAGAGTTGGTATCAACACTTATTTGTTGTGTAGTTGCTCCTGTTGACCATAGGTAATTATAATTACCAGCTCCAGCATTAAATGTTAATGTATCATCAGGACAAGCAGTAGAATCAGCACCTAAATCTACAACAAAGTTATAATCAGTAAATTCTAAATGCCACTTATATAAAGTTCCATTGTCACCACCAGCATCATCAACAACTTTTAATGTCCAAGCTCCTTCAGGGTTTGTACCATTAAATTTGTATAAACCTATTAACTCTTCTGTGTGATAAAAACCAGGAATAGGGTTGTTTCCGTTTATATTTGTTGTTGCCGTATCAGTAAAGGTAACATTGAAATAGTTAGCTGTACTCCCACCATTATCTGTTGATATTTCTAAGGTATCTCCAGCAGGAGAGATTAACCAAATGTCTAAATCTGCATTAAACGTATGAGCTAAAGAATCTATTACTAAAGCTGTTAATCTGTAACAAGTATCTAACATGTTATTTACTAACCCATTTGTACAAACAATTGTGTTTGACCCATTTGGAAGTGCATTATGAATAGTATCATTGCCGGTAAATGTTAATGATGAAGCAATATGTTGAGTCATCCAACCATTTAATGTGTCATTCGCATTATTACCATCCGTAGCTAATAAACTCCAAGCATTAATAGTATAATTGTTTGGTGTTGACATATTTGCTAAGGTAGTAAATACATGTGTTAATGTGTCTCCTGGCAATACGGATCCAACAACCGTTTCTGGTGTTATTGGTGTGCCATTTAAAGAATAAATTACATCAAAACCTGACTCAGTATTTATACCATAATTTTTAACTTTAATAGTAACTGTTTCCATTCCTAAACCACATCCAGCTGGAGTAGATGCAATTGAAATTACACCCACATCATTCGCTAATGGCTCATAAATTTGAACATCATCAATTAAAATGTCATTATAAAAAGTACTACCTCCATTAGAAACACCTGTAAGTGTAAACCTTACCTGAACATCTCCAGTGATTGAAAGAGAAGTTAAAACAGTATCATAATTTACCCAGTTTGGTCCTAAGTTAGACTGAATAGAATCAATTAAATTCCATGCAGCTCCATCCCATAACTCAACAATTAATTTGTTTTGAGCAGCATCATCAACATTGTTACTAAAAATCCAATAACTCAAGTGTGGAGTTGTTAATGGTGTTGCATCAATAAAAGGGCTTAATAAAACACTTACTTCTCCATTAGTATTGTCTGATCCATCCATCCCAATAAAAGTTCCTGTTGAAGGTGTTGAATGATCTGCAACATTTGCAGCACCATAATCAGCAAACCCTAAAGGTGTAGAAGCATTAACACTTCCATACTCCCAAGTTGTTGCTCCAGATTGAGACCAACAAGCAGGTAAAGAAGCTACATTAAATTGCTCTAAATAAGGAGCTACATAACTAGCGCAAGGAGTAGTAAAATTAAATGGTCCAATCCAAATACTTGAATCTAAACCACAATCAGCTCTTACATAATAAGCATAAGAACTATTTGCTGTTAACCCTGTTAAGTTATGAGGATTTGTTGTAGTTCCTGCAATTGTTGGAATACCTGTTGGGGTAAACGGAGTAACTCCATATTCTATATCCCACATTGTGGCAGAACCATTTTCTGTCCATCCTAAATCTGCAGATGTTCCTGTAATGTTTGTTGCTGTTAAATTAGATGGAAAAGGACATGCTGGCGCTTCTTTTACAGAAATATCATCTAAAGATATATCTCCATATTGAGCCGCTAATTTTCTTCCTCTAAATCTTACTTGTATCGTGCCAGAAAATGCAGAAATATCAACATTTCTTAATGACCATGGGCTTGCTTGTGTTGGGTGTTGTTCTCCAATTAAACTATCTACTACTGTCCAACTAACTCCATCATATACATCAACAAATAAATCTCCCATTCCCAATCCTGAGCCATACATATGGTAGTAATACTCAATAATAGGGTTTGTTAACGCAGTAATATCAATAAAAGGAGTAGTTAATGTAGCAACATCTCCTGTTGCTCCACTTGATGCTTCTGTATAAAAATACTTTACTCCACTATACGCTCCTAAAGGACCTGTTCCAGTAGATGGTGTTGATCCATTATCATCAATGTTCCAATCAAAAGCTGAAACAGATGTTGCTGTCCAACAATTTGATGTAGTAATTAACAATGATGTTGTATGTGTCTCAACACTATCAGTCCATGGTGCAACAACAGCTGCACAAGCAGTTGTAAATGTATAAGGACCACTCCAAGCACTTGTTGGCCCCCCACAAACAGCTCTTACATAAAAATCATAAGATGTTTGTGCTAATAATGTAGAAATATTATGAGGATTGGTTGTTGTCCCTACAATTGTTGGAACTCCTGTTGGTGTGAACCCTGCAGTATCTATTTCTATATCCCACACGGTTGCTGTTCCGTTTTCTGTCCATCCTAAATCTGCTGATGTTGCAGTAACATTAGTAGTTGTTAGAGAGGAAGGTTGTGAACAAGTTGGAGGAGTAAATTCTATCGCTCCAGGATCTGGTGTTACTGCTCTAGCTATACTATAAAAATCATTAGTAACACCAACTGTAGCAGTTGCAACACCATCAATTGTTGGGTTAGATGGAGTTAAATCGTTTGCTAAAATATTAGCATAAATTGGGTCTACATCAAATGAATTTGCATCTTGTGATGATGCTGTTTGCCATGCTAACAATGTTGCTTGTGCAGCTGAAAAATAACCTAAATTATTTGTTCCTGCTGGTGCATTGATGTAAAAAACATTGTTGTCACTTGCTATTGTAGAAGTTGTACTACCAAAATATACACAATACTTAACTCCTGTACCTCCTCTATTAATGGTTATAATGTTATTTTTAAGTTCAATACCTGAAGCAGTTGTAATTTGATAAAACCCTCTTGTTGTACCAGCAGTAGCACTAGCATTATCTATTGAAACAGTATTGTGATAATAAAAAACACCATCACTACTTGAATTATATAATGCATAAATAATTCCATTACCATTTAAAGAATGAATAATGTTATTAATTACTTTATTCTCATTACCCACTGTAGCATCCACACCTGTATGGTAAATAGGGTATATAGAAGAAGTACTCGTTAAGTTACCTCCCATTGAGTTATATATTTCATTAGCTTCTGCTAAATTATTTTCTCCAGAACCCGTATAATATATACCATTAAATAAACTAACACTTGTTCTGTTCGGTCGGCTAATAGCATTCTTTCTAACAACATTACTATTAGCTGCGCTATGATAAATTCCATAATAATAAAAATCTTGGATATCATTATTACTAACGTTGTTATTATTCGCTCCAGCAAGCGTAAT
>JBBKXK010000014.1:0-109001 GCA_037969435.1 Vicingaceae bacterium
TAAGTGTTGAAGATACTTATGTTTACAAAGTTAGAGCTAGAAATATATTTAATGAATGGAATGAATATATCGGAAAAGTTACCCTGCTTAAATAAATATAAACACTCAACATTATCATACAACAAAAAAACCAGCTAAATAGCTGGTTTTTTTATGAGATTAATTTTTGTCGAAGCATAAATTCCAACTGCTCATTCACTTTTAATAAGCTTTTAGTAAGCTCTTTATTTTCTTTTCTTAAACTATAAACTTCGTAAGCTTTGTCAATAATCATTTTCATAAAATCAACATCCCAAGGCTTTTCTACATACTTGTAAACTTGCCCTTTATTAATAGCATCTTTAATTGCATTAATATCCGTGTATCCAGTCACTAATATTCTCATTGCTTCTGGATATTGCTCTATAATAGATTGTAAAAACTCAACACCTGTCATCTCAGGCATTCGCTGATCGGTTAAAATGATTTCTATGTTATTCTCTGCTAATACCTTTTTACCTGCCTCAGCAGAGTCAGCTATAAAAATATTATAGACTCTTCTAAATGATGCCTTAAATGCAGTTAAATTACTTTGCTCATCATCAACATAAAGTACGTTAATTTTATTGTTGCTCTCCTTTTCCATATCATCTCAATTTAATTAGCAATTCTATTGACAAAAATATAAATATTATACGTAGTTGTTTCTACGTGTTTTTACGTAGTGATGTTATTGATTTTTTCATTAATATTATTTTTTATAATAAATATAAATAATAATGCTTCTAAAAGCAATTAAACATAAGTTAAATACTGATAATGAGGATAATATCAAAACTATCTATCAACCTTCATTTTTTAGTTTAAAACTAATTAAAGACGAAAAAAAGCTAAATAAGTTATTAAATTCTAAACCAAATCTTGAAATATTAGATGAAATTGATGGCCAAATAGAAGAATTAATAAAGTTAAGAAACCCCCAAAAAAAACTTACTACCAAAGAACTAAAGGACAAAATTAAGATTTATTTAAACAACACTACAAAAGAACAAATAGGTGTTTGGGTATATTATCCTTGGTTAAATAAATTAATTCATTTATTAAATGAAGCAGAATTCGTAGAAGTAAGAACAAACCGTAACCAATATAAAATTACCCCCGAGGAAGAAGAAATCTTAGCTACAAAAACCATTGGAATAATTGGCCTATCTGTTGGAAAAGCCATTGCTACAACCATTGCAATGGAACGCATTTGTGGCGAATTAATTATCGCAGATTTTGATGTAATAGAACTCTCTAACTTAAATAGAATACAAACAGGAGTGCAAAATTTTAACGTTAAAAAAACTATAGTTGTTGCACGTGAAATTGCTGAGATAGACCCTTATATAAAAGTTACTTGTCTTTCTGACGGCTTAATTGAAGAAAATATGGATGATTTTTTCTTCTCAAATGGAAAAAAAATTGACTTATGCATAGAAGTTTGTGATGGCTTAACCACCAAAATTTATGCTCGACAAAAGGCTAAAGAACTTGGTATTCCTGTTGTAATGAATTCTAGCGATAGAGGCACAACAGATATTGAACGTTACGATTTAGATAAAAACCTTCCTGTCTTGCATGGGATGATAGATCATTTAGATTTAAACTTGGTAAAAGAGGCGAAAACCAATGAAGAAAAAATTCCTTATTTACTCGCAATGCTGGGACCTAAAACATCCACTTCAAGGTTATTATCCTCAATGAGAGAAATAGGAAAGACCATTACTACCTGGCCTCAATTAGCTTCGGGAGTTATGTTGGGAGGTACTATTTGCACTGATGTAAGTAGAAGAATATTGCTGAATCAATTTACTAAATCAGGTAGGTACTTTGTTGATATTGAAGAACAAATTAACGATAATTCAAATACTATTTAATTTTAGAATTAAGATGAGCCACAATTACAAGGTTTTTGCATATAGAGCTATAGATCAACCAGATTTATGTGAACAATATATAGCTGGACATGTAAAAGTATTAACAGATTACGGGATTACAAATATTACATCTAATAATAATACATGGACTAAGAATCCACATATTTATTGTATAGGTTTAAAGGAGGTGAATTCTAACATCTTATTAGGAGGTATTAGAATTCAATTGGCTGATGGTCTATATCCACTTCCAGTAGAAAATGCAATAGGTTATATGGACAGTAACATATATACAATGGTTGATAGATACGCTCAAAATGGTAAAGTTGGCGAATTATCAGGTTTATGGGTAAATAACAAATTAAAAGGTATGGAATTTGGTCCACATTTAGTTCGAGCATCTATAGCTTCATCAAACCAACTTAATTTCAAAACTCTTATAGGAATTTGTGCAGGATACTCACTCAAAATGTTTAATCAAGTTGGTTTTATAATAGATACATCCCTTGGAAAAAAAGGTGATTTCCCTTACCCAAATGATAATTACATAGCTCATGTGGTTGGAATTTTAAACGCTATTACTTTAAACAGTGCTACTGAATATGATAAAAAAATTATGACATCTTTAAGAAAAAATAATGTGCAAAAAAGAAGTCAAATATATTCTGGAAATAAAATCGAAATTAATTATGATTTAAAATACCATAAGATTGTTCCTCTTAACTATATCAGTCCATCCTTAAAAAAACAATTAAACTAATTATGATCAATTTTTTAAAGCATGAAAAAACCTTAAGACTAGTTTATTCAATATTCTTTTTAATATCATTTTTTCAATTACAAGCAAAAGATGTTATTATTTTTAGCAATTCTACCGAATTACTAAGTGCAGACTCTTTTATATTTTTTTACGAAGATAAAACTAATAGTCTAAGTTTTGAAGAAGCTATATCCAAACCTTTTTTGTCAACAGATCAATCAGTTCCAAACCTCGGGATTTCCAAGTCTACTTTTTGGATTAAATTGAGTATTTACAACACTACCAGTAATGAAAGTTTAATATTAAAGGTTGGGGCACCACTGTTAGATAAAATAGAATTTTTCTACCCAAATCACCTTAATGAATATCATTCTATAATAACAGGAGAAAATGAACCTTTTAAAACTAGAAAGTATCAAGACCCAAACTTTCTTTTTGATTTATCTATACCCAGTAAATCACAAAAAACTTATTTTTTTAAAGTATCAAGTACAGAAGACCTTGTTCTTCCTATTACCGTTGGCACAAAGGATGTTACTTTCAAAGAATTAAAAATAGTTGATATAATATCTGGAATATACATTGGAATTATGTTAGTAATGATTCTTTATAATTTATTTATCTATCTTTCTGTAAGAGATAAAAGCTATTTGTACTATGTAATGTACGTACTTATCGTATTATTGGTTCAAACAGGGTTTCAAGGTTATTTCTTCCAATATTTATGGCCTAATTCTCCAGGTTTCTCTCAGTACAGCACCTTTCTTTTCGGAGCTTTAAGTGGAATAGCTGGTATGATTTTCATGAATGTTTTTCTAAAGGTAAAATATTACCACAAAAATCTTTACTTAATAACTTATATATTAGCTCTAACATACTTAATTCCACTTACACTACCCTTCTTCGGCTTTAACAGTATTAGCTGGAAAGTACTATCTGCTAATGCAGGATTAGTTTCATTTTATATGTTATTTGTTACAATAATGATTGTAAGGAAGGGTTATCAACCAGCTAAATATTTTCTGGTTGCTTGGTCAATATTTTTATTAGGAGTTATAGGCTTTGTTCTCAAAAACGTAGGGATTTTACCTTTTAACGATTATACTCGATATACAATGCAAATTGGATCTGCTATAGAAACTATTTTACTTTCATTGGCGTTAGCATCAAGAATAAATCTATATAAAAAAGAACGACTTGAAGCTCTAGAAGGAAAAGAAAAATTAGTAAGGGAACAAAATATTGTTTTAGAAAAAACAGTAAGAGAACGTACACTTGAATTAGAAAACACATTGGTTGACTTAAAAGAAACTCAAAGTCAGTTAGTAGATGCTGAAAAAATGTCGTCATTAGGTCAGCTTACTGCAGGCATTGCTCACGAAATAAATAACCCTATCAATTTTGTCTCTTCTAACATACCTCCCTTAAAACAAGATTTAGATGACATTAACACTATCCTAAAGAAATACGAAGAAATAACCCCTACCAACATAGATAGTAAACTTAAAGAAATTGAGGCATTAAAAGAAGAATTAGATTTTGAATACCTAAAAGCAGAATTGCCCACTATAATTAGTGGTATTGAAGATGGAGCTAAACGAACCCAAGAAATTGTTCGTGGGTTAAGAAATTTTTCACGACTTGATGAAGTAGAATTCCAGTTAGCTAATATTAATGAAGGTATTGAATCCACAGTAGTTTTAATTAAAAACAAATTAAATGATATTAAGTTGGTGAAAAAATTACAAGCTATACCAACTATAGAATGTTATCCTGGTAAATTGAATCAATTATTTATGAATATTATTGATAATGCTATTGGTGCTATAGAAGTAAAAAAATCAGCAGAAGTTGGTGAAATAACTATTAACACATCTAACGATACAAGTTTTGTTTACATAACAATTAAAGACAATGGTATTGGAATGGACGCTAATTCTAAATCTAAAATGTTTGAACCTTTTTACACTACAAAACCTGTTGGATCTGGTACTGGATTAGGACTTTCAATTGCTCACACCATTATAAAAAACCATAAAGGTGAAATACAAGTTGAAACGGAAGAAAACATTGGAACAGAAATAACTATTAAACTTGCCATAAAACAATAGTAATGGAGAAAGTAAAAATACTTTACATAGATGATGAAATAGGGAATTTAAATGCATTTAAAGCTTCCTTTAGGAGAGAGTTTAAAATTCATACAGCCCTTTCAGCCGGTGAAGGAATTGAAATTTTAAGAAATAATCCTATCGAAATAATTATTGCTGACCAACGAATGCCCGAAAAAACAGGAGTAGATTTTTTTGAATCAATTCTTAAAGAGTTTCCTAATCCTATCCGAATTTTATTAACGGGATATAGCGATATTCATGCTACTATTGATGCTATTAATAAAGGAAGAATCTATCGATATGTAACTAAGCCATGGAATGAATTTGACCTAAAACTTACCATCGAAAATGCGCATCAATTATATCTTTTAAAAGAACATAACGACAAACTTACTTTAAAATATCAGCGTGTATTTTCTGAAACAACTGACCCTATTATTTTGTTTGATACCAAAGGGCGAATTATTGATTATAATAAAGCAACATTATCATTAGTAAACGAAGTAAGCAAAAGTTTAACTTTTTCATCTATAAATTCAACTATTCTTAATAAATCAGATATAAAACATATTATCCATATAATTTGGGAAAAACGAATTATAAAAGACTATGAATGTGAGATAATAACTCAAACAGGTGAAAGAAAAACTTGTTTAATTTCTGGCAATACTATTAATAATAGTCATGGTAAAGTAATTAGCTACCTAGCTATTATTAAAGATATTACTGAAAGAAATAAAATGAATCAGTTGTTACTTAAAAAAACAATTGAAACACAAGAAGAAGAAAGAGAAAGAATTGCACGTGACTTACATGATGGAGTTGGTCAATCTTTAGCAGCCATCAAATTGCAATTCGAAAGTTTGAAAGCCAATTATCATCAAGAAAAAAATATTAAAGCTAACCTAGAAGCTTTTCCAGAAATATTGCATGGCGCTATTCAAGAGTTAAGACGTATTTGTTTTAATGCTTTACCTATCGTTTTACAAGAACATGGATTAATCAAAGCAATTGAAGAGATAAAAATAAATATGTCAACCCCTGATTTTATTATAAAATCTAACTATCCTGATAAACCCATTATTATTGACAATTCTTTAGAAATATCCATTTTTAGAATTATTCAAGAATTTATAAATAATAGCGCTAAACACAGTCATGCAACCGAAGTAAATATAAGCCTAAGCAATACCGCCCATTACCTAATTTTAAATTTAGAAGATAATGGTGTCGGCTTTGATACAAAAAAAATATCAACAAAAAGCAGAGGGTTAAAAAACATTAAAAATAGAGTAGAATCCTTACAAGGAAAAATAGAAATAATAAGTAAACAAAATTTGGGAACAGAATTTAATATCCAATTCCCTTCACACCAAATAAATTAAACGTTATGGAAAAAATAAATGTACTCTTAGTAGATGATCATAAATTAATTAGAGATGGTCTTAAATCAATAATAAATACTACAAAAAATATAACTGTTGTTAACGAGTTTAGTGGTGGAAAAGATGCTATTAAATTTTTAGAAAAAGAAGCTAACAGTATTGATGTTATTTTAATGGATATCACTATGCCTGAACTAAATGGTATTGACGCTACTGAAATAATAAAAAAATTACATCCTAAAATGAAAATCATTGCATTAACAATGCATTCCGAAGAGGCTTACATTATTAAAATGATTAAAGCCGGTGCTTTAGGCTATATTTTAAAAGATTCTAGTAAAGAAATTTTAATTGAAGCGATTGAAACAGTGGCAAAAAATGAAAAGTATTATAGTTATGAAGTTTCCATGAAACTAATCACTATGTTTTTAGATGATGACAAACCTAATGACCCTCAGTTATCTGCTAGAGAATTAGAAATTATTAAACACATAGCTCAAGGTTGCACCAATAAAGAAATAGCTATACAAATAGATATTAGTGACAGAACGGTAGAAACCCATAGAAGAAACATCATTAAAAAACTAAATGTAAAAAATACAGCAGAACTAGTGAGTTATTCTTTAAAAAATGGACTAGCCTAGAGTTTTATTTTAATATTGAAAATATTCATTTAATGAATATTTAATTTTTTAATAATTTTTATTATCAAAATATAAATTTGATTTTTATATTTTATTCGAAACATTGAAACTTTTATTTCAAAAAATAAGTATTAGTATATAGAGCTCCCAAACTAGTTTGATTTTTCGTTCTTAGAACTACATTAAATTGAAATTCATTACTTGAATTTTAGAGGCAAAAATATTGGTTAAACTTAAAACTTAGAAATCATGAAAACTATATACACATACTCCGTAATATTTGCATTTATTTTATTCAATTTAAACTTACACGCAAATAACCCCTCTATTCCTAAAGGAATTATCTATCAATTATCAGTAAAAAGTATAGACATTAATAAATCTCGTTCTGTAGTTGTTGAATACCCTTTTTTAAGAAAGGTTATGACTAAAGGAACTTTCGAATATCAGTTTGGAAAATATGAAAACTATAATGCTGTAGATTCTGTTAAAACATTATTAGTAAATGTTGGTTGCACAGATGTAAAAGTATTGGCTTACAACAATCACATCGAAATACCTTTAACAGAAGCAATTTCTTTACAATACAAAGATGAAGTATTAACTAAAAATAACACCATTAAAAAAGTTGCTAAAACTATCACAACTAAAGAGGTTAACTATTTAATACAAGTTCAACAATCTGGTTTAAAACATTATTACTCGCTAGCAATTCCTGTTACATCAGTAGAAACTGTAGATATGATTTTAGAAGAAATTGGCAACGAACAAGTAATAGAAATAAGTGTTGACAACAATCTATACTCTATTGGTAAATACACCTCTTTTGATGAAGTTATAGCAGCACGTAAGCAGTTTATTGAAAGTAAAATTTACGATGTATTTATAATGGCTCAAATAACTGATGACAGAATAAACCAAGAAGACTCTAATAATTTAGCTTTAACTATACAAACTGTAGTTAACGAATTAGCCTCTAAGTAAACCTATGTTATCTTTGTGTATCTTTGCCTTAATGGTAAAAGATACACATAAGGTAACTGATTGGCTTCCTACAACAAAAAAAGAAGCTGAATTAAGAGGTTGGGATGAATTAGATGTAATTCTCTTTAGCGGTGATGCTTATGTTGACCACCCTGCTTTTGGTGCTGCTGTTGTTGGCAGAATTATAGAAAATATGGGCTTACGAATTGCCATTGTTCCACAACCAAACTGGAAAGATGATTTAAGAGATTTTAAAAAATTAGGTACTCCTAGATTATTTTTTGGTGTAACTGCAGGTTGTATGGATCCTATGGTAAACCATTATACTGCTGGTAAAAGAAGAAGATCTAACGATGCCTATACACCTGGGGGAGAAGCTGGGTTTAGACCCGATTACGCAACAACTGTTTACAGTAATATTCTTAAAGATTTGTTTCCTGATGTACCTATTGTAATTGGTGGTATTGAAGCTTCCTTGCGAAGAGTTACTCATTACGATTATTGGTCTGACCAATTAAAACCAAGTATTTTAGAAGACTCAAAAGCTGACTTGTTAATTTATGGAATGGGTGAGCAACCTCTTAGAGAAGTAATTACTTTATTAGAAAAAGGCTTGCCTTTTGACTCTTTAAAAACCATTAAACAAACAGCTTTTATACAAAACAGTAGTGTTCAATTACCAAAAAATAAAAATTGGGAAGATTTAAAATTAGCATCACACAAAGATTGCTTAGCAGACAAAAAAACGTTTGCTAGTAATTTTAAACATGTTGAACAAGAATCTAATAAATTATATGCCAACCGTTTGTTTCAAGAAATAGACGAGAAAACATTAGTCATCAATCCTCCTTACCATACCATGACAGAAAAGGAAATTGATGCTTCTTTTGATTTACCATATACCCGATTACCTCATCCTAAATACAAAAAAAGAGGTCCTATTCCTTCTTTTGAAATGATTAAGTTTTCCATTAATATGCATCGTGGTTGTTTTGGAGGGTGTAGTTTTTGTACCATTTCGGCACACCAAGGAAAGTTTATTGCAAGCCGTTCTCAAGAATCCATTTTAAAGGAAGTAGATAAAGTAACGGCTATGGATGACTTTAAAGGATACATTAGTGATTTAGGAGGTCCTTCAGCCAACATGTACAAAATGAAAGGTAAGATACAATCCATCTGTGATAAATGTGTGAGTCCTTCTTGTATATCACCAACTATTTGCCACAATTTAGATACCTCACACAAACCTTTAACTGAAATTTATAAAGCAGTTAACGAAAATCCAAAAGTAAAAAAAGCTTTTGTTGGCAGTGGTATTCGTTATGATATGTTGGTGCCAGAATTTAATAAAAAAGCAGATCCACAAGATTTGTTAGATTACACAGAGCAGGTTGTTAAAAATCATGTTTCGGGGCGATTAAAAGTTGCTCCAGAACATACCTCTGATGATGTTTTAAAAATAATGAGAAAGCCTTCTTTTAAATATTTTCATTCATTCAAAAAAACATTTGACAACATTAACAAAAAGTATAATCTCAACCAAAAATTGATTCCTTACTTTATTTCGAGCCACCCAGCTTGTAAACTAGAAGACATGGCAAATTTAGCTGCTGAGACTAAAGACATGGGCTTTCAGTTAGAGCAAGTAAACGATTTTACGCCAACACCAATGACGGTTGCCACTGTAATTTATTATTCTGGCTACCACCCTTATACGCTTAAACCAATAGCTACACCTAAAACTTCTAAAGAAAAAACTGACCAAAACCGTTTTTTCTTTTGGTATAAAAAAGAAAATCAAAGTTGGATTAAAGATGTTTTGTTAAAAACTGATAGGAAAGAACTCTTGAATAAATTATTGCCTCAAAATAGAAAGCCAGTCTTTTCTAAAAATAAAACACATAGTCGCAAATAAAACTCTTCTTTATCATATTTCAAATATACAATTAACTAAAGTCAACAACCCGACAGTTATTTTAGTTAAGCATTCGTTACTTTGTATTAATTAGTTATCTTTAATGATAAACTAAAAAAGCATTTATGGCTACAGAAACTAAGCTTTGGCACCTCGAAAATTTTAATCTTTTTAAAACGCTTTCTGCGTTAGAAAAAATAACCATGTCAACCAAAGTAAAGCATGACCATTTAAAAAAGAATGAATACATCTATTTTCCTGATGACCCTTCTTCAGCTATTTTTTTCTTAAAAGGAGGGAGAGTGAAAATTGGTTCTTATTCTGATAATGGAAAAGAAATTATTAAAGCCATTTTAAACCCAGGTGAAGTTTTTGGAGAATTAAGTTTAGCCGGAGAAGAAAAAAGAAATGATTTTGCCATTGCTTTAGACAACAAAATAACCGTTTGTTCTTTAAGTATGGAGGATATGGAAGCCATGATTGAAAAGAACCCAATGATAGGTTTAAAAATTACCAAGCTAATTGGTTTTAGGTTACAAAAAATTGAACGAAGGTTAGAGTCGTTAGTTTTTAAAGATGCTCGAAGTAGAATTGTAGATTTTATTGTTGATTTAGGTAATGAAAAAGGCAAAGCTATCGGTAAAGAAATATTGGTAAAGCATAATTTAACTCATTTAGATATTGCCAACCTAACCGCAACATCTCGACAAACGGTAACTACTGTTTTAAATGATTTAAAAGATAAAGATTTAATTTATTTAGAACGTAATCAATTTTTAATTAGAGAAATCAACCAATTAAAATAATTGAAAAAGCTATCTTCATACCAACTATTTATTAGCTCCGCATGTAATTGTTGTGATAAAGTTATCCATCAATTAAAACATGACAAACTTGACATTACCACAGTTAATATTGATAAAGACACTTACCAACTCCCTTTTAGCGTAATGATGTTGCCAGCTTTGATTAAAGAAGAAAAACTAATTGCTTACGGTGCCAACGATATTTTAAAACACCTAAAAGAACTTAATTGTAAGCAGGACATTCATAGTCTTTAGAGCCACCTGCTTCTCCCATCCCTCCACCTTTACAAGGACTAAAGCTAATCATAATTTCATGTCCATAGTTTCCTTGTAATTGATTTAAAGGATAATCAAAAGCATAACCTATCCCAAATGTTCCAAAATTAAATTTTAATTGAGCAATGGCCGATTCCCCAACTCTATAGCCAACACCTAGGGTTATGTTTTGATAATATTGCCAAGCTAAATTTAAGTCTAAAGCTGGAGGCCCCATTACATTTTGCTTTAATAACGCTGATTTAAAAAAGGTCCAACTACCGTGTTTTGATTTATGTCCTGCACCAAAATAATATTGATTAATTTGTTTTTCTTCTTGACCTAAATTAATGTTTTTAAAATATAATTGGTTAATAGAAAAACTCCAATACATGCTTTTACTATATAATAAAATGCCTGGCATAATATCTGGGTAACGAATAACAGAACCTGCAGCTGCTGCTAGAACAGGGTCAGGATTAATGTCTCCACCAAAAACATTGTCAGTAGAATATTGTTGTATTCCAGCAAAGATCCCTAACCCCATTGTATATTTTGATGATATTTTTGTATGGTATGCATAACCTAATTTTAAAGCTGTTCTCGTTGTCAAATGCACATCATCTTGTTCTACATATATCCCAGCAGCATGTCTTCCTCTACCACTCGTGTAAGTTCTTTTTCCTAATTTTTTATGTACACTAAAAAAAGAAGAACGAGGAGCCCCTCTAAAACCTAACCATTGTATTCTTGTTCCAGCTCTAACATCTAAGCATTTTGATGTTCCAGCAAATGCTGGGTTATATCCAAAATTGTTAAATGTATATTGAGAATATTGAACAGATTGTTGAGCAAACAATACTATTGAAAAGAAAAAAAAGAATATGAAAGTAAGGTTCTTATTCATTTATCTAAAAACTGAAATTGGTCCTTGAAAAATCAGTTCATCCTGCTTTTCATATTTTATTTTAATAATATAATAATAGGTAGAAACAGGCATGTCAGTCCCAACATATTTTGCGTCCCATCCATCAGTATTATCATAACCTTTTTTATGATAAACTCGTTGCCCCCATCTATCAAAAACATAAACTTCATTGTTAGGATATAAATCTATAAAAGCAATTTTCCAGGTATCATTATTTCCATCCCCATTTGGAGTAATAACCTCTGTGGGTATTGGTGTTGGACACTCTAAAACAGTCATATCCACCCAAAAAGTATCAACACAACCACCTCCATCTTGAATTACTAATGGATAGGAAGATACCGTTATATCAGAGTAAAGTTCTTGTTGCCCTAAATCTCCCGCATCAGTATAAAAATTATAAGTGAAAGGCGGATTATCACCAGTAACATTTAAAATTTGCACATCAGCAACAGGCTGGTTACACTCTTCGATAATTACGGTGTATTCTACGTTTGTTTCAACGTTTATTAGATTATAACTCGAAAAAGCAGAATCTAAAGGACATCCGCTTGAAGAAATCATATATAATTCGAGGTACAAAAAATTAGCCGAAGAAACTACAAAAGAAGCTGTTGAAACAGTATCTCCATTTATTACCCAAAAATATTGAGGTGCTGCCCCTCCATTTGTTGGAACTGCAGTGTAAGTTACATCTGTATTTTTACATACTGGATTTGGGTGGCTTGCCGTAATTTGAACAGAAACTGGACATTGTGCATTAACTATTAATGCAGCAAATAAAAAAACAACAATTCCAGCAATTTTTTTCATCACACAAACTTACTATTATTTTTTTCAGAATAATTTATTTTAATAAGCATATATTGTAATGCTAAAGTAGCCCCGCTAGGAATCGAACCTAGATCTACAGTTTAGGAAACTACTATTCTATCCATTGAACTACGGGGCTAGAATTTAATAACAAAAATAAAGATTGTTTGTATTTTATTTAACCCCTATTTAATCTACTTTTAAAAGAGTTCTTTATATCTTTACCTCATTATTTAAAGTGATGTCTAAAATAATTTTAAGTTTAGAGGAAGATTACGATTTTGCTTTATTAGGCATAAGTTGTCATACGAAAGATTATAGATTGTGTTGGGAGTTAAATAAAGTGCTTAACTTTGACTTAATTAGGTCTGAAGATTTAGAAATCAGTAAAGCCTCTATTGATAAATACTCTTTTTACGAGTTTATAGATGAAGATAATTATTTAGAATACTATTTAATTTCTAACAGAGGTAATAGTGGATATTTAGTGCCAGAACATAAAAAAGTAGATTTCTTTTTTATGATAAAGGGTAATATTTCTGATTTCTTAATTGATGATATCTTATCTAAAGTAAACTCTTTAGCATTAGTTTTAACATCATTTAAAATAGATCCAAACCAATTAAAATCAAAACAAAACTTATTGTTTTAATGAATAGAAGAACCAAAATAGTAGCCACAATTGGCCCAGCAACATCATCAAAAGAAATGCTAAAAAAAATAATTTTAGCAGGTGTTAATGTATGCAGAATTAACTGTTCTCATGGTGCACATGAGGACCACGAACAAGTAATTAATTACATTCGAGAAATTAACCAAGAAGAAGGTTTGTTTACAGCTATTTTAGCTGATTTACAAGGCCCCAAAATTAGAGTTGGTAAAATCGAAAATGATAGTATTGATGTAAAAAATGGTGATGAAATAACATTTACCTCAACCAAATGTGTTGGAACAAAAGAAAAAATTTACATCAGTTATCAAGGATTTCCAAAAGATGTATCACCAGGAGAGTCCATTTTATTAGATGACGGAAAATTAAACTTTACCATTAAAAGTACCAATGGAGTAGATGAGGTTGTTGCCATTGTAAAACATGGTGGAATTTTATCTTCAAATAAAGGTGTCAATTTACCCAACACTAAAATTTCTTTACCTTGTTTAACCGAAAAAGATTTAATCGACTTAGATTTTGCTTTACGAATGAATGTTTCATGGATAGGCTTATCATTTGTAAGAAATGCCAGTGATATTATTGAGTTAAAAGAAATAATTGCCAAAGCAAATAAGAAGGCAAAAGTAGTAGCCAAAATTGAAAAACCTGAAGCAATTTTAGATATCGATAACATTATAATTGCGACAGATGCAATAATGGTTGCTCGTGGCGATTTAGGGGTAGAAATTCCTTTCCATCAAGTACCATTAACCCAAAAAATGTTGGTTAAAAAAAGTATGAAAGCAGCCAAACCTGTTATTATTGCTACCCAAATGATGGAAAGCATGATTGATAATATAACACCAACACGTGCTGAGGTTAATGATGTTGCCAATGCAGTTTTAGATGGTGCAGATGCAGTAATGTTAAGCGGAGAAACATCTGTAGGGAAATTTCCTGTAAATGTAATTGAAGCGATGAGCAGTATTATTACAGATGTAGAGACAGATGATAGTCTTTATCATTACGAATACGCTCCAGACATTGACAATGAAGATAGATTTATTACTGATAATATCTGTTTTAACTCTTGTAGGCTTGCACAAAGGGTCGATGCTAAAGGGATCGTAACCATGACTTTTTCTGGTTACACTGGTTTTAAAATAGCGAGTTTTAGACCAAAAGCAGGTATTTACGTATTTACAGGAAACCAAGAAATACTAAACATGTTAAGCTTAGTATGGGGTGTGAATGTTTTTTATTACAATAAATTTGTAAGTACTGATGATACCATTACTGATATAAAAGCTATTTTAAAAGAAAAAAATGAAGTAAAAACCAATGACTTGGTAATTAATATTGCGAGTATGCCTATTTCAGATAAAGGCCAATCGAACATGATGAAATTAAGTACAATAGAATAATTAAAAAACGAAGACGAATGCCAATAAATGTAGAATTATTAAAAGAGATTGCTGAAGTTGCTGGAGCTCCAGGACACGAACAAAGAATTAGAGAGTTAGTATTAAGAGAAATTAAACCTTTAGTTGATGAAATTACCGTTGATAATATGGGTAATGTTTATGCGATAAAAAAAGGTAAAAACGAAAAAAGAGTAATGGTTGGGGCTCACATGGATGAGATTGGCTTTATTGTTACACACGTTGATGAAAATGGTTTTGTCCGATTTCATACTTTAGGAGGTTTTGACCCTAAAACTTTAACGGCTCAGCGAGTAATTATACATGGTAAAAAAGATGTGATTGGTGTAATGGGTTCTAAACCTATACACGTTATGAGTACTGAAGAAAGAGCTAAACTGCCAAAAACTACCGATTATTTTATTGACCTTGGAATGAAAAAAGAAGAGGTAGACAAAATAGTTACTATTGGCAACCCTATTACGAGAGAAAGAGGTTTAATAGAAATGGGTAATTGTGTTAACTGTAAATCGTTAGATAATAGATTAGCCGTTTTTATTTTAATAGAGACCCTTAGAATTTTAAAGAATAAAGAAGTGCCATACGATATTTATGGCGTTTTTACCGTGCAGGAAGAAGTTGGTGTTAGAGGTGCTAATGTAGCGGCTTTAGAAATTAAACCTCATTTTGGTTTTGGATTAGACACTACCATTGCTTTTGATGTGCCAGGAGCTAAACCCGAAGAAATGGTTACTAAATTAGGAGATGGTACTGCTATTAAAATTATGGATAGCTCTACTATTTGTGATTACCGTATGATTAAATACATGGAAGAAGTTGCCGAAAGAAACAACATTAAAACACAAAAAGAAATTTTAACTGCTGGCGGAACTGATACTGCCGGAATACAACGTATGAATCCAGGAGGAGCTATTGCTGGAGCTATTTCTATACCAACAAGACATATCCACCAATCTATTGAAATGGCTGATAAGGATGACATTAGAGGAAGTATAGATTTACTAACTGCCTGTTTATCGGAATTGGATAAAGGGAATTGGGCTTTTTAATTTAAAATGAAATTTGTTAGATAAACCCTTCTATAATAGAAGGGTTTATCTTTAATTACAATATGTTTTTACTGGACCATCAATAGAGGTAAAACTTTTCCCATTGTTCAGGCTCAGTTATTGGTGTTGGCATTTCCTCTTCTTTTTTTGAACAACTAAAAGCATGTATAACAAGAAATAATATGATTAACCTTTTCATTATTTTTTAGCTTAAATAACTTTTATCAAAATACGGGAATTTTTTTTTCGAAGTTTCAAATAAGATGTATTACTAGTACCCTTTCAATCTTTCCTTGATTTCGTTTAATCGGGCTATCTTGTTTTCTCTCCTTAAACTAATTGCCGTTTCAGTAAAATAGGTATGTGCTTCTAAAAATTTAATTTGGAGTTCGTCCCATTGTTGATCTGTTTGCACCATGTCACGTTCCATTAATTCTCGTTTCAACTTATCTGCAATTAAATGAAACTCATCACCACCCAAATAATCTAAATCAGCATCACAAATTATTTGCTCTAAATGGTTCGTTGGTTTTTGAGGTACTTTTGTAGCTTGTATCAAGCTACAAATTTTATCTATTTGATCTTCTGTATATCCAAACCTTGGTAATACTTCTCTAGCTAACGCTGCTCCAATGTCTTCGTTTTTGGAGTATTGATGTACAAAACCAGCATCATGGTATAGCGCAGCTGTTTTTAATAAGAAGATATCATCACCTTCAATTCCTTCCATTAAAGCTAAACGCTCAACTGCCGCACAAACATCAGTAGTGTGTCTTAAATCGTGATAATGTAGATTAGTAGGTAATTCCTTTTTTAATCGTTTTACGATGTATTTTTCTGCCTTACGGTAATTTATTCCACTATAAATATGTAAATCAACATACTTTCTAAATAGTTTGTTTGGTTTAATTCCTTCCCCTTTTTGCGATAACTCTGGTTTAATGGAATGGACAAAGTACATATCAATGTTCCCTTTGTTTTTTGCTTTTATTTTTCCGCGATACTCACAAGTAAAAAACTCTTTAACTAATTCATAAGTTGTTCCTGATATATTTACTTTACCAACATCTCCAGCAGCTTCAATTCTACTTGCAATGTTTACACTATCTCCCCAAATATCGTAAGCAAATCTTTTTATCCCAACAACCCCTGCAATCACACTCCCCGTATGTATTCCTATTCTTAAGCCCCATCCTGTTTTTCCTTCTTGTCCTTTTAGTTTATGATAATGTGTCATAAATCGCTGAATTTCTAATCCAGCCAAAACAATATCAATCGGGTTACTTTTATTTCTAAGTGGAATTCCCCCTGCACACATATAGGCATCTCCAATAGTTTTAATTTTTTCTATATCGTGTTTTTCAATAATCTCATCAAACTTTATAAAGTAATTATCTAACTCAGCCACTAATTCTTGTGGATCAATGGTTTCTGCGATTTTGGTAAAACTTTTAAAATCGGTAAACATAATAGATGTCATTCTATACTGACGCGCTGTTGCTTTTCCTTTAGATTTTAATTCCTCTGCTGTTTCATAAGGCAATATGTTTAACAGCAATTTTTCTGCTTTTTCTTTTTCAACTTCTAATAATTCTTTTTGTTTAATCACCTCATAAGTTCTTTCCCTAACCTGTACCTCTAATAATTCTTTTTGTGATTGTACTTGGTTAATTCTATACCTAATTATTCCATAAATCATTAATAAAGGAATAAAAATGTAAAAAATGATAATAAACCATAAAGTTCGCCAAAAAGGAGGTTCTACTATTACTCTAATTTGAGCCACATCATCACTCCAAATACCATCGCTATTGGAAACTTTTACTTTAAAAACATATTCTCCCGGATCGAGATTAGTGTAATTTGCTCTTCTACTATTACCGATATCTACCCAATCCTCATTAAAATTTTCGAGCATATATTTATGCTGATTTTTTAATGGGTATGAATAATGCAAAGCGGCAAACTCAAAAGAAATAACATTTTGTTTGTGCTTTAATACAATCTCATCAGATTCTGAAATGTGTTTTTTTAACACTTCATTCTCACCAATTTTTACAGGTTTATTAAATAAATAAAAGTTAGTTATTAATGGTTTTGGTTTCGATTTATTAATATGGATATCTTCAGGATAAAAAGCATTAAACCCATTGATCCCACCAAAAAACAACTGCCCTGATTCGCTTTTGTAATAAGCTCCATTATTAAATTCATTACTTTGAAGTCCATCACTTTCTTCGAAAATTCTAAACTGCTTTATCCTTTTTATAAATTGAGAAATCCCTTTGTTTGTGCTCATCCAAAGGTTCCCCTCTTTATCTTCTTCTATACCATAAACAACATTGTTTGATAAACCATCTTTTTCGGTATACCTCCCAAATTTTTCAGTTTTAGGATTAAAGGTATTTAACCCTCCTCCGAAAGTTCCCAACCATAAAATACCTTTTTTATCTTCAAAAATTGATAATACTGTGTTGTTACTAATGGAGTTAATATTCTCTTGATTTTTTGAATAGACTTTAAATGTAATTTTTCCTTTTGTTTCTATTACTTTACAAAGACCCCCTCCATCAGTACCAACCCATATTTGTCCACTTTTACTTTGAGCCATTGACCTTATTATATCACTTGATAATGCTCCTGCAGTATCTGAATTTGTAATAGTTTTAAAACTACGCCTATCTTCAGATACAATTACTAATCCTTCTTTTGTACCTAACCATAACCTATTTTTTTTATCCTCTAAAATAACATAGGTTCTGTATTTATTTTGTTTGTTCTCACTTCCTCCTAAAGGTAATAACTTAGTATCTTCCAAAACATAAACACCCCCATCAGTACCAACCAAAATTTTATTATTATGGTCTTTATAGATAGACATGATATTATTCGTCTTTTGCCAATTTTTAATTACTAATTCTGGTATTACATGTTTAACTTTTCCGGAGGATTTATCAAAAATATTTAACCCCTTATCAGTCCCTACTAAAATAGAAGATGTTTTGCTGTCTTGAAAAATTGACCAAACCATGTTGCTAATAATAGAATTAGTAATGTTTGTCCAATGTTGATAATGCTGAAAATATTGTTTTTGTTTGTCAAACTTATCAACTCCTGATTGGGTTCCTATCCAAATAATACCTGAATTATCTTCATATATTGTATTAACTTTATTACTACTTAAACTAGTGGATACATTGGCACTATATAAATAATGATCTATGCTAGAAAATGTTTTTAGCTTAAATAATCCTTTCGACTCTGTTCCTACCCAAATTATTCCTGATTTATCTTCATAAACACATTTTATAGCATCAGTCCCTATCGATAAGTCTAACTTATGGTTAGAGCTTACCCTGTTAGTAGTTAGGTCATAAAAATTAATTCCATTATTTGTAGATACCCATATTGTCCCTTCAGAATCTTGAGTAATATCCCACACCATATTACTTTTTAACAAACTATTATCCTGATAAAACTGCTCAGTTTCTTCAGTTTCAATATTATACCTAATTATTCCATTACCTTCTGTCGCAATTAATAAGTCTCCTTGTTTTTTTAAATACAATAATTTTCTAACTCTTAATTTTTTTATATCAGTACTAAGTAAAAGGGTTATTTTACTAGATTTATGTGTTTTTTTATCAATTTTAATTACTCCTTTTTCTGTGCCAACTAATATATATTTATCCGATTCGGTAATTGCCCAAACATTTTGTTTTTGCTTTATACTATTTTTTGAAGATAATATAGACTTAAACTCAAAAGTGTTCTTGTTAAAAATGTTTAGTCCGTTTTCAGTGCCTAACCAAATAACACTATCACTTGATTCAAAAATTGTGTGAATAAAATTGTTGGATATAGAAGTGGTGTCTATTAAATCATGTGAAAATACCTGAAAATCAAACCCATTATAAAGGTTTAGTCCATCTTGTGTTCCAAACCACATTAGCCCTTTAGAATCTTGATGGATAGAAACTACATCACTCTGTGAAAGCCCATCTTTTATCGTAAGGTGCCTGAATTTAATATTACTTTGTTGGGCCATCCCAAAAAAAGCAATGTGTAAAGCGAGAAAAAGAACAATAATATTTTTCACTAACCTACTTTAATTTAATAACCTTAAACTCTGTCCTTCTGTTTTTTGCTCTTCCGTCTGGGTTATCTTTACCATTTGGTAATTCGTTAGGCGCAACTGGTTGAGTTTCTCCATAACCTTTTGCTATGATTTTTGATTTATCTATACCCTTTGACACAACATAATCAACAGCCTTATCAGCTCTTTTTTGCGACAACTCCATATTAAACTTATCACTTCCTTTAGAATCTGTATGAGAACTTAACTCAACCCCTATATCTTTATTTTTCTTTAAGATTAAAACCAATTTATTTAACTCTAATCCTGCTGATTCATTAATTGCATCAGAATCATAATCATATAAAATTTTTGAAATCACAAAATTTTCATTTTCTGCAATTTTAATTACCTCATCAATTTCATTAATTAAGGTAATAACATTTTTATCAGATGCCAATCGAATGTATCTATATTTACCATCTATTAATCTTTTTGCAGCTTCTATTACTTTCCCATTTTCATCAACAATAATCATGTTTAAAGTTTCGTCATCCTCAGCAAGCATAAATAAATATTCTTCATCAGGTGATAGTTTATCAAATTTAAATTTACCATCTTTATCTGCCTTTGCTTTACCAATAATTTTACCTTCATCATCTACCACCCAAACTTCCATTCCTCCTGAGTAATCTCCTGGTAATTTTTGATAAATTTGACCAAAAACACTAATAGTAAATAAACTTTCATCCTCTTCTTTTAACATTTCTAATCCATCATAATACGAATATGGTAAGGCTTGAAACTTAAACTTACCTTTCCCCATTTTGTTGGCTAATAATACCTTTTGCCCTTTAGAGTTTGTTAAAAATAGTTTCGCATTCTCCAAAAAACTATCATCTGTAGCATCTAATGCTAATAAATAATTAGCGTCTAAATCCAATTTATCAAATTTAAACTTACCTAGTTCATCTGTTTTAAAAGATTTAAGCACATTATCATTTTCATCTAACAAATTAATTGTTGCTCCAGAAACACCTAATTTTTCATATTCTAAAAGCCCGGTAATTTCAGTTTTTGGAGTTAAACTATGCCATTTAAAACTATAGATATCATCACTTCCAACTCCACCTTCTCTATCTGATGAAAAATATCCATTTTCATCATCTCTATAAAAAATACCAAAATCATCTTTGGATGAATTTAAAGGTGTTTTTAAATTTTCTGGTTTCGTCCATTTATTACTTTCTTTAACTTCAAAAACATCTAATCCCCCATATCCAGAAAGGCCGTTAGACGAAAAATATAAAATTCCTTTCCTAAAATATGGGAAAACTTCATCCTCAGGGGTGTTTACTTCTTTACCCAAATTAACTGGCTTGCCCCAACTTTCTCCCTCCTTATTAGAAACATAAATATCCATTCCTCCCTGTCCTCCAGGCATGTCAGAAGCAAAAAATAATTTTTTTCCATCTTCAGATATCCAAGGATGGGCTACAGAATATTCTTGGCTATTATATGGAAATGGAGTAATATTCTTCCACTTATTACCATCTAATGTTGCAACATAAATTTTTAGTTTATTAGTGAAATTTTTACCCAACTCTTTTTTATCTACCCGGGTAAAATAAATGGTTTTTTTATCCGCAGATATTGAAACAGGTCCATCATGATAAATAGAGTTTAATTGATTAGAGAAACGTTTCGCTTTTTCATACTGCTTATCTTCTTTAGCATAAAAAATAGAAAGATAGGGCTTATTAGACATCCCATAATTATTCTCATTTACTAAATCTAAACCTCTTTCCGATACAAAAACTAACCCATCTTCATAAACCAACGGACAAAAATCAGAGTTTTTAGAGTTAATATTTTCAACTATAGTTACTTCAAAAGCTTTTTCTTCTGACTCCCACTCTTTAATATCTGCACAGGATTGTACCATAAGCTTTCCTATAAAACTAGTTGGATTTTTAGCTACAAATTTTTCAAACTGAACTTTTGCTTCTTTTACTTTATTATTATTTTTTAAAGTTTGTCCGTAATATAAATAATTGGTGCTTTCTTCAGGACTTATTTCAACTGCCTTAGCAAAATATGTTTCAGCACTTTGGTAATCTTTAATTTTACGGTAAGAGAGTGCAATTTTTTGATTAGCTTCTTTGTTGTTGGTTTCTTTTTTTAATACTTTTTGATAATATGTTATCGCATCAATATATTTACCCTCTTCAAAATATTTATTTGCCTTATTTAATTGGGCAAAAGAAATTTGAACAACTCCAACTATAATAGCAAATGTTAACCCTATCTTTTTTATAATGTATTTCGTCATTCCTTATTAAAAATATCTTGGTGAAATTACTTTAGATTTAAATAACCCTATGTCATATCCTAAAAATATTTCAAAAGAGCCCGAGGTAGAACTTGCAACATCACTATTATCAAAATCATATGCTGCCCCCATTCTTAAATTTTTTGTTAGATTTATTTCAGTTAATAACACTAAGGCATCTGTTGATCTTAATGTTAATCCAAATAAGATTTTATTCTTTATTAATATACTCCCATTAATATCAAGATTTCCTGCTGCTTTTGATCCTCTTACTAACATAGATGTTTTAAGCACTAAGTTATCATTAAGAACAAATGCTTTACCTAATGTAAATGTTCCATGCACGGCTGTGTGAGCTGAAGATGTAACGCTATCTTGCGTAGATAGTAAATTGAATTTTGATCTGTTTAAATGATCGAAAGCAAGCCCTGTATAAAAAGTATTAGTGTTATAATAAATACCAAAGTCGAAGTTCGGCCGCATAAAACTTTCTGGAGCTGTATTAGGTATCTCATCTTCTTGATCAATGTACTCAATTTTTTGCCAATCGTAATTAAAATTTTGAAGTCCTGCCCTTAATCCAAAAGCTAGTTTACCCGCCCCAAGCTTTATACGATATGCGTAAGAAGCAGATAAATGTTGAGTAGTTCTTGGTCCTATTTTATCATTAATTATTTGCAAACCAATACCCATATTTTTATTTTTTAATGGGGTATTTATAGCTAAAGCTTGAGTTTCTGGAGCTCCTTCTAAACCTACCCATTGACTTCGATGTATCAAAACTCCACTTAATACTTCTCGGCTACCTGCATAAGCTGGGTTAACAACCAATGGGTTAAACATATACAAACTATATTGAGGATCTTGCTGAGCAAAACTCTCTATAGAAATCAGTACTGTAATTATTAATATTAGTTTTTTCATTTTTTTAAGTTCTTATTCTGTTAATTCTACCCAACCACTGTATGTTTTTCCAGCCACTTTTGCCACATAAAAATATGTAGCTGAATTCATCTTATCTCCATTATTCCCAAACCCTTCCCATACTACATTTGAATTGTCATATCCATCGGCACCCCAAACTTGCTGTCCCCATCTATTATAGATTTGAACATTATTATCTGGAAATTGTTCTATATTTTCTATAATCCACACATCATTTTTACCATCTCCGTTCGGAGTGATACCTGTATAAAATTTTAATGTACAATCTTCATCACTATCTAACCCAACAAAAATAGTGGTGGTATAACTACAGTTTGTTCCTCCTATTATCGTAACATCATAATCACCTGTTCCTAAAGTGTCTTGTGAAACAACAGTTAAACTATCTCCAAAAGGTTTTATAATTATAGAATAAGGCCCTGGACAACCATCAACATTATTAATAAAAATAGAACCATTTCTAGCTCCAGGACATGATTCATTAATAACTTCGTAATCAACTAAAGAGTCTTTTCTGCCTTCGGGTTGTTGAAATCCTTGAGTTAAAATTCCATTTACTGAAAATAACGATTGAACAACTGCTTCCCCAACAGTTGAAGATAATGACATGGCTGTTCCTACTTGGAAACTACCAGTACTTCCAATTACTTGTCGTTCGATAGTAACTTGAGCAACACAAAAATTACTTATTGCAAATAATGCGATGATGGATATTAGTTTTATTTTTTTCATAAATATGTTATCTATAAATAATGTAATTAAATGTATATGTTCCCCCTGGTGCTGAAGCACCTGTAATATTAAATAAATTTAAACCGACCGTGTTTGCGGAAACTACAGAAGCACTAGTTAGCACAACTTGCGGAGCAGTTCCTCCTGCCATAGTAATAACAACATAATCACCAACAACTGCACCTGGAATATTTATCGCTCTATAGTTATTACTTACACTTGACGTTAAAGCAGTAATTAAGGTCTGAACAGAACCCGCTAAATATTTAGAATTAACATTTCCTGTTGCTCCTAATTTAAAAGTTCCGTTTACATCTAATTTTGCAGATGGTGTAATTGTTCCTACACCAAAATTTCCAGCATTAATAAAAGAAGGTAGCGTTGAATTTGCATCAAAATTAATATTAGTTGTCCCATTATCATTCATTAACAATCTTCCTCTTGTTCCATAACCAAATATTTTAACCGCATCAAATCCATTGTCCGACTCCCTTACAGTTAAAGCAAACCCATCTACAGAAGAACGTACTACTAAAGGATCTCCAGAGTTAGATAAAATATTAGTGTTACCACTAACATCTAGTGTTACTGCAGGATTAGTTGTTCCAACACCTACATTTCCACCTGTTTTCAATGTTACTACCGGGTTCCCGTTAGTCATAAACAGCACGTCATCATTACTACTTGTACCTATCAAACCACTGATACCGTTTGATCCAAAATCAACAATTTGTCCTGAAGGGTGCACAAATCTTAAGTATTTACCACCAGAACCCATTGGTGTAATTAATAAAGGAAATGATGCATTAGTACCAGAAAACATTTGAATATTACCCAAGGTTGGACTTCTAATGTCTAACAGTGCTGTTGGGGCGGATATCCCAATACCAACATTCCCATTATTTAAAATACTCATTCTAAGTGTTGAAGCAGTAAAGAAATTAAAATCAGTAGCATCAAATAAACTTAACCCACCAGAAAAAAGATTTAACTGAGATGGGGCTATAATATCTGAATTAAAACCACCTACAAATTCAATTTCATTTCCAGCCTTAGTGTTAATTGTTAGTGGTGATGTTGGTGAAGTAGTTCCTATACCTATATTTCCATTTATTCCGCTAATAAACAAGCGAGTACCAACACCTGTTCCAAAATTATTCTGAAAAGATAAATTTTCACCTGAAATATGAGAAGTTAATGTTGGACCATTAGCTTTCATCCCAAAATCTAAAACCGAACCTAAAACCTGGTCTTTAAAAGCTATCGTTGCTCTCATCGCATTTCCTATTCCACTAATGTCTTGTATTATAAGGTCAGGGTCACCATCTGCAATATGAAGTTTTTCTTGTGGAGAAGAAGTCCCTATTCCTACTAAATCAGTTGTATTATAAATTTTACCTGCGCCAAAAGTCCAATCTCCATCACTTAAACTTGATAAAGGAAATGAATGGCGAACCCCTGCTTCAGTAATTACTAAACTATCACTAGTAGTATTCAATGCAAATGTTGAAATTCTTTCGTTATTTGGATCAGAATCTGCATCATTTACAGAATCTATTACTATCAATGGATTTCCAGAAGTTCCATTCCCAGATATATTTGATCCTGATGAAATAACTACTTGACTGCCCCAATTGTCTCCAGCAGCTGAAGGTAATTGCCAACTAGCATTACCATTTGCATCAGAAGTTAATATTTTATTATTTCCTTGGGTTCCGTCATTAATTTTTAGCTTTCCATTAATATGTATACTATCATTTGCAAAATCACCATATATCAATGGACTTGATGAGCTAGAATTTTCAATATATAACTTATTAGAACCTAATTCATTTTGACCAGCTTTTTCACCAATAGCTATATTACCTGAACCTAGAGTAAATCTTAAAGCCTCATATCCAATAGCAATGTTAGAAGTTCCTCCAACAACATTTTCAAGAGCACCTGTACCTATAGCGACATTACTATACCCTGTTGTCATGTTTTGTAAAGTAGCAAAACCTACTCCAACATTGTCAAAAGCAGTTGTAGCGTTTCTCATAGATATTTCTCCTATTCCTATGTTTCTATCTCCGGCAAATGAAGAACCACTTATAGCTCCGTTACCAACTGCAACATTACCGCTGGTTGTAACATTACCAATTAATGTGTTTTCCCCTATAGCTGTATTGGCGCCTCCAGAGATATTATTTTTTAATGAGTTTGCACCTATTCCAACGTTTCCATTAAGTGAGAAATCATCATTACTACCCGAGTTTAAACCTATAAATACACTATTCCCGTTGTTATGAATATCAATCCTTCCTTGTTTAAATGTTACATACTCAACCCCTGCATTTATAAAATGAATTACATCATCATCAGTATTATTGCTATCAACCATTACTTTGGTGTCAGCATCTCCATCAACTAATTCTATACTATTACCACTTCCATTTAATGCTTGTTTTGCATAAAGTGCATATGGAACTGAAAGAAGTTGAGATGCTCCTATCGGGTTCCCGTCTACTTCTATGTATAAATAATAAGAACTTGTTCCCCAACTTATAGTGTTAAAAGCTCCTCCTAAAATTGTTCCTCCACCAATTTCTAGTGTAAACAAACCAAATGCATTAGTAGTTACGGCATGCGCTTCTTTGTAGACATCTGCTCCAGAAGCAGACCCTTGTCTTACCTCTATTACAACAGCTATAGCTTGAGACACCAATGGGGTCCCAGATAAATCTCTTGCAACGGCTTGATAATTTATCTTTTCTGGAGTTTGAGCAAAAACTCCTATTGTTAAAAACAATAAGATTAGTAAAATGGAATATTTGTTTTTCATAAGTAGTTAGTTATGGTTATTTATTTTTTAATAATTCAACCTCTTTCTTTAATTCCTCAATCATCTTTTGTTGTTCTTTAATTGCATTAATAAGCATGTAAGTCATAGCTCCATTATCTACACCTAAATATTTTTCAGTACCTAACGACTCACCTGTTTCTTCGTTTGTTGATGTATATTCCCATTCGTTTACCATATATGGAGCTATTTTTCTAAGTTCTTGTGCAATTATACCAACACCTGTTTCATTAGGCATACCTGCCTTACCATTATAAGTAAACCAAACTGGATTTATTTTTAAGACATCATTTAAACCTCCCTGGAAAGGTTTTATGTCTTTTTTTAGACGAGCATCAGAAGCAACAGTCCATACATTCGAAGTTGGTTTTGCAGCACTATTTGTATTTAAAGTTAATTTATATGCTGGTGCAACGTCATAATATAAAGCAGTGTTTCCATTATTTGCAACCATAAAATTTGTGCCCCCATTAAGTTGTGCTCTAAAAATCGGATTAGTTCCTGTCTCATTTACCATTAATTTAGTTCCTCCTGCAGTAGCACCAATACCTACATCTCCAGCAACAAGTAACCCATTTACTGGTGCAGTTATAGTTCCAGAATAAGTACCCCCAATAACAGCTGCACCTTCAACATCTAATCTGTTAACTGGATTAAGAACCCCTATTCCAGTGTTTCCCACTATTGCGTTTTCCATATTCAAAGGGCCTGTTATATATAAACCATAAACATTACCTGAGGTAGTAGATCCGGACGCATCTAACCTAAACCCATAAACATCTCCTGTTCCATCATGATCTAAACTATTATAACTTCCATACATATCCCCAGAACCGGAAGACTGTATACTACTATATAAACCATACCTAGGTCCATTGCCGCCTGTTTGGATTAAATTTCTATAACCATATACCGTTGAAGATGAAGAAGCTGAAGGAGTCATATAGTTCCACATACCAGTCATCCCCCCAGTTCCTGAAGCTATCATTCTATTATAATAGCCATACATTAAAGAACCTCCATTATATTCATTTAATGCTTCTATAGAAGTATATATATTACTAGTTGTTGGAGTATGAATGTAAACCTTTGCACTTGCCGAGCTGTTTGAGACTGTTCCTATTCTAAGATTATCTTGTATATGCACATCTCCTGTATTAGCACCGCCTCCACCAAAAAAACCAGCCCAATTTCCTGTTCCAGCCGTTGACCATCCTCTAACCCCTATATTAGCAGCAGTTCCTGAAATTGCAATTCCTTCAACACCTATATTATCCCCAGAAGACCCACCAGAAGCATTAAAAGAGCCTCCTTTATTGTCTCCTGTCCCCAATCCATTTATTGCAATACCGGTAACTCCTATCTTACTACTTGCTGAGTTAGTTCCTGAAGTTTCTATGTATGCTCCCCTAACATTTGTAGTTGTTCTAACTTCTAATGGAAATGTAGGCGAAGTTGTTCCTATTCCTACTTGGCCGGCATTACCATTGTATATATCAGTACCATTAACCAACCAAGCGCTACCTAAAGCAAGTGTTGAAGGATCGGTCCAAGTCATAACTCCTGATGCATTAGCAACAGGTATATATCCATTTACCGCACCTGTTCTCATTCTTATTTGTCCATTTACATCTAATTTTTCTGTTGGCACATTAGTACCGATACCAACATCTGAATTCCCTTTTACATATAACCCAGAAGCATTACCAACTGCACTAAATATTGTTCTTGCAGATACTGATGTGTTTGAGTAAACTGATAATCCATCACCTGCAGTATTTCCTTGCTGAATGTAGGTTGCAAAAGCTGTTGAATTATCTTCAACATGTAGTTTTCTTGTTGGAGTAAAAACCCCTATACCAACATTACCTGCATTACCATTTCTAATTGCAATTCCATTTGGAATCCAATCACTGTCTGCAAAACTTGACATAGGTACTTGTCTAGTCCCACCACCATCAGTAATTTCCAAATTTAGCCCATTAACAGCAAACCCAGTATTATACTCGTTTGATGGGTCAAAATCAGCATCATTTACATTATCAGTAGATGCAATAGTAAAATTAGGATATGTTCCTGATACTGTTGTTGCTCCTGAACCAGTAATAGCTACAGTTTGGTCTGGCATTGTATTGGTAATAACGTTACTTACAATACTAATTCCTGTGCCAGCTGTATATGTTGGTCCTGATAAACTACTTAAGTTAACTGTTCCACCCCCATTTGAAAGTGTTAAATTTGGAGTTGCAAAAGACAATTGTTGAATTTCATTGGTAGATAGTGAATCTCCATCAGCAATACTAAAGGTTACCCCAGTTCCATTTTGTATATCAATGGTTTGGTTATTACCAGATTTACCCCCATTAATCAAGTTTTGATTATCCGTATTTGCAGGTACAGTTTGTGCTACCCAATTTATCCCATTCCAGTATAAATAATCTCCTGTTGAAGGAGTTGTTGCAGATATATTTGCACCTGTTCCTTGTGTAATATTAATTGTATTTCCAGTAATTGATAAATCTTGCAACTCATTTGTACTATCTAAATCTCCTGTGTTACTAATAACATTTGCTAAAACACTAATTCCTGGTCCTCCTGTTAAACTACCTGCAGTTCCATCTTGTGCTAATATTTGCCATGTTGCACCATCCCAAATAAAAGATTGTCCTGTGGTTGAATTATAATAAGCATCGTTTAAATTAGGTGTAGCTGGCGCTGAACTTAATGTTCCCAACCAATTTATTCCAATACCTTGAGGCCCTTGAGCTCCTGTTGGTCCATTTAAAGATTCTTTAGAATATAGTGCATAAGGTACAGAAAGTAATTGTGATGCCCCTATTGGGTTTCCATCTACTTCTATATATAAATAATAAGAACTTGTTCCCCAGCTTATAGTATTAAAAGCTCCACCTAAAAGTGTACCTCCTCCAATTTCTAACGTAAATAATCCAAATGCGTTAGTAGTTACTGCATGCGATTCTTTATAAACATCTCCTCCAGAAGCAGAGCCTTGTCTTACTTCAATAACTACTGAAATTGCTTGAGAAGCTACCGGATTACCTGATAAATCTCGAGCTACAGCCTGATAATTTATTTTTTCTGGAGTTTGAGCATAAACTCCTAAACATAAAAACATTAGTATTAAAGTAATTTTTGTTTTCATAATAATCGTTTTTTTAATTAGCGTAAACTAAATGTCCACTAAACCATGTGCCTGCAGAAGATTGTACACTTGTGCCTGCGGGAGCAGAGTTTACCCTTATATCAATGGTGTCGCCAGCAGCTAATCTCATTGTTGTAACAAATGTAATATTATTTGGTTGTCCTGATGTTAAATATGCTGTTTGCTCTTTGTTATCAAGTCCATTTTTTCTCAGGGTTACATTTAAAGATCCATTTGATAAACTAACGATAGCCATTACAGATAGATTAAAAGAATAAATACCATTAACAGGGGCAGTAAACACGCTAGTAGCAGAATTATAATTTGCACCATCATCAAAAAATACAGTGCCAAATTGTAAGGCTCCTAAACTTAATGAAGGTAAGCCAGAAACATGTGCTTCAAAAGCTACTTGTCTCGTTTTCCAAGTAGCAAAGCCAGAAGCATCAGAGGTTAAAATTTTACCTGCCCCTTCTGTTCCATCAGTTAATTTAAAAGTTCCATTTACATCTAGTTTAGCTGAAGGAATACCTGTACCAATACCAATATTACCATTAGGCGCAATTCTCATTGCTTCATTTGATACTCCAATTCCAATAGGGGTTGTATGAAACTCAAGATGAGATCCATGGGCGGTACTTCCAAAAGTTTCATCAGCAAAAGCTCTAATACTAACCGCTTCAGATAAATTAAAAGCATTATCCATACCTATAAACTCTAGTTTACCTAATCTATCTCCATTTTGAACTCCAGCAGGAACTGCTGCTGTTCCTCTAGAACGAATTAAAGCTAAGCTACTTCCATCGGAAACATTGTTATTAAATGATTGTGCTGCAATAATTGTCTGACCATCTTTAGCTACATGAAGGCTTACAATAGGGCTTGTTGTTCCTATACCCACATTAACTGAATTAGCTCCTATTCCACCAAGTACCAAACTATTATTAGCACTTACTACAGAATTGGCTCCAATTGCTGTAGCATTAGTTAAATTTGCGATTCCTGCATCTGCTGATTTTCCAATAAAAGTATTGTTATTACCCGATGTGAGAGTTATTCCTGCATCTGCTCCAAAACTAGAATTATTGCTTCCTGTAGAGTTTTGAAGTGATGCTGTACCAAATGCTGAATTTCTGTTTCCAGTAGAATTAAGTCTTAATACTTCATAACCTAATGAACTATTAAAAACTCCAGTTGTATTATTCTGACTTGCTCTAAATCCAACAGCAGTATTACTGCCTCCGGTATTTAACCTCAATGCTTCTCTACCTATAGCTGTGTTGGTTCCCCCTGACACATTGGAAAGTAATGCTGCTGATCCTAAAGCAACATTTTCAACACCTGTTGTATTGGAATTTCCTGCATCATGACCAATGAAAGTATTCAAATTATTTGTTAAATCATCATTAAGCCCTGCACCTTGTCCAATAAAAACGCTATTTCCAGAATTTATTACTTCAAACCTAGGCCCTATCATTGTAAAGTACTCTGCTGCAGTATATCCTGTGCTGTTTCCAAGATTAAAATGGATAACATCTTGATCCGGTGCTGCTTCTAAATTAATATATGTGTCTCCATCAGCATCTATAATAGAAGTATCATTACTTGAACTAAATGATGGTGTCTGCCAACTAGCATTACCTGAAGCATCAGAGGTTAAAATTTTATTTGCCCCTGCTCCTGTTGGTATTAATAATCCAACTGGAAATTCAGCCCTACCATCATTTAATAATCTTAAAGCCTGAACATTAGTGGTTGTCCCATTCATTATTGTATTAAATATTATTTCACTACCAAATGAGGAGCTTGTAAAGTTTTCAGTAGCTTTAGCATAAATTTGTGGTCCTCCTCCAAATCCAGAAGAATGGTGCCCTGGGAAAGCTATTTGTCCTATCAGGTCTCCACTAACAATTGCACCTCTATTGGGTGAGGTAAAATTATTTCTTGCTGCTACCAAAAGACCAGGTTGATTAAATCCTTCTGAAATTATCCCATTACCAACAGTATTGTCATCCATAACATGAAAAGAACTTAGTGGGGGTGCAATATTGTTAATCCCTACTTTACTATCTCCATAAACTATGAAAGGAATTTTATTAGTAACACCATTATTATATGCAATACTATAGCCAGAAGTTGCATCAACTGCATTAAGACCTGCTTCAACAATCCAATATTTGTTAGCAACTGTGTTAGTATGTTTAATCCTAGAAAATCCAGAAGATGTTTCGTGTAACTGTAAAGTTGGAATTGCGGTAGTGGAAGAATTTGCAATATGTAGTTTACCAGAAGCAGGGCCACCTATACCAACCTTAGTGGCAGTAATGCTCATTTCTCCTGATGTGGCAGAAATAATACTTCCAGTTGTTGTCCCACCATTTTGAAGTTTTATACCTGCACTATTACTGCCAGTAGCATTAACATCAATTGTAGCCCCAAAAAAACCTGCTCTTTCAAATAAGGCTATAGTAGTTATGGCTGGATTTCCCCCTGACACATGAAATTTGTGAGAAGGTAAAGTTCCAACACCTACATTTCCTGTATTAAAATAAATATCTGGTGAGTTACTTTGCCATAAACTCCCACCTAAACCTAAAGAATTTGGGTTTGTCCATTTCGCTTGTCCAAAACCATCATTAGCTAAAATCCAATTTGTACTATCCTTATTATTTCCAATTAAATAAAGTGAATCTGTTACAAATGTTCCTTGATTAATATTAATAATGTTTCCTGTAGGTGATATATTAAAAATGGAGTCTGAATTATTATAAACAAAATCTTGAGCAACATTACTTATAACCCTAGCATATGATGTTATTGTACTATCTGAACTAATGCCAATATGCCCTCCGTTTATATTATTACTTATTCCTAACAACTTTTGAGCTGGATCTAATGCGATAATTGCAGTGTCTGTTCCTGATAAAAAAATTGTTCCAATTGTAGCCCCAGGGTTTGTATTAGATATCCCTATTATTGATGCTCCAGGATTATTCCCTGTAAAACTTGCAATTATTGAATCTGAAGAGTTAATCGTTAATTTATGAACAGGTGTAGAAGTACCGACTCCAACATTACCGACAACATAATCAATACCTTGTGCATTTGTATTCCATAAACCACCACTTGAACTTGGCAAAACAACAAACCCTCCATTAGTTAAAAATATAGTATCATTTGAAATGCTTAATGTTTGTAGCTCGTTGGTTGCTGAAGTATCATTATTATTCGCAGAGCCATCTAAACCATTACATATATAATATTGAATATCTCTTTCTAATGGTTGTAATATGTTATCATCATTGTCATCCACTCCCATATATATTAGATAACCTCCATTTGGACAATTAATGCCTACAGGTTCTGCTACTGAATCAGCTAAATTTGCATGTCCATTTGCTCCAGGCATACCGCTTGCAGCAGTTTTTGCATGAAGCGCATAAGGCACAGATAATAATTGAGTGCCTGTCATTACGTCCCCATTTATTGTAACTCTTAAATAATATATTCCTAAACTCCAATTTATTCCAGAAAAAGTTCCAAAAACAGGAGTTCCTCCTCCAATCTCAGCGGTAAATAATCCGAATTGATTTGTAGATGACACATAAGTTTCACTATAAATAAGTGTGCCCGATGAGGATCCTTGTAAAACATCAAAAACTATATTTACAGGAGTTGTAATCAATGGATTCCCTGATAAATCTCTAGCAACTGCTTGATAATTTACAAGCTGTGGTGCTTGAGAAAAAGCATTATTGGTTAACAGGAGACTTACTGTTAAAACTAATAGTGTGAAAATATTCTTCATTTATCGCTTAATTACAAAAGTTAAGCGACAAATTTAAGCATCTTAAAGATGTTAGTCAAGTTTATTTTTCAGACCTAACCTGATAAAGGTTTCATACTAAGAAACATGCATGCCTATAACAAGAATATCATCTACTTGTTCAAGAGGTCCTCGCCAATGTTCAATGGTTTCATCTAAAAACTCTTTTTGAGCATTCATAGTTTTTCCATTTAACGTTAACAAATAATCTCTAAATCTTTTATACATAAACTTTTTACCTTTTGGCCCCCCAAATTGATCCGAGTATCCATCAGAAAAAACATAGATATAATCTTTTTCTTGTAGTTGAATTATATGATTAGTATATTTTTGATGCTCATTTCCATAATAACTTCCAATAGCAAATTTATCTGCCTTAATTTGATTAACCTCACCATCTCTAACCAAATATAACGGATTATAAGCCCCAGCATATTGCAATTCTTTTGTTCTTGCATCATAACAACATAACGACAAATCCATCCCGTCTTTCGTTTTAGAGCCAATTGCATTGTTATGTAATGTTTTACTAATTCCTTGATTTAATGCATCTAAAATACTAGCGGGATCATCATTGTTTCGAAGCGCTTCATTTAATGCGTTGTACCCAACAATACTCATGAAAGCACCAGGAACACCATGCCCTGTGCAATCAACAGCAGCAAAATAGACTTTATTATTCTTTTTTTCTACCCAATAAAAATCCCCACTAACAATATCTTTTGGTTTATACAAAATAAATGTATCCGGCATTACTTCTTTCACAAACTCTTTAGGTGGTAGTATTGCTTCTTGCAAGCCTTTTGCATATTTTATACTATCTGTTACCTCTTCATATAATTCACTTATTTTTTCATTCTGCAACTCTATTTCTTCTTTTTGCTTAACAACCTCCGCAGTTCTCTCCTTAACTTTTTGTTCAAGCATTCTTTCATTTTCAGCCAAATCATCACGCATTTTTATAAGCGTTTTACCTAAAGCATCGTCCCCACTCAGAGGTTCATAATGGGCGTCAAATTTTCCAGAACCAACAGATATAGCAAAATCCTTTGTGCTTTTTAACCCTGTGATTACTCTATTTAAAGCATTTGTCATTTCTCCAATTTCATCTTTTTTTGCCTTAATGGAATAATTAGGAATTATTCCCTTACTCAAGGTTAAAAGAATTATTTTAAGTTTTTGAACCGGGCCTACAATTGTTCTCGTAGTATATATTGCTACCAACACACCAAAAATAACAAGGGCAATACCTAGCCATTTAGAAAGCCATTTTAAATCACTAAAAGATGTCTGCATATCTTCTGTAACTTTATCCGTGTTGAATTTTTGATTGCTTATTAAATCATCCAATTGAAACAATATTTCAGATGTCTTAAGCGAAATATCTCCGTCCTCACCTATTAAAAAATTGGCTAAAAATTTATTTTGAGAATCTTCATAGCTCGCCCAATCAGGCAGTAACATTTTAACTTCAGTCTGTAAATCAAATAGTTCATGAAGGTTTTTAAATACCTGTTTTATCCTTTCTCTATCATCTTCCTTCCAATAAATCGTGAGCTTTTTTATGCTTTTTTCTAAATGTGGATAGTCTCGTTCTATTAGTCTATTTAATTTCTCTTTATCAGGATGATCAGCATGTGATTGAAAATAAATCCAATTAAAAATAAGCATTTTAGATCGAACAGTAAGCAATTTAAGCTCCTCTAATGAAGCGACAGAAGGGCTATTAACATCAGTGATTTGATCGTTAATTTTAATGCTCTCATTAAGTGTTTGGTAGGTGGTATAAAATACAATAACAATAAAAAAAAGTAGAACTCCAAAACCAGTTCCTATTTTTTTCCCTATTGTAAATCTAAATCCCATGCTATAAACATACGAATCTACTTATCTTTTTCCAAATCCGCTAATTCTTTTTTATACTCTTCTGATTTTATCATGTCATTTAAACCATAATATATGTTTGACAGACCAATTAGTGTTTCTTTTCTATTATAATTTAATTCATAAGATTTTTTCATGTATGGTAATGCTTCTAAAAATATAGTTACACAATGGTCTTGAATCTCATTTAATTTATCAATATCCATGTCGTAATCCATATTATTAATTATATCAGCAGCTTCATTGTAATAAAGAATTGCCAAATTATAGTTAGCTACTGGGTTCTCTTTATCTAAAACTAAAATTTCAATGTATAATTTTTTTATTTGATGTGATTCTAAAGAATCTAATCCTTCACCCGTATCGGCAGGTCTATTCAACATTGAAGCTAATGCCAACTTAAACTTAACATCTTGAGATGTTAAATCAACTTGTGGTTCAGACAATAATATTGCTTCTTTATAATTATTATAATTCACAACAGCAGTTAGATAATCCTCCGGTGTTAACATCCTTGCTGCATCATTATATAAAGTAGACGCTAAATATTTTACAATTTTTGAAGCACTTTCAGAAAACTCCTCTTTACCTTCCATGCCCCACATTTTTTTAAATGCATCTACTGCAGCAAGTCGGTAAGAAGAGGTTTTATTTTCTTTTTCATACGTTTTATAAAGCTCTTTATAGATAAACCCTTTATAATACCATGTCTTAGGCTGTTCTTTCAACTCTTCATTTTGTATGGCAAGATCAATATATTTTTTAGCACTATCTATTTCATTCTTCTGCATATAAAATAATGAAACAGATAAGTCGTCTTTACCTATAAATTGACCAAACACAGTAGAACTGAGTAAAGCAATAAAAATTAATATGTAAATTTTCTTTATCATTATTATTTTACAGTAAATGCTAACGATTCTAAATTAGAGCTTACCTTTAATTTATATTTTTCTACATTTTTCTTATTTAGTTCAAATTTCTGTCTATTATCTTTTACAATAAAATTTATCCCAGCCCCCTTATCCACCAAGCCTTTTTCTTCGGTAATTACTAATGTACTGTTAGTTTTGATTTTTTTTAAAACTTCTGATATCTCATTACTTTCATCCTTACTTAAGTAAAGTATATGACAATTACTGATTTCACTTGGAGATGTAAATTTTTTAATTTGAAGAGTTTGATTCGCAACTTTTTTTGTTTTTGCCATTTTAGATAATTCATCAAAAAGAGGTGATTCACCAACAACTCCAACAACAAAATTTCCTTCTCGATAAGATTGAGGCCACTCAATTAATTTGGTGAAATTCATTATAAAAATTGCCTTCATTTTAGAGTTCGTATCAACCACTGCTAACTTAAAGCTAGATGAGACTATCAATAATAATAGTAATATGAAGTTGATTTTTTTCACTTAGAAGCTCTATAAACAAATTTTAAGCCAAATAATTATATTGCAATTTATAAAAAATATTTTGAAACTAATTTAACACAAAAGAGGTGTTTATTCTTTTTTTCTACCCTTACCAGATTTTCTTCCTCCAGAAGAACTGTTTGGAGCTGAGCTTCCTTTGCCTTTAGGCTTAGTATTAACTGATTTATATCTTCTTTTAGATGAAGAAAAACCTGAACCTCTATTCTTTTTAAGACGTTTTTTCGAGACTGAATGAGAATATAACTTACTTTTAGATTTCGTTCTTGGAGGTTTTGATGAATAAATGTTTGGCCCTTTCTTTGATTTTCCCGTAAATGAGTCTTTATTTTTTGGAGCTGAACCTCCCCCTCTTTTTGCAGATGCTGTGCCACTTTTTTTCTTCCAAAATTGAGCATGCGTATTGTTGCTTGAAACACAAAGCACAAACAAGCTTATTAATATGTATATTAGGTATCTCATAAAAACAAAAAATCCTCATGTCAAGGAACATAAACCATTCCAAAAACAACAAAAAGAAATTTATTTATCCGCTAATCTTAATAAATTCGAGTAAATGTAAAAAAGTTGGCACATTAAAACTGCATTTAAAACGCATTAGTTATTAACAATAAATACTGTCGTGTTAATAACATTTTACTTAGATTGCTTGTCTTGCCCATTTGATAATGATATGTTTTCAATGTCTCTATCAAACAAATAAAGTCCTCCTTTATCTTGTCCTATCATATTTAATTTATCCATAATAGTCCTAGCTAGGGCTTCCTCTTCTATTTGTTCAGCCACATACCATTGCATAAAATTATGTGTAGTGTAATCCTTTTCGTTTAAACATATTTCTACCAAGTTATTTATCTCTCCTGAGACCATCACTTCATGGTCTAATAATGTTTGAAATAAGTTTGACAACGATTTGTAACTCGATTCTGGTTGTGATAATTGAGGAATTAATGCTTTTCCTCCTCGTTCATTAACATACTGAACTAACTTTAACATGTGCATTCTTTCTTCATCAGAATGTTTGTAAAGAAACTGCGCTGCTCCGCCTAAACCTTGGGTTTCTGCCCACGATGCCATTGCTAAATATATCTGAGACGATTGTCCTTCTGTTTTAATTTGACTATTTAAAGCCGCTTCTATTTTCTCTTTTAACATATAGTTATTGTTTCTTCAAATATAAACATCAAAAAAAGAAATTAAAAAGTTTTCGTACTATTTATGTATAATAAATCTAAAACCCCTTCCATGTACATTCATTATTTCAATATTTTCATCTTCTTTTAAATGCTTTCTCAATTTTGCAATATAAACATCCATACTCCTTGCATTAAAATAGTTGTCATCCTCCCATATTGCTTTTAACGCATAAGTTCTTTCTAAAGTTTTTCCTTCATTTAAACAAAGTAGCCTCAATAAATCATTTTCTTTTGATGTTAATTTATTTATTTCGCTTCCTACTATTAAAACTCTTTTTTGATAATCAAATGAGTATTTACCTATCGTAAAAATTGTTTGCTCTTGCTCTTTATTTTCGCCAATAGTTCTTCTTAATACAGCGCTTATTCTTGCCAACAATTCTTCCATACTAAATGGTTTAGTAATGTAGTCATCTGCTCCAGCTTGAAAGCCCTGCAAAGTATCTTCTTTCATTGATTTGGCCGTTAAAAATATGATCGGAATTTTATCGTTAATTTTTCTGATTTCTTTTGCCAAAGTATAACCATCCTTTATAGGCATCATTACATCTAATAAACACAAGTTGTAAGTTCCTTTTGCAAATAAATTAAATGCTTCTTCACCATTTGCTGCAAGCACCGTATGATAACCTTTTGCTTTTAAATAATCACAGAGTAAATTACCTAGGTTTGTATCATCTTCTGCTAATAATATTTTAATGTTTTTTTGCATAATTATATGTTTTCATTATGGTTAAACGGGAGGTATATTTTAAAACTTGTTCCTTTACCAAAATCACTTGTTACATTAATTTCTCCACCATGTTTTTCAACAATGGCTTTTACGTAATTTAATCCTAAACCAAACCCTTTTACATTATGAATGTTACCCGTTGGTACTCGATAAAATTTATCAAAAATTTTAGTAAGGTTTTCTCTCTTTATTCCAATGCCGTTATCAGAAACCAATAATAAAATCCCTTCTTTTTGATTTTTTGTTTCAATAATTATTTCAGGCGTTGAAGGGGTGTACTTATTAGCATTGTCTAATAAGTTATAGATAAGATTAGTAATGTGTACCAAATCTGCCTTTAGTATGCTTTTTTCTGCATTTAAGCTTTTAAAGATATTACCTGATTTTGTTTTTACTTGAATAGATATATTTTCTGCTACTTGATTAATAACCTGATGTAAGTCAAAGCTTTCTTTCTTTAGCTTTAAATCTGCTTTATCCCATGTTGCGCTTTTTAAAACACTCTCAACCAAAATGCCCAATCTTTTATTTTCTTGATTAATCATTCCTATATAACTATGTTGCACATCAATATTTTTAGAAACATCTTTATCTATGAGAGCTTCGCATGCTAATGATATTGTTGCAATAGGCGTTTTTAATTCATGAGTCATATTACTTATAAAATCATTTTTTACCTCAGATAATTTTTTCTGTTTAAAAATAGTTTGAATAGTATAAGTAAAAGCCCAGACTATAATTATTAATAAAACAACTGAGGTTAACAACATCATCCACATTGTTTTTAAAAGATACCCTTTTTGATGTGGAAAATAAACACTTAAAAAATGTGGATTTTCTAACACATCGTTTGGAAATAATTGTGAATAAAATCCTGATTGTCTTATCTTATTAATGTTGTCAACAGAATCAACAATTATCTCATTTCCGTTAAAATCAAAAACACCATACTGAAATGTAGCTTTTATTCCTCTATCAAGCAACTCATTTTTTAATAAGGAATCTAAAATCACTTTGTCTATTCTTTCTAAAATAGTTCGATATTGATTAGCTTCAAATAAATTTTGAAGCATTTCATTTAATACCGAAGATTCTCGTTGTTGTAACATAGCTAAAGAATCATTACCTGCAGAAATTCTTACAGGACCAGAACCTTGTATACTGAGTTCAAACCCTACCTGCCCGTTTGGAGAAATGGTTTGCATAGATTTTTGGTAAACCTTACCGTCTTTGGATTGCTTCTCACTTATTTTGTAAGTAATGCCATCTTGTTTAAAAACAGCAGCAGAATCAAAATTATTCTGAACAGAATTATTTAGTTGATTCATTTTTTGATTAAAAAGTTGCTGCCCTTTTTTATTCTCTTTAATTCTTTTAACAGCATCTATTCTTTCTAATTTACCACTTACCGAAAATAAAGCTGATCGAATATCCCTTTTAAATTCCTCTTCTTTTAACGTAACAGCATTATCTATCCAATAGATTTGAATAGCCACTAAGCCAATTAATGCACTCGTAATTACTCCTATTAATATATAGATATATTGTTTTTTCATTTCTAACAAAAATACGCTTAATGCTTAGATAGTCTTTGGTGTTAACATTTTTTAACTTTTGTTAACGGAGATTTAACATTATAACAAATGGATTACACGTACTTTTGATATGTATTTAAAGATATAAATATTACCACCCCAATCCCGATAACTATCGGGAACCTTCCTGTTTAGTTAGTGCAAAAAAGCCTCCGAAAGGGGGCTTTACTTTTATGCGTAAGCCAATGTTACCACATAAATTTTACATCCTTTTTCAGACAAGACTTGAGCACAAGCCTCAATAGTCGCTCCTGTCGTTAAAACATCATCAACTAATAAAATACTTTTATTATTAAAATTTCCATCTAAGACACCAAAAATATCTCCTACATTTTCCCAGCGTTTATACCTACTCTTTTTAGTTTGGGTTTTAGAATCCACTTTCCTATATAAAACATCTAATCTTAATGGTATATTCATTGATTCTGACAAACCTTTTGCAATCCATTCACTTTGATTGTAACCCCTTTTCTTTAATTTATTTTTATGCAGTGGTACAGGAACTATAAAGTCCAAATCTTTAAAAAAATCAGACTCTTTTAAATCAAAACCATAGAGTTTACCAACCACACTACCTATATCTTTTACTCCTTTATATTTTAAATGATGTAACAAGTTTTGTACTCTGCTTTCCTTGCTAAAAACATAAAATGAAGCCGCCATTTCTATTTGCACCCTTCCCCAAAAAACCTTATTAACAGGATTTTCTTTGTCTAAATGAAAATTAGTTTTAGGAAGAGTAACAATACAGTTAGTACAAATTATATTTTCATGTTTTAGCAAAGTTAAATTGCAAGAACAACATAACCGAGGAAATAATAAATTAAAAAAATCGTTAATCATAAAACAGATTTATGCACAAGTATCTATGTATAACTTTAGTTTAAGAAACATTTAATGGCTACAAATTAATATATTTTTGATTTAAAATAAGTTTTCAGATGGAAAAACAAGAAAATAACTCAATAACTGAACAAAAAGGATCAAAAACTAATAAGTTTTTGGTTGTTGTAACCATCCTTTTATTAGGATTTTGTGGGTATTTGATTTGGCAAAATTTAGAATTGCAAAAACATTTGAATGATAAAGAAATTCAATATGTTGAGGTTTCTGGTGAAAGAGATCAAGTTAAAAGTGAATTAGAGAGTATGCTTGCACAGTACCAAGAAATGGAAACTAATAATCAGCAATTAAGTGAAGAATTAGCCGCAGAAAAAGCAAAAATAGAGGATTTACTAAAAAAAGCGAAAGGAAAAGACTGGTCTATTTATAAACTTAGAAAAGAAACAGAAACGCTAAGAACAATTATGAAAGGTTATGTTGTTCAAATAGACTCCCTAAATCAAATAAATGGTAGGTTAACAGAAGAGAACAATGTAGTAAAAACAGAGCTGTCTTCAGAAAAAAATAAAACTAAAAACCTTACCGAGAAAAATGAAAATTTATCAGACATGGTAACTGTAGCTTCTTATTTAAAAACAGTTGGACTAACTGCTTATGCGGTAAAAGTTAAAAGTGATAACACTGGAAAAGAAACTGATAGAGCAAAAAAAACTGGAAAACTAAGAACTGATTTTACAATACAGAAAAACAGCATTACTATACCTGGCAATAAATGGATTTATGTAAGAATATTAACTCCAGATGGTAGAGTTTTATCCGAAAAAACAGATGACAGCAACAAGTTTGACTTTAACGGAGTTAGGGGTTTATACTCTTCTAAAAAGCAAATCAACTATAAAAATCAAGAAGTTTCATTATCAATCGATTGGGTTAAAACCGATGAATTTCCTGTTGGGGAATATAATGTGGAAGTTTATGCCGATGGTGTAGATATAGGAAAAACCAAATTTACGCTAAAATAAACTCCTTATTTTACTTAGTTTTGCCGCTTATTTAAAAAAAGCAACTTAAAAATGGTAAAAAAAATAGTCTTTATTACTATCCTATTCCTTTTTACAGGAAACGTTATAGCACAAACTACTGAAGCTGAAGATAAATTAAAAAAACAAGCTGCTGACTCTCTTGATGGATGGAAAACTGGAGGTGTTATTTCAATTAATTTAACCCAAGTTAGTTTAACAAATTGGGCTGCAGGTGGCAATAATTCTATTTCTGTAAATGGAATATTAAGTTTGTTTGCAAACCTTAAAAAAGGCAATTCCACTTGGGATAATTCTTTAGATTTATCTTATGGAATGCTACAACAGGGCAATGAATCTATGAGAAAAACTGATGACAAAATAGATTTTACATCTAAATATGGTCAAAAAGCTTTTAAAAATTGGTATTATGCTGGTTTAGTAAATTTTAAATCACAAATGACTCCTGGGTATAACTATCCTAACGATTCAACAAAAATTTCAGATTTTATGGCTCCTGCATATACTTTAGTAGCAATTGGTATGGATTATAAGCCAAGTGATGTTTTTACATTATTTATATCTCCCCTTACAATGAAAACAACCTTTGTAAACGATCAAACTTTGGCTGACGCTGGAGCCTATGGTGTTGACCCTGCTGAGTATGATGATTTTGGAATGTTACTTAAATCTGGAAAAAATATCCGATCTGAGTACGGGGGTTATTTAAGGGCACAATTTAAAAAAGACATAATGGAGAATATTAATCTTCAATCTAAATTGGAATTATTTTCTAACTATGCAGAAAACCCAGATTATGTTGATGTTAACTGGGAGGTATTAATTGCAATGAAAGTAAATAAATATATTTCTGCAACATTATCAACTCAATTAATTTATGACCACGACATTGACATTGGTGTAGACACTAATGGTGATGATGTTATTGACAAAGTAGGCCCAAGGACTCAGTTTAAGGAAGTCTTAGGTGTAGGATTAGCTTATAAGTTTTAACTTACAGTCCAAATAAAAATTAACCCAAAGAAATTCTCTTTGGGTTTTTTGTTTTATACATTTACACCTATAACGCAACCTATATAAAAGTAATGCAAGGCAACCAAAAATATAAACTAACGTCTTTGAAATAAATAATGGATTCTAATGATCAGCATATTTTAGATGACATAGTTAAAAAATGTGTCAAAGGTGATCGTAAGGCTCAGCATGAACTGTATAAAAGATTTTACAGTAAAATGATGGGGGTGTGTTATAAGTATTCTAACAATGCTGAAGATGCACGAGATTTATTACAAGATGGATTTGTAAAAGTTTATAGTAACATACACAAATACAATTTTGAAGGTTCTTTAGAAGGTTGGATTAGAAGAATAATGGTAAATACTGCCATTGACCATTTTAGAAAAAACAAAAATGTTTATATGGTTAATGATGAAGATGACTATATTCTTGAAAACAGCAAGGTAGAAAGTGCTGACTCTATTTATAGCCAATTTGGTGAAAAAGTAATAATGGAAGCCATACAATCTTTAAGCCCTGCTTACAAAACTGTTTTTAACTTAAATGTTATTGAAGGTTATCAGCACAAAGAAATAGCTGAAAAATTAAACATAAGTGAAGGCACATCGAAATCAAACCTTGCTAAAGCAAAGCAAAATTTAAAAAAAATATTAGAAGAAAAAGAAGCACGATTAAGACATGAATAATTTTGAAAAAATAATACGCGACAAAGTAGAACAATTTGAGGTTCCATACAATGATGCTCATTGGGCAGAAATGGAAGGAAAATTAAACTCAATTCGTACTGCAAAAATTAGAAAAAACATTTTAACTGCTGTTGGAATAATAGCTGTTTTAGGTGTTTCTAGTTATTTACTAATTACTAATAATGGTGTTGAAACAACTAACAAAACTGTTGTTACTAATAACCTAAACAAATCTAGTGTTTCTGAGGTAAATAATATAGATGCTTCAACAAACGCTAATAATAACTTTAATAAAACAGTAAATACAACTGTTGAACAAAATAATTCTGAAAAAACGAATACTCCTATTAATGAAACCGAAATTAATCTAAATAACGAAATAACTCCAAATATAATCCCTGAAAAATCAACCACTATTGAAAACAATGAAGTTAACAAATCAACTGTTGAAATAAATGCTGATTTTATTGTTTACAACAATACTATTTGCTTGGGAGAAACTGTCAGTTTTGAGTCTTTAGAAAAAAATTCACCTGTATCTTATACCTGGGATTTTGGAGATGGAGCAACATCAAACAAAGCAAACCCAAGGCATACCTACAACGATGATGGAATATATTCTGTAACACTTACATTAAAAAATAGACAATCAGGAAAAGAAGTAAAATCTAAACAATCGAATGTGGTAAATATCTTACCTGCTCCTAATGTTGATTTTTCATATGATGAATTATCTTTAAAACAAGATAACAACAAGTTAAAATATCCTTATACTTCTTTTGAGATTAAAGGAATTGATGCAAACTATTCTTATAGCTGGGAATTTGGTAATGGTAAAAATGCTAAAACTAAAAACACTAAAACCATTTACGAAAAAGCAGGAAACTATAAAGTAGCATTAATTGCAAAAACTGAAAATGGATGTTCAAGTATCACAACCAAAAATGTTGTTGTGAAAAATGGAATTGATTTATATGCCCCAACTGGATTTAAACCGAATACCGCAATAAGTACCGAATCTGAAACATTTATACCAATGGCATTACTAGGGTGGGAAGTTCAGTTTACTATGACAATAGTAGACAATTCTGGTAAAACTGTTTACAAAACATCTGACCGAAATGCTCCTTGGAATGGTAAAATAAACAATACTGGTCAATTGTTAAACGAAGGTGTTTATGTTTGGCAAGTAATTGTTTATGATGCTGAAGGAGATCAACATGCACATAGAGGAAATGTTACACTATTAAAATAACTCAATAATATTATACAAACAACAGGCAACGATAAAATGATTATACCGTCTAAGTTGTAAATTTATTTAAGAAACTCTTTATGAAAAAATTAATTTTATTAGCTACAATAACTGTTTTAACAGTTTCATCAATATTTGCCCAAACTAATGTTTTGGTTATTGATTATAACAATAATTTTTCTAGTGACCAATCGAATAATCAAAGTCGTATTTACAATAGATTGTTAACTACACAAACTAGTGTTGTTAGAGTTAACGCAATACCTGCAACTATTAATCAAGCAACCTATCAACAGGTTTGGATTTTTGGAAATATGGGAGTTCCTAGTCCTGCTACTTTAAACCCTATTATTGCTTACATGAACAATGGTGGTGCTGTTTATATTCAATCAGAAGTAAGTTGTTGCAACAACCCTGCTGCTTTTGCCGATCAATTAATTGATGCAACAGTAACTGTTGGGGGTTCTATATCTCACAATATAATGAAATCAGGAAATTATGAGTATAAACTATATTCTCCTTTACTATGCACACCATTTCTAAGTCATGGTGCTGCTGTTAGACCATTTGTAGGAGCAACACAACAAAACATTCTTTATGAAGCCACTCCTACTTGTGGAAGCGCAATTACCACAGGAGATGTAGTAGGAGTAAAATTTAAAGCCTGTGATATGATTACTGGTGAAGGTGCTTTAGTAGTTAATGGTGATTTTAATATTTTCCCAGTAGGAGGAAGCTGTAGTAGTGTTGGTATTTTAGGAACCCCTAATAACTTTCAAGTAATAGATATAATCGCTGACATGTTGCCAGCTATGGCATGTAGCCAATTAACAAATCCTGGTGGAGGCACACTAACTTTAACAGCTAATCCTCAATATTTTTGTGGATCAACTCAATTAGGATGGAATTATACTGGAAATCCAGGTTGTCCTATACTTGGATGTGATACAACTACACATTATAAATGGACTGTTGTATCAGGTGAACCTATGAATGTTCCTGTTAACTTTAGTTGTGATACCTGTCCTTATCCTATTGCATCTCCAAGTATTATTACTACTTACACTTTAGCTATCACTAAAGGAGATACAAACCTTAACTGCCCTAGAACATCAACCGTTATACCTATTACAGTGTATCCTGGTGCCCAAACTACAAATGCTGGTTTAGATACTACAATTTGTTTTGGTGATTTTGTTACTATTGGAGGTTCTCCAACAGCTACAGGATCCGGCCCTTTTACTTATAGTTGGACACCTATAACAGGATTAAACAATCCAACTTTAGCTAACCCTATTTGTACGCCTCCAGCTGTAGGTTCTATAACTTATATTGTACAAGCTAATGGTACTTGTACTGGTTATGACACTATAACTGTAAATGCAATAAGTTGTTGTGTAGTAACAATTACTGACACAACCAACATAAATGCAAAATGTTTTGGATCATGTGACGGATCAATAAGCCTTACAACAACAGGTGGTGCAACACAATTTAGTATTGATAATGGAATAACTTGGCAAGCAAGTAATACTTTTAATGGGTTATGTGCTGGTACTTATACAATATTAGCTTCCGATGGAAATTGTTCTGATGCAGTAACTGTTACTATTTACGAACCTACACAAATAACCATACCTAATGTTGTTACTGATGCCAGTTGTTTTGGCGGTAGTGATGGACAAATAGTAGTCGCCCCTCAAGGTGGTACACCGGCTTACAACTACAGTTGGTCTGTACCAGGGCAAGGAAACTCTCCTACAGCTAATAATTTATCAGCAGGTATAGTAACGGTAACTGTTACTGATGCAAATGGTTGTACTGAAGATTCTACTTTTACTATAAACGAGCCAGGCCCTGTTGCTTTTGGATCGTTTGACGCAGATGTTTATTCTGGTTGCTCTCCTTTAGATGTTGAGTTTACTAATACTACAAACCCTACATTATACTCAAGTTTTTCTTTCAATCTAGGAAATGGAGTAAACTCTTCTAGCACGCCAGTTACTACAACATATACTACTCCCGGAACTTATGATGTAACATTAACTGTTACAGATAATAATGGATGTATTGGTGTTCTAGTTCAGCCCGCATTTATTACTGTTTACCCTGATCCAATAGCTAATTTCACAACTTGGCCAAGTAGAGTTACAGTATTTGACCCTACAGTTAATTTTACGGATTTATCTCAATCTAATATTGTAACTTGGGATTGGGACTTCAATGGCCTAGGTAACAGTTCTATTCAAAATCCAAGCTTTAGATTTGCAGAAGATACTGCTACATATAATGTAGAGTTAATAGTTGAAGATAATAATGGATGTAAAGACACTATTACTAAGAGTGTTGAAATTAAAGGAGAGTATGCTGTATATGTTCCTAATGCCTTTACTCCTGACCAAGATGGGTTAAATGAAGGCTTTCATCCAGATGGTTTCGGTATTTCTGAATTTGGTTATTCGTTTACAATATTTGATAGATGGGGTGAAGTAATCTTTAAATCAAATAAAAGATTCGATCCATGGAATGGAACATACAAAGGAAAATTAGTAGAGAATGGTGTTTATATCTGGTCTCTTAACTTTAAAGACTTAGATGGTTTAGACCATAAAAAAGTAGGTCATCTTACCATTATTAAGTAATCCTTTTTTTTAATGCAAAAATCCTTCTTATCTATTTGATACAGAGGGATTTTTGTTTTAAAAAATATTAATTTTTAATGCAACCATTAAAATAGAAATGCGTCTTTCATACAAAGAAATAAACTAACTAATTATTTCTTATTTACTATCTTTAAAATCTAAATTATTAACTTAAAAAATTATTATGAAATTCTTAAAATCAACAGCATTTTTATTTGTGCTTTTATCTTTTTTTGCGGTAAAAAAAAGTTACGCATGCCACCCTTTGCCTTTGGTTAATTTTAACCAAATTCAGTATATACCTGGTACAGGTTTGCAAATTAGAGCTGCTTCTGATTCACCTACCTGTGGATGTGCCGCCTATTGGTTAGACATGGAAATAAGATGTAATGGAGACATTATGAATGGAAATGGTTTATTTGCAGGTGTTTGGGATTCAATATACTGTTTCCCTTTTTACCAATCTGCTCAAATGTTAAAACCAAATTGTGTTATTCAAGACTATCCATGGGTAACCGTTCCTGACAGTATTCTTTGTCCTGGTCAAACTTATCAATACAGAATAAGAGAAAATCACAATTTTTCTGTTGGTCCTTGGACTCCAATTATGAATTACACAATGCCCGGAACTCTTGATACAAATTTAGGCCATTTGACAATAACTGCTGATAACAGTTCTGCTAGCCCAGTTTTCTTTTGTGGAGCAACTCAATTAGGATGGACTTTCAATGCAGGAACAGGGTGTATATCAACTGGATGTAATACAGACACTACTTACCAATGGATAGTTATCTCTGGAGAACCTATTAATGTGCCTGTGAACTTTAGTTGTGACACTTGCCCTTACCCTATTGCTTCACCAAGCATCACTACTACTTATGCCTTAAATATGTTTATTGGTGATACCAATGCTTGTGGTCACGGTGTTTATACCCAAACCCCTATAACAGTTTCGCCATTACCTTATCCAACTAATGGAATAATTAGTGCTGTCCCTGATTGCAAAAGTAATGTTCAATTAAATATTACGGGAGCATTCGACACTCTTCAATGGCAATCATCTATAAACAGCGGTCCTTTTAACGACTTAATTGGTGAAGACTCCAGTAATACTTTTCAATCAAATGTAGCGCCAGGGACTTGTTATCGAGTTAAAATATCTACACAATGTGCCACCATTTATTCCGATACAATCTGTCCAACCATTTTAGCCGGACCAACTGCTGCTTTTTCAACAAACCCAGCAATACAAAGTTTAAATGGTGTACCTATAACATTTACAGATAACTCTAGTGGTAATATAATAGCATGGGAATGGACGTTTGGTGATGGAGATAGCTCCAACATACAACACCCAGTTCATACTTACCAAAACCAAGGATTATACACTATTCAATTAATTGTAACTGATGCTAATGGTTGCCAAGATACCATTACAATGAGTTATTTAATTGTATCTCAAGTAATTGTTCCAAACATAATTACACCTAATGGAGATGGTCAAAATGATAACCTTGTCTTTAAAAATTTAGAATTTTACGACAATCACCTACAAGTTTTTAACCGTTGGGGCACAATGATTTTTGAAAAAGAAAATTATCAAAACGATTGGAATGGAAACGGAATAACAGAAGGAACCTACTTTTTTATTCTTGAGATCAAAAAAGATGATAATGAAGTTGAACTTCATAAAGGAGCAATAAACGTTTTAAGGTAAATATAACAAGGAGCTTCAATAATTTGAAGCTCCTTTCATTAACAACCACTTGTTTAAACTTAAAATTAAATTTAAGTATAGCTGTTTTAAATAATTTACTTTTGTAAGTGATGAAAACTGACCTTTCAAACAATAAAATTAAATCACAAAAATTGGTTGTTAAACCATTCTTATCTATTAATGATTTAAGAGATAAGGATTTTAATAATCATGAATTAACACACCAAGAAAGATTAGCCTTAAAGAACTTTGATCGCTATAGAATAAATGAATTAAATAAACAAACTACAGAAAATTTATTCAATCAAAAATACTTGCATTTACAAGTAATGGCCAACCTCCACCCCTATAATGAGTTTTTAAAAGAATCTTATTTCTTGTAAAAAGAAATATTTGTTATTTTTACAAGAAACATATCTTAATTAATTATGAAAAAATTATATACTTTTTTGATTGGTGCTTTTATTACTAGTACTGTAATTATTGCTCAACCTGTTTTAACTTCTGCTAATTTTACCCTCTCCATTGGAGATACTCAAATGTTTCATGTGGCAGATTCTAATACATCTGTAGACCCAACTGTTGGGGCAAATGTTACTTTTAATTATGGTGGGATGCTTGGTTATGGTGCAACTCAAACACAATATGTTATAGATCCAACTACAACTACTTATACTGGAGACTTTCCTTCAGCAACCTATGCAGATACTACTGGTGGATCTCCTATTAACACTAATTACACTAAAGTTGAAGCAACTGACAGCTTAACAAACATTGGCTTTATTGTTGATTTACCAACCTACGGAACTGTAAAAGTTAGGTATAATACAGACCCTGAAATTACTATGAAGTTTCCTTTTAATTTTGGAGATAATTATTCTGATAATTATTCTGGTGTTTTTACAGTTCAATCTCAAAACACTAATGGAGAAGGAACAGCTATGGTAAGTGCTGATGCTTGGGGAACTTTAGTTTTGCCTATGGGTGTAAGTATTGATTCTGTAATAAGAATAAGAACAGTTGAACATTTAGTTACTGATACAATTGTTATTCCTTTTCCTCCTATTACCATTTTACCTGTAGAAATTGATGCTGAATATATTAACTATTACAAACCTAGTTTGAGTAAATTTCCTTTATTATCATTTATTTCAGGAACATACACACAGGACAATAACACGTTAGATTCTTCTACAGTTGTAATTTCTCAATACCCTATGTATGGAGTAAATGTGAATGAATTAGAAACCAATTTAATTGATTTTAATTTATACCCAAACCCTACTAACAAAGAAAACGTAACATTAAGTTTAGAGTTAGAAAAAAATTCAACTTTAAAAATCGAATTACTTAATAAATTAGGTCAACACGTAAACACTATTTATAACGGAAATTCTTCCGTTGGGATAAACAAATTTGAAATTAACACTAGCAGCTTATCTGCTGGAATTTATTTTGTTAATACGACTATAAACGGTAATACTGCGACAAAAAAGTTAGTTGTTCAATAACAACAAATAACACAATAAAAAAAGGGAGTTAATAATTAACTCCCTTTTTTTATAACATTTTATATAGTTTTTACGTTCTACATATTATGACTACACTTATCCATAAAATAGAACATTTCGAGTTATGGTTTAACAAGCATTTTGGTTGGTTTTTTATAAATGGACGAAAACAAAGTGAGAAACTTAACACAAATAGATAAATTAATCTAAAATAGGTTTTGATTCAAATGATAATATTTTTCCAATTGGTTCAAAATTTATAAACGTTAATTCCATTTTATCATCTTTATATCTTCCATTAAATAATTGCTCAGTCCCTCTCATTATAAATACTGAATCTTCAGTTGAATAATAATATATCCCCGTCAATTTTTCATCTTTAATTTTTAACTCAATCCCGCCCTGAGGCATAAAGTATATTTGATCATTTGACTCTAATGAATCCCAACGGTTTGGATTATTCTCTAACCAATCTCCCACTAAATTGTTTTGTTCAAGAGAGTAATTATAATATTTTTCACCAAAATACCCAATCCCAACTATAAGTATCAATGACATTATTATCGCTTCTTTTTTAGAATTAATTTTTTCGGGAATTAATTTTTTAAATACCGTCAAAATTATTCTCCAATTAAAAGCAAGCAAAATTAGATTCCCAAATAATAACAATAAAGATATTTTTATGGTTTGATTCCATAAATCTAAGCCAAAATTAACCAATACAATATTTAAAATTATTGGGAAAAGAAATAATGCTCCTAATAAATAAGTTTTACGATACATCAATAAAATTGCTCCACCCAATTCAAAACAACCTAAAAGAATTTCAAACCATGAGTTGTAGCTTAAAAATCGCCAAGCAATTAAAGATCCTGGTATTTCAGAAAGGGGAACTTCCCAATAAGAAAAAGGATATATGGTAAATTGTGTTCTAAATATTTTGGTGAGGGCATATGGTAAAAGAGCAATAGCTAAAGAAAACCTAGTGGGGAAAATAATTATCCACTCTTTCAAATTATTTGATTTAAAATACATCACAACTTAACACAAACATTTTTCGGTTCGGTAAAAAAGTCTAAAGCTTCAAAACCACCTTCACGACCAATGCCAGAGTTTTTAACTCCGCCAAAAGGAGTTCTTAAATCTCTTAACAGCCAGCAGTTTATCCAAACTATACCTGCATGTATTTGCGAAGCCATTCTATGTGCTTTGGTAATATCTTGAGTCCAAACAGTAGAAGCTAATCCATAAACCGTAGAATTCGCCATCATTAACACTTCTTCTTCAGTATCAAAAGGCATTATAGTAGTTACTGGTCCAAAAATTTCTTCTTGATTTGTTCTGCAATCATAACTTAACCCTTCAATTATAGTTGGAGCAATGTAATAGCCATTTGCAAATTCTCCTGTTAATTTAACTTGATGGCCTCCAACTAAAACAGTTCCACCTTCTTCTTTTGCTAGCTCAACATAACTTAATACTTTTTCCATGTGTGGTTTTGAAACCACGGCACCTAAATTAGTAGTTTCATCTAAAGGGTTTCCAACTTTAAGTTTTTTAGTTTTTTCTACAAAGGCATCTCTAAATTTTTCATAAATCCCTCTTTGTACAAATATTCTAGATCCACACAAACATATCTGACCTTGATTAGCAAAAGATGAATGAACTGTTGTTTTTAAAGCTTTATCAAAATCACAATCATCAAAAATAATGTTAGGGTTTTTACCACCTAACTCTAAGGACAACTTCTTAAACATTGGTCCTGCTGTACTTATAATTTGTTTTCCTGTTACTGTCCCTCCAGTAAATGAAATAACAGGAATATCTGTATGTTCAGTAATTGCAGCACCAACTTTATGGCCTAACCCATGCACAATATTTAAAACACCTTTAGGCAAACCTGCTTCAATACAAAGTTCTGATAAAAGATAAGCTGTATATGGCGTAACTTCAGATGGCTTAGCAACCACAGTATTACCTGCAGCTAATGCTGGAGCAATTTTCCAACTAAATAAATACAAAGGTAAATTCCATGGGGAAATACAACCACAAACCCCGATAGGTTCACGCAATGTATAATTTATAGCTGTCCCTTCCATACTATGAGCTTGCGAAGCATAATGTAAAATACCTGTAGCATAAAAATTAAAATTAGCTGCCGCTCTTGGTATATCTACCGTTTTAGCAAGAGACAAAGGCTTTCCATTGTCTTTCGATTCTGCCAAGGCCAACCTATCTAAATTATCTTCTATTAATCTTGCTAACTTTTGTAGTATTCTTGATCGAGTTTCTTTAGGTGTTTTACTCCACTCTGGGAAAGCAGCTTTTGCAGCCTTAGTCGCTAACTCAACATCTGCTGCATCTGAATCTGGAATTAAGGAATAAACCTGTCCTGTTGCCGGATTAAAATTGTCAATATATTGTCCTGCTACAGGACAAATTAACTCACCATTTATGTAATTTTTAATCTTTTCCATAACACCTATTTATAGAGTAAAGGTATTATTTTTAAAATAATTTATTCAATTTCTTGGAACATATATAAAAAATTATATATATTTGCATATAGATATATAGATGTTTAGATATGAATATAGATATTAAGAAGCTTGAATCAGCAGCAGAAACACTTAAAGCCATTGCTCACCCTATCAGAATTTCAATAGTAGGTCTGTTAGACAAGGACAATGAGCTAAGTGTTACAGAAATTTATGAAAGTTTAAAAATAGAGCAAGCTGTTGCTTCTCATCATTTAAGTATATTAAAAAATAAAGATGTTTTAATTGTTAATCGAGTAGGTAAAAATTGTTTTTATAAATTAAAACATCCTCAACTTTCTCAAATTATTACATGCATAGAAACTTGTCAGAAATAAAAGAATTAAATCGAAAAAATTATGAAAAACTTAGTAGGAATAGACCAAGAAAAAGCAAAAGAATTAGCAACAATGTTAAATCAACTATTAGCAGATTATCAATTATTTTATCAAAACCTTAGAGGTCTACATTGGAACATAAAAGGACGAGAATTTTTTGAATTACACTTAAAATTTGAAGAGTTATATAATGATGCAATAATTAAAGTAGATGAAATAGCCGAACGTATTTTAACTTTAGAAGGAGAACCACTTCACACTTTTTCTGATTACTTAAAAACTTCACAGATTAAAGAGGAAAAAGGTGTTACAAATGGAATTGATGGCGTTAAAGTGGTGGTTAACAACTTCTCTACTTTAATTATATTAGAAAGAGAAATTTTAGCAAAAGCAAGTAACGCTGATGACGAAGGGACAGTTAGTTTAATGAGTGATTATATTTCGCAGACGGAAAAAACACTTTGGATGTTAAACTCATATCTAAAATAATTAATGGAGTATTTAGGTTACTTTTTAGCAATTTTAGTAGGGTTATGTTCAGGCTTAATAGGCGCTGGAGGATCAATTCTTACTATACCAATATTGGTTTATGTACTTGGGGTAGAAGCTGCTGTTACAGCTCCCGCATACTCTCTATTTATTGTTGGTTTTGCTAGTTTTATAGGCACTTTTTTAAAAAACAAAAAAAATGAAGTGAATTTTAAAGCCGCTTTATTTTTTGGAATACCAACAATAATAGGAATATATATAACCAGAAAATTTGGAGTGCCCTTAATTCCTGATGTTCTTTTTGAAGTAAATTCCTTTATGCTAACAAAACGACTATTAATAATGGGGGTTTTTGCCATCATTATGATTGCTGCAGCTATTATTATGATTAGAGGCCCATTAAATGTAAACTCTAATAAAACCAGCAAAAACATAAACATAACAAGTTTTATAGGAGGCTTAATTGTTGGCGGATTGAGTGGATTGGTTGGTGCTGGAGGGGGGTTTTTAATTATTCCTGCATTAATTAAATTTAAAAAAATGGATATGAAAATTGCTATAGGAACTTCATTAGCAATAATAACACTTAATTCGTTTTTTGGCTTTGTTGGAAGTATTGGAACAACTACAATAAACTGGCAAATGCTATTAATATTTACTGCCATTGCAACTTTAGGAATCGTTATCGGAAATCAATTTTCTAAAAAAGTAAACAGTCAAAATCTAAAAAAAGGATTCGGGTGGTTTGTACTCTTCATGGGTGCTTTTATAATACTTAAAGAAATAATAAATTAAACTAATAATTATGTACGTAAAACAATTATACACGGGGTGCTTAGCAGAAGCTGCTTATTACATTGAATCAAACGGAGAGGCTGCGATAATTGATCCTATAAGAGAAACTGAACCTTACACTGCATTGGCAGCTGAACGAGGGGCAAAAATAAAATACGTTTTTGAAACACATTTTCATGCTGATTTTGTTTCAGGTCATATCGATTTAGCCAAAAAAGTTGGTGCAACAATCGTTTATGGGCCAACTGCAAATCCTTCTTATGATGTTCATGTTGGAACAGACAATGAAGAATTTAAAATTGGTGATGTTACCATCAAATTATTACATACTCCTGGGCATACTCCCGAATCTTCCACTTACTTATTGATTGATGAAAATGGAAAAGAAGAGGCTATTTTTACTGGAGACACCTTATTTTTAGGAGATGTTGGAAGGCCTGACCTTGCTATCAAATCTGATATAACGGAAAAAGATTTAGCAGGAATGTTATTTGATTCTTTAAGAAACAAAATAATGCCTTTAGCTGATGATGTTACTGTTTACCCTGGTCATGGAGCTGGTTCAGCTTGTGGAAAAAGCATGAGTAGTGAAACCATAGGAACTTTAGGAGACCAAAAAAAGACAAACTATGCGCTTCGTGCAAATATGACAAGGGAAGAATTTATTACAGAAGTTTTAGATGGTATATCAGCCCCCCCACAATACTTCCCTAAAAATGCAATGCTAAACAAAACTGGTTATAAAAGCATTGATGATATTATGACCTCAAGCGTCAAAGCTCTATCATTAAATGATTTTGAAAACAACTTGTCTGACGCTTTAATACTTGATACACGATCTAATTTAGATTTTGTAAAAGGGTTTATTCCTAATGCAATATCTATTGGAATAAATGGATCTTTTGCAGTATGGGTAGGAGCTTTAATTGAAGATTTACACCAAAAAATTATGATTATAGCAGATGAAGGAAAAGAAGAAGAAGTAGTATTAAGATTAGCTCGTGTTGGTTATGATAATTGTATAGGTTATTTAGAAGGTGGGGTTGAAACTTGGAAAAATGCAGGAAAAGAAATAGATACTATTGAATCTATTCAAGCTTCAAAATTAAAAGCCCGTTTAAATGAAACAAGCCAAATAGTAGATGTAAGAAAGCCTGGGGAGTATGATGCTGAGCATGTTGAAGGAGCCATAAGTTTCCCTTTAGATTCCATTAATAATCATCTTACTGATTTAGATGCTGAAAAGGAACAATTAGTTCATTGTAAAAGCGGATACCGATCAGTTATTGCAGCTTCAATATTAAAAAAACAAGGTTATAAAAATGTTGTTGATATTGCTGGTGGATTTCAAGCAATTAGTGAAGACGCTTCATTACCTATAACGGCATTTGTTTGTCCTTCAACTTTATAAAATATGGATTTAATAAATGAGCCTTGGCCTTGGTATGTTGCAGGTCCTTTAATTGGACTTTTTATACCTTTATTATTAGTTGTTGGAAACAAATCTTTTGGTATTTCCTCTAGCTTTAAACATATCTGTGCTGCATGTTTACCAGTTAAAAAAATTGAATTTTTTAATTACAATTGGAAAGCTCAAAGCTGGAATATTTTTTTAGTCATTGGAGTTTTCTTTGGAGCATTAATAACAGGTCTATTAATCAATCTGAATTATGAAATTGGAATCAGCCCCGAAACTAAAAATACTTTAATAATGCTAGGGATTTCAAACTTTAACGGATTTATTCCTAGTGATTTATTTAGTTGGGAAACCTTGTCCTTAAAATCTTTATTTATCTTAATTGGTGGTGGTTTTTTAGTTGGGTTTGGAACACGTTATTCCAATGGGTGTACTTCTGGGCATGCCATCATGGGGTTGTCATTATTAAGTTTTGGTTCATTAATAGCCGTAATTGGATTTTTTATTGGTGGCCTTTTAATGACACACATTTTATTCCCTTTTATCTTTTAAAAAATGAAAAATATTAAATTTTTAATACTCGGTGCCATTTTCGGAATAATTCTAATTAAATCAGAAGTTGTTTCTTGGTTTAGAATTCAAGAGATGTTTCGATTTCAGTCATTCCACATGTATGGAATAATAGGTTCTGCAATTATAATAGGTGCGATAAGTATTCTTATCATCAAAAAATTAAACATTAAAACCATAAAAGGAGAAACCATTAATCCAACAGCAAAACCTTTTCAGAAAAGTAATTTAATTGGCGGTGTAATTTTCGGATTAGGCTGGGCATTAATAGGAGCTTGCCCAGGCCCGCTATATGCGTTAGTAGGAGCTGGAAACACTATAATTATTTTACCAATTATTGGAGCATTTATAGGTGTTCTTATTTATGGGGTATTAAAAAATAAATTACCACATTAAAAATATAAAAATGGAAAATATAAATTTAAATTTAAAAGAAGCAACAATAATTGACGTAAGAGAACCTTTTGAGTTCCAAATGGGAAAAGTAGAGGGGTCAATCAATATTCCTTTAGGCCAAATCCCTGAAAAAATAGAAGAATTAAAAAATATGAAAAAACCATTAGTACTTTGTTGTGCATCTGGAAACAGAAGCGAACAGGCAACTCAATTTTTAAAAGCGAATGATTTTGAAGACGTTCACAATGGAGGAGCTTGGAAAATGGTACAAATCCAAATGATATAACTATGAGTTTTTTAAGAAAAATATTTGGTTTAGGAGAAAAAGTAAACCATCACGAATTGCTAGAAAATGGAGCTATCCTTATTGATGTTAGAACACCAGCAGAATTTAAGCAAGGACACAGCAAAGGCGCTAAGAATGTGCCTCTAGATACTATTAGCAACAAGATTCAAAAAATAGAACAGCTAAAAAAGCCTATCGTTTTATGTTGCAGGTCTGGTATGAGAAGCGGGCAAGCAACAGCTATTCTAAAAAGAAATGGAATTGATGCTTACAACGGAGGTCCGTGGAATAAATTTGCTTAATGAAGAATTGGTTAATAAATAAGAAAGTATCCATACTAATCGCCCTATTAGGCTCTATAAGTGGTTACTTGTATTGGTATTTTGTAGGCTGCGAAAGCGGCAATTGTGCTATTACTTCAGTATGGTACAGAACTACAATTTACGGAGCAATAATGGGGTGGCTTGTTGGCGAAATGATTAATGATAAACTTAAAAATAAACCCAATGAAAACTAAATTAATTTACTTATTCCCTCTTTTAGCTTTATGCCTATTTGCATGTAATAATTCTGAACAACAAGTTTCTGATACAACACAAGAAGTTGTAGAAAAAATAGATACTGATTATATAAGAGAAGGAAAAATGATTGCAGAAACTACATTTAAGGTGTTGAGTTCAAATTTACAACAAGCCATGGCTGATGGAGGAATAGAAAATGCCCTAAATTACTGTAATGTTAAAGCAATGCCATTAACAGATTCTTTATCGGAGCATTATAATGTATCCATAAAAAGAGTTTCAAACAAAACAAGAAACCTTTTAAACCAAGCTACAGAAAGCGAGAAGATTATTTTAAATGATTATTTAGCAAGTAATGAAAATAGAAACCCTGTTATAAAAATAAACAAAAATGGCAATTCTACTTTTTATGCACCAATAACTACCAAAGGCTTGTGCTTAAGCTGTCATGGTATAGTTGGCGAATCGTTACTCTTAGAAAATTATGAAAAAATTAAAACTTTGTACCCTCAAGATCAAGCAACAGGGTATAACCTTGATGAATTAAGGGGTATGTGGAGTATAGAATTTAAAAAATAAAATTATGTCAAAATTTAATGAATTAATCAATTCAGATGTGCCAGTATTGGTAGATTTCTATGCAACTTGGTGTGGACCATGTAAAACAATGTCGCCTATTTTAGATGATGTTGCTAAACAAGTACAAGGCAAAGCCAAAGTAATAAAAATTGATGTAGATAAAAATCAAGCAGCAGCAGCAACTTATCAAGTAAGAGGAGTTCCTACCTTAATTTTATTTAAAAATGGGAAACAAATTTGGAAACAATCAGGTGTTGTACCTGCAAATGATTTAGTAACATTGATTAATCAAAATATATAATATGAAAAATATAATTTTAGTTTTAGCAAGTATATTAACCCTTGTAATTTATTCTTGTTCAAACAATACAAATGCAGAAATTGCACCTTTAGATGAAATTGCTGCCTTAATGCAGCAGCAAAAAGTAATTATTAATGTAAATGTTGAGCAATTTAAAAAGTTAGTTACTTCAGAGAAAGGAACTGTGTTAGATGTTAGAACCCCTGGAGAATGGGCTGAAGGAACAATCGCTAACGCAGAAAAAATTGATTATTATAATGATAATTTTGCCACAGAAATTGAAAAACTAGATAAAACAAAACCTGTTTTTGTTTATTGCAAAAAAGGTGGAAGAAGCTCAAGTGCAGCTGAAATTTTAAAAGAAAAAGGGTTTACTAAGGTTTTTAATTTGGATGGTGGTATTTCTGCTTGGTTAGATGCAGGACAAGAAATTGTAAAATAAAAACTGTTCATGAGTTGTGGAAAATTACTTCTCATGAACTCATTTTTTTGATGCCTACTCTATAAAAATGACTACTTTTGTACCTTCATTTCACGGCTAAAATTATAAAATGAGTGACGCTATCAAACACGAATGTGGTATTGCATTAGTAAGACTTTTAAAACCTTTAGATTATTACATTGAAAAGTACGGAACGGCTACTTATGCCCTAGACAAAATGTACTTGTTAATGGAAAAGCAACACAATCGTGGACAAGATGGAGCTGGTATTGCCAATATTAAATTTGATGTAGAACCAGGTGAACGATATATTAGCCGTTACCGATCAAACGATGCCAACCCAATTAAAGACATTTTTGGCAAAATCAATCAAAAATTTCAACAAGTACATGATTACAACCCTGAGTTATTAAAAGACACAAAATGGCTAAAGAAAAACGTAGCCTTTACTGGCGAGTTATTTTTAGGTCATTTACGTTACGGAACTTATGGTGGCAATAGTATTGAACAGTGTCATCCTTTTTTGCGTCAAAACAACTGGATGACTAAAAACTTGGTAGTTGCTGGTAACTTTAACTTAACCAATGTTGATGAGCTATTTGATATTCTAGTAGAAATTGGTCAACACCCAAAACAAAAATCAGATACCGTTACGGTAATGGAAAAAATTGGACATTACTTAGATGAAGGCAACCAAGCTTTGTACGATAAATATAAAGCTGAAGGACATACCCGTCAAGAAATATCAAAATTAATAGCCGACAATTTAGACTTACAAATAATATTACAAAATTCAGCAGCAGATTGGGATGGTGGTTACGCAATGGCAGGCTTGTTAGGTCATGGAGATGCCTTTGTATTGAGAGATCCTTCTGGAATTAGACCCGCTTTTTGGTACCAAGATGATGAAGTGGTAGTAGTAACCTCAGAGCGACCAGTTATCCAAACTGCTTTTAATGTGCCTATCGACACCATTAAAGAAATTACACCAGGACACGCCTTAATTATTCGTAAAAATGGTGAAGTTGCTGAAAAAATGGTTAGAGAACCTTTGCCAAAAACAGCTTGTTCTTTCGAGCGAATTTATTTTTCGAGAGGTAGTGATAAGGATATTTATGTAGAGAGAAAACAATTGGGAAGAAATGTTGTTCCTCAAGTTTTGGAATCGATAAATATGGATTTAAAAAATTCTGTTTTTTCTTTTATTCCGAACACTGCCGAAATTTCTTTTTACGGTTTAATGAAAGGAATGCAAGATACCCTGAACGAAATAAAACTTAAAAAAATAAAAGCTTTAGGTGATAATCCTTCAGATGAAGCCTTGCAAGAAGTTTTAGCATTAAGAAACCGTATCGAAAAAATTGCCATTAAAGATGCCAAGCTAAGAACCTTTATTACCCAAGATAAAAGCAGAAACGATTTAGTAACACACGTTTACGACATAACTTATGGCAGTGTTTATCCAACTGATAATTTAGTAATTATTGATGATTCGATAGTTAGAGGAACTACACTAAAACAAAGTATTTTAAGAATTTTAGACCGTCTAAACCCTAAAAAAATAGTAGTAGTTTCTTCTGCCCCTCAAATTAGGTATTTAGATTGTTACGGAATTGACATGGCAAAATTGGGCGATTTTATTGCATTTCAAGCAGCAATTGCATTACTAAAAGAGCAAGGTAAACAAAGCATTATTGATGACGTTTACCAAAAATGTAAAGTACAAGAAAACCTTCCATCTACAAAAATGGTTAACAATGTAAAAGACATTTACGCACCTTATACAGCAGAAGAAATTTCTAAAAAAATATCACAATTATTAACTCCTGAAAATATGAATGCAGAGGTTGATATTGTTTACCAAAGCATTGAAGGCTTGCACCATGCTTGCCCTAACCATACAGGCGATTGGTATTTTACAGGCAATTACCCAACCCCAGGCGGCAACAAAGTAATTAACCGAGCATTTATTTATTACTACGAAGGCATTAATAAACGAGCTTACTAGTTTTTATTATATTTAGTAAACGCATAATATGCTTCATTAAAAAATCAGATTGCATTAAGAAATCAAGATGACAAAAGAATCTATTAATAAACTCGATAGAATAATTAATGTAGCAGCTGATCTTCTTTTGGAAATAAGTGACGAAGAATTTTCAGGAAAAGCTTCTCCAGATAAATGGAGTAAAAAAGAAATCCTTGGTCATTTAATAGACAGTGCCACAAATAATCATCAAAGATTCATCCGAGTTCAGTTTGAATCAAACCCAGAGATTGTCTATGACCAGAACAAATGGAATAAATTCAATTTTTATCAAGAAATGGAGAGTGTTCAAATAATAAATTTCTGGACAATTTATAATAGACAGCTAATTGAAATCATTAAACGAATACCCAAAGAGAGTATGATGAAACAGGTTAGAGTTGGTGAAAGCCTATTGAGTTTGGAATTTATTATAGGTGATTATGTTGAACATTTAGAACACCATTTAAAACAAATCATAGATTATAAACAATGATAGCAAATACACCTAAACCGCCTTATTATGCGGTTATTTTTTCTTCAATGAGAACCGAGATAGACGATAACTATTATGAAGTAGCCGATAAGATGGTTGAGTTAGCAAAAGTTCAAGATGGTTTTTTAGGTATTGAATTCGCAAGAATTGAACTTGGTATTACAGTTTCATATTGGAGAGATTTGGAGTCAATAAAAAAGTGGAAGGAAAATGCTGACCATTCGATTGCAAGAGAAAAAGGTCGAAAAGAATGGTATAGTGCATTCAAAACAAGGATAGCAAAAGTGGAAAGAGACTATGGATTTGAAAAAGAATAACGAAAGTACAACAACGTATATGAAATCATAGCACCCTGCGGGATGCTACGCTTCATATACTAACCGTTAGGTGCAATCAGAACAAACAATACACAATTGAAGAAATAACAGTAAATCGAACCGAGAATAGAAATATTAGAAGACAAAAAACTGATTGGTTATAGACTGAAAATGAGTTTGACCGACAATAAAACTGATCAACTTTGGGGCAGCTTTTTACCTAAAATCAAAGACATTAAAAATAGACTTACCACTGATAAAATTTCAATGCAAGTTTATGATACTTCATATCATAGCGATTTTAACCCCAATAACGAATTCGAAAAATGGGCAACGGTTGAAGTAGCAAACTTCAATGATACTCCAAAAGAAATGGGAACCTTTACCTTGACTGGTGGTGAATATGCCGTTTTCGATTATATCGGTTCAAGTAATGACAGCAGTATTTTTCAGTACATTTTTATGACTTGGCTCCCTAACTCAGACTATCAATTGGATAACAGACCCCATTTTGAAGTTTTAGGAGAAAAGTACAAGAATAATGACTCAGCTTCTGAAGAAGAAATATGGATTCCAATAAAAAAGAAATAAAGCTATCACCTAAGAGAAACTAAGCTTCATAAACTAAACATTAACAACCTAGGCACTTTTATTGTAACTTTAACTTCATGAAAAAATTATTGTTACTTTTTACTTTCAGCTTTTTACTTTTAACGCTCAACTGTGCTTTAGCCCAAAAGTTTACCCATCAAGATACTTTGCGAGGAACTATTACTACTGAACGTAGTTGGTGGGATTTAACTTATTATCATTTAAGTGTAAAAGTTGATATCGCAACCAAAAGTATTTCGGGCAGCAATGTCATTCAGTACAAAGTATTAAAACCTCACCAGCTTTTACAAATTGAATTGCAAGCGCCTTTAAAAATTTCAAAAATAGAAGAAGAAGGAAAGCCAATAACTTTTAAAAAAGATGGTTATACCTACTTTATCGAACTTCAAAAAAAACAAGAAATTGGAGCCATTAACGAGCTAACTGTTTTTTATGAGGGCAAACCTCAAGAAAGTAAAAATCCGCCTTGGAGTGGTGGTTTAACTTGGAAAAAAGACAGTAATGGAAATGATTGGGTAGTAACTACTTGCCAAGGAGATGGTGCAAGTTTGTGGTGGCCAAATAAAGATCATGCTTACGATGAACCTGATAGTATGCACATTAGTATTACAATTCCTAAACATTTAACCGATGTAAGCAATGGTAGATTAAAAAGTGTTATAGAAAATAATGATGCTAATAAAACTTTTAACTGGTTTGTCTCCAACCCCATCAACAACTATGGGGTTAATATAAACATTGGGGATTATGTGCATTTTAATGAAGTTTATAAAGGCTTAAAAGGCAATTTAGATTGCGATTATTATGTCTTAAGAGACAACCTCAACAAAGCAAAAAAACAATTTAAAGAAGTCCCAAGAATGTTAGAAGCTTTTGAGCATTGGTTTGGTCCTTACCCATTTTATGAGGATGGTTACAAATTAGTAGAAGTGCCTTATGCAGGCATGGAACATCAAAGTTCTGTTACTTATGGCAATGGTTTTAAAAATGGCTATTTAGGCAGAGATGTTAGTGGTACTGGCTGGGGCAATAAATTTGATTTTATTATAGTGCATGAATCTGGTCATGAATGGTTTGCCAACAACATTACTCACCAAGATGTTGCAGATATGTGGATACATGAAAGTTTTACTGCTTATGCTGAAAATTTATTTTTAAATTACCATTATGGAACTGCTGCAAGTAGTGAATATGTAATTGGTACTCGCAAAAACATTATGAACGACAAACCTATTATTGGGACTTACAATGTTCATCAAGAAGGATCAGGAGATATGTATTACAAAGGATCTAACATACTACATACTTTACGCCAACTAATAGCTGACGATAGTTTATGGAAAGAAATTTTAACGGGATTAAACAAGGAATTTTACCACCAAACTGTTACTAGTAAACAAATAGAAAACTATATTATTGAAGCAACAAAAAAAGATTTGTCTGCTTTTTTCAATCAATATTTAAGAACTAAAGAAGTACCTAATTTAGAATATTTTTTAACCAAAAATTCTCTAAAATTTAGGTACATTAATATTGTTCCTGATTTTGAAATGCCCCTGAAAGTTTATATCAATAATAAAGCAGAATGGCTTTTTCCTTCCAAAAATTGGCAAACAAAAATGTTATCCGACAAATTAACCTCCTTTGAACTAGATTCAAACTTTTATATTAACCATTCTGTAGTAAAAGCACCATAATTTTCTATATTTGGTTAGTGAAACTACAAATTAAAATATCCTTCCTTCTTATCTTTTCTTTAATTTTTGTTAATTTAAGTATTGCTCAAAATTTTGCTGACAAGCAATACTATATAGTAGATAGTTTAGAGATGGACAAAGTATCAGCTGCTGACAAATTAATGTTAGATAGTTGTTTAAGCTTGTTTTATAAAGCTAAAAACGATACCGATAAAATAAACTTGATAAGTTATATTGTTGAAAAAAGTTGGGATGATAAGGTATGGTCTAAATACAATATTTGGATATATAATTTCACTCAAGCTCAATTAAAAAAATCCCTAACAACCAAAGAGAAAGAGAAAACTTCTTTTGCGCTAGCAACCTCTATTAATAATAGCGGATATTACTACAGTACTAAAGGCAACTTTGCTGAAGCCCTAAAATATTATCACAAGAGTTTAAAGCTTCAAGTAAAACTAAACGACAGCGAAGGTATTGCCACTTCTTACAATAACATTGGCGCAATTCATAACAAACAAGGAGACATCCCCAATGCCTTAGAATATTATCATAAAAGTTTAAAACAATATGAAGAAATAAGTAATAAAGAGGGATTAGCTCAATGCTTAAATAACATCGGTCATATCTACCAAAGTCAAAATGAAACTAATTTAGCGTTAGAGTATTTCCACAAAAGTTTAAAGTTATTTGAAGAAAGTAATAATCAAAGAGGCGTTGCCACACTATTAAATAGTATTGGGTTTGCATATTTTAACATCGACAATCATGATAAAGCTTTAAATTACTACAACCAATCACTTAAAATACGTGAAGAAACTAATGATAAAAAAGGTGTTGCTTCATCTTTAAATAATATAGCCGCTGCATATGAACGGAATAAAGAAAATTCACAAGCAATTGATTATTATTTAAAAGCTTTAAGCATTTACGAAACAATAGATGATAAAAATGGCCGATCTATAATCCTCAGTAATATTGGTAGAATTTATTTTGATCAAGGAAAACTAACCCAAGCCAAAGAATATGCAGAAGAAGGATTTCAAATTTCTAAAGAATTAGGCTTACCTGAAAATTTAAAAGGGATAGCTCATACTCTCAGTAAAATATATGAAAAAGAAGGCAAAGGCATAGAAGCCTTAAAAATGTATAAACTTCATGTTTTAATGCGCGATAGTGTTAATAATGAACAAAATGCGATTGCTGCAGCAAAAGAACAATCAAAATACGAGTATGAAAAAAATAAAGCAATTGATGACGCAGAGTATGATAAAATCATTACCATAAAAAATAAAGAAAAAGAAAAACAAATTATAATCTCCATAGCAACAGCTTTTGGGTTGCTACTTGTGGTGGTATTTTTAATTTTTGTTTTCAATCGTTTAAAAATTACCAACCGTCAAAAACTAGTTATTGAAACACAAAACAGAGAGATTGTTGACTCTATTACCTATGCTAAACGAATTCAAGATGCGATTTTACCAGCAAAAACTTTTGTAGACGAATGCTTACCCAACAACTTTGTTTTATACAAACCAAAAGACATTGTTGCGGGTGATTTTTATTGGGTACAACAGCAAAACGATTCCATTTTATTTGCTGCAGCTGATTGCACTGGACATGGTGTTCCTGGGGCAATGGTAAGTGTGGTTTGCCACAATGCAATGGATAGAGCAATTAGAGAATTTAACCTTACCACACCTGGGGAAATCTTAGATAAAACTAGACTTTTTGTAGAAACACAATTAAACAAATCCAACAATAATGATATAAAAAATATGCGTGACGGGATGGATATTGCATTTTGCTCTTTAAATAAGCTTACCTATGAGTTGGAATATGCAGGAGCATTCAACCCACTTTGGATAATAAGAAATGGTTCATCAGAAATTGAAGAAATAAAAGCCACTAGACAATCCATTGGTCGAATAGAAAACCCAAAACATTTTACAAATCATAAAATAAAACTAAACAAAGGTGATAGTTTTTATATTTTTTCCGATGGCTATGCTGATCAATTTGGAGGGACAGAAGGTAAAAAAATGATGAGTAAACGATTTAGAGAATTATTAATAAGTATCCAACATGAAACCATGATTAACCAATTAAGTTTGATTGACAGATACTTTGAAAACTGGAAAGGAAAGATAGAACAAATTGATGATGTATGCGTAATAGGTGTTAGAATATGAAAAAATTAATCTTTATAATTTTCTTGTTTTTTAACCTTTTTGCTTACAGCCAATTTAGCACAGCCATTGATTCCTTAAATGCATTAATACCTTCTGCAAAGTCAGACTCCGTAAAAGCTAATTTGTTTTTAGATTTAGGAATTGAGTATTTTTCAATTGATAATTTAAACTTATCAGAAAAATCATTTTTTAAAGCAAAATCATTAGCAAAAAAAATAAATAACCTTGAATTAGAAATAAATATTACCGGAGAATATGTTAGCCGTTTTATTTACTTAAGTTCTTCTACCAAGGGTATTGAAATGACATTAAAATTAAAAGAAGAAGCAAAAAAACAAAAAAATGATTCTTTATTATTTAATGTTTATGCATTAATTATTCAGCAGTACACAATTTTAGGGATAAAAATGGACGAAAGGCGAACAGCCTCGGATTCTATGTTAGTTATTGCCAAAAATTTAAACGATACAGCTCAATTATTTTTATCCTATTTTAATCTAGGTGTATCCAGTATATCTGAAGAATCAATTAGTTTTTATACTGTTGCATTAGAATATGCAAACGTTGAAAAAGATAAATCAAGAATAAGTGCTGTATATAATAATTTAAGTGCTAAATATCTTGAAACAGGTAATCTAGATTCTGCTATTATCTGTGCCGAAAAGGCTTATGTAATTGCTAAAGAAATTAATAAAACTGAAGGAATGGCTGCCGCTTATCTTCGAGCAGCTAATGCTTATCATTTTAAAAATGATTTTAATACTGCTATTAAAAAAGCAAAACAAGCGCTAGAAATTTTTAAATCTACTGGCATCTTAAGAAGACAAGATGCATGCCTTAAAGTTATAGCGGCATCCTATAAAAAACTAGGAAATTATAAAGAAGCCCTTGAACATTTTGAATTAATAGAACCACTTCAAGACAGCTTAAATACACTTACCCAAATAAACGAAGCTAAATTTGTTGATAAACGGATTGCATACGAATTAATTCAAAAGCGAGATAGTATTAAGCTATCACAAGAGAGAATTGTAAGCAAATTAAAGCTGGAAAATATTAACAATGTTTTATCTAAAGAAAAGTTTAAACGTTATTTACTTTATGGTGGTTTAGCAATGATTTTAGTATTTGCATTTAGCTTATTTATTAGTGTTCAACGAAAAAAGAAGGATAATAATATTATTAGACAACAAAAGAAAATAGTTGAAGAAAAAAATCAAGAAATTACTGATAGCATTCAATACGCCAAACGAATTCAATCAGCAATTTTACCACCTAAAAAGTTAGTAAAAGAGTACCTTGAGCATAGTTTTATAATTTATAAACCTAAAGATATCGTTGCTGGGGACTTTTATTGGTTAGAACATAAAAACAACTGTGTGCTTTTTGCCGCTGCAGACTGCACTGGCCATGGTGTTCCTGGCGCAATGGTAAGTGTAGTATGTAACAATGCTTTAAATAGAAGTGTAAGGGAACATGGTTTAACTGATCCTGGAAAAATATTAGATAAAACAAGAGAAATTGTAATAGCCGAATTCGAAAAGTCAGATGATGAGGTAAAGGATGGAATGGATATAGCATTGTGTACGTTAAATGGAAATATACTACAATATGCTGGAGCTAATAATCCATTATGGATTATTAGAAAAGGAGAAATAATAGAAACAAAAGCAAACAAACAACCTATTGGCCAATTTGAAAACCCAGAGCCTTACACAACACACACTATAGCGTTAGAAAAAGGTGACACCATCTATATTTTTAGTGATGGTTATGTTGACCAATTTGGTGGAGAAAAAGGAAAAAAATTCAAAGCACAAGCTTTTAGAGCATTATTGCTTTCCATACAAGAAAAATCAATGGAAGAACAACAAATCATAATTAACCAAACTTTTGAAAACTGGAAAGGTAATTTAGAACAAATTGATGATGTTTGTGTTATAGGTGTTAAAGTAAAATAATAAAGATGAGAATTAATCCTTTAACATAAGTTATATTTGATTTGTGAAAAAGTATCCTTTAATACTATTATTAATATTAATTAGTTCATATTCTATTCTTGCACAGAAGAAAATGACATTCTCTACCTTGGGAATATCTCAAGGGTTGTCTAATTCATTTGTCTATGATATCGTAGAGGACAACAATGGGTTTGTATGGATAGCAACATCAAACGGATTAAATAGATATGATGGATATGCCATCAAAAAATTTCAAAACGATCCTACTGATTCCAACTCCATAAGTTTTAATAAAATAACATCTATTCTACCTGTAAATGAAGGTTTGTGGCTAGGAACAAGGGGAGGTGGACTTATCTTTTATAATAATGAAACCGATATTTTTTCCAAGATAGAAGCGGAAGATTCTTTAATTCAGAATCGAATTCAGGGTATTTTTGATTTAGAGATTGATAAACAAGGAGATATATGGTTAGCTACAGGTAGGGGAATAATTAAGTACCATCCCAAAACAAATAAATTTATTGAATTTAATTATATAATGAATGGAGAGGTATCAAATACTTCTTTATTTAACTTTCAAAAAATATTGATTACCAAAGGTCAAGATGTTTATGCTGCGTCTAATGGAGCAGGCTTGTTTGAGTTGGATAAAAAAGCAAATCACTTTATTAGATATACCGAGGAAATATATTCTATAGAACATGACTACAGATTATTGTTCTCTATTTTTGAAGATGACGCTGGAGAAATTTGGTTTGGTTCATTTATCGGTGGGCTACATCATTTTAATAAAAACACAAAAGCTATAGAATTTTTTCAAAACCCTTATTTTAATCCTGGCAACTATAAGAGCGGGGTAATCAGTATTAATCAATTAAATGCTGCCGAATTATTAATAGGCTTAAATGGTGGAGGAATGGCCGTTTTCAATAAAAATACTCAAACATTCGTACATAATTACACCTTTTCAGAAGTTGATAAATTCTCACTAACTGATAACTTCGTTCCTTGTATTTACAAAGATAATAGAGGGATTATATGGATAGGGACAGAAAATGGAGGATGCTCTGTTTTTAATCCCAACGAAAAAAAGTTTAATCCAATCAGACCTTCAGAAAACGGTATTTCAGATAAAATAATTAATACATTTTATCAAATCGATTCTGTGGTTTGGATAGGAACAGAAGGGGGCTACATTAATGCTTTTAACATAAACACTCAGAAAGTTAAAGCTTATCCAGTACCTAATTACAGGGCTAGTGGGCAGGGAGTTTGGATAAAAGCCATTAATGCGTTAAACAAAAATGAATTAATTGTGGGTTCTAACATGGGAGGATCAAGTAGGTTTAACACTATTTCCCATAAATTTGAATTCTTCAACTTAAATAATCATGATATATTAACAATAACAAAAGACAGGAATAATATTGGTTGGACAGGGTCCTTTAACGGTGTTTTTTCTTTTGATAATGAAAAAATAACAGGCTCCTATTTTCATTCTGGAGAAATTGGTATTGTTAATCAACCAGCACAAGCAATTGATTTTATTAACAACAAAGTATGGGTTGGGTATTTAGGTCAAGGAATTCATATTATTGATAGAAAAAGTAACCAATTTGAATTAAACTTTAAAAATGACCCAAACAATAACTCATCCTTAAGTAGTGATTTTGTTTATTGTATTTATCATGATACAAAAAACAGAATATGGGTTGGAACTCAAAATGGATTGAATTTATATGATAAAAAATCTAAAGGATTTATAAAATACTTTACAAAAGATGGTTTATCAAGCAACGAAGTTTATGGGATTTTAGAAGATAAACAAGGAAATTTATGGATGAGTACTTCTTACGGTCTTAATAAATTTAATCCTGAGCAAAATACCTTTAAAGTTTATTATGAATCTGATGGCTTACAAAGCAATCAATTTAGACCTAACTCCTACTATAAAAATAAAAATGGGTATCTGTTTTTTGGAGGAATCAATGGCTTTAATTATTTCCATCCAGATAGTATTACCACTAAATCAGAAAACGGAAAATTAGTATTGACAGATTTTCAATTATTTAATAAATCCGTAAAAGTTGGTCATAAAACTTTAAGTAAAAGTTTACAAAACACCAAAGAGTTAGTGTTAAGTCATAAAGATTACATTATCTCTTTCGAATTTGCATTGTTAAATTACACACTGCCTGATAAAAATATTTACAGGTATAAACTAGAGGGATTTACAGACGATTGGATAGAAACTGGAAACAGAAGGTTTGTATCATTTACCAGTTTACCTGATGGAGATTATACACTTCATATTCAAGGTGCTAATAGTGATGGTTTTTGGTCTACAAATGAATTGGTATTAAAAATAACTATTACACCTCCTTTTTATAGAACATGGTGGTTTTACCTAAGCTGTATAATATTTGGCCTAGTAATTACCTACATGATTTTTAAATTAAGATTGAAAAACATTCAAAACCAAAAAAACAAGCTTGAAGAATTAGTTGATATAAGAACTATTGAGTTAAAAACTCAAAAAGAAATTGTTGAGCATAAAAACGAAGAAATTTTATCAAGTTTAACTTATGCAAAACGTATACAGAATGCAATTTTACCTCCCGATAAAATTGTAAAAAAATACTTGACAGAAAGTTTTATTTTATACAAACCAAAAGACATTGTTGCTGGAGATTTTTATTGGTTAGAACAAAAAGACAATAAAGTGTTATTCGCAGCAGCTGATTGCACAGGACACGGAGTACCAGGAGCAATGGTTAGTGTCGTTTGTCATAATGCTTTAAATAGGAGTGTTAGAGAATACGGGTTAACCGATCCAGGAGAAATTTTAAATAAAACTCGTGAAATAGTTATCGCTGAATTCGAAAAAAGTGATGAGGCTGTAAAAGACGGAATGGACATTGCGATTTGTTCATTATCAGGAAATAAGCTGCAATACGCTGGAGCAAATAACCCACTTTGGATAATAAGAAATCGTGAGATTATTGAAACCAAAGCCAATAAACAACCTATCGGTCAATTTGATAATCCTTCATCTTATACCACTCACACTATCAAGCTTCAAAAAGGAGACTCTATTTATGTCTTTAGTGATGGGTATGTTGACCAATTTGGTGGAGAAAAGGGTAAGAAATTCAAAGCACAAGCTTTTAGAAAATTGTTACTATCTATACAAGAAAAAACAATGGAAGAACAAAAAATAATCATTAACGAAGCTTTTGAAACCTGGAAAGGTAGCTTAGAGCAAATTGATGATGTGTGCATCATAGGCGTGAGAATATGATGTGCAGTTTATCCTGAGCTTGTCGAAGGATGTTATTGAATTTAGTGTTTAAATTTCCCAGGTAACACCACTATTGATTAATTCATCTACAGAACTATATTTAGCCACTTTTTTAGCATCATTTATTTGTTCCCAAGCACCTTCATCAAAAGAGTTTGCTTCCACTTGTCTAATTACACCAAAAGCCACTGGAAATTCTGGAGCACTCATTTTAATTAGCATACTATGTAGTATATTATCTTTTTCGTAAGCATCATGTACCAATATATCTTCAAGGGTAACACCATTTTCACCAATAGTTGCAACTTCTAATTTTAAACCATTTAAGACTAAGCCCTTATTTTGTTCTGATCCAAAAATCATAGGTTTCCCATGCTCTAACCAAACTTGTCTATCTAGTTTTACATCTTTTGCTGTTACTCCAGCAAAAACTTTGTCATTAAAAATAATGCAGTTTTGTAAAATTTCAATCAGTGAAGTCCCCTTATGTTTTTCTGCTGCCAAAAAGACTTCTACCATTTTTTTAGGTTCAATATCTATTACTCTTGCAAAAAAATTGGCTTCAGCACCCAACGCCAAACTACCAGGATTAAAAGCTCTATCAATAGTTCCTTGTGGCGATGATTTTGTTTTTATCCCTGTAGCGGAAGTAGGAGAAAACTGCCCTTTGGTTAACCCGTAAATCTCATTATTAAATAACAAAATATTTATATCGATGTTTCTTCTTAAAGCATGAATATAATGATTTCCACCAATCGCTAAAGCATCTCCATCTCCTGTAACTTGCCATACACTTAGTTTAGGGTTTGCCAATTTAACACCTGTAGCAACAGCTGGGGCTCTACCATGTATGGTATGAAAGCCATAAGTATTCATGTAATAAGGAAAACGAGAAGAACAACCTATTCCTGAAATAAAAACAATATCTTCTTTCTCTTTTCCAATTTGAGGCATTGTTTGTTGTACCGCTTTTAAAATAGCATAATCTCCACACCCTGGACACCATCTAACATCTTGGTCAGTCTCAAAATCCTTAAAGGTCAATTCTTCTTTCACTAAATGTTCCATAATTATGCTTCTATTATTCTTTCAAACTCATTCATTAACTGCCCTTTTGAAAATGGTAACCCCTGAATTTTGTTGTATTGAGCATAATCAAATTGAGGTAACTCACTTCTTAACAACTTAATAAACTGTCCATTGTTCAATTCACAAACAACTATCTTTTTATAATTCGCAAATACCGCTGCTGTGTTTTTTGGTAAAGGATTTATGTAGTTAAAGTGTGCATGTGCAACTGATTTGTTTTGACCCTGTAACGCATTTACAGCCGTATGTAAACCCCCATAAGTTCCTCCCCAACCAACAACTAACAATTCCGCATCATCACTTCCATTAACTTTTAATTCAGGAATAAAATTAGCTACTCGTTTTACCTTTTCTGCTCTTACTTTAACCATTTCTTCATGGTTATTTGGATCATAAGATACATTTCCTGTTATTGCTTGTTTTTCTAACCCACCAATTCGATGTTCAAATCCTTTTGTACCAGGGATTGCCCAACTTCTATTTAATTTATCTGCTGTTCTTTCATAAGGATTCCAGTCTGTATTATTTATATCTAATAACGCTGGTTTTATAGTTCCTAATTCTGCTACACTCTTTATTTTCCATGGTTCTGAACCATTAGCAATAAAACCATCCGTTAATAAAATTACTGGAGTCATGTGTTCAACAGCTAATTTTGCTGCCATAAACGCATAATCAAAACAGTTACTTGGAGTGCTTGCAGCAATTACAATCACAGGGCTTTCTCCATTTCTACCATAAACTGCTTGTAATAAATCTGATTGTTCAGTTTTAGTAGGCAAACCTGTTGAAGGCCCACCTCTTTGTACATCAATTACTACCAAAGGTAATTCTGTCATCATTGCTAAACCAATTGCTTCGCCTTTTAAGGCTAATCCTGGTCCAGAAGTAGTTGTTAATGCTAAACTACCTGCAAAACTAGCTCCTATGGCAGCACAAATTCCTGCGATTTCATCTTCTGCTTGCAGTGTAACCACATTAAAGCTTTTATGTTTTGATAATTCGTGTAAAATATCTGATGCAGGAGTAATTGGGTAGGATCCCAAAAACAAGTTAAGATTTGCTTGTTCTGCCGCAGCTAGTATGCCCCATGCTGTTGCCTCGTTCCCTGTTATACTTCTGTATTTCCCTTTTGGTAGTTGGGCTGGTTTTATGGTGTATGAAGAAGGTAACAATTCTACCGTTAAGGCATAATTATAACCCGCTTTTAATGCAGCTTTATTTGCTTTTGCAATTTCTGGGTTACTCTTAAATTTTGTGTCTAAATAGTTTTCGGTAATTGATAATGGTCTGCTAAACAACCAATAAACTATACCTAATGCAAACATGTTTTTACTTCGTGATCTAAATTTATTTTCAATATCACAATCCGCTACACTATCTTTAGTTAATTTGGTAATGGGCGCTTCTATTAGATTATAACCCGCTAAAGTTCCATCCTCTAAAGGGTTTGATGTATATTGAGCTTTTTCAAAATCTTTCGCTTTAAAACTATCACTATCAATAATAATTGTTCCTCCATCTTTAATCCAATCTAAATTTGCCTTTAAAGCAGCAGGATTCATTGCAATTAAAATATCTGCCTCATCTCCAGGTGAAAATATTTGAGAGTTACCAAATTGAATTTTAAAACCACTAACTCCTGCAACAGTTCCTTGTGGAGCTCTAATTTCTGCAGGAAAATCAGGAAAAGTAGCTAAATCGTTTCCAATAAATGCCGTGGTATTACTAAATTGCGTTCCTGTAAGTTGCATTCCATCTCCCGAATCTCCAGCAAATTTGATTACAACATCATCTAACTCTTCTACTTTTTTAGACATCAAAAATTAATTTTAAAGACAAATTTACTATATCAAAAGTTAGGATATTAAATAATCGTGAAAAATTATTACTTAAATCCCTATATATTTATTTACTTTGTGCTATTATTTTATCAAAACGAAGGCATGGACAAACATTCCTATTTGAGTAACGCTGATGGAGCAGTAATTGAAGACTACTACCAGCAGTATTTAAACAACCCTGAAGCAGTTGGCGAAGGGTGGAGAAAATTTTTTGAAGGATTCGAGTTTGCTCGTAAAAATTACGACACGGATGTTCCAGAAGGATTCGACAAAGAGTTTAAAGTAATCGATTTAATCAACGGTTACCGTTCAAGAGGTCATTTATTTACCAAAACTAACCCTGTTCGAACAAGAAGACAATATTCTCCTAGCTTAGCAATTGAAAACTTTGGTTTACAAGCTTCAGATTTAGAAACTGTTTTTCAAGCAGGAAGTGAAACGGGTATTGGTCCAGCAAAACTAAAAGATATTATTGCTCATTTAGATGAGACATATTGCCAATCAATTGGTATAGAATATACTTACATCAGAAAGCCTGAAGAAGTTCAATGGATTAAAGAAAGAATTGAGATTAAAAATAGACGTCAGTTTTCTCCTACAGATAAAAAACACGTTTTACATAAATTAAACCAAGCAGTTGTTTTTGAACAGTTTTTACATAAAAAATTCGTTGGTCAAAAACGTTTTTCTTTAGAAGGAAATGAAGCATTAATTCCTGCATTGGACGCATTAGTTGAAAGAGGAGCAGATATTGGGGTTAAAGAGTTCATTGTTGGGATGGCCCACAGAGGAAGGTTGAATGTGTTAGCCAATATCTTTAACAAAACTTACCAAGCAATTTTTAGTGAGTTTGAAGGAAAAGAATACGAAGACAATATTTTTGACGGTGATGTGAAATACCATTTAGGTTATTCTTGCGATGTTAAAACGGACAATGGTCATGATATTCACATGACATTAGCTCCTAACCCATCTCATTTAGAAACTGTTGATCCTGTTGTAGAAGGGATTACAAGAGCAAAAATTGACACTTATTTAAAAGACGAAAATAAAGTTGTTCCTATTTTAATTCATGGCGATGCTGCTATTGCAGGACAAGGGGTTGTTTATGAAGTAATTCAAATGGCACAATTAGATGGATATAGAACAGGAGGAACTGTTCATATTGTAGTAAACAACCAAATTGGGTTTACAACTAACTACTTAGATGGTCGTTCGAGTACTTATTGTACAGACGTAGGAAAAGTAACTTTATCTCCAGTATTACATGTTAATGGTGATGATGTGGAGGCTGTTATTCAAGCAGTTCATTTTGCAATAGAATACCGTCAACAATTCCACAAAGATGTTTTTATTGATATTTTAGGGTATAGAAAATATGGACATAATGAAGGTGATGAGCCTCGTTTTACTCAACCTTTACTCTACAAAGCTATTGGCAAACATGCTAACCCAAGAGATATTTATTTAGATAAATTAATTGGTGAAGGATTAATTACTAAATCTGATGCAAAAAAGGTTGAAAAAGATTTTGACGATACACTTCAAGGTCATTTAGACAATGCCAAACAAATTGAAAAAGCATCAGTAACTTATTTCTTAAAACGTACTTGGGAAAATTACTCCTACTGTAAAAAAGGGGAGTTTGATAAATCTCCAACAACAGGCTACGACAAGAAAAAATTAATAGAAATAGGTAAAAAGATAGCAACACTACCTACTGATAAAAATTTTATAAAAAAAATTAATCGATTATTTGATGATAGGTTAACTCAAATTAATGAAGGAGATAAATTAGATTGGGCATCCGGTGAATTGTTAGCTTATGCTACTTTATTAGAAGAAGGATATCCTGTTCGTATTTCTGGGCAAGATGTTGAAAGAGGAACTTTCTCTCACAGACATGCTGTAGTTAAAGTAGAAGATTCTGAAGAGGAGTATGTTCCTTTAAGAAACATCTCTAAAAAACAAGCAGACTTTCATATATACAACTCATTACTTTCTGAATATGGGGTGCTAGGTTTTGAATATGGGTATGGAATGGCTACACCTCATGGATTGACCATTTGGGAAGCACAATTTGGTGATTTCTTTAATGGAGCTCAAATTATAATTGACCAATTTTTAACTGCTGCAGAAGAAAAATGGAAAATTCAAAACGGATTGGTAATGTTATTGCCTCACGGGTACGAAGGACAAGGTGCAGAACACTCTAGTGGAAGAATGGAGCGTTTTTTACAGCAATGTGCTGAAAATAATATGCAAGTTGCTGATTGTACAACTCCTGCTAACTTCTTTCATTTGTTAAGAAGGCAAATGCACCGTAAATTCAGGAAGCCTTTAATAGTATTTACACCAAAAAGCCTATTGCGTCACCCTAAATGTATTTCTAGTATTGAAGATCTAACCAAAGGTGGTTTTCAAGAAGTAATTGATGACGCAACTGCAACTGCGAAAGCTGTTGACACTGTTGTTTTCTGTACAGGTAAATTTTATTACGATATTTTAGCTAAACAAGAAGAAATTGGTGGTAGCAATAATATTGCTGTTGTTAGGATAGAACAATTATATCCTTTACCACAAAAACAATTAGACGTAATAATAGCAAAATACGCAACTGCTAAAAATTATATTTGGGCTCAAGAAGAACCAGAAAACATGGGGGCTTGGTCTCACATGATGCGTCACTTCTCTTCTGTTCAACTAAAACAAATTACGTTGGCTGAAAGTGGAGCTCCTGCAACAGGCTCTTCAAAAGCTCATGCAGTAAGACACAATGATATATTAGACCGTATTTTTAAATATGCGTTAGTTACAAAATAGAAAAAGACATTAGAGAAAAGACATTAGAGAAAAGACATTAGTCTTTAATCTACCTTCTTAAAGCGAAGCAATCTTAACTCTTAACCAAATAAAAAAGAATTATGGCTTTAGAAATGAAAGTTCCCTCACCGGGAGAATCGATTACAGAAGTAGAAATTGCTCAATGGTTAGTTGAAGATGGAGATTATGTAGAGAAAGATCAGGCAATTGCTGAAGTTGATTCAGACAAAGCAACTTTAGAATTACCAGCTGAAGAAAGTGGTATTATTACCCTTAAAGCAGCAGAAGGAGACTTAGTAGCTGTAGGGGCAGTAGTTTGCTTAATTGATACTTCAGCAAAAAAACCTGCTGGGTTCGATAAAAAGGAAGTTGTTGAAGAAGCTCCTGTTGCTAAAGTAGAAGCTAAAAAAGAAGAGGTTGTTCCTAATCCAATGCCTGCTACTAAAGATGTGAAAGCGACACCCGTAGCAAAAGAAATGTTAGCTGCTAATGGAATTAATCCATCTAAAATAATAGGTACTGGAAGTAACGGAAAAATCACTAAAATAGATATTGATACTTATTTAACTTCTGGTGTAAACAACAGCTCTATGGCTGGTTGGGGTGGAACTCGTGATGAAGAAAAGAGTAAAATGAGTATGTTGCGTAGAAACGTAGCAAAAAGATTGGTTGCTGTTAAAAACGAAACAGCCATGTTAACTACATTTAATGAGTTAGACATGAAACCAATTATGGATTTACGTAACAAATACAAAGAACAATTTAAAGAAAACCATGGTGTTAACCTTGGTTTTATGAGCTTTTTTACTAAAGCTGTTACTGAAGCATTAAGACAATACCCAACTGTTAATTCTATGATAGATGGAGATTACATGATTTCATACGATTATGCTGATATCGGTATTGCTGTTAGTTCTCCTAAAGGTTTAATGGTGCCTGTGGTAAGAAACGCAGAACAAATGAGTTTAGCAGAAATTGAAGCAGAGATTAAGCGTTTGGCGATTAAAGCTCGTGATGGAAAAATTGATATCGCAGATATGGAAGGAGGAACATTTACCATTACAAATGGTGGCGTTTTTGGATCTATGATGAGTACACCAATTATTAATCCTCCACAAAGTGCTATTTTAGGGATGCACAACATAGTTGATAGACCAGTAGCTATTGAAGGTAAAGTAGAAATACGACCAATGATGTATTTGGCTTTATCTTACGACCATAGAATTATTGATGGAAAAGAATCTGTTGGTTTCTTAAAAACTGTAAAAGAAATGTTAGAAAATCCAAGTTCAATTATATTTGGAGGTAAAGATCCTGAACAAGTATTATTGAATTTATAGTAAAAAAATATTTTCAACTACAAAGCGGTTATTCATTTGAGTAACCGCTTTTTTATTAGTAAATTGTTATTATTAAATGACGATTCCAACAGAAGAAATATTAATTGAAAAACACAGTTTTATTAAAGACCTGATTTTTCGTGTTAAAGCTAGTCTACTAATAGTAAATCGGCTAAGAAGGAATGTCTCATCGCCTGTACCTCATTTTAAACCAAACAATAAGTTAATAGACTCTTCGATTATTGCTTTTTCCGAAAGCGAACTATGGAATCCTTATGATAATACTCAAAATTGGATTTTAACCGCTGGGAAAATTGAAAACTTAAGAATTGCTGCAAGAAAAATTAATAGGCTAGAGGTTAAAGCAAATGAAGTTTTTAGCTTTTGGAAACACATCGGAAATCCAAATTATGGAAAAGGGTATGTTGTTGGTCGAGAAATAAGAGAAGGTTGTATCGTTCCAACTATTGCTGGTGGATTATGTCAACTTTCAAATGCTCTTTATGATGCAGCTTTAAAAGCTAATTTTGAGATTGTTGAAAGGCACAAACACACCAAAGTAATTAAAGGTTCATTAGCCGAAGAAGATAGAGATGCCACTGTTAAATGGAATTATATCGATCTTCGTTTTAAATCTAAATATGATTTTAGAATTGAAGTTGAGTTCACTTCTGACAAGTTTATAGTTGTTTTTAAAAGCTCGGAAAAAGACACTTTTAATCAAAATCAGCAATTCAAAAATCAACAATCTAGCAAAATAAACGATTGCTATTCTTGTGGAAATTCTTCATGTTTTAAGCATCCAAAAAAATTATCCGAAAAACAAGCTACTTCAAACACTACTTTTATACTTGATAAAAAATGGCCAGAGTTTGATAAATATATTAAAGATTTAGCAGACTCCAAAGACACTTTAATTATCCCCATAAAGAAAAACCGTTATGACTGGAGTATTGGAAATAAAACAAAGATTAAATCGACAACTAAAGAAGGCATTTCCAGGACTCTTAAATTTCGTATAGGAGCTAAAAAAGGTGCCAATTTATTTGAACTAGGATTAGCTCTAGATCATAAAATTGCTGAAAAAATAACTAAGATTATTCCTATTGAATCTACTCATCTTGTAATTTCTCAGAACCTACTTCCATTCTTATATAAATCCGGGGCATTGGGAGGTAGGACATTTGATGTTTTAATGACAAGACTCCCTATGGAGAAGCTTCATGAAAAACTTGATAATGCATTTAAAGTTTATAATACAAGCGAAACATTAAATGATTTTAGGGCTCCTCATGAATTAATATCGCATGAAAATAAAGCATTAAATCAAGCTCGAAAAATAATTACTCCACATAGCGAAATTGCTGAAATTTTTAAAAATAAAATTGAAAAATTAGAATGGGCTGTTCCCGAAAACAAAACATTTAAAATGGGAGGAACTAAAATTCTTTTCCCAGCTTCAGCGGTTGCCAGAAAAGGAGCTTTTGAAATTAAAAAACTTGCTCAAGAACTCAGCTTAACAATAAGTGTGTCTGGAAACGCGATTGAGAAAGCAAATTTTTGGGAAGGAGTAACTACCGAAAAGTTTAATGGAGATTATAACGATATTAAACTAGTTATTTACCCGGTGTATGTTGAACATCAACCGAGACAAATTCTAAAAGCCATATCCAAAGGAATCCCTGTAATAACAACCTCAGCTTGCGGTTTAGAAAGTTCAAGCCTGCTAACTCTAATTAATGTTGGTGATTATGAGCAGCTCAAAAAAGAAGTGGAAAAGTTCCTTAGTTCAAAATAATATCTGAAGTAGTAATTACATTGCTAGATTGTAACGCTCTATCTTTAATGCTTAGCTCATACCTAAATGTATCAACTTTTGAATTTTGTAATAATTTGTAATCAAAAAATAAAGCAACTTGTATATCGCCTTCTAATGCCAATTCTGCTTCGTTTTCTACAAAAGGCATGCGCACATGAAAATATTGAGTTTGGTATTCCCACAAGTTCGTATCAAAGTTAAATGTGCTATCTACAATAGGTGACTTTTTTTGCCAAACACCATTGTTCATTTCAAAATAATCTACAAACACATTAAACTCTTGTTCCCCACTATTTTCGTCTTGTTTTAAGCCTAAATCGCCATCTCCATCATAAAACTCAAACTTTACCACACTATAAGATTTATCAGAAGATAAACCTGCTTCCATAAAGGTTATAACGGGAGGCACAGGAGTAGTATCCTTCTTCTTACACCCAAAGGAAAAGATAAAAGACAATAATATGAGTATTTTTGCACCTGTTTGCATAACATAAAGTTACTAATAAATTTGAGCTTACATCAAACCATATTTAATATTAATTCTGAAAAAGCATTTGAAAAAACTGCTATTGAAGTATTTAATTACCAATACAACAACAATTTGGTGTATCAGCAATTTTGCAATTATTTAAAAATTAAACCCGAATCCATTACCAAAATTGAAGAAATTCCATTTTTACCTGTTGAGTTTTTTAAAACTCATGCTATAAAAACTACTGAATTTACTGCGCAAGCAGTTTTTTTAAGCAGTGGAACCACTGGAGCAAATCAAAGTAAACACTTAGTTAAAGATTTAAATATATACGAAACAAGCTTTAATCAATGTTTTGAGCAGTTTTACGGCAATATAGAAGATTATTGTGTATTGGCTTTACTTCCCTCCTATATGGAAAGAGAAGGTTCTTCTTTAATTTATATGGTAGATGTTTTAATTAAAAAAAGCAAACACCCAGAAAGTGGCTTTTTTCTTAAAAATGAGCAAATTTTAATCGAAAAATTACAGTTTTTGACCAAAAACAAGCAAAAAACGATACTTTTCGGTGTTTCTTTCGCCTTGTTAGATTTAGCTGAAAACTATCAAATTGACCTCAGCGATATTATTATTATGGAAACTGGTGGCATGAAAGGAAGAAGAGAAGAATTAACTCGTGAAGAATTGCACTCCATTTACAAGCAAAGTTTTAATGTCGATTTTGTACATTCAGAATATGGTATGACAGAGCTTTTATCTCAAGCATACTCCAAAGGAAATGGTGTTTTTAATTGTCCTGCTTGGATGAAAATATTAATACGTGATATTAATGATCCTTTTAACATTATTGAAAACAACAAAACAGGTGGAATTAATGTGATAGATTTAGCAAATATCGATTCATGTAGTTTTATTGCTACACAAGATTTAGGTAAAATTGGTGCTAACGGGTTTGAAGTTTTGGGAAGATTTGACAATAGTGATTTACGTGGGTGTAATTTGCTGGTTAGTTAAGAAAAAATGAATAATTTTGTTTGGAACAATTATTGTTAACCAGATAGTTTTTAAAATTATATAAAATGAAATCAAAATTTTTAAATAAAGCATTCTTAATTATTGCTGCAGGTACTTTATTATCGTTAACTGCTTGTCAATCGTTAACTCCATTTACCAATACCGTTAGAACGCAATACAGTTTAGATGAAGCTAAATTGAAAAAGATGCAGTTTTATATTTCTACAGACATCCAATTACAAAGAGGTGAAGCTGGAAATAATTCTCAAGAATTAGATAAAGACGGGAAATTAATTGTTTCTCAATCGGCAAGTTTAGACAACATCACAGTAGATGGAAAAACTCCTGGAGTTTGTGTAAAGGTTTTAGATGACAACAAAATTGCAGTAAGCTTTTTCGATACAGATGATCAATACTTAGTTTTTGGTGATCCAAACAACAGAGGTAGATACAATTTAATGGGTGCTGAGTGGAACAACGGAAAAGGTAAAATTAACTTTGGAGGCAAAGTTTATTACATTATGCCTGGTGGAGCTGGAGCTTACTTGAAATTTGAAATGAAAAAAGTGAAAGATTACAAAACTACTAGCACTAAAGCAAAAGGTAGAAAAGTAAATTAATCGGCCACAGTTTTTAAAATAACTTATATCTTTATCCCGTCCCGATAGTTATCGGGACGGGATATTTTTTTATACAAACATTATGGTAGATCAACTTAACGAAACAGTAAATTATTTAAAAAAAGAAGGTGTTGATGCACCTGAAATAGGAATTGTATTAGGAACAGGCTTAGGTGGTTTGGTTTCTGAAATTAGTGTAATTAAAGAGTTTGATTACGATAAAATTCCTCATTTCCCTGTTTCTACAGTAGAGTCGCACCATGGTAAATTAATTTACGGAACCATTCGCAATAAAAAAGTATTGGTTATGCAAGGTCGTTTCCATTATTACGAAGGTTACGACATGAAACAAATTACTTTTCCAATTAGAGTAATGAAGTTAATAGGTGTAAAAAACTTATTAATTTCTAATGCTGCTGGAGCGGTTAATTTGGCTTACAAAAAAAGCTCGTTAATGTTAATTACCGACCACATTAACCTTTATCCTGATAATCCTTTAAGAGGAAAAAATAACAACGATTTTGGACCACGATTTCCTGATATGAGTGAGCCTTATTCTAACACAATGAATAATTTACTTAGAGGCATTGCGAAAGAAAAAGGCATTTTATTAAACGAAGGAGTTTATGTGCCTGTATCTGGACCAAATTTAGAAACAAGAGCAGAATACCGTATGATTAGAATGTTGGGTGGAGATGCTGTTGGAATGAGTACTGTGCCAGAAGTTATTGTTGCCAACCACATGAAATTACCTTGTTGTGCCATTTCTGTTTTAACAGATGAATGCGATCCAGAGAATTTAGCACCTGTAGCACTTTCTGAAATTTTAGAAGCTGCAGCTGTTGCTGAGCCACATTTAACTGCACTTTATACAGAATTGATTGGTAGGTTATAATGGATAATAAGCATCACGAAAAACTAAGCTTACTACAAGATTTAATTGCGTTAAGCAAAGCAGACAACAATGTTTCTTTTATGGAAACTTCGTTTATTAATTCTATTGCTATGGGCTTAGGAATTTCTGGTGCTGAACTGCAACACTTAAAAAACAACCCCATTGCTTACAACCCACAAGACAAAGAAGGCGCTAGAATTACTCATTTTTACCGCTTATTATTACTAATGAGTGTTGATACCGAACAACACGAAAAGGAAATTGAGTTTTGTAAAAACTTAGGATTAAAAATGGGATTAAACCCTGCTGCCATTAATGAGGTAATAAAACAATTGTTGGCTTCCGAAACTGGCATGCTAGCTCCTAACGATTTAATTGAGATTTTTCAGACTTATCATAATTAGAAATAAACTTTCTAAATAAGCTGTTTTAATTATATTTGAGTAAACAATAAATTATTCGAATTGATACAATGAATTCCCAAAAAAATCAAATCATACTAATTTTCTTGATTCTTATCAGTTTAAATTCCTTTTCTCAAAAAGAAAATATAGACACTAAAACCATAGTAAAGAAAATTGCAGAGAACGGATATTATTCTCCTGCTCCAGATGGTTTCTTCACTGTAAATTCTTCCTCACAATTTTTATTATCTGAAGAACTTGAAAGAATTGCTACAATTGATGAATTAATCACTTTAACGAACCACAAAAGTCCAGCAGTTCGCGTATACTCAATACAAGCACTAGACAATAGGAATTATCCTAATCTTTTTAATATCATCATCAAACACATCGATGACACAAAAGAAATAAAGGCTGATTATCATATTTCAAGAAATATTTATGTTGGTGAATTTTTTGTTGCTGTTAAAAATTTACCTTCAAATCAAAGACAGACTCTTGATAGTGTTTTGCTGTTCCGAGATAATAAATTAAATTACACCAATAGAATTTTAGAAGATATAAAGCCTTTAAATAAAAACTATACTCGAATAAGAGAATTGGCAACAAAGAGAGAATTTGCAATTATTGCTTTGGCTAAATATAAAAGAGAAGAAGATGTTGAATTAATTCAAAGCCTATTATTGAAAAATCATTATTTCTCAATAGAAGCTATTGAGTATTTTCCTCACAAAAAATTCAAAATAACTTTATCAGAATTAAGAGAAAAAGGTTTCAACTATTATGGGACATATTTTTCAGTTGCTGTTTTTCAAGATACATTCTCAACAAACTATTTTAACAGTAAGTTAGATGAACTTGAAAATAATGATTTCAAACGAAAACAAGAAGGAGAATATATATTACAAGCAATATCTAAATATCGCAACTTAATTTATGATAGTTTATTTTTTAAATTATGGGAAAAAGATTATATAATTAATGATTCGACATTTACTTATCTTTTAACTGTTGATAGTGTCAAGTGTAAAAGATTAACAATTATTAGTATAAACAATGCAAGTAAAATCGATAATAGCACATTAGTATTAGTCGATTTCTTAAACTATATAATTCAAGTAGATCAATCATTAGCAATATCCTTAATTGCAGATAACTTACTCTCTGTAAATGTCAACGAATTCCGATATTTTTCAGAAGCTTCACAGAAAATTAGAGAAAAAAATATTACCAAATCCTTATTTGCTAGGCTTGAAAAATCAGAGAATGGTCATATATTCATTCCTATTACTGAAACTATTTTGTCATACAACGATCCAGAATTAAATGCAAAATTAATTTCAATTATTAAAAATAATCCAAAAATTGAAGGTTGGGGTCTAGATGAAGTTAAGAAAATGTTAAATGAGCAAGGGTTGAAATTATAACAACCCTTCCAAATAATGCTCTTCAACTCCAAACTCAATTTTAAGCGTTTTAATTTTTGCATTTAAGCTTTTGGTATCTGCTTTTTTGTTGGATTTAGTACCTACCAACATTACATTTTTACGGGTATGCTCGTTAGAGATAAATTCAAAAATATTGGTAGCATAATCGTGCTTTTCCATAATTAACGCACGCAAGGTATCAGTTACCATTTCATATTGGCGTTCTTTAAAAATACCGTACTTTAAAATAGGGCTTTCTTGCTCCTTGCCTTTTAATTGTTGTCTTATTTGTTTGTGGCAACAAGGTGCAGTAATTATTAATTCTGCATTAGATTTTAAGCCTTTAAAAATGGCATCATCTGTTGCCGTATCGCAAGCATGCAAGGCAATTAATACATCTATTTTTTTAGTAAACTTTTCAATAGGCTTGGCTTCAAAAGTTAAGTTTTCAAAACCACATTTTTTAGCTGTTTCATTACAAAAATCTACCAACTCTTTTCTTACTTCTATACCTGTAATTTGTACTTCTATTTTTCGTTGGTTTACCAAATAATCGTATAACGCAAAAGTTAAATAACCCTTACCAGAACCCATATCTACAATACGAGCTTCTTTTGGCAATTTGGTGTTTTTTATCAGTCCTTCAATAATTTCTAAATACTTGTTAATCTGTCTAAATTTATCTGCCATTTTTGGGATAACAACTCCTTGCTCATCAGTTATTCCCAACAAGTTTAAATACACACCTAAAGCAGCTCTCTTTGTTTTAGGTTTATCGTGTGTTTCTGGTGGCTTGTTGCTAAAACTTGGGTGAGTAGAACGAGTACTTACCATTCCTTTTTTAGAAATTTGAGTGGTAAAATCTTCTTCTAAGGTAAACAGAATGGCTATTCTAAACTTCTTTTCTAATAAAGCAGCTAACTCTTTTTCTGTTTCGGCCAAGCTATAATTTTTAACCTGGTCGTTGGTTTGGTAATGGTAGGTTATCGAAAACATTGGTTCATCTTTTATGGTAACCAACCTTACATAAACATTGTGTAAACCATCGCTTTTATAAGCTGGTTTACTTAGGGTAATTTTTACAAAAGTTTCATCTTTAAAACTTTTAGTTAGTTTATCAAAAAAAGGTGCTAAATCATTCATGGAGCAAAGGTAGAAAAAGTATCTTTGGTTTTATGGAAATAACATTTCTTCCCATAGCAAAACAAGACTTACCCGAGGTAACTCGTATTTACAATTATTATGTAGAAAATAGTACCGCTACTTTTCATTTAGAGCCTGTTACTGAGCAAGAAATGGAAGCTAGCTTAAATTTAGGAAGTGCTCAATACCCTTCGTTTTCAATCCTTAAAGAAAATAACGTGATTGGTTTTTGTTACCTCGGTCAGTTTAGAAAAAAAGAAGCATACGATATTACCGCTGAGTTAACCTTGTATTTAAGTCCAACAGCTACGCAAAAAGGTGTAGGAAAATTGGTGTTAGATTTTTTAGAAATTAAAGCCAAAGCCCTAAGCATTAAAAACCTAATTGGCGTGATTACTGCAGAAAACGAAAATAGTATTAAGCTTTTTGAGCGATGTGGTTATTTTAAAGCTGCTCACTTACAAGGGGTTGGCATAAAGTTTAATAGAGAATTAGACGTGATATGGTATCAGAAAAAACTATAAGTCTTATTTTTACGTAAATCATTTGTTGATTCAATCAACTTAACATTATTAGCCATGAAAAATATCCTTACAACAATTCTAATTTTTACTGCAACAATTTTAACAGCTCAAGATATGGACAAACAAAGCATACATCAATTTAAAGTAAACGATCTTTCTGGCGAATCTTTTGATTTTAGCACGCTAAAAGGCAAAAAAATAATGGTGGTAAACACTGCTAGCGAATGTGGGTTAACTCCTCAATATGAGCAATTGCAAGCCATTTACGAAAAGTATAAAGACAAAAACTTGGTGATTATCGGTTTCCCTGCTAATAATTTTGACGCTCAAGAACCTGGTAGCGATAAAGAAATTGCTGCTTTTTGCACTAAAAACTATGGAGTAACTTTTCCTATGATGAGTAAAATTTCTGTTAAAGGTGATGACATTCACGAATTATATCAGTTTTTAACTCAAAAAAGTAAAAACAATCTAGAGGATTCTGAAGTTGCTTGGAACTTTCAAAAATACTTGTTAGATGAAAACGGACATTTAGTAAAAGTGGTTCATCCAAAAGTTTTACCAAACGATGAAAGCATTTTAACTTGGATAGAAAAATAATTTTTTAGGGTATTTTTTTTTATTAAATTAGTTCAAAATTAACTTTTGGACTATGAAATATCTATCTGTACTTTGTTTTCTATTTATTTCATTTTTTTGTTTCTCTCAAATAAACCCTGGATATAGTTATTATTATCAAACAGACACGTGTAGTTTTGATTCCACATGGAATCGCCTTAATATTGACACCAACAACCCTAATAACGACTGGGTAATTGGATCTACAAATAAACCCTTTTTTGGTCAAGCGAGTTCTCTCCCTAATGCAATTATGACGGACACTACTCTTGCTTACTCTTCCTCAAATTTATCTTATTTTGAAATAGGTTTTTCTAACCAAGATGGATCTGGTTTCGGATATAATATGTATTTAAGTTTTGACCATAAATATGAGACAGACACCCTAATTGATGGTGGCTACATAACAGTCTCACATGATAGCGGACAAACATGGCAGAACATTATTTTTGACTCAACTTGTATTATGTGTTCACCAAATATAAATAGTCAAAATTTATACACCACCGCTGATAGTCTCAAGAATGGTCAATTTGGATTTTCAGGTACTTCTAATTGGAAAACAACTATTATTCAATGGATATGGGCTTTGCCTGTGAGATTAGGGGCTCAGCAAATATCTGACAGTATGATTGTTCGTTTTAATTTTATTAGTGATAGCATTAACACCTCTAAAGATGGGTGGATTATAGATAATTTTGGAATTGGAATGATAGACCTAGGAAATGCTGTTGATGAATATACTAACCCTTTATCCGTTGAACTTTATCCAAACTTAACTTCTGATAAATTTAACTACCAAACAAAAAATAATGAAACTCTAGACAATATAATTATTTTGAATATCTCAGGCACTAGTGTTTTGAATATTAGACAGCCAAAATCAGCTGACCAAATTGACATATCCCACCTGCCAGCAGGAAATTACTTGGTTCAATTTACTTCAAAAAATAATAGGCTCATTAAAAAATTAATAAAAAACTAAAAATAAAACGGATGGAATTTTTGCTCTCCTAAACTATTAAACTCTATAGTTGGCAGCGGAAATTTTAGCATGTTTAAGAAGAAAAAAGTTGTTTTTAAAAACTTTGAGTTCGTTTTAATTTTCTCAAAATCTATGTCTAACGCTAAGTAATAACTTCTGTATCTTTCTATCGGTGGTAATAAAGAACCATCCGAAGCATACGTTGGATTTTGTTCTGAAGATAGCATTCCGTAAGCACCATAGCCAGGAGCAATATTTAACCACTCTGGCAAAACTGCGCTATTTTTAAAAATCGATTTTAAGTTGGTAGAAAACCAAAATGTTTGTCCATTGTAATCTTCAATTAATCTTTCTACAGGTATTTCTCCTAAAACTCCAGGTCGGTATTTAGCTAACTCCGTATGGTGGTAAGAAAATTTCATGGTTACAATCTGTTTATCAAAAGCCAACTCTTGTCCAATTAATAACAGCCCTCCAGAAGCATTGGCAACCATGTCCATTGGCGAAGCTCCCCACTCTTTGTAATGACCATCTAAAATTTCTACCGAAGTCATAAATAATACTCCAAAAGAGCCTCCAAATAAAATAGATTTTTTGCGAGAAACTCCCGACCATTTTAAGGAGTTCATTCCCAATTTTCCAAACAAGTAGCACGTGTACATGTGTCCATACTTATCTATTTGTTGCCATCCGGCATTGTCGTTATTAAAATGAAAAGCAGTTTTGTGATTGTCTTGATACCAAACTGTACTCAGCCCTGCTAATGTTCCTCCATAAAAAGCAAGGCCTGTTCCTGTAACTGCTGCAAATTTTGTGGAGTTAAATTGTGTTTCAGAAGTATCAATTGGTGCTTGACAAAAATATTGTAAAGGAAATAGTAAACTTAATAAGACTAAAAACCCTTGAATTAACCTAGCCATCTTAAAACATTATCTCGCCAAATTTCATCAGCTTCTCGTTGGGTTAAAATATCAACCTCAACAGCAAAATCTATTACCCTTCCGGGAAAAGAACTTCCAACGCCTTGCATTTCTCCTAAAGGATAAGGGTCATCTAATCCCGCAACAATTTGAGATACGCCTACTCTTCTTTTTAATAATTCTAACGTATAAGAATCGTGAACCAAGGAATCAAAAAACAAATTTTTATGCCCTAATGATGTTCTTGGGTTAGAAGTGCCTTCAAACAAATCTGGTCTTCCATCAAAGCCTTGTAATCTTCTACCATAGTTTGCAATTCCTAACATACAGCCATGCGCAAAACAAGTTCTTATGTTTGGAAATTTATTTGGAATGTCGTTTAGCGTAAATAAATGCAGTGTATCAGCAGATTGTGCCATCATCCAAACCAAATGGAAACGCCAATACTGGTCTTTTAAGTTCACCATTTTTTCTCCATCATAAGGATGAATTTCAATGGCCAAACCATATTTATTAGCCATTTCATAAATAGGAAAAACAGACTTATCGGCAATAGAGGTCCACTCGTTAGCTGCATTTAAAAAGTGAGTTGGCAAACAAAGTAGTTTTAAATTAAGCTCCGTTACACAACGTTCAATTTCTGCCAGTGCATCATCCATGTAAAGTGCTTGAACAACAAATCCACAAGTAAATTTATCTGGATTACCATGTTGTACAGAAGCATTAAAATCGTTTTGCCAACGAATAGCATCTTTAGCGTCTTGTCTTTTCCATCCGTTACAATATATTTGAGATAAATTTAACATCACACCATGGTCGATGTTATACTTCTCCATCCATACTAATTTATCTTTTAAAAAAAAACTTGAATCTGTAATGGGTCTGCTCCAATCTCCTTGACGCATAAACTCTTTATTGTCATCAATCCAAAACAGTTTTTTATCTTTCATAAACTGAGGGATTTGATTGGGTTCTGGTAAAATATGCCCGTGCCCGTTTATTCTCTTATGTGTATGGGGTTTTATCATTTTTCTTAATCAACAAATCTTTTATCAACTTCCATAACATGTCCACAACTCTTACAGGTTCTCAAATCTTGTGAAGCATAAAACTCTTTAAAACGAGGAATAAAATCTCTTTCTATGTTTTCCAATGGAAAACGATATTCATGTAACTTAGTGTTGCATTTGTCACAAAACCACATCAATCCATCCTGTAAAGGTCTTTCTTTTCTAACAAGTTCTATCACCAAACCAACAGTGTTTTCTCCACGCATTGGCGAATGAGGAATGTTTGCTGGCAATAAAAACATTTCGCCTTCTTTTATCGGAACATCAACAGCCTTTCCATCTATCTGAATTCTTACATTAATATCTCCTTTAATTTGGTAAAACAATTCTTCGCTTTCGTTATAGTGATAATCTTTACGAGCATTGGGACCCCCAACAATCATTACAATAAAATCTCCTGCATCAACATATAAATTTTTATTTCCTACAGGTGGTTTTAACAAGTCTTGGTTGTCATCAATCCATTTATGAAGGTTAAAAGGCATTTTTAAATTCATACTTCTATTTTTAAAACTGACTAAAGATAATAAGAATGTATTTATTTAAAAAGGTTAATCCATAAAATACATTATTTTTACCTTTCAAAGTATTTAATTATGAATTTAGATTTAACAGGAAAAAATGCCCTTGTTTGCGGAAGTACTCAAGGTATTGGGAAAGCAATTGCAACTGAATTAGCTTTATTAGGTGCTAACATTATATTATTAGCTAGAAACGAACAAAAATTAGTAGATGTTAAAAATAGTTTAGACACTTCTAAAGGACAAGATCATCATTTTATTATTGCAGATTTCTCCGTACCCTCACATTTAAAGCTAGTTGTAGAAAACTATTTAGAACTAAATGAAACAATAATAAATATTTTAATAAATAATACTGGTGGACCTCCTGGTGGACTTATCGAAAACGCTAAAACGGATGAATTTATCCATGCATTTTCTAACCATTTAATTTGTAATCACATTTTAGTGCAAGCGGTTAAAGAAGGCATGAAAACAAGTGGTTACGGTAGAATTATCAATATTATTTCAACCTCTGTAAAACAACCTTTAAATGGCTTGGGTGTTTCTAATACAGTAAGAGGTGCTGTTGCAAATTGGGGTAAAACATTAGCAAATGAATTGGGTGAGTTTGGTATTACCGTAAACAATGTTTTGCCTGGTGCAACAAATACTGTTCGTTTAAAATCTATAATAGAAACAAAAGCTAATAAAACAGGTAACACAACCGACAATGTTCAACAAGAAATGGCAAATCAAGTACCACTAAAACGTATTGCTGAACCCGAAGAAATTGCTAATGCGGTAGCTTTTTTAGCATCCCCTGCAGCTAGCTACATTAATGGAATTAACGTTCCTGTTGATGGAGGAAGAACAAAAAGTTTGTAATTAAAAAAGCCTCGCAATGCGAGGCTTTTTTAATGTTATCCTTTAAGTTTAAAATTTATTGGGAGATTAAATAAAACACTTACAGGTCTTCCACTTTGCTTTCCTGGAGACCATTTTGGCATCGCTTTTACTACTCTTATCGCTTCTTCATCCAACCATTTATTTACACCTCTTATTATTTTAATATCTCTTATTTCTCCATCTTTACCAACAACAAACTGAACATAAACCTTTCCTTGAATTCCAGCTGTTCTAGCATTTGAAGGATATTTAATATTATTACCTAAGTATTTATTCATCATTTCTAAACCTCCAATAAATTCTGGCATTTTTTCAGCAAATGGGAGTGGTGCAGGATTAGGGTCAACTTCAATTGGTTCTTTATATTTCCCTGGATCAAAAGGCTCTACGGGCTCTATTGGGTCTGTCTTTTTTTCATCAATTATTTTAGTATCATCATCAACTTTTTTAAAAGCATCCGTAATTAATTTTGGTTGAGTTATTTTAACCTTAGGTTTTACAATTTCTTTCTCTGGTGGTAAAGGAGGGTACTCCCAAATCCCATCATCTAATACATTTTCGGCAGGTGGTAATTCATAAGCATATTTAGGTGAAGTCCACTCAAAAGCTAATAAGGTAATTCCGCCAGCTACTATTAAACCGAACTGAAAAAAGATTCCTCTTAATTTTTCTAATTTGTTTTTTTTTAGGTGTGTCATAGCAGTAAGTATTTAGGGTTAGTATTTTTATATAACTTTAAATTATATACTTTTAGTATCTAGATGCACATTTTAATTTAATTCCATAAAATGAAAAAACTTTTTTATTCCTTATCCATTATTATAATTTTCACAGGTTGTAAGCCTGCTCAACCAACTACCGAAAACATCTCTAGTAATAAAAGATATGCTGTTGGACAAGGTGGTGGATTTACTGGTGATTACACAGAATTTATCTTAGAAGAAAATGGAAAGGTTTATAGATATGACTTTAAATACGACAGGGAAGTTTACATTAAAGATTTAGAAAAAGTAGACTTACATTATTTTTTAGAACGAATTACAGAACTTGGTCTTGAAGGTATTGAAATTAATCAGCCGGGAAACATGTCTTATTATATTGATATTAGAATAGGGAAGGTATCTTATAATAAAATTATTTGGGGAGCTAATCTTTATTATCCTCCGCAAGAGTTAGTTGATTTTCATAAAGAACTTTATAAGCAACTAGCGGAAATAGAATAAAAAACTCCCCATCAAAATGATGGGGAGCTTAGCAATTAAAAGGTTTTAATTTTTTATTATTCTAATGGTAGAACTTAAATTGTTAGAGGTTACTTTAACAAAGTAAACTCCATTTGTTTGATTGGTAATATCAAGGTTTACTTTATTTAATCCTTTTGTAATTGTTCTATTTTCAACCAAAATATTTCTTCCTAACATGTCGTATATTTCAATAACAATTTGTTGATTATTTGCTGCATTATATGCTAAAGAAAATATCCCATTTGTAGGGTTTGGATATAACTCAACGTTTTCTAATGCTTCAATACTTTCAACACTAACTGGTATTTGAGTAAATAAAATATTATCAATAAATGCATTATCTCCTTTACTTCCTAAAAATGAAGTTGGATCAACCGATTGTTTAAAGCCCATTCTAGTTTCAAAAACTACTTCAAACTCAGTACCTGCATAAGCGTTTAAGTTAAATGATTTTTTAGAAAATGGATCACTTGTTTCTGTTGCAGGGTTATAAGTCCCTCCCATTTGTGTTCCGTCAACCACTACTCTTAAACTACTTGCTTGCGGAATAAACTGTCCAAATTGCAAGTTATATACTTTAGATAAAGTTTGCTTTAAGTCAAACTGCATGTAAGCAGAAGACCATGTAGTAGCATCAACACAAAACTTAGCATAGGCAGCGTAAGGAATATTATTATTCCAAAAACCATTGGTATCTAAGTCTGGAGTTATTCCTGAGTTAATTGGATCTCCACCACTCATTCTTAATGAATATGAACCTTTTGCGGCATATGCATTTGATATTGTAACCTCCGACTGTGCATTAATAGTAATTATTGTAGTATCTAAAACTGCAACAGTACTTTCAAACGTTACGGTATCTGTATCAGATAATTGATAAGGATTTTTAATTTTATAATTTACTACAGTATCATTATTGTTCATTACATCTGTAGTATAAGCTGTCCATACTTTTAAGTTGTGAGAGCCTTGTGTACTTAAATCAACATTTGTTGTAAATGTGTAATAAGCAGTATCTTCTGCATACAATGTGTTTCCTAATACAAATGTTTCATTAACAACAGGACTTGCATTTAATTGATATGCCAAATCAATACTTGTTCCAGAAATCAACGAATCACAACCTAAAAACTGAATAGCAATACTAACAACTTCCGTATTTGTTAAATTACAATTTGATACAGGTGATAATACTTTTGCCATTGCTAAATCATAATTCTGTTGAATTTTATTCTCTACCTGAACGTTTAATATACTATCATTAATTGTTTGAGGATCTAAGTAATAATCTATCCATACTCCAACATTGTGCATGCCTATAGCTGATAAATCTGCTGTATTAGTAAATGTATAAGTGATTGTATCTCCAGCATTAAAATTAGCGCCTAAAGTTATTAGCTCATTAACAACTGGATTTGCATCAATTTTAAAGTAAACATTGATAGTATCTCCCACCAATAAATCTACAGCACAACCATTGTTTCTTATTTTAATGGTAACATTTTCAGTATTTGTTAGCCCACAAGCAGTAGCAGGATTTTCTATTGTTAAAACAGATAAATCATTATCTTCAATCGGAAAACCAACACCTACAGCTGCCCATGCTTTTGCAGTTTCTAAAACCGCATTAGAACAAGGTCCATACAAATCTTCTGCTGATTGAATTGCGCCAATACGAGCATCCCAATAAGTAGAAGATTGAGTTAAATAAACCGTTAAATTACGATATGCGATAGCTGCCGCAGTATCTATACCTAAAGCTGAAACATTGTATGCGTAATTATTATCATTCGTTCCTACACCTCCTACTGAAAGCAAATAAAACCAATAATTCTGAACACTGGAATTCGTATGAACTCCACCATTATCATTTGGACCTGTTGCCCAATTTACTCCTAAATAAGTATCTGGATCTCCTTTAGAGTTAGGGTCTGACATTGATCTAAAACCTGTTCCGTTGATATCAAAGTCTTCACCAATAAACCAATCTGCATTTAATGGATCTGCATAAAACTCGATAGCTGTTCCAAAAATATCTGAAAAAGACTCGTTTAATGCTCCAGACTCATTTTGATAAATTAAGTTGGCAGAAAATTCAGTAACTCCATGTGCTATTTCATGTCCTCCAACATCTAATGAGGTTAATGCTGAATAAGTATTACCATCTCCATCTCCATAGGTCATTCTTGTACCATCCCAAAAAGCATTCGAGTAATTTGCATCATAATGAACATAACTCAATAAAATAGTTCCTGCATTGTCATAACTATCTCTTCCATGAGTTCCTAAAAAATAATCGTAAGTCATTTCTGCTGCCCAATGAGCATCAGTTGCTGCTTCATCCTGTTGTACATTTACATTACTCCAAATGTTATCATTATCTGTAAAATCAACAGCAACAGCATAATTTGTTCCTTGTAACATATTGTATGTTTCTATACCACCACCTCTTGCATATTCTCTTAATCGATAAGATGTAGGAGATAAAGAATCTACCTTTATAGTTTGTGTTCCAGCATATTTTGTGTTTGCGGAACCCGTAACTTCTGCTGTATGTATTTTATTATAAGCATGTAAAACCTCGCCTGTAACAGCATCAATAAAAACATCTTGTTTAGATAACGGTTCTTTAGTATAAACTTCCATTTTGTAAGCTAATTTATAATTACTAGCTACTTGTGTAAAATATTTATCAAAATAAACAAGCTCCGCTTTTGGAAAGTATGTTGCGTTAACATCATTTTTCATTTGCTTTAAAAGAGCTTCTTCTTGAGCATTTTCCCACATGTACTTTTCAGCATTAAGGTAAGATTTAGCCAATTTTAAAACATCTTTAGCATCAATTGATGGTTGGTTGTTAATTGAAAACCCCGTAACTAATCTTCCATTAGAACTTATTACTTTATTATTATTTTCATGCACCATATACTGTGCTCCATAAATAGGAATGCCTTTATAATGTTGCTGATAACGGTAATGAGTAATATTTAATTTATCTGTTTCTTTTTTTAATAACCCTAAATTATCATTTTCCGACAAGCCTAAATCAGTTTTAAAAGTATTTACCAACTGATTCGCAGAAATAGATTCTTCTATACTGTAAACATAAAAATTATCACCTTTTTTGGTTTTTGTTAGTTGTTTTTGTTGGGCAAATATGCTTCCTCCAAATATAAATAGTGAAGCAAATACGGTTATTTTAAAATTCATAAGTTAAGTTGTTGATTAAAAGAAGCTAAAGTTATTAAAATAAAACCAAATTATTAATAGTTAATAAAAACATGAATACATTTTTTAAATGTGCCATTAATAGCATCTTTTATTGCTACTTTTAACATATTAATAGAAAATAATGGCTAAAAAACGTAAAACAAGTGGTAAAAGTGGCTCATTTAAGCATGATTTACTTCGTCAAATAATAGCCGTTTTCGATAAAAACCCAAAACAAGCATTTACCTATAAAGACCTTAGTAAAGCTTTTGGTTTTAAAGACATTTCTAATAAAAAATTAGTGGTTGCCATTCTTGATGATTTGGTTGATCAAAATAAACTTTACGAATCCCAAAGAGGTAAATACCGATTAAAATCTTCTGAAAATTTTATACAAGGAAGAGTTGATATGAACTCAAGAGGTGTTGCATACATTGTTGTTGAGGGCAGCGATAACGACATTGTTGTTTCACCTAAAAACACCAACACTGCGTTACATGGTGACATTGTTAAAGTAAACATTTTTTCAGGGAAGTTGTCTCAAAAAATAGAAGGAGAAGTTGTTGAAATAGTTGAGCGTGCTAAAACTGAATTTGTTGGAATACTCGAAAAATCAAAAAACTTTTCGTTTGTAGTTGTAGATAATACTCGTATGCCTGTTGATATTTTTATATCAAACGATAAATTAAAAAATGCTGAAAACGGAGATAAGGTTGTAGCTCAAATTACAGATTGGCCATTAGACAAAAAAAATCCTTTCGGAAAAGTTATTAAAGTACTTGGCAAACCTGGTGAACACGACACAGAAATGCACGCAATATTAGCCGAATTTGGTTTGCCTTATGAGTTTCCTCCAAAAGTGGAGAAAGATGCAAATAGTCTAGCTATTGAAGTTAGTGTTGATGAAATAAAAAAACGTAGAGATTTTAGAGCAATAACTACCCTAACCATTGACCCAGAAGATGCGAAAGATTTTGATGATGCTTTGTCCTTAAAAAAATTACCAAATGGTAATTGGGAGGTTGGGGTACATATTGCTGATGTTTCACATTATGTTAAACCTGGAACAATTTTAGACAACGAAGCTTTTAAAAGAGCAACATCTGTATACTTAGTTGATAGGGTTGTTCCAATGCTACCAGAAGTTCTTTCTAACCAAGCATGTTCGCTTCGTCCACACGAAACCAAACTTTGCTTTTCTGCCGTTTTTGAACTAGATGATAATGCTAAGTTAATCAATGAATGGTTTGGTAGAACGGTTATCTTTTCTGATAGAAGATTTTCTTATGAAGAAGCCCAAGAAAGAATTGAAACCAAAACAGGAGATTTTGCAGAAGAAATATTAAAGCTTGATGAATTAGCAAAAAAGCTAAGAGAAGAACGATTTAAACATGGTTCAATCGCTTTTGATAGAATTGAGGTTAAATTTAATTTGGATGAAAAAGGTAATCCAATAGGTGTTTATTTTAAAGAAAGTAAAGATGCCAACAAATTAATTGAAGAATTTATGCTCCTTGCCAACAAAAAAGTAGCTGAATTTATTGGAAAACCTACTAAAACTAAAAAAGCTAAAACTTTTGTTTATAGAATACACGATGAACCTAATCAAGAAAAATTACTGACTTTATCTAATTTTGTTAAAAAGTTTGGTTATGATTTTAAGGTAAATGATGGAGATATGTCTGGTTCTATTAATGCTTTAATCTCAGCAGTACAAGGCAAAAATGAAGAAAATCTAATTGAACAATTAGCTATTAGAACCATGGCAAAAGCTGAGTATTCTTCTAATAATATTGGCCATTATGGTTTAGGTTTTGGTTATTACTCTCACTTTACCTCTCCAATTCGTAGGTATCCAGATGTAATGGTTCACCGTTTATTACAATATTATTTAGATGGTGGTAATTCTGTAAACCCTCAGGAAGTTGAGGCCCAATGTAAACATTCTTCTAAAATGGAAATGTTAGCCACCGAAGCAGAAAGAGCATCTATAAAATATAAACAAGTTGAATTTTTACAGGATAAAATTGGTGAAGAGTTTGAAGGAGTTATTTCTGGAGTAAGCGAGTGGGGAATTTATGTGGAAATTATGAATGGTTTATGCGAAGGTATGGCTCGTTTAAGAGATATGGAAGATGATTTTTATATTTATGATGAAGCAAATTTTGCTGCTGTAGGCAAAAAACATGGTCACTCTTACCGTATGGGAGATAAAATAAACATTATTGTTAAGCGAGCAGATTTAGTAAAAAAGCAATTAGATTTTACTGTTGTAATTTAAAAGGACTATTTCTCTCCTTTTTAATTCAAGATATATTTTACATTTGCGGAATATTATAATGCTTTAGCATCACCCATGAAAAAATTACTCTCTCGCCTTTGGAGAATCTTTTATAAAACCTGCCTTTGGTTTTTAGCAATAAGCATTGTTTTAGTGATTCTATTTAGATGGATTCCTATCTATGTTACTCCATTAATGGTAATAAGAATGGTGGAGCAAAAAATGGATGACAAAGAAGCAAAGCTTGATAAAACTTGGGTTCCATTAGAAAAGATTTCTCCACATTTACAATTAGCCGTTGTTTGTTCTGAAGATCAAAACTATCTCAAACATAGAGGTTTTGATTTTGGTGCTATTAAAAAGGCCATAAAGCACAACGAAAAAAGCAAGAAAAAAAGAGGCGCAAGTACCATTAGTCAACAAACTGCAAAAAATGTGTTTTTATGGCCGGGTAGAAGTTGGATTAGAAAAGGCTTTGAAGTTTATTTTACTTTTTTAATAGAAACTTTTTGGAGCAAGGAACGCATCATGGAGGTTTACTTGAATGTAATAGAAATGGGGCCTGGAATCTATGGAGCGGAAGCAGCTTCTCAAGCGTATTTTAAAAAATCAGCAATTAAAATTAGCAAACAACAAGCCGCAACTATTTCTTCTATTTTACCAAGTCCTTTAAAGTACAATGCTCGAAAACCATCAGGTTTTTTAAATGGCCGGATAAATTGGACACTACAACAAATGCGTTTTTGGGGTGGAAAACTAGATTACGACAAAGAGGAAAAGAAGGCTGAAAAAGAAAAGCTGAAAAAAAAGAAAAAATAGCTACTTCCTTTTATACAAAGGCACTGCTGAACAGGCCTCTCCAAACATAATGTTTTTAGCAACATTTTGTAAGCGATAAGTAAAATCTACAAAAACTGCTTCTGGAATAGGGTATTTTCCGCAACCTTTCACAATCACATTTTTATCTTGGTATTGCTTAAAATCTAATTCATCAAAAATGTCATTAAAAATTGCTTTTTCTAAATCTTGTTCATTTCCCATTACCACTTTTGTAGCATAAGGTTTAATACAAGAAGTAACCAACATAAAAGCCCAAAGTGGAACAATAGCATCAACAGAACAAATTACATGTACATACTTATCTTGATAAACTGTCCAATCGTTATCCTTAACAAAAGCACGGAACTCTTTTTCTATTAAAACCATCTCATTAACCAACACGTTTTTTAAATCAAAAGCCACACGCTCGCCTTTGGGATAAAAATCATCTAAGTTAACTTGTTCTAAACCACTTTTTTCTACTCTGTTTACTATTTCATCTTCCATCATTGCTCAAAATTACTCACATTAAATTACTAAATTTGTGCTTATATTTTAAAAACTTAAAAAAATCAATAAATATGTCTGAAGTTTTAACAGCAAACACTTATGGAATTAAAGAAGCCTTATCAGCTTTAGGATTAAAAGAAATTAACGAAGGAACATCAACAGGGTCTAACAACTTTGGTAGTAGCGAAACTATTTCTTCTTACTCTCCAACTGATGGTGCTTTAATAGGTAAAGTAACTACTACAACTAAAGATGATTACGAAAAAGTAATGAATGCGGCTACTCAAGCTTTTACATCTTTTAGAGCTATGCCGGCTCCACAAAGAGGAGAAATTGTTCGTCAGTTTGGAAATAAACTAAGAGAATTAAAAGAGCCTTTAGGTAAATTGGTTTCTTATGAAATGGGAAAATCATTACAAGAAGGTTATGGTGAAGTTCAAGAGATGATTGACATCTGTGATTTTGCTGTTGGTTTATCAAGACAATTAAACGGACAAACTATCCCATCAGAAAGACCAGGACACGTTATGAGAGAGCAATGGCATCCAATAGGAGTTGTTGGTATTATCTCAGCATTTAACTTTCCTGTTGCTGTTTGGGCTTGGAATACTGCTTTAGCTTGGATTTGTGGAGATGTTTGTGTTTGGAAAGGTTCAGAAAAAGCACCGCTTTGTTCTGTAGCTTGTCAAAACATTATAGCTGAAGTATTAAAAAACAATAACTTACCTGAAGGTATCTCTTGTATTATTAATGGAGATTATAAAGTTGGTGAATACATGACTAAAGACACTAGAATACCTTTAGTTTCTGCTACTGGTTCTACTCGTATGGGAAGAATTGTTGGAGCAACTGTTGCTGAGCGTTTCGGAAAATCTTTATTAGAATTAGGAGGAAATAATGCCATTATTATTACGCCAACTGCTGATTTAAAAGTGGTTGTTCCTGGAGCAGTGTTTGGTGCTGTTGGTACTTGCGGACAAAGATGTACTTCAACAAGAAGATTAATTATACACGAATCGGTTTACGATAAAGTAAGAGATGCCATTGTTGGTGCTTACGGACAAATAAAAATTGGAAATCCTTTAGATGAAACGAAACATGTTGGCCCATTGATTGATAAAGATGCTGTAAACACTTATTTAGCTGCTATTGAAAAAGCAAAAGCGGAAGGTGGAAAAGTATTGGTAGAAGGTGGAGTTTTAGAAGGAGAAGGTTACGAAAGCGGATGCTATGTAAAACCTTGTATTATTGAAGCTGAAAACCATTTTGAAATTGTACAACACGAAACTTTTGCTCCAATTTTATATTTAATGAAATACAGTGGAGAAGTTGAAAATGCAATTGAAAAACAAAATGGTGTTGCTCAAGGTTTATCTTCTGCAATTATGACTAATGAATTAAAAGAAGCTGAAAAATTCTTATCATTTGCTGGTTCAGATTGTGGTATTGCTAACGTAAACATTGGTACTTCTGGTGCTGAAATAGGTGGCGCTTTTGGTGGTGAAAAAGAAACAGGTGGTGGACGTGAATCTGGTTCTGATGCATGGAAAGTTTACATGAGAAGACAAACAAACACAGTTAACTATTCTGATCAGCTACCTTTAGCTCAAGGAATTAAGTTTGATTTGTAATATCTAACGGCATCCTGAAAAATGTCACACTGAGCGGAGTCGAAGTGTTGTTTCAGGATCTATATGAACTTAGATTCCGAAATAAATTCGGAATGACATAAATAAAAAGAAAAGCTCAACATGGTGTTGGGTTTTTTTATTAGTTAAAGTCTTGACTTTATTATAAAAATACTCGAACTTCGTTTAACACTTTGTGTAAAGAACATTGAAACGTTCCAGACACAGTCGTTAAACGAAACACCTATTCCCCTTTATTAAAAGCAATGTGAAAAATGGCATCTCCTTGGTTAACAATAGGAGAGTGATTAGAGCAAATAATTACTCCATTGTGCTTAGAAATGACTCTTTTTTCAAAATCACCAAAAGGGTCAGAAATAGAGCCTAAAATGGTTCCTTTTTTTATTTTAGTTCCAATACTTACAGATGTTCTAAACATACCTGAATGGCGTGCTCTCATCCACGTGGAATCGGTTAAAGTTATAGGCTCAACAAAAGGGTCGGTATTTAATTGTTTTGAAAAATCTCTCATCCCTAAATGGTGCATTACTCTTAAAGCTCCTTTTACGCCAACTTTTGTTACAGCTCTGTCCAAATCCAAGGATTTTCCTCCTTCAAACAACAATACACCAACACCAATTTTTGCAGCTTCACTTCTAAATGATTTGGGTAATTCTTTAGATAACAATATAAAAGGTGCTCCAAAAACATTGGCTAATTCAACATTGTTGTCGCTTTTTCCTTCAATTCTTAAATGTGAATAGTTAAAACGACTATTTGCTCCTGTATGGTAATCAATACAATAATCTACATAAGGAACAATCTCTTTCATAAAAGAGTAGGCAAAACGACTTGCTAACGAGCCATCTTTAGAACCTGGAAAAACTCTGTTTAAATCTCTTCCATCAGGAAATTCACGGGTTTTATGTAAAAAGCCAAAAACATTTAAAACTGGAATACAAATTACTGTTCCACATTCAGGTTTATTATAACCTTTTGAAATTATTTGTCGAACAATTTCTACTCCGTTTACTTCGTCTCCATGGATCCCCGCATTTAATAAAATTACAGGCCCTGGTTTTTTCCCTCGTGATACAATCACAGGAACATCAATCATCGTTCTTGTATGTAAACGGGCAATGTCTATATTAAGCTGAACAGTTTGTCCAAGCTCAATTTTTGTACCTAGCAACAAAAATGTATCTTTTCCCATTATTAAACGTGACGCTCAATATATCTAATAATACTGTTTGCAATGTCTTTTCCTGTAGCTCCTTCAATTCCTTCTAGTCCTGGAGAAGAGTTTACTTCCATAATTAAAGGCCCTTTGTTAGACTGTAACATATCAACACCTGCAATGCCTAACCCTAAAACTTTTGCCGCTTTTAAAGCCGCATTTTCTTCGTCATCAGAAAGTTCGATAATAGTTGCCGAACCACCTCTATGTAAATTTGATCTGAACTCTCCTTCTTTTCCTTGTCTTTTCATCGCACCAACAACAACTCCATCAACAACAAAAGCACGAATATCAGCACCACCAGCCTCTTTAATAAATTCTTGAACAATTACTCTTGCTTGTAATCCATTAAATGCTTCTAAAACAGATTCTGCTGCATTGTTATTTTCTGCCAACACAACTCCAACTCCTTGGGTTCCTTCTAATAATTTAATAACCAATGGTGCTCCACCAACATTTTTAATAACCGAACTAACGTCTTTAGAATAATTAGTAAAAGCTGTTTTTGGCAAACCTAATCCAGCTCTAGCCAATATTTGTAAACTTCTTAATTTATCTCTAGAACGAACTAATGCTTGAGATTCTACAGCAGTAAAAACTTTCATCATTTCGAACTGACGAACTACTGCAGTTCCATAAAAAGTAACAGAAGCACCAATTCTTGGAATTACAGCATCTACACCTTCTATAGCTTTTCCTTTATAAAATATTTGTGGTTTCTTTTTTTCAATTACGATGTCGCATTTAGAATGGTCAACAACCATCATCTCATGTTTTCTTTTCTTCCCTGCCTCAACTAATCTCCTGGTAGAATATAAATTAGGGTTTCTTGATAGGATTACTATTTTCATGTTTTACTCCTCTCTTTTTAATATTTAATCCAACAAATGTATAGACTATAATTTAATTGACAACAAAATAAACAATATGTTCTCTTTTTCAAACTAAAAAAGAATAAAGAAATGAAAAGAAGTTTTATACCTTTGGCTTTTATATATAGGCAACCTTTAAAGAAATTAACCGTCTTCGTTGAGGATATAAATTAAAAGAATCTAAAAATTTATGAAAAAACATATACTCTTGGGAATATTAGCTGTTGTACTAACAACTTATTCTTCAGCACAATCTGCTGATGATACTAGCGGAAACCCTGAATTAAAAATGACTGAAGAAGGAAGCAGATTGGAAGCTACAGTTATCTGTTTAGATGCAATTGAAGCCCCAACCAAGTACAATGAATTTGCAAAACAATTTACTTCCTTAGCAAATTTTCCAAAAAAAGGAACATTGTCTAGTGACGAACTAAAAAAGAATATTGATCAGTGGTTTAAAAACAATCCTTCAATGATTGAAAAAGTTCGAGAAGAAAGAAAAAAGGCTCATGACATTTTATATGGAGCTCATCCTTATTAATAATAATACATCTTTATATTACCTAACATGAAAAATATTTCAAAATTAATCTTAACCCTATTCTTGTCACTCTCCTTTGCGTTTGATAGTGTAGCACAGACCCCAATTACTGTATGTGCTCAGACAAACTCATTTACAGGTATGACTAGAGGGTATCATTTTACTGCCCCTACAACCTTTACTGTTTGTGGAATATATGTAGAAGATGATATGTCAACATTATTTCAAAGTGTTGCCATTGTTAGGTTTACTGCCGGAGCACCTCCTGCTTACGCAGCAACAACAAATAACTTTGTTACTTTGTTTCAAAACTTAAATTATGCGCCAAACAATATGATAGCCGTCCCAAATATTACAATTAATGCAGGTGATATTATTGGGGTTTATGGTTCTCGTGGTGCAAACTCTATAAATAGTTATGGCGCTGCCAATTGCGGTTTAATGATAAATGGATTTCCTACTACAGCCCAAAGAAGTGGGATGCAGTTTGATTTAGCTGCAGGACCAGGTATGCATGATATTTGGAGTGAAGTAAATTATAATATCGGTAGAGTAACTTTGTTTACGAACTGTTGCCCACAGCCACCAGCAATACCAAATATCGTTGGTCCAACGAGTGTATGTGAAGGTGATGTTGTAAATTATTCTTGTCCTGCACAAGTTGGTGCTGTAACTTATAACTGGACTTTACCAGCAGGAGCAACAATCAATTCAGGACAAGGTACTAATGCAATAAATGTAACATGGAATGTAGCTACGCCTCCTGATAGTGTTTGTGTAACTTGGGATGACTCTTGTACAACAAGTCCTTCTTTTTGTATGGGTGTTACTGTAAATCCTATTCCTGTTGCACCAACTGCGTTATCAATTAATAGCTGTCCTAATGCTACTGCTACATTAACTGCTACAGCTCCAGGAGGAACTTATGACTGGTTTAATGTTGCTGTTGGTGGAGCACCTTTAGGAACTGGAAACTCATTTACAACTCCTGTATTAAACACTAATTCTACGTTTTATGTTCAAACAACTGTTAATGGCTGTGTGAGTCCTAGGACTCCTGTAACTGTTACTTTAGCAACAAATTTAGTTGATTTTACATCAGACTCCACAAGTGGTTGTGAAGCTTTAACAATTACTTTTTATAATACTACAGATCCAAACATTGTTGCTTCTATATTGTGGGATTTTGGTGATGGTGGATCAGCTACTACTGATACTGCTACCTATACTTTTACAAACTCTGGATCCTATAATATTTCTTTAACTGTTACAGATACTGGTGGTTGTACTTTTACAAAAACTATGTTTAATTACATAAATGTATTTGCATTACCAACTGCTGATTTTACGATGGACCCTACTACAACTAGTTTATTCGACCCAAAAATCAATTTCTATGATCAATCTGTTTCAAACATTGTTTCATGGGATTGGGATTTTGGCGGAACTGGGGTTAGTAACCAACAAAATCCTGAATATATTTTCCCAAGCGATACAGGCACTTATTTAATTGTTTTAACTGTTACTAATTCAAATGGATGTCTAGCATCAACAACTGGTGAGTTAACAATACTAGGTGAATTTGGTATTTATGTTCCAAATGCATTTACTCCTGACGGAAATGGTGAAAATGATATTTTTGGCCCAAAAGGTTTTGGAATTAGTGAGAAAGGCTATAGCTTCAGAATATTTGATCGTTGGGGTGGAGAAATGTTTAGTTCTAAAGATATGAATCGTGGCTGGAATGGAACTTATAAAGGAAAACTTGTCCCTGTTGGTGTTTATGTGTGGAGAGTAGATTTTGTGGATGTAAATGGTAAAAAACACAACCAATTAGGAAAAGTAAGCATACTTAAGTAATATAATTTACAAGAAAAAAAATGCTGGAAATTTACCAGCATTTTTTTTCTTGTAAATTTTTGTTAAATTGCATGGTGGTTTAAACTAAAACTGTTCATTTTCGCTAATTACTTAATATTATAGTTTTGATTTAACAATCTAACATAAATTTATATTATGAGACAAAATTATCTAATCATTACTTTTTTCATTTTCTTTGGTTTCTCAATAAATTTAAAAGCAGAAGAAACTTCTCTTTATCCTAGTGATGTTTCCATAATTGCTTTGCAAGACAACGAAGAGTGGTTCCTTGTCATAAAAGACAATAATCTTACAATATATTTAAAAGAAGAGGTTTTGTCTGAAGGTCGTTTTATAGCTTATAAATTTGAAAACTCTTCTGATATAGAAATTTCTTTTTCATGGGATGTCCTTCAAAATAAAAATATCATTCAAGAAAATAATGGGAAAATAACTCTTAAGCCAAATAGTATTGAGGTATTTTTCGACCCAACTGTATCTATCCAACTAAAAGAAAATGAATCAATAAAAGATTTCAACCTAATAATAAAACATTAAAAAATGAAAAGACTCTACACTATAATTATTATTTTACTGTTTTCTTCTGTAGGTTTTTCACAACCCTTTTCGGCTACACTTCAAGTTATTTCTCCTACTATTAACACAAGTGTTACTGACTATGGAAGAGGTTTTGATTTTACACCAACCGTTAATATTACTATCGTTTCCCTTGGAAAAAGAGTCCCCTTAATGCCAACACAACCTTTAACATGGAAAATATGGCAAGTAAGTAATCAAGCCTTAATCCATTCACAAACAAGTATGGCTACCACTCCAACTGTTTACACTTATGAGCCTATTAGTGCCCCGGTAACATTATTGGCAGGAGTAAGATATTCACTTACCTTGTATGGTAATTATCAGTATTATTATGGCCCAAGCAGTCAGATTCATCCGCTATTGATTTATCATACCATGCGTTATTGCAATGGTTGTTACGCTGCACAGCCTTTTCCTACAAGCTTACTAAATAATTACCATTATGGTAATCCAGACTTTATGTTTACTACATGCCCTCCTCCTCCAGCTATCCCTAGTATAACAGGATCATTAAATACATGTATTGGTTCAACAACTACCTATACAGTTCCTGCTCAAACAGGGGCATTAAATTATACATGGACTGTTCCTGCTGGAGCAACTATTACTAGTGGCCAAGGTACAACTTCTTTAAATGTAACTTGGAACGCTACTCCTGGCGGCCAAATTTGTATTGATTGGACTGACTCTTGTGCAACAAGTCCTCAAACCTGTATAAATGTAACTGTTAATCCTACGCCTACTGTTACAGTCCCTGCTAATGCTACTTATTGTAATGGTAATCCTGTGCCTGCTTCGGCTTATACTTCTAATCCAACTGGTGCTACTTTTACTTGGACTAATTCTAATACAACTATTGGTTTAGCTGCTTCAGGGTCTGTTAATACGCCTGCTTTTAATGCTGTTAATACCGGTACTACTCCTGTTACTTCAACCATCACCGTTACGCCTACTTTGGCAGGCTGTGTTGGTAATCCTGTTACTTATACTATTACGGTTAATCCTACACCTACTGTTACAGTCCCTGCTAATGCTACTTATTGTAATGGAGATCCTGTGCCTGCTTCGGCTTATACTTCTAACCCAACTGGCGCTACTTTTACTTGGACTAATTCTAATACAACTATTGGTTTAGCTGCTTCAGGGACTGGTAATACGCCTGCTTTTAATGCTGTTAATGCTGGTACTACTCCTGTTACTTCTACCATCACTGTTACGCCTACTTTGGCAGGCTGTGTTGGTACTCCTGTTACTTATACCATTACTGTTAATCCTACACCTACTGTTACAGTCCCTGCTAATGCTACTTATTGTAATGGTAATCCTGTGCCTGCTTCGGCTTATACTTCTAATCCAACTGGTGCTACTTTTACTTGGACTAATTCTAATACAACTA
>JBBKXK010000015.1:0-23711 GCA_037969435.1 Vicingaceae bacterium
CCTTGCATTGGGAGTTCTCTAAACAATGAATCATTGATTTTAGACTCAACTATTTTTCCAATTTCCTTATCAATATTGAATTTTAAAGGTTCATTTTGCCCAAACCCATTGAGTCCAAGAAGCAGCAAAAATGATATGATGAGTAGGCACTTCATTCTATTAATATTGGTTTATAGTTGTTATAATTGTATTCTTTTGGAAGGTCAATTTTATTCCAGAAAAAAGATTCTTTTTTACCAGTTATAAAATTGGAGTATTCTACAGAAATAGAATCAGCATTATCACTCATTATGTCAACAGTATATTTTTCTATAAGTTTAACATTATTTCCTTCCCATTCATACTTATTTGCCTCTCCACCACCGTTAGCAATGTAAAAACCATAAATAAAATTACTGTCAAAAGTGATATTAGCTAAGTTGCTGATTTCTTTGTTTAAAATATATTTACATAAGGATTCATCCAAGTGATATACATCCATTCGGTATTTTAATCCAGTACCCGCAAGTCCATAATACTCAATAATTAACTCTTCAATTCTATCATTATTAACATCAATTAACGTATGGTAATATTGTGGATTCGAATCTTCATTAATATCATTAGTAATTTCCTTAGCTGCTAAACCTATATCACACATTACTCCATAATCTTCATTTTCGCTGCATCCAGCAGCAACAAAAGAAAAAACAAATATTATTAATACATGTTTTTTCATTAAAACTGAAAATTGTTGTTCATCATCATATAAAAACCAACGGCTCCACTTAATAATACTAAAATCCACATTCCTTTCATTTTTAGCACTTCAGCTTTTTCTTTACCTACAACTGGTGTTGCTATAAATCTGTGTAAGACTAATTTTTCAGCACCACCTTTAAAGAATATCCAACGAGTTCCTAAAATCTCTATTATTAGAATAACCACATAATAAAAAATAACAAATGGATTTTGCTTTTCTGATAAATAGTAATCATGTAAATTTTCTGTCAAACCCGTTAACATTCCAAAGCCCATCAATAGACATGGAATTATTGAAAATATAAGCCATCCTTTAAATAATCTGTCCCTTCCTTCTCTTAATTCTGGGTTTTCTTCAATGTGATTTTTGGATTTATATTTCCACATGAATCCATTTGCAACCAATATTGCCATTAGAAAAATCCAGAAATAATTATAGTTAATTAGCATAGTAATTTCATTTTAGTTTTTTATAAATTCTACGATTTCCATCTCTTGCTGAAATTATTAATTTCTCATTACTTAATTCAATTACTTCATCAGTAATCACTTCATAATAATCTCCTTTTTTATTTTTCTTTGCATGCCCACTATCAATTAAATACTTAGCTGCGAAGCTATAAGGTTTCTTATAGATTAAATCATGCAAAATCTCCTTTTTATTTGCATCATAAACCCATGTTCCAGAGTCAGTATTCTTTGGTGTGAACTGCTTTGTATATGAACCATCTGCATTATAGGTTAATTTTGGTCCATTGGCTATTTCATGTGCTTGACCATGCCAGATGGTATCAACTTGATTTCCGTTTTTGACCATCATTTTTTCAAATTCCCAAGTTCCGACTAAGTTTTCTTTGCTTTGTCCTTGACAAGTTGCAGCAGCAACAATCAAAAGGATTAGATATGTTAGGAGGTTTTTCATTTTATTTACTTACATATTTACCTGTCTCATTGGTATGAATAGAATTAATCATCATAACCATATCAGATGTTCTTAATTCTAAATCTGTTATAACAGCAACTGCACTATCATTTACATAAACGGTATCATTAGATACTATCAAAGCTCCTATTGGTAAATAATCTCCTATCCTATAACCGTGAGAATACTTCCAGTCATGCTTAGGGATTTGTTTATATACATATTCGTATTCTTCAACGCCTCCACAACCTGTTGCAGCAGCAATCAAAATGATTAATATGGATAGTAGTTTCTTCAATTTAATTTCCTTTGCATATCACTTTCGTATTCTTCCTGATAAAATATTCGAGTCATTTTTTGCCCTTCTTTAGTAAATTGGATTTTTAAACGAGTTAAATGCAATTTACCATCTGATTCATCAATTTCTTCAAAAACAGAATAACCAATGAGGATTGATGTATTTAATTCTGGTTCCCCCAGCAAATCAATGATTTCAGACCTACTCATTCCTTTAAAAAGATGGTTTTTTTCAAGGTCACCGATAACAAGCACTCTATGATTGTAAGGTCTTGGTCCCACCTGAGGAGCCCAAGCGTCTTTAGTGAATGGCTCTCGAATATTATCCCCACATCCAGCAGCAACAATCAAAACGGATAATATGATAAACAGCTTTTTCACTTTTCAATTTGGAAGTTAGCCCAACTTATAACATTGAATTCTTCGTTTCTAAATTTAGAATTTGAATTTTTATTAAAGACTAATTCAACTTCCTTTTCTGCTCGGTTAAAAGTAATTTCCCAAGGAGAACAAATTAAATCAGTTAAATCTATAGACTCACGAATAGAGTTTTTGAGGTCGTTTATATTTTCTGTGAATTCGATTTTATAGGAGTTTTCATCTTTATAATATTCAGATACTGTAAACTCAGAGTTTGAATTTAAAACTTCTTGAATTTTCTTGGCAACCTTATCAGCTTTTTCCTTAGTATTCTGATTTCGAGTTATTATTGTTAATCGGTATTTTTTCACGTTTCTAAAGTAACGAATAATTTCAGAATTTAATATTTTGATTACTTTTAGAGGATGAGCAAAAAATCGTTAATCAAGAAAATTATGAAGTCAATACTTTATTTTATTATTGGGATATTGCTAATCGGTTTTTTTGGTTACTACTTTTATTTTGTGAAAAGTGATAGGGTAGATGATTCGAATTTTCTTTATACGTGTAAATTAGAGTCAGAGAATAAAATTAAGGTCGAATTAGCAACTGCAGCTTCTTATATTTCTAATTACAAAAGTGTGTTGGTAAGTGATACTATTTTCATTGAAATTTATACTACTTCTGTAGCGAATATCTTTAATTCGAGTAGAGATATTCAATTGAAATTGCCACTTTTTGAACAAGTGAAATTTGTAAAAATATGTGAGAAAAGTTATAACATTGACAGTTTATTTGAATGTAAAACAGAATCAATTAATCAAGCAATTGAAGGTGTTACTAAAGTAATAGAATAATGATAAATAGGCTTGTCATACTACTAATTGGAATTGCCATTGTTGGTGCGTGCAGAATAAAAGTATTTAATGATTAAAATAGCAGATACAAAATCATTTTATATGTCTTTGATTATTTCATTGATTTACGTTGGGTTTGGGACTTTTAGTTTATTAGGAATATTAACCATCTCTCCCTTTTATAATGAGTTATTTTATATAGGAGTGTTCATATGTATGCCAGTTGATTTTATTGGTTTTGCAATTTTATTTACAGAAGAAAACTCTTTATGGTTAGTCATGATAATCCAAATAATAATGTTCTTCCTGTTTTGGGCATATGTATATGGAATATTGAAAAATAGAAAGAAGAAAAAGAAATTTAATTTTAAGAATTTGAAATGGTATGGGAGATAATGCTAAATAGACTTTTCATACTACTAATTGGAATTGCCTTTGTTGGTTGTGATGATATTGGCGAAGATTTGATAGGTGAGTGGCAAGGAACAGAGGAAAATGAATTGATTGTTCAGCCAAATATGTTTGTTAGGTTTAATGGTGAACTGTATCAAGAGCAACTTGTGGATGATTTCCCAGACACATATCCTTACGTTATTGAAGATAACATTGTATACGTGAATAGAGAATGTTGGGGAAATGATTACTTAACATGGAATAAAGAGATTCTAATAGAAGAAGTTGATGAAAGTCAAATGACTTTTAGAATTTATTTTGGAGAGAAATTGATGGATGGTGTGTTTAGAATGGTAAAAACTAAGGATATTGTTGATATTCATTTGAACGATGATTCTAAGATGATGCTGGAGCAATTGAAGGATTAAAAGTCCACTTTGTTTTAAAAAAAAGTCCACTCCGCTAAAAAGAGTATAAAACCAAAAAAGCCTCAAACATTTACTGTTCAAGGCTTTCGGTAAGTGGTGCCTCGCGGGTTCGAACCGCGGACACATGGATTTTCAGTCTATCCTACGGAATACAAAATATCTTCTGTATGTATTGTTATTGTTGAGATTTTTGGGTTAGTATTAAAAACACAAAAAGTCCACTTTTTTGCGATTTTATGCTAAAATGTACGCTTTAAAAGCCACTATAATTAATGTGATTTAGGTAGAGTTTTTAATTTGAAGCCTAAATTCAGCTTCAATCATTACCATTGAAAAGCTGAACACGGTCAACGTAAAAATACCTGCCGTAATAGAAGAGATAATGCCACGTGCCGTAGAAGCATCCCTTAACCTGAGGCTTTGCAAATTAGATTTTATTTGCATACCCATTTCAGAAAAATCAAACGTTATGCTCAATATTGAAAGCGCCAGAAATACTATAACCATTATTACAGGATAAAAGGCGATACTGTTTACAATTTTGTTCTGATGGTACTTAAGCCATAATCTGATATTTGTTTTCATCGCATACTTATTATATAGAAGCCTCTTAGGTAAAAATAGAATAGCCACAAATTTTCAAATACTCCCTACTAAAATTAAACCCCTGATTTTGTCACTGATTTTCTTCTTCTAACCTTTCAAAAAAGACGGTTTGAAATTGTAGATGTATTAAACTATTCTGCACTAACTTTTTTGGTTACTCCATTCAATTCCATTTGGGAGAGTTTTTGCCCGCCTTTAATTCCAAAGTCCAATGTCCGAATTGGAAAAGGAATAGTAATATCTTGTTCATCAAATGCTTTCTTAATCGCTTTGATGGCTTTGCTTCTCATCGTCAAGTAGCCAGGTTGGTCAGGGTATTCGATCCAAAATCGAATATTAAAATTGATCGAACTGGAGTCGAATTCAGAATAGTCAAAAACTATCTTATCCTTATCTATCACCCCTTCCAAATTTTTAATTGAGCTCAGTACAACATCTTCAACTTTCTCAAGATCTTCTGCGTAGGAAACTCCTACAGCTAAATCAACACGCCTTCTTTCTAAGACAGAAAAATTGTAAAACGCATTTTGTAAAAAGTCTTTATTTGGAATGTATACTTCTTGGCCCTGGAAAGTCTCAATAACCGTATCTCGCAAGTTAGTTTTAGTTACTTTGCCCATAATATCCTTTGTTTCTAGTATGTCTCCAGCTTTAAAAGGTCTCCTAAAGGCCAGGATAATACCTGACAAAAAATTTGCAGCTATATCCTGAAAAGCCAAACCCAAAGCCAAGCCTATCACACCAATTCCTGCGAGTATTGAAGTTAATGCCTTATTTAACCCTAGCACGCCAAGCATAATAAAAAGTCCAATGCTCAGGATTGCAGCATAAATTACAGTTGAGAATAATTGTTCTATTGCTTTGTTATTTGATGCTTTGGAGAAAAGTTTTCTAAACAGTTTACTTCCAAGTCTGGCAAGCACAAAAAATATTATTAATAACAACAAGGTCACTGCAATGTTGGGAATCAGACCAATGAAGGAGTCAAGCCAGCCTTCTAACTTTTGGATTACCGTTTGTATTGGTTCCGCTACTTGCACTTGTATGTCCTCTTTCATTGACCTATTTTAAATTACTTTTATTTAGTGGGCAGCTATTTTATGAATTAATGCTGTGCCTATCATTCCACTGCTTCCTGTCACAATTACTACTCCGGCATCTGCCAAAACATTATAATGTGATTAATTATATAATATTTTACCCCAAATCTCTTTGAAGAAAAGTATTGTTAAACTCTTCACGATCATAAAATCCATCAACATTATTCGAACTATGTATCGTATTATCTCCCCTGTAATGGCGAACTAAGTTTAATTCGTATGCAAAATCTATATCATCTCCTTTTCTGAATCGTTTTGCTTTAGCAAAAGTCGAACTATCAATTTGATTGGTATTTACCAATCTGTTCTTCTCATCAATAATTGCCATTCCGATAGGAATAATCAGGTGATTTTCCCCTTCCTTGTTTAAAAACTCATGCACGCCTTCGATAACTTGGTTTTGATAATTTTTGTGCCCCTCTTCTATCAACGTTTTGTCAACTTCAACATCAAGATAAACTACCCGTTCGGCAGTTTTATTTACCAGCAAATGATTTACCTTCCCAATAACGCGGTTATTTGCATCTTGTACACTCCAGCCCCTTACATCGTTATAATTCTCGGCTACTCTGTACCCTGATAATTCGTCAAGGCTAAAAAGATTTTTGTTTGTATCTGTCATCATTTTAATTTTTTAAAGATTAATTAATTCATTTTTTGAAGAAGGTCTGCAGCTTTTGCGAAGTAATTCTTAACTGCATCTTTTTGATCAAGCGTAAGTACTTCTGGTTTTATTGATGCTGATGAGCTTTTTAATTCTTCAACTTCATCTGCCAAACCTGGATATTTTGCCTTTTGGATGTTTTGCAATACTTTGGTTAAAATATCATCCGCCTTTCTAATGTTATTCGCATGTGTGGTTTCAAAAGGATCTTTTGTAATCATTATTGCATATTCCTTTACCTTTTCTATATCTGCCTGAACGTCATATCCAACCTCATTGGCCATAGCATTTGTAGCCTCAATTAGTTTTAATAGTGCTTCATTTGTGTATGCATGATCCAGACTCATCTTTTCCTTATTGTTTTCTACAAAATTTACATAAGCCGCAATAGTGCCGTTAGTTTCTTTTACCCCTAAGAGGTCAGCTTCGTTCGTATTGGTGATGTAATCTGCTTGAATTACTGCCTCTGTATTTTTGCCGTTATCACGAAATACCAGGAAATATACAAGCAATGCAGCGATGACAAGGCCAACTAGCAACCATGGCCAAACCTGTTTTTTCTGTTCAATCTTAATTTCTGCCATAATAATTTTGTTTTTATGTGTTAAAATATTTATTCGATAACATTCTTTTTTTCATCTATCGTCAGAAAGACTAAAAAGGAGATATATTAATTATACTATTCATTTGCCTTGAATGAGTTTAACAACTATTGCGATAATTGCAATAACAAGCAATAAATGTATAAACCAACCGACTTGAAAAGCAAAAAATCCGATTACCCAGCCAATAATTAAAATTACCGCAACGATGTAAAGTAAATTTCCCATGATTGTTTTTTTAAGTTATTATTATTCGTGTTTTGATAGTATTGTTTGACCGAATACTGAACTTGCTAAAGTGCTAAGGAAGACGAGAAGAATTGTTGCTCTATTCATTGTGTGCGTTATTTGGGTGTTCGTTTTCTAGGAAAATATTTCAGCATTTTATGTACAGCCGGATGAATATCATTTTTTATATTTTTCGTCTCATTTTCATAAATATCGGTTTGTGCAGTAGCCGTCCATACAACTTCGTTTCGCTTGTTGTCAATCATATTAATAGTGATGCTGCTTCGGGTGTATTTATACTTGTGTTTAACATAAGTGGTTCGATAGTTATACCCGGAATAATAACCATTGTAGTTGTAAGGATTGGGTTGAGCGGTGTAATAGATATGTTGTGAATAATAATTATCAGGATAAGCATTGTAAGGATAAGGATAACCATAAGAGTAATTGGGTATATTGTTATTGTTGTAATTCCCGTAAGAGTAATTGGTAACGGGATGTTTCTCTGTTTTTGTTTTGTTCGCAACCGTTACTATAAATTCCATCAACACGTCAGGTGTTTCAGTATTGGCTGTGAAGCCATAATTATCAACAAACTCGTGCGTAAAATAATTTTTAATGTTGTTCCGCATTATTTGGTTGTTGAGGATCTTATTTGAATTGTCTTTGTCAGGAAGCCAAGCATAAGTTTTGTATTTTGTAAAGTCTGCACTATCATCCTTGTCAGAAGAAACTACGGAATAAACAGAGCAACCTACTGCAAACAGCAGAAGAGGGAGAATGGAAAAAAGATATTTTTGTTTCATTTTATTTGTTTAAGTTAATAATTGTTAAGATGCAAAGATGAGCACTCATTAAATGATAAGTGTTACACAATTTTTGAAAAAAGTTATATGATTCAAACCTTTATATTAAACTTATTTCAAACTTCGAACCAAGTGGAAGTGGTATTAAAGCGGGAATGAAAAAAAATAATATAGATTTTATTTCTGTGTTACCTTATAGTTGGAAGATCTAGCTCTTTTGCCAAGCTACTTATATAGGAAAGAATTTTTCATTTCGCCATTTTTTCTATTGTCAGCCCTTGAATAATTATACTAAATAACACACAGAAATAAGTTGCAATTAACACGATGTCTCTTGTTTCACTATCGGGTAATGACAGTACCAATGCTAATGAAAGTCCGCCTCGCAAACCACCCCAGGTAATTATTTTTGCTTCTTTGTTGGTCAGTTTTAATAGTTTTGGAAACATCAAGTGTGGAGAGAAAACAATTATAATTCTTGCAAATAAAACAATCAAAACTGAAATCAGCCCAACAAAAATATAGGTGGGTTTAAAGTCAATAACAATAATTAAAAATGCAATTATTATAAATAAAATAGCATTTAAAACTACATCCAATAATTCCCAAAACTTATGGACATATTCTTGTGTTGAATCGCTCATGGCAGCGTCTTGTCTGAAATTGCCAACCATTAATCCCATTACAACCATTGCTAAAGCACCGGAAATATGCAAATAATTAAAAAATGAATAACCTGCCATAACAAAGGCAAGCGTCAATAATACTTCTGTCTCGTAATGGTCAATTGATTTTAATAATAAATGCAAACAATAACCTAAAATTAATCCCATAAATACACCTCCTAGTGCCTCCTTTAAAAACAAAAGTCCGAAATGAGAAAAACTAAATTGTCCTGAATTTAAGGTGTCCAACAATGCAATAAAAATAACTACGCCAATACCATCATTAAATAAACTTTCTCCAACTATGGTATATTCCGTCTTTTTGGGAACATTGGCTTTTGTTAAAATACCTAAAACAGCGATTGGGTCTGTTGGTGAGATTAATGCTCCAAAAATGAGGCAATAAATAAAGTCAACTTGTAATTGAAATAGTTGTGTTATCCCGAAAAACAAACAGGCAATAATTAGCGTAGAAATCAAAACGCCACCTAATGCAAATGCCGCAATAGGTTTAATTTGCTTTTTCAGGTTTTCCCAATTGGTGTGTAATGCTCCTGCAAATAATAAAAAACCTAAAAGTATATTAAGAATTATTTTATCAATTTGGGCTAATTCAATGTATGCTTTTATTTCTTTTATAGGAATGTTTAGCCAAAATTTAGAACTAATAACAAAAACTGATAAAATGGTTGAAATTATAAAAAGTCCGATTACAAAAGGTAGTTTAAAAAATCGCTGATTTATATATGCAAATCCTGCTGAAAGTGAAATTAATATAGTGAGTGCTAAATAAATATTCATCTAATTTTTGTGATTTAATTTTAATGACTAATTTATTTTTGACTTTTTAGATAGGCTCCATTTTGTACTGCTTCTTCAGCATAAGAAAGCCATTGTTTATTCACTTTTTTAAAAATTAAATTTCTATTCAGTTCTTCTGGTGAATTACAACCTGACGCAGCCAATAAATCTAAAAATTCTTGCAATATGTTTTTGTGGTAATTCTTGACTCTTTTCCACTTTTCAGCTACCACTAAACCTCTCACAAGTTTTGGGTTATTAGTGGTTACGCCTGTCGGGCATTCATTGGTATGGCATTTCAGAGCTTGAATACAACCCAAAGCCAACATCATACCTCTAGCAGAATTGCAGACATCTGCCCCAATACAAAGAGATTTAAAAATATCAAAAGCTGTAAATATTTTGGTGGCGGTAATAACTTTTATCTCTTTTTTCAGGTCATATTTATGGAGTGTGTCTATTACAAAAATTAAGGCATCTTCCCAAGGCATACCTACATAGTTTGAGAAATCAATGGGAGCAGCTCCCGTACCTCCTTCGGTACCATCCACGGTTATGAAATCCGGTTTTATACCTGTTTCCAACATTAGTTTACATATTTCAACAAACTCTTGCTTGTTGCCTATAGCAAGTTTAAAACCGACAGGTTTTCCATTGGACAATTCTCGCAATTCCTTAATAAATAGCAATAATCCTTTGGCATCATTAAAAGTGGTATGTCCGGGAGGAGAGAGGACATCGGTATTTGGAGGTACGCCCCTAATTTCAGCAATTTCTTTATCATTTTTAGCTGCCGGAAGTACACCTCCGTGTCCAGGTTTAGCACCTTGTGAAATTTTTATTTCAATCATCTTCACCTGATCCCAGTTTGCCTTTTCTTTGAATTTTTCTGAATCAAAATTGCCGTCAACTTTTCGGCAACCAAAATAGCCCGTACCGATTTCCCACACTAAATCTCCACCTTGTAAGTGATATTTTGAAATGCCCCCTTCTCCTGTATCGTGAAAAAAATCACCTGCTTTAGCACCCACATTTAGTGCTTGGATAGCATTTTTGCTTAACGCCCCAAAACTCATGGCTGAAATATTGAAAAGACTAGCACTGTAAGGTTGTTTGCAATCTTTTCCACCAATAACAACTCGTGGAGGTATTTCTATTTTCTTGGCAGGATAGATGCTGTGTTTCATCCATCTATAATTATCATCATATACATTTAGCGCTGAACCAAAAGGGTGCGTTTGGTTTTGCTCTTTGGCTCGCTCGTATATGTAATTGCGATGATTCCTATCAATGGGTTTACCATCTGTATCGGATTCTACGAAATATTGATGAAGCTCTGGACCTATCATTTCCAATAAGTAGCGCATATGACCAATTACAGGGAAATTCCTAAGTATCGTGTGTTTTTTCTGAAAAAGATCATATAACCCAAGCGTCACGAGTAAGATTACAAGAACAATAAAACCAGGTAAAGGCCATATAAATATACCGATAATTACGGCAAAAATTAGCAGGGCGATTATGGTGAATTTAATGGCTTTAATCATATTATTTTATTATAATTCTCGCAAGTATTTTAGTTCACTCTTAGTCGTATCTACTATTTCAGCAAATTTTCCATTCACCATCAATTTCGCCATGGATAGGGCAAATCCTTTTACTTGTTCAAAGTTTAGGGTAGGTGGCATGGCAAGGGCATTAGGGTCTGTGAAAATGTTGATAATGGCGGGACCATCATGCTTTAGTCCTTTTGAAAGCGCTGCTTCCACATCTTTGGGTTCTTTGGCATCCCATGCTGCGATGTTCATGGATTCTGCCAATTTTACAAAATCAGGATTAACCATATCGGTTTGCCAATCCATATAGCCCTCCACTCGCATTTCTAGTTTTACCATTCCTAAAGAACGATTATTAAAGATGATGATTTTAATAGGAATTTGATATTGGCTAATGGTCATCAAGTCGCCCAAAAGCATAGAAATACCACCATCTCCACAAAATGCTATCACTTGTCGCTCAGGATGTGATAAACCAGCTCCCATGGCCATTGGCATCGCATTAGCCATCGATCCATGATTGAATGACCCTGTTAGGTAACGATTTCTACCTGCTTTTAGGTAGCGTGCAGCCCATACGGCACTCATCCCTGTATCAACAGTAAATATGGCATCGTCATCTGCTAATTTATCAATCAAATAGGCAACATATTCCGGGTGAATATTTTTTTCAGATCCCTTTTCTTCCACATAACTTTCATATATATCCTCAATTTCTTGATGTATTGAACGCATTTTGTCAAGAAAATCAGTAGACGTTTTTGCTTCAACCAGAGGTATGAGTTCTTTTAATGTTGATTTAATTTCGCCACAGTAGCCATAATCTACCTTGGCTCTACGCCCTAATTTTTCGGGTTTGGTATCTATTTGGATGATTTTGCATTTTTCTGGAAGGAACTCACTATAGGGAAAATCTGTACCCAACATCAAAAGGACATCTGCTTGGTGCATAGCTTCAAAACCAGATTTGTTACCCAAGAGTCCATTTAATCCAACTGCATAGGGATTTTCTTTACGTTCAAAAAATATTTTTCCTCTAAAACTATATCCCAAAGGCGAATTAAGTGTTTGTGCCAATTTCATTACTTCATCTACGGCAAAACGACATCCATGCCCACAAAACAAAACCACCTTTTCATGAGTATTGATGATGCCTGCCAGTTTCTGAAGATCTTCAAGGCTTGGGGTAATTCTTGGTTGTGTATAGAAATTTTTATTGGAGGAATGCACAGGTTCTAATTCAGCAGCAGCTACATCGCCCGGAAGCCCCAGAACGGCCACTCCCTTTTTACTTATAGCGTGCTGAATAGCGGTTTGTAGTCCATTTATGGCTTGTTTTGGGGTATTGGCAACAAACACATATTTCGAACAATCTTGAAATAAGGATTCTGGTCTTGTTTCTTGAAAGTTGTCCAACCCCATTTTTTCAGTATGAATGGTTGAAGCAATAGCAATAACAGGATTTTCACTTCTATTGGCATCATATAGTCCATTGACTAAATGAACATGCCCTGGTCCACTGCTTCCCATGCAACAACCTATACCATTCAACTCCGCTTCCATAGAAGCCGCATAAGCTCCTGCTTCCTCGTGTCTTACATGTATCCATTGGAGCCTGCCATCTCTTCGTACGGCATCGTTTATTGGATTAAGGCTGTCGCCCGTGATGGCATACACTCTCTTAACGCCTGCTTCTACAAGCATTTCTACTATTTGGTCGGATACATTTTTTGACATAAATTTTTTGGATTCAAATTAATAGACTTCTATCAAATTAATTCAAGATGTGTCCCCTCAGTATGTAATATTTGTTCAGCTTTTTTAACCTCTTCTATAGTTCCACTCACAACTACCATAAATTTCCCTTCATTTAGATGCTCTTCGTATTCTACCATTTTATCTTTATTAATTCCTAATACAACAAGTATAGACCCTACTCCTCCAGCTATTAACCCTAAATCAAATCCACCTATAGCTCCAATAACTGCACCAGCTCCATATAAAAAACCAAAACCTGGTATTGCAAACACTCCTAACCCGGTTAATAATCCAACAATTGTTCCTGCTCCCGCACCAATTAAAGCCGGACTATCTTTTATTAATTCAGTGGACTTTATTTGTATGTGATCGTTAACTATTTCAGATTTACCAATTAGTGATACTTCTTTCATTGGAAAATGTGCCTGACTCAAGACACTTATCGCTTTTACGGCTTTTTCATGAGAATCATAAACTGCAACTTTTAATTTCATAACTTTTTTATTTTATAATTATCCATATCAGTAAATTATTTTTTAGTTTTTTATCCATTGCTTTTGTCAATGCTGAAGCAGCTACACTTTTTACTTTTTTTGATGTTTTAGAATCTTTCAGTAGCTTAGAAGCTATTGAAGCCACCTTTTTAGATGTTTTTTCGTTTTTAACATAATCTTATTTCTAGTTTCTTCAGTTCTGCTGTTGCTCAATATTTTTTTATTCTTCTTATCCTTTATCGTCCTCCCATTTATTATAAACATCCTCTGCTGTTGGTCTAATGATTGAAATCCAGTAGAATTTGTTCTTTTACGTTTTAAATACTTCTCTTTTGTAGTTTATAATGCAACGTGACTTATAAGCGTATGGAGTTTAATGTCTAATTTCTGTGCTTCGTTTGCAAGTCTCGAATGATCGTAAGCTTCTACAGTGCTTTTTTCAGCTTTTTCATGGTTTTCGTTTTCATGATGCTTTGCCGCATCGAGATGACTTTTGGAAGCTGCTGCAAAATGAGTGGCTGTTTTTTTGTGATTATCAATCCTTTTTTGGTTATCCGTTTTAGGAATGATTTGAAGTTCTCGACTAGTGCTTATTGCTGTATTTTTCATTGTAGGTTTTTTAAATTGAGAATGAAGTTTCACAACAGTACAAAGATGAGCAGCTTAACTCCTATGAGTGTTACACAACTTTAATTTTAAGTTATATAATTCACACATTTAAGTTTATCTTTTATTATAATCTAATGTAGAAGTTTAATGAAATGCTAAGCCATATTCACCACATGATTAACCCTTGACGTCACCTCATTTATAATTGAAGTATATCTGAAGGAGTTACAACTAAAATCGTGTTGTCCCCTTTTATGGCAATTGGTTGTTTAAGAATTTCCGGATTCTGATGAATCATTTTAATCCAATCTTTTGGAGATAGATTGGGTAACTCAGATTTTGACTTGAATAAATCATTGTCACGATTTATCAGATCTTTGATCTCCATTCCTAAACGGCTGGCAATTTCAACGATTTGTGTTCCGGGAATGGGTGTTTTTGAAATATCTATAACTAAAACAGAAACGCCTTCAACTTTAGCGTATGCTAAAGTTTGTTTCGCCCTTTCAGAGTTTTCGATACAGTATAAATTTATTTGACGATTGCTTGTTCCGATTTGTCCCATAATTTATGTTTATAAAATTTGTAATTACAATTTTAGATTCTCATTAGAATCTATGTTATTTGATGAAATCACCTCTTTCATTACGCTTTTTCAATGATATTTGTCATCGATTTGACAAAAAATGGGACCTACCAAAAATGATTTTCCTTTTGGTTACCATAGTAGTAGAAAATATATCGCTTAAAAAAAATCAGGGATTCACAGTTGTTACCTCCTGTGCGGGTCTAACTTCATCGGATGTTTTTTCCATATCTCTATCGAATGAATATAAAGCATTACTACTCATTTCTTCACCTCCAGCTATTTTCATTTTATCCAATAAATTCATAGCGAGTGTTTCCTCTTCCACTTGTTCTTTTACAAACCATTGCATAAAGTCCCAAGTTGCCCAGTCCTCTTCTTCATGGCTCATTTTCACCAGTTTGAAAACGGCTTTTGTATTATCCACTTCGTGCTCGAATATTTTTTCAAAACAATTGTAAATACTTGCCGGATTTTCTGGGGGTGCGGGTACAATTGTTACTTTTACTTCAGCGCCTCTTTTTAAAATGTATTCTAACATTTTCATCATGTGGTTTCGCTCTTCCTGTGCATGCTTGAAAAGAAAATTGGCTATGCCTCCGAAACCTTCCCCGGAAGCCCATGCGGCATAAGATAAATATATTTGCGAAGCATGTGCTTCTTTTGTCATTTGTGCATTTAATGCAGCTGAAATAGTTTTTGAAAGTCTGTTTGTATTCATTTGATCTTTTATTTAATGATTTGATTTAAAATGTTTCTTTGATAATTGATTTTTTAGCCACATGCAAATCGGCTAATTGCTTTTCGATTGCTTCCATCATTGGCGGAGGTCCGCAGAGGTAAAATAGTTTATTTATTCCACCACTGTTTGCTTTAATAAAATCTTCGGTTATTTGTCCGTTTGCATATCCTTCCACTTTTTCATCAGATAAAATGTTGATGAAATTATTGCCTAATAATTTTTTAAATTCATCTTCAAGTATGATGTCATTCTTTTTTTTATTTGCAAAGATGAGCTTGTTATTCTCGATTTCATTTTTCGACTTAAGATCTCTAAAAATGGAAATAAATGGAGTAATCCCTGCACCTCCGGCTATAAATATACCCTCGCCTTTATAGCTGATTGCACCAAATACCTCATGCAAAATCAATTCGTCATGTATTTTTAATTGCAGTAATTCGTTTGTCACACTTTTGTGTGATGGATATGTTTTAATAGTAAACTCAAGATAGTTATCCTCAGGTAGACAAGTGAAAGTGAAAGGATTTTTTTTATCCTTCCAATCCTTTTTATTTATGGAAACTTCTGTGGCTTGTCCCGGAGTGAAAGTGTACTTGTTCGGCTTTTCAGTAACAATTTTCAATACATCATGAGTAACCTTTTCTATTGATAATATCCTTACAGTATGTTGTTTCATGTTATTTTGTTTGAATTTATTTTTTCAATCTTAAAATCGTTCCACATTTTGGACATTTTCCGGGCTCATTCCTCTTTACTTCTGGATGCATCAAACAAACAAAATTATCTGGCTTTTGTCGAATATTTTTTTTGTTAGAGGTTTATTGCTTGATTCTTTCTTTTTCATTATTTCTTCCAAATAATTTATAGTAATTATATATAGCTTTAAAGTTTTTTAGGTGATTGTTTCAAATTTCAGTGATTGAGTTCAGATAATTATTTAAAATGTTATCTAATTACCACATTTATGGTATTGATTTATATTTCAAATATGAAACAGTTTTTTACGATAAAAATATCAGTAAGGGGGTTTCCTATATTTTCCCAGATGATCATAGAACAGGCTTTTCATGTTTTTTTCTTTTTTTTTCTTTTGATTTACATCAATACGGTAAAAATTTGATGAGTATGGGGTAGTTACAATAAATGATTTTTCAATTTTAGAGCTTCCGTATTTACTTTCATGAAATGCATCTATAACAATTGCAGGTAGTTTCTCCTCTTGTATTTCCTGACAAGTGGCAACAAGCAATAAATCTTTCATGTTAGAATTGACTACTGCTTCAAAATTTACATTATTTATGGTATAAAATATTTTTGAATGTTTTGAATCCAGCTTTTCTACATTATTAATTTCTTTTTCCATAAATAATCCTGGATAATTCTGAAACATAATCCTTTTTTGTTCGGCAAGCTCATCCACATCTTTTATATGAGAGTCTTTCTGAGCAAAGGCAAACATGCAAATAAAGAACAAAGAAATGAGAACCCGGAATTTTAAATTTTGAACACTTATCATTTTATGAAATATTATTTATTAAAGGTTTATAATAGTTAAGATACAAAGATGAACACTCATTAAATGATAAGTGTTACACAATTTTTGAAAAAAGTTATATGATTCAAACCTTTGTATTAAACTTTTTTAGTATTACCACTAAGTGTTGCATCTGATTATTTTTATTCCTTTTGCACTCGTTAAACTAATGTTTAAGAAGTGTTAAATGGGTTCTGTTGCCATGTCAAATAAAAAATCACGATTTCGTTACAGTGTTTTAATTGTTTGCGAAATATCCTCCTCAAAAAAGTTCGATAATTCAGACCCTTGGTCCACAAAAAAGATAAAGCCTAACACAATTGTGTTGGGCTTTATCTTTTTATAGCTTATTTTTGTGCAAAACTTATTATTATTAAATACCTCTTTTCCATATTACTTATTACACTCTTTAGTCTTTACGCTTTTGCTGGAGAGAACGATAATATTTCATTAGAAATTGAAGCCTCTTTATATCCTCAATCATCTAAAAAAAAATTAAAAGGTGAGGCATTTATTTATAAAGATGGAGAATTAGTTTCCGAAACTAAACAAAGAAAAACCTTAAAAATATCATTGTCCTTAAACAATGAATTTAAAATAGATTTTGTTCATGAGGGCTATTTTACAAAAACTTATATTATTGACACCAAAAATGTTCCTGAAACCAATCAAAAAATTGAACTCTCATTAAAGGTAGATTTAATTGAGAAAAATGAATTACTAGAAGATTCTATTGCTAACCTTCCTTTTGACATAATAAAATATGACGTTAATAAAGGTTATTTCGACACATACAAACCAATAACAACATCTATTAAAGAAGATAAAAAGCAAGAAATACAACTGGCAAAAAATAAATTAAAACTTGATAAATTAAATGCCACAACAACTGCAGATAGCCTCTCAATTTTAGAACAAGAATCGAAGATTATTGCTGCAGAAAACGAGTTATTATTTGCAGAAAAAGAATTAGAGATAGCAAAATCTCAACTTGAAGCACAAAGCTTACAATTAAAGCAAGAAGCAACCAAACGTTATTTGCTTTTTGGAGGTATTGGTATTGCTATCTTATTTATAGCAATCTTATTTATGTCTATTAGAAGAAAGAAAAAAGACAACGAATTAATTTTAAAACAAAAAGATACCATTGAAAATGCTCATACACAGTTAGAAGAAAAAAATAGAGAAATAATTGATTCTATTTCTTATGCTAAAAGAATTCAATCTGCAATATTGCCTCCCAACAAAATAGTTAAAGAATACTTAGTAAATTCTTTTATAGTTTACGAGCCTAAGGATATAGTTGCAGGCGATTTTTATTGGATGACTCAACAAAAAAACAAAATTATTTTTGCTGCTGCAGACTGCACTGGTCATGGTGTTCCGGGGGCACTAGTAAGTGTTATTTGTAATAATGCACTTAACCGTTCAGTAAGAGAGTATGGATTAACAGAACCTGCTAAAATTTTAGACAAAACACGTGAAATTTTTATTCAAGAATTTGAAAAAGCAGACGAAGATGTAAAAGACGGAATGGACATTGCTTTGTGCTCATTGGAAGGAAATACTTTAGAATATGCAGGTGCTCTTAATCCACTCTGGATAATTAGAAATGGAGAAATTATAGAAGTAAAAGCAAGTAAGCAACCTATTGGTAAGTTTGATAATATTAAACCCTACACCAATCACTCTATTAACCTTCAAAAGGGTGATACATTTTATATATTTTCTGATGGTTATTCAGACCAGTTCGGAGGTGAAAAAGGCAAAAAATATAAATCTACTAACTTTAAAAAGTTGTTACTTTCCATCCAGAAAGAGAATATGGAAACTCAAAAGAAAATTATTGAAAACACTTTTAAAAACTGGATGGGAGATTTAGAACAATTAGATGATGTTTGCATCATAGGCGTTAGGGTTTAACTTTATTCGTTTTTTTAAGTCCATTTCTTATATTTACAATAAGTTTCAAAAGAATGGCAAACAAAACATCTTCACATTTATACGACTTAATATACTCTCTCTCTAGTTCAGAAAGAAGATATTTTAAATTATTTGTTTCTAATCACATTGGCAAACAAAATGAATTGTGTGTTAAATTGTTTGATTTAATTGCTCGAAGTGAAGGGAAGCCTATTGAAAAAATTGAGGCTAAAATAAAATTTACAAAACATTCATCTAGGCTCAAAAATTATCTTTATGATTTAATTCTAAAAAGTTTAGAAGCATACCATTCTAAAACATCTGTTTCTATTAAAATTAGAAAACTAATCAATCAAATTGAAAACTTATACGATAAAGCCCTTTACGAGCAATGTGTTACACTAGCAAAAAAAACATTTAAAGAAGCTGAAAAAATTGATCATCAAAATTTTAAGATAGATATTTTAGATTGGCACCTAAATGCTTTAAGGCAATTAGAATATAAAAATATAGATATACTTGAAAAACAATTATATGCCAAACAAACAGAAGCTATAAACAAACTTAAACTTGAAAAGGAATTTAGAAAACTCAGTCAAGCTTGCTTTAAATTAACGAAACAATCAGGTACGTTACGTTCTGTGGAAAATGAAAATAAATTAAAAGAAATGATTGACAATCCTTTTTTATCGGATTATTCAATGGCAACTTCATATTCTTCAAAATCAGAATTCAATAATATATTTGCTAGCTATTATGCTTATTTTGATGACACAGAAAAATTAAAATATTACACCAAACAAAATTTATTATTATATGAAGATTTTCCTGCAAGGAAAGATTTAAATCAATACAACTATATTACCTTATTAAACAACTACTCTTTAAGTTGTTCCTCAGAAGGAGAGTTTGAAAAAGCGGATTATTATTTCTCGAAAATGGAAAACATAGTTCCTAATACCAACCAAGTAGAGGTGAAAATATTTGAATACCTTTCTGCAAATCGTTTAGATTTATACTTAAGATCAGGAGAATTAAACAAAGCGTTAATATTTACTGAAAAAATTGAAACCGATTTAATTAAGTTTGGACAACGTGTATCTGTTTTATTTAAAACAGTAATGTACAGTAATTTATGCTACCTTTTTTTTGCTATTGGTCAGTATAAAAATGCTCTAAAATACAACAACCTTATTATTGATAGTGACAACGCATCTTTCCGTTCTGATATTTTTAGGTTTGCTAGAATTATGAATTTATTAATTCATTATGAATTAAAAGATAGGCTTAGTATTGAGTACTTTTTTGACGCAACAAAAAGGTTTATAAACAAACAATCTAATGTTTACGCTTTTGAAGAGTGGTTTATTGTTTTTTTTAAAGATTTATTAAAAGTCGATAAACACAAAGAAGTTTCTTTTTTTAAACAAAAAGAAATAGAATTAATTCAAGTTCTTTCTAATGAATCTGAAAGAAGAGTAATAAGTCATTTCAACATACTAGCTTGGATTAGAATAAAACAAGGAGGCATTTCTTTTGAGCAAGCAATTAAAGATTACTCCAACAAAAACTATATAGAATACTCAACATTTCGTGCTTAATAATTTACCTTTCTAACATACATATTTAGCCAAAATCTTACTTAAAAACAGCATTGAAAGGTAATCAATTAAAAAAATTACTTTCTTTTTTGCATTTTACTATGTTATTATTGTATAGTGATAATCCCTTTAATTGTTTCACATTATGAAAAAACAACATTTAATAACACTAACTATATCACTTTGTATAAGTGTAATTGCATTTGCTCAAATTGACGAAAAAAAACGTGCTAATTTTTGGCATTTTGGAAATCAAGCTGCTATAGACTTTACTTGTGTACCAGCAAGTTTTACAGGTAGCCAAATGAATGCCTTTGAAGGTTCTGCTTCAATTAGCGATACCAATGGAATTTTACAAATGTATTGCCAAGGATCAACTGTTTGGGATAGAAACAACAATGTTATGCCCAACGGAACAGGTCTATTGGGCAACCAATCATCTGCTCAAGCAGCTATTATGACCCCTCATCCTGGAAATCCAGATCATTATTTTATATTTACTACTGATGCTATTTGGGAAAACAATGGCGTAAATGGCTTACAATGGCATGAGGTTGATATGACCTTAAATGGTGGTTTTGGTGATGTTATTTCTAAAAACAATCAACTTATTGATAGAACTCAAGAAAAATTAGTAGCTGTAAGAAACGCAACATCAACTGGTTATTGGGTAGTTATACAAAAATCAAATCCAACATCTACATCTAGTTCAAACGTTGGTAGTAATGTTTATCACGCTTACGAAGTAACAGCAGCTGGAGTTAATCCTGTTCCTGTCATATCTACAACAGGACCTTTAGTTACTTGGCAATCTTATGGTATGTATATGTCCCCTCAAGGTAATGTGATGGTAAATATTCATCCCGACTTAAATGTTTATGACTTTAACAATTCTACTGGAGGGCTTACTCATAGATGGGCAGCTACAGTTAGTCCTTTTTTAGGAAATTTTGAGTTCTCTCCTGACGGAAACATTCTTTATGGTTGTAGAACTAGTGAAATTTTTCAATTGGACTTAAACGCACCTAATGTTACTGCTTTTCAAGCTTCAATAACACAAGTTTCAACTACAAATGTTGACATGAAAGCCTTACAACTTGGTCCGGATTGCAAACTTTACGGATTATCGGCAAGTGGAAATACACTTCATAGAATAGAAAACCCAAATGTACTTGGAGTGGGTTGTGGATTTACTCAAAATGCAATTCCTCTTGTTTCAGGTTCTGGTAGTTTTGCTTTAACCAATTTTTGTTCTTCTTTTTTCGAATACCCTTGCGGAAATAGATTAGGGTTTTCAGTAACAGGAACCGATGCAAGCTGTATAAATGACGGGACTGCTTCTGTAATTAATTTACAAGGTACTCCTCAATTTAGTTTTTTATGGTCTAATGGAGATACTACACAAAGTATATCAAACTTGGCTGGAGGCATGTACTATATTACAGTTTCTGATGCAAGTGGGTGTATTATTACAGACAGTGTTTTTGTAAATCAACCACAGACTACCAATATTGATAACTCAATAATTACCAACTTAACAGGTTGTACCTCTGGTGATGGTGCAATTGATATTACTACTTCTATTGCAGGTTTTGGAGCTTTAGACACCTTGCTTGCCGAAGGATTTGAAACTGATGGCCATGGGGTAAGATATACAGCTAACCCCTATCCTGGCACACCAAACACCTCCTACTTTTTTAAACGAGGGGATGATGCTAGTATTAGTTTTACTGTAAATCCAACCCTTGAAGAGGGCACGTTTTATTTTGGGGCTCGAAGAACTGGGTTTAGTTCTTTACAAACAATATGTGATGTTACAATTAATCCAACCACTATAACTGGCTATAATAATATAGAAATGTGTGCATTACTTGCTTTAGGAGCAAACAATATGAGCACAGATGCAACCACAAGAATTACCTTAGAATACAACATCGATAATTTAGGTTGGAATACCTTAATGGATTTTAGAAAAGCGGCAAACAACCCTTTCCCAGTTAATGGTTTATATGAAGATACCGATAATGACGGTATTGGTGATGGAGTAGCTCTAACTACTGCTTTTCAAGATTTTTGTTACCCAATTCCAGGTACTGGAAATTCTATTCAATTAAGAATTACAACAAATGCAAGTGGTTCTAGCTCAAGACAAACAGCTTTTGATTATGTAAGATTAAAAGCAGCCCCTCCTTATACTTACACCTATTTATGGTCAACTGGAGATACTACACAAGATGTAAGCAACTTAGCTGCCGGAACTTATTGGGTGCAAATTACAGGTTCAAGTGGATGTATTGTAACTGATACATTTACAGTGACTTCCCCTTGTACTGTTCCTCCCTTAGTAGCTTCATTCACTCCATCAAACACTACGATATGTGAAGGAGACTCTATAACTTTTACTGATAATTCTACAGGAAATAATATTTCTAATTGGACATGGACTTTTAATGGTGGTAATCCTCCTTCAGCAAATACCCAAGGACCACATAATGTCGTTTTTAATACTGCTGGTAATTATAATATTGTTTTACAGGTTACAGATAGCTCAGGAACTGATGATACCACTATAGCAATTACTGTTGTTCCTCATACATTTAGTACAGCAAATACAAACATTTGCCAAGGCGATAGCATCTTATTAGGTGGTACTTACCAAACTACCGCAGGAAATTATATGGATACTTTAGTTAATGCAAATGGCTGTGATAGTATAATTACAACTACCTTAACTGTAAGCCCAAGTGAAGACGCAACTTTTAATTATTCTGCAACTTCTTATTGCCAAACAGAACCAAATCAAACTCCTACTATTACAGGTACTGTTGGTGGCAACTTTACTAGTACCCCTGCTGGACTTTCTATTAATCCAACCACTGGCATTATTAATGTAGGAGCAAGTACTCCTGGTACTTATGGTATTTTATATACTACACCTGGTCCTACTTGTCAAGATACTTTAACGGTTTTTGTTACCGTTACTACTACCGAGGATGCAACCTTTAATTATTCTGCAGCTTCTTATTGTCAAAATGATCCTAATCAGAACCCAACGATTACTGGTACTACTGGTGGTACTTTTACTAGTTCACCTGCTGGACTTTCTATCAATCCAACTACTGGTATTATTAACATAAGTACAAGTACCCCTGGCACTTATGGTGTTTTATACACCACTCCAAGTGCTAGTTGTCAGGATACTTTAACTGTTTTTGTTACTGTAAGTCCAAGTGAAGATGCAACTTTTAATTATTCTGCAGCTTCTTATTGTTTAACCGAACCTAATCAAACTCCTACTATTACAGGTACTACTGGTGGTAACTTTACTAGTGCACCTGCTGGTTTATCAATTAATCCAACTACTGGTGTTATTAATGTTGGAGCAAGTACTCCTGGTACTTATGGAGTTTTATACACTACTCCTGGTCCTACTTGTCA
>JBBKXK010000016.1:0-67376 GCA_037969435.1 Vicingaceae bacterium
TAATTATTCTTCGTATTTAGGGTGGTCAATTTGCTCCGTTTTAACTGCTCACTTTCAACCGTTTTTGGGTGGTCAGTTTAAAACGTTAACAGGTGGTCACTTTCACCGTTTTTTCCAAAATATTAGATAATTGATGTTTTTTTAAAAGGTGGTCTAAACGTACAAGTTTTTCATTTTCTACGCCATTATTAATCCAATTGTTTTGAACGTGAAACATTAGTTTACTTCTATTCTCTGTTAATTTAATGTCTGATACTAAAATATTATCATCTCCATCAATAAAGTTAATAGCAGAGTATTGTGGTATGTTGTAAATAATGATTTTTTGTTGTTTTAAACTGTTGTAATTAACCCAACTATTATTTCCTAAAAAGAAAATGAGCAACAAACAAGCTACTAACAAAAACTTAAACTTTCGGTATGCGATTAAGGAAATTAAAAACACAATTGCCAAATAAATTAACCAAGCATCAATCACACTAAAGCGGATGTTTTCGGTTAAAGAGTATGGCAATTCATTAATTAGATTAACCGAATAGTTTAAAAATTTTATCAAATAATTTAATCCCAAAGCGAGGTAATCTCCAATTACAGGAATAAAAGCAAAACAAAGCGTAACAATTCCTAAGCTTAGTATTGCTAATGCCAAAGGGATAACAATTAAATTAGAGAACATAAAATAATTAGGGAATTGATGAAAGTACAATAAACTTAAAGGAAAAGTTGCAATTTGAGCTGCAATAGAAACAGCTGTAATTTCCCAAATTTTACGAGGTAGCCACCAACGGGTATAAAACCAATTGTTTATCCATGGTTGAATTATTACAATGCCTATTACTGCTAAGTAAGAAAGTTGGAAGCCAACTTCCATTATTAAGAGAGGATTGTAAATGAGTAAAACTAAGGCAGAAGCAGCTAAAGTATTAAAGAAACTAGAGTTTCTATTCGTCATTTTAGCGGCAACAATAAACGAGAACATAGTTGCTGCTCTCATTACAGAAGGAGAAAGCCCTGTTAATAAAGCATAACTCCACAATAAAATAATTAGAATAGCCCCTTTAATAATTTTGCCATATTTAAGTTTTTCTAGAAAAACTAACAACTGATTAAAGATAAAAAATATAACACCAACATGTAAACCAGATACTGCTAAAACGTGCATCGCTCCAGCACTAGAATAAGCACTTTTTAGTTCAGCATCAATATTGTCTTTGTATCCCAATATTAGTGCAGAGGCTATCGCAAGGTCCTCGCCTTTGACACCTTTATTTTCAAGAATGCTAATAAGTTTATTCCTAGCATCATTTGCAAATTTAAAAATTCCAGAAGTAGCTGCTTTATTAACTAATTGCCAATTATTAGAGCGTAAAAATGCCTGTTGATGTATTAGGTGGTAAGAAAGATATTTTCTAAAATCAAATTCATTCGGATTTTTAGGTGGAGGAACATTCTCTAGTTTTGGTTCAAAAGAAAGTACATCTCCAATGGTTAGTAAATTCGATAAACTATCTTTTTGGAGGTAAATAATTACTTTCCCATCACTTTTTAGCCATTTTTTATCACTTTTAACTCCTTTTATAGCTAAAATGGCTTTAATTGTATTTTCTTTTATTTGGACAGGTTCTATAATTTCACCTATTAAAAGTTGGTTAGTTGATTCGGTAAATTGAGCCGTTGTTTTATTAGTGTTTTTATATTGATAAGAAGTTAAACAAGCTCCAGCTAAAAACATGTTTAAGTAAAGTAATACGCCAAATACCCATCTAGTTTTAAAGCTATTATTTAGCTTTTTTATTAAAATAATTAAAAAGTAACTGATTAATAAAAATCCGAAACAGCTTAATAAATAATATATGTTAGGTTTGAAATAAACAACACTTATTATTCCTGCAACAAACGGGAATAAAAGTCGTAGTAAAGGGATGTGGCTAAGTTTAGGCATATTTTATTTGTTGCTAATTTATGCGATAAAAGTTAAATATGAAATACTTAATTTTGGTAAAGAAGTTTTCTATTATTTATTAATAACAATCATTATGAAAAAGTTACTATTTGTGATACTTACAGTTTTTATTGCCTCCTCAGTTTTTTCACAAGCAAATGAAAATGCTGATGACCATTATCAAAAAGTTTACAGCGTTATAATAACTAAAGAAGGTGAAGTGAAACACATTGTTAAACAAGGTGCCGAAATTAATGTAGATATTAATGGTGAAGGTGTGAATGGTAGGTGGATTTTTAAAGCTTACCCTGATAAGGTTACTGTTATTGATAAAAAAGGACAAATTGCTGGCGATATTGAATTAAATAAACAAGAAAGTGTTAGAATGGTTGTGCCACAAAGTCAATCAGGTGCAAGTATTGGTGTGGGAATTGGACCTGTTTCAGTTTCTAGCTTAGGTCCAAAATATCAAACATTTAATATGGATAAGTATAAGATGGAGATTGATGAAAGGATGGAAACAAAAGAAGAGAAAATAAGAAGAGAATACAGTGAAAAGAAAGAACAAGAGCGTTTAGAAAAGGAAGCTGCAAAAGAGGCTAAGAAAGCTGCGAAAAGGAATAAATAAGAAATATGAGAGTGAATACTATTAGAAAGGGAATATTTCTATTTTTCTTTTTACCAATCATCGCTTTTTCTCAAACGGCAGATGACAAAATAAAAGAATTACAAAAAGAGTTAATTCTTTTAGAAGAACAAAAAGCGAAGCATCAAACTGAGATTGATGATTTAAAGCTTGAAAAAATTAGAGTAGATATTCAGAAAGTAGGTATTCCAAAAACAGAAAATAACGAAGAAATAATTAACCATTTGGCTTATAGTTTGGTTTACTCGGAGCAACATGAACAGGCAAAATGGGTTGCACATATAATTACTGCTGATATTATTGAAGGAAAGGAGGGAAGATCAAATAATTTTAGAGAAGACCCTTTAGTAAAAACAGGAAGTGCAGCAGAAGTTGATTATTTTTTAAAGTACAAAGATCCTGAAACAAAAAAATATAAATATGATGGGTTTGGTTATGATAGAGGTCATTTAGCACCATCTGCAGATTTTAAATGGAGCAAAGAAGCATTGTCGGAATCATATTACTATTCTAATATGTCGCCTCAGCTGCCAAATTTTAATCGCCAAAAGTGGGCAAACTTAGAAGGTTTGATGCGTGCTTACATAGTTGATCATCCAGAAACCCAATTATACATAGTAACAGGGCCCGTTCTAAATGATAGCTTACCAAAAGTAGAGAGAAGTGTTAATGGGCTTAGTATTCCTCAATACTATTATAAAATTGCTGTTGACTTAACTAATAAAAAGGCCATTGGCTTTATCATGCCTAATCAAGACATTAAAAATCCTATAAATAGTTTTGCGATGTCAATTAATGATGTTGAAGTAGCTACAGGTATTGATTTCTTTTATCAATTAGAGGATGAATTAGAGGAGGAGTTAGAAAGTCAAAATATGGTAATTGATTGGGTGCCAGAAAAACAAAAAGGTGATGTAAACCCAGCTAAACAACAAGATTTACCGCCTGGGGTATTTAATACTGTACAGGCTAAACGACATATGGGAGGTAGTAAGAAAATAACTGTAACTGGTACTGTTGTTGGCGCAAGAGAAACCAATAATGGACATTTATTTTTTAATTTAGATAAAAACTATCCTAACCAAATTTTTACAGTTGCAGTTTGGAAACAAAATATTGTAAACTTTAGTTACGACCCTTTAAAAGAGTGGGAAGGAAAAGAAATTACAATTACTGGAAAGGTTGCTGATTTTGATGGAATTCCAACCATGATTATTGAAAAAGAAAATGCTGTAGAAATACATCAAGATGGTAAAATGATAATGGTGATTGGTATTGACGATTAAAAATCGGCTTTAAAAAATGCAAGAGATTCTAAATTAACCATGTGCACATTTTTGTAATAAAAATGTAGTATTTGTGTATAATCATAACCTAATTTAGCCATTCGCATAGCTCCTTCTTGGCATAAGCCAACACCATGTCCAAAACCTTTTCCTTTTAAAATTACATGACTGTTTTCAGGTATAACATCAAATTGAGCTGATTTAAGATCAAAATCTTGTCGAATATCCACAAAAGGTATCTTCACATCATCTTTTAAATAATATTGCTCTCTACCGTTCTGAAAGTACTCTGTGCCACATTCGTGATTAAGAGCTTCGTCTGTAGCTTTAAATTTCTTTAAATAGTTCTCCCAAGTAACAGCTGCTATTTTTTTACTCCAAACTGCATTGTTTTCGTGTAAACAAAAAGTGTCTTTAATGGCTCTTAAATAATATAATTCTTGTCGCCATACCTCTTCCGAATTAGCTGTTTCTCCTCCACAGTTAGAGTAAAACGTAGCCGTAATTAAATTAATATCACTATCAACAATTACAATTCCATTGGTTTCTGTAGCAGCTTCTTTTATTAAAAGAGATTTTGGTTTTCCATGGTAAGCTTGGCAATGTACTTTGTCGCACAAACTAAAACCTTCTGCTTCATGGCGTTTAATGTATTTTAAGGCATAAGTTCTACAAATAATGGCTTGAAGTTTAAAGTATTCAGCAGGTGGATTTCGACCTACTTCGGCTTCTACAACTCCAGCAATATAGTTATCGATATTAATGTTGTTGATTAACTGTAAATACTTGTTGTGTGGATGTCCATTAATAAATAAATTATCCTCAAAAACTCTAATGTATTTACTATTGGGAGTTTTTATTTTAAAGGAGTTTTTAGCCGTGGTGCCAATAAGTCTAATCTTTTTAAAGGTTCCGTAATTTTTATCGAATGACTTAATGCTAATTTCATGGTTGTGATATTTTATTTCTAACAAGTCAGTATTATCGATATCCATTAATTTTCCTTGCTCAGTAAAAATTGAATAGCTTCCTTCTTCAGGATGAAAAACTAATGAATTGATATTATTGGTATTGTATATGCCGATATTTACAATTTCAGCATAAGAAAATTTTCCTAGCAAAAATATAAATGAAACTAATATGGCTATTTGTTTTAACACAACTCAAAAGTAAAATTTAGAACTAACAAATAGAGTGCCGAGAAAAGCAGTTATTCACAATCAATTATTAACTCTTTAGGTAGTTTACTATTAATTCAGCAGCTTTTTTAGATGCACCAGATCCACCTAATTTTTGATGCAAAATTTCATAGTTTTCAAGCATAGTTTTTCTGCTGCTTTCATCAATGATTTTATTCAATTCTTTAGTTAGATTATCAGTGTTTAGTTCTTTCTGAATCAACTCTTTGCATATTTCTTTATCCATAATTAAGTTAACCAAAGAAATGAAAGGAATAAGTATGACAATTTTAGCTAAAGCATAAAACAACTTACCGGTTTTGTAGCATACAACTTGAGGAACTTTAAATAAGGCAGTTTCTAAATTTGCAGTACCAGAAACAACTAATGCAGCATAGGAGTGTTGTAATAAATCGTAAGTTTTATTTTCAATAATAGCAATGTCTTTCGTTAAAAACTGCTGGTAAAATTCTAGTTTTTGCGAAGGAGCTCCAGCAATTACAAACTGGTAATCTGGAAAACTATCAACTACAGAAAGCATAATGGTTAACATATCAGTTATTTCTTGCTTTCTACTACCTGGTAAAATGGCTATAATTGGTTTTGAGTTAAGTTGATGTGTTGTACAAAAATCACTAAAAGTAGATTTTTCTTTCATTGGGATACTGTCCAACAGTGGATGACCAACAAAATCTACATCATAATTAAACTTTGCATAAAAGTCTTTTTCAAAAGGGAGGATGACAAACATTTTATCAATTATCTTCTTTATTTTATGAACTCGTTTTTGGTTCCAAGCCCATATTTTAGGAGAGATGTAGTAGAATACTTTAATGTTGTTTGCTTTTGCCCATTTGGCAATTTTTAAATTAAACCCAGGGTAATCAACTAAAATCAATACATCTGGCTCATATCTTAGGATATCTTCTTTGCAGAAAGCCATATTTTTAAAGATGGTTCTCAGGTTTAATAAAACCTGTTCAACTCCCATAAAAGCTAACTCTCTATAATGTTTTACTACAGTTGCACCTTGCTGCTCCATTAAATCACCACCAAAGCATCTAATTTGTGCAGATTCATCAGCATTTTTTAGTTCTTTCACTAAAAATGAGGCTTGTAAATCTCCTGAAGGTTCTCCTGCTATAATGTAATACTTCATAAGCTAGTGTTACATAAAAAAGGTGTAGTAGATATAAAAAGCGCCATAAAATAAAGTTGCCAATACAACTCCTCTTGCAGATTTATCTTTCTTAAACCAATAAAACCCAAAAAATGCCAATAGGTTGACAAAGATACTTCCCTTTAAAACATTAACAATTTCGCTAAAAAAAGGATTTTTAATAACTTGAATTAAAGAAAGATTAGAATACATCTGTAGCCAAAAGTGCATAACAATTACTGGAATGATAATTCCAACAAGAACTCCAATAATAATATGATCCAATTTTTTTATTCCGTTAAGCATTCTCAAATAGTTTTATATGGTTTAATATTTTATAATCAGTAATATCAGCTTGAACAGGTACCACAGAAACATAGCTGTTATTTAAAGCCCACTCATCAGTGTCAGTTCCATTATCATCAATAATAAATTTACCTGTTAACCAATAATAAGTTCTGCCCATAGGGTCTTGTCTTTCGTCATATTTTTCTTGCCAATTACCTTTGGCTTGTCTGCAAACTTTAATTCCATTAATTAAATCTTCTTTAAGGTTGGGTATGTTAACATTTAAACACATCCCTTTAGGAAAATTATTGGTTAAAATTTGATTAATTATTTGACGCGCATATTTTTTTGCTGCTGTAAAATCAGCATCTATTGAGTGGTTTTGCAATGAAAAACCTACTGAAGGAATCCCTTCTAAGGAACCTTCTACGGCAGCAGACATAGTGCCAGAATAGATTACATTAATAGATGAGTTAGAACCATGATTAATACCCGAAACAATTAAATTAGGTTTACGAGGCAATAGTTTATTAACTGCAATTTTCACACAATCAACAGGTGTGCCACTACAAGCATAAGCAGTAATTCCTTCTACTTCAGTTTTAACAACATGTAAGGTAGAATCTAATGTTATGGCATGCCCCATTCCGCTTTGCGGTTTATCGGGAGCAACGGCTACAACTTCTCCAAACTCTTTTGCTACTGTAATTAAAGCCTTAATTCCAGGAGCAGTAATTCCGTCATCATTTACTACTAAAATTAATGGTTTTTGTATGCTCATTTAATGTATTTTTGTTGCAAATTTACGGCTAAAATATGACAATATATAAAGCTGTATGAATTGAGTAAACGGTTACCGATGAATAAAATTTTAATTCCGACTGATTTTTCTGAGCAATCTAATTATGCGTTAGAATACGGTTCTTTTATTGCAAAAGAAAAGGGATGTAAGTTATTTGTTTTACATATTATTCGCCATAAAAAAGACAAAGAATCTAATGGCTTATTGGATAAATTAGAGGAAATTAAAAATTATAAATACTTAAAAGGTGTTGATTTTGAAATTGTTTTGGTTGAAGGAAGTACAATTAGCAAAGCAATAAATAGAGCTGGGGAAAAGTATGATGTAGATTTAATTATAATGGGTTCTAACGGCATTTCTAATATAGAGGAGATGTTATTGGGTAGTAATACCGAAAATGTGATTAGGTATTCTAAAATTAATGTACTAACGATTAAATATAAAATGGACAGTTTGCACATCAAAACCATTTTATTTCCTTCAGATTTTTCACCAGAAGCTTATAAAGTTTTTAAAACGGTGGTCGATTTTGCTAAAATTTTTAATGCTCAAATTCATTTATTAACGGTTAATACACCTCATAATCCTATCGATAAAGCAGCTATTGACGAAAAAATGGAGTTGTTTATTAGCTATTTTAAACTAACTAAAAACTACACCAAAGCTATTTTTGAAGATGTTAATCAAGAGTTAGGCGTACTCAACTATTGTATAGATAACTCTATGGATATGATTGCAATAGGCACACATGGGAAAAGTATATTGAAAAAGCTATTAAAAGAAAGCACCTCTCAAAATTTAGTGAGAGATGCTTTTAGACCTGTGTTAACTATGAAGTTTTAATTACTGTTTTACCATTTTTATTTGTAATTGTTTATATAACTTCCCCTTAACAACTGCAAATAACCTTTTTCACTTATATTTTCATTTTCTATAGTTGCAGAAAACACGTAATAATATGTTCCGTTAGGAACTTCTTTACCAGATGTTGTTCTACCATCCCAACTACTAACACCATTATTCAATTCATAGATTTCTTGTCCCCAGCGATTATAAATAAGACATTTCCATTCTTCTATGTTTTCAACATTAGGAGAAAATACATCATTAGTATTATCTCCATTAGGTGAAAACACATTGGGAAAATGGTAGCTTATTGGTAATTCTATTAATTCAATATTGTCTATGAAAAAATAATTATCACCACCAGTGCTATCTGTCGGTTGTTTGGTAAGTGATATAGTTGCACTATCTTCAAAACAACCGATAGTGATGTATTTCTCATCACCATCAGCTTGATAAACACCTGTAAATAATATCCAGTTTAGTGTATCTATATAAAAATTATTAGATGGATTAGTTATTTGTGGTATAACATTTAATGGCTGATAAGATGAAGGTTGAATAGGGCGTGTACCTGAAAAATAAACTTGCATACAAGAGGTAGCTTGACTATTTATAATATCATATTCAGCCGAGCTTATATACATTTTGAATTGGTAATATTTATTTTTTGTTAATTCGGTAGCTGTTTCAAATTGTATATATTCCCTATAATTTTGAGCGGCTAAAACATAAACAAAAATTCCAGCCATATTATTCCCATTCTTTGGTATTTGGTATCCAAAACCTGGAATAAAAGGAGGGGTATTATTTCCAAAAACAGGATTTATACACCATAAATCTGATGAAGCATAAGTAGGATTAATCCAACCATTACAACCAGACCACTGGAAAACATCAAACCCTAAAGGAGATGGGTCTCCATAGCACGAATCTATATCTTCAAAGCTACCATTGAACACTAAATTAGTTTGCCCCACAGTAATTGTAGAAAATAGTATTAAAATATATGTGAAAAAGGTTTTCAAATTCTTAGTTTGTTCATAATTAAATTTTTATTTGTTTATATAACTTCCTCTTAACACTTGTACAAAACCTTTAAATGTTTCCTTTTTAGTTGTTATGATTTCCATATTACTGGGCGTTGACATATTAACTGGGCAAGTATCAAAGATTTCAAAATCACCATTGTAAACAAGATTTTGAGCCTTGCTACTGCCAACGCTTATTATTAGTAAAAAGAATAATATGTATAAAGGTTTATACAATTGTTAAAGTTTGTTAGTATTAGACCCCTTTTTTCAACGGGGTAAGTTCAACTAAATCCGCTAAAGCGGAAAGTTTCAATAAATTAGTTAATTGTTTGCATCTTGTATTAAGACGCAAAATAGTAAATAAATGTTGTATTAGCCCCTTCAGGTGGGTATGGGCGGTATATTGTATATTCGTTTAATAGTTAGTTGTTTAAAAGCAACTAAAAATAAACTATAAAACAACATAAGTCAATACGTAAAAATACGTACAACTTTCTTAGATGTAAATACTTAGTTATTTTTTTTGTAATCTATTGGGTTTTATTATAACCTTGTAATTACTTGTCGAGGGATAAAAAAGAAGCCAATTTTATTAATAAAATTGGCTTCTTTTTTTATGAATGATATTGAGTGTGGTTTAAGACAATCCAGAAATTTTTCCGTCATTGTCAATGTCCATTCCCTCAGATGCGGGAGTTTCTGGCAAGCCAGGCATACGCATCATGTTTCCTAAAATAGGAATAACAAAACCAGCTCCTGTAGCAAATTCAAATTCTCTTACGTTAACGGTAAACCCTTTTGGTCTTCCTACCAAGCTTTCGTTATCAGAAAAAGATTTTTGTGTTTTTGCCATACAAACAGGCAAGCCTTCTAAGCCTAAGTTGGCTATTTTTTTAAGGTCGGTAATGGCTTTTTTAGAGTATTCAACACCATCAGCACCATAAATTTCTTTGGCAATACGCTCAATTTTTTCTTTAATGGTTAAGTTCCAGTTGTAAAGCGGTTGGAAATTGTTTTTTCCAGATTCTACTTCTTTTACAACTGCTTTTGCAAGCTCTGTCATACCATCGCCACCTTGAGAGAAGCCATTGGCAACAACTGCTTGAACACCCATTTTTTTACATTTATCTTGTATCAATTTTACTTCTTCAGCCGAATCAGTAGGAAAAGAATTGATGGCAACCACTGGGTTTAAACCAAATTTCTTACAGTTCTCTATGTGTTTTTCTAAGTTAGCAAAACCAGCTGTTACTTTTGCTATGTCAGGAGTATTATATTCTTCTTTAACAGCTCCACCGTGATGTCTTAATGCTCTAATAGTAGCAACTAAAACCAATGCTTTCGGTTTTAACCCGCCAGAAACACATTTAATGTCTAGGAACTTTTCTGCACCTAAATCTGCACCAAAACCAGCTTCAGTTACAACATAATTAGATAATGAAAGTCCTGTTTTAGTAGCAATTATTGTGTTTGTTCCTTGTGCAATGTTTGCAAAAGGACCACCATGAATAATCGCTGGATTTTCTTCTAATGTTTGAACCAAGTTTGGTTTAATGGCATCTTTCAATAAAATTGCCATTGCACTTTGTGCGTTTAAGTCTTTTGCATAAACAGGCTTTCTATCGTAAGTATAGCCAATAAAAATATTTCCTAATTTGGTTTTTAAGTCTCCAAAATTTTCTGCCATACAAAGTATTGCCATTACTTCAGATGCTGGAGTAATGTTAAATCCATCTTCACGGGGAACGCCATTTGCTGTACCACCTAAACCAATTGTTATTTGTCTTAATGAACGGTCGTTCATGTCCATTACACGTTTCCAAACAATTGTACGAGGATCTATCCCTAAATTTCTTGTTCTGTTTTGAATGTTGTTATCAATAAGAGCAGATAGTAAATTATTAGCTTTTTCTATGGCAGAAAAATCACCTGTAAAATGTAGGTTAATATCTTCCATGGGAACAACTTGAGCATATCCACCACCAGCTGCACCACCTTTAATTCCAAACACAGGGCCTAATGATGGCTCTCTTAACACAACAGTTGCTTTTTTTCCTATTCTATTTAATCCTTCTGTTAATCCAATAGAAGTCGTTGTTTTTCCTTCTCCAGCAGGAGTAGGAGTTAAAGCAGTAACCAACACCAAATTGTTTTTAGCAATTTTTTTCTCATCTATTAAGCTTAATGGAAGCTTTGCCTTGTATTTACCATAAAGCTCCAAGTCGTCATGGTCAATATTTAACTTAGTGGCAATATCTGTGATATGCACCATTTTATTAGATTGAGCGATTTCTATATCTGCTGGAAATTTTACTACTGTCATAAATATTATTTTAATTGAAGCTTAAAGGTATAAAAAAATATAATTAAGTAATAGAAAGTTTTAAAATCTTAAGATTTTGTTAATCTTGTGGCATTATTTTTGGTTACTGCCCAAACAATTATTTATCTTGTACTCATGAAAAAAATCATCTCTTGTTTTGCCTTATTTATCTTCATTTCTAATGTATTTTCTCAAGATGATGGTTTAGTAGTTGCGCCTACAGAAGATAAAATTTTTACAGAAGATGTTAAATCAATTCCAGACCCTGTTGTTACAATTGATATAGATATTAGGTTTGCTTTCCCAACAGGTGAGTTTAAAGATTTTTATACAAGACCTGGAATGGGTGGTTTTGGAGTTGATGTGTTACGACCTTTAGGTAAAACAAATCCTTTAGATGTTGGAGTAGGGTTTGGTTATTATTTTATGAGTAGATCAGAAGAAACTTATGGATATTATACTCCTGGTGTTGGCGATTATGATGTAAATTCAAGAGTTTCTGGAGGAATGTTTGCGCTTCACCTTATTTCAAGACTTTATCCTTTAAAATCGGTTAGATCTCCTTTTCAACCTTATGTGGAAGGATTGGCTGGTTTTAGAGTGTTTTCTGCAAATCAACGATTAGAAACTTATATTCATGCAACAGATACTTATTTGCCCGTAGAAAAAGACTACAACTATAATGGATCATGGAGTTATGGTTTTGGAGGTGGAATTAAAATAATGATGAGTAAAAGTGAACTTCTGTTTTTAAATTTAAAAGCTTCAAAAATATACGGTACAGCAACAAAAAATATGGATCCATCAAGTGTTCAAATTTTTGATGATGGCACTTATGCCTACAATGAATTTAAGTCTCGAACAGATGTGGTAAGATTCTCATTAGGAATACACATAATGATTGAGTAATAATAAACGACAAATAAATAAGCTATGAAAAAAACAATTTACATATTATCAGCAATGGTCTTGTTTGGAACAACAAGTGTTTCAGCACAAAAATGGAAAGATTTAAAAAAGAAAGCTAAGGAAAAAACAGAAGATGTTAAAGCATCAGGCTTGCCAACCACAGGTGGATTAAGTCAAGAAGAAGTTGGTAAAGGGTTGAAAGAAGCGTTAAATCAAGGAGTAGATAAAGGAGTTACTCAATTACATAAAGCAGATGGGTATTTAATGGATCCACAAATAAAAATCCCTATGCCTGATGAAGCAAAAAGTGTAGAAGAGAAACTTAGAGGCATGGGGCAGGGTAAAAAAGTTGATGAAGCAATTGAAAGTATGAACAGAGCTGCTGAAGACGCTGCTGAAGGTGCTAAAGATATATTTGTAGCTGCAATTAAAGGAATGACATTGACTGATGCAATGAGTATTTTAAAAGGAGAAGATGATGCAGCAACAAATTATTTAAATAAAGCTACTAGAGCAGAATTAACAAAAAAATTCCAACCAGTTATTAAAGTTTCTTTAGATAAAGTAGGTGCAACAAAACATTGGGCTTCAGTTTTTGGAACCTACAATAAAATTCCAATGGTTAAAAAAGTTAACCCAGATTTAGAGGAGTATGTAACCAATAAGGCTTTGGATGGTTTGTTTATTCAAGTTGCCAAAGAAGAGTTGCAAATAAGACAAGATCCAACTGCAAGAGGAACAGATTTATTGAAAAAGGTTTTTGCTAAGTAGTTAGAAAATATTAGGTAATAAAAAAAGCCCGACCATTTGGTCGGGCTTTTTTGTGAGTATAAAAACTCTATTTTTTCACAGCATTAACTACTGCTTTAAAAGCTTCTGGGTTGTTCATTGCTAAATCAGCCAATACTTTTCTGTTTAAAGTAATTCCTGATTTAATTAAAGCTCCCATAAATTTGGAATATGACATACCATGAGGTCTTACACCTGCATTAATACGTTGAATCCATAAAGCTCTGAAATTTCTTTTCTTTTGTTTTCTTCCTGTATAAGCATAAACTCCTGCTTTTTCTACAGCATTTTTAGATACTGTCCATACATTTTTTCTTCTACCAAAGTAACCTTTGGCTTGCTTCATTATTTTTTTTCTTCTTGCTCTTGAAGCTACTGAATTTGTTGATCTAGGCATTTCTTTTACGTTTTTTGGTGATTAGTGTTCTTTTAAGAATCTTTAAACTAATAACCTGGTTGTTTAACTTTATTATTTACGTTAACCGATTTAAGGTTACATTAATTAGGATATTATATTCCTAATTGTAATTTAATGTTTTTCTCGTCAGTTTTATCAACTAATCCAGACATTGTTAAATTACGCTTTTGTTTAGTCGTTTTCTTTGTTAAGATGTGACTTTTAAAAGCATGTTTCCTTTTAATTTTTCCGGTTCCAGTTAATCGGAATCTTTTTTTAGCACTAGAACCAGTTTTCATTTTTGGCATACTCTACTATATTAATTGTTATTTATTTACTTTTCTTTTTAGGAGTTAAATACATAAACATCTTTTTACCGTCCATTTTAGGTAACGATTCAACTACTGCTATGTCTTCTAACTCTTGAGCCATTTTTAATAATAAAATTTGGCCTCTATCTTTATAAATTATTGTTCTCCCTTTAAAAAATACAAAAGCTTTAACTTTAGCTCCTTCTTCTAAAAACTTACGAGCATGTTTTGTTTTAAATTCAAAATCATGATCATCCGTATTGGGTCCAAAACGTATTTCTTTTAATACAATTTTTTGAGCCTTAGCTTTTATTTCTTTTTGTTTCTTCTTTTGATCGTAAAGAAACTTTTTATAATCAATTATTTTACAAACCGGAGGTTTTGCATTAGGCGATATCTCAACTAAATCCAATTCCTTTTCCGCAGCCAATGCTAAAGCTTGGGCAATGGGATAAACCGCTGGTTCAATACCATCAGCAACAACCCTTACTTCTTTAGCGTAGATTCTATCGTTTATCTTATGTAGGTCTTCTTTTTTAGTAAACCTTCTCTTATTAAAATCTGTTTTAGCTATGACTTAATCCTCCGTTATTTTAATTAATTATTATTTAAATCTTTTTTTATACTGTCGTTTATTAAATCTGCAAACTCTTTTTCTGTAAAAATACCCACATCACCTTCGCCATGTTTTCTTACTGAAAGCTTACCAGAATCAACTTCTTTTTCGCCTATAATCAACATGTAAGGAACTTTTCCAACCTCTGCATCTCTAATTTTTCGACCAATTGTTTCGTTTCTTTCGTCTACGAAGCCGCGAATATCGTAATTATTTAGCGAATTTAAAATATTTTTAGCTGATTCATTGTAATTTTCACTGATTGGCAAAATTGCTACCTGATCTGGTGTTAACCATAATGGGAAATTTCCTGCACAATGTTCAATTAAAACAGCTACAAAACGTTCCATAGAACCAAATGGTGCTCGGTGTATCATAACTGGTCTGTGCATTTCATTGTCACTGCCTTTGTACTCTAATTCAAAACGCTCTGGTAAGTTGTAATCTACTTGAATAGTACCTAATTGCCAACTTCTGCCTAAAGCATCTTTTACCATAAAATCTAATTTAGGCCCATAAAATGCTGCTTCGCCATATTCAATTACCGTATTTTCAATTTTACCTTTTACAGCGTTAATAATTGCTTGCTCTGCTTTTTCCCAATTTTCATCAGAACCGATATATTTACTTCTGTCTTCTTTATCTCTTAAAGAAATTTGAGCAGTATAATCTTCAAATCCTAAACTATTTAGCACATAAAAAACAATGTCTATTACTTTTCTAAATTCTTCTTCAACTTGGTCTGGGCGACAGAATAAATGTGCATCGTCTTGTGTAAAACCTCTAACACGAGTTAAACCATGTAATTCTCCACTTTGCTCGTAACGGTAAACTGTTCCAAATTCTGAATAACGAACCGGTAAATCTTTGTATGATTTTGGTGAAGATTTATATATTTCACAATGATGAGGGCAATTCATAGGTTTCAATAAAAACTCTTCACCTTCGTGTGGAGTTAAAATTGGTTGAAATGAATCAGCACCATATTTTTCGTAATGACCAGAAGTAACGTATAAATCTTTATGACCAATGTGTGGGGTAACAACAGGTAAATAACCCGCTTTTTGCTGTGCTTTTTTAAGGAAAGCCTCTAAACGCTCACGCAACATTGCTCCTTTAGGTAACCATAATGGTAAACCTTGTCCAACTTTTTCTGAAAAAGTAAATAATTCTAACTCTTTACCTAATTTACGGTGGTCACGTTGTTTTGCTTGTTCTAATAACTCTAAATAATCAGTTAACATTTTTTGTTTAGGAAAAGAAATTCCATAAACACGTACTAATTGAGCTTTATTTTGATCTGCACGCCAGTAAGCACCAGCCACATTCATTATTTTAATAGCCTTAACAATTCCTGTGTTAGGAATGTGTCCACCTCTACATAAATCAGTAAAATCTGAATGGTCACAAAAAGTAATTTCTCCATCGGTTAAGTTTTCAATCAACTCAACTTTGTATTCATTACCTTCAGTTTTATATTTGTTTAAAGCATCAGCTTTAGATACTTCTCGTAATTTAAAATCAGCTTTTTCACGAGCTAATTCTAAAAATTTATCTTCAATTTTTTTAAAATCTTCTTCTCTAATGGTATGCTCTCCAGAATCAACATCATAATAAAAACCATTGTCTATTGCTGGTCCAATCGTTAATTTAATGCCTGGATATAATTTTTCTAATGCTTGTGCTAAAATGTGAGCAGAAGAATGCCAAAAAGCTTTTTTACCTTCTTCTTGGTCAAAAGTAAACAAGGTAACATTTGCATCGGTGGTTATAGGGGTAGTAACTTCAACTGTTTTGTTGTTTACTTTTGCAGAAATTACATTTCTTGCTAATCCTTCACTAATGCTCATGGCAATATCCATAGCAGTAACTCCTGCTTGGTATTCTTTTACTGCGCCATCTGGTAATGTTATCTTAATCATTTACTTAAAAAATTTAAGGTGCAAAGTTAATAGAAATAATTAGGATAGCTGTATTAACAATGCAGAAATTCGGAGCTTATTTAACGCTAATTTTTATGTGAGTAAAAAAAATGAAAAATAGAGCCTATTTGCAAGCCGAAATAGACTAAAGGAATGATGTTTCTTTTAACGACTGTGTCTGGAATGTTTCAATGTTCTCTACACAAAGTGTTAAACGAAGGTAGTCGTTTTTTATGACAAAGTCAAGTGTTTGTTTTATAGTAAAAAACAATAAAATACAAATAATGTAAGAGGAAATAAATAAAGAATGATAAATTCGTAACACATTAATTGCAGTTTTATGAAAAAATATATTTACACCTTACTATTTTTTGCTTTTTGTACAAGCCTATCTGCTCAAAATCGCTATTTAGTTTATTTAACAGATAAAGGAGCTTCTCCTTCGGTTAATATGGAGGATGTTTTAAGCCCAAGAGCCATTAAAAATCATCAAAAAAATAACGTTGTTTTTAATGAGTTCGATTTTCCGGTAAACCCAACTTATTTGAATGAATTAAACCAATTAGGACAGGTAGTAAAAACATCTAAGTGGTTAAACGCAGTGGTTCTTACTTCCAATCATTCCATTCAATCTTTTGTAGCACTTTCATTTGTTAAAGAAGTAGAGTCTTTAGAATCTGGTCAAGTGCTTAAAAACAATAAATTTTCAGAAGAAGAAAGTTTAAGTCATTTAAAAACATTGAATTACGACAGTACCTACAAACAAAACATACAAATAGGAGTAGATTGTATGCACGATAAAGGGTTTTTAGGTCAGAACGTTTTATTAGCAGTTTTAGATGGTGGTTTTTTAGGAATGGACACCATCCAAGCTTTTGATTCATTGTACCTACAAAATAGAGTAGTGGATAAGTTTAATTTTATTGATAATGATTCTACCGTTTACGAAAGAAGTTCTCATGGTACTATGGTTTCTTCGGTAATTGCAGGAAATCAAATCAATTTTATAGGCTCAGCCCCTAATGTAGATTTGTGTTTGTACATTACTGAGGATGTTGCGATTGAAGTACATGAGGAAGAATTTGATTTGGTAAGAGGTTTAGAACGAGCAGATTCTGTAGGGGCAGATTTGGTAAACATCTCTTTAAGTTATATGGTGTTTGATACTTTGCAAGGAGATTACACTTACAATGATATGGATGGTGAGACTACCATTTGTGCCAAAGGAGTTCAGGTAGCAACGAGTAAAGGTTTGGTAATTGTTTGTTCGGCAGGCAATAGTGGTCCTGATTATATTAGAAGTCCTTGTGATGCTGATAGTATTTTATGTATTGGAGCTACGGATACCAATAATGTAAAAGCTAATTTTTCGTCAGTTGGTCCTTCGGCAGATCAACGCGTAAAACCTGATGTTTCGGGTGTAGGTAGAGATTCTTATGTGGTGGATAATAATGGAAATATTAGAACGGCTAACGGTACTTCTTTTTCTTCTCCGTTAATTTGTGGAATGACAGCTTGTTTAATTCAATCACATCCTACATTAACCATGTTACAAGTTGTAGAGGCTGTTAGGCAAAGTGCTCATCAGTTTAGTACGCCAGATAGTTTGTATGGTTACGGGATACCTAATGCTTGTAAAGCGGATTCACTATTAGAGTTACTTGAACCAACTGTTTCAATTAATGAAATTGAGCAAGCTACTAATTTTAGCATCTATCCAAATCCAACAAACGGAATAATAACTATTGTAAATGCTGATAAAATGGAATTGATTCAAGTTTTTTCTTTAGATGGTAAGTTGGTAAAAGAAAATATATTTAATCACAATACTGCGTTATTAGATTGTAGTGCTTTAAGTAAAGGAACTTACATTGTAAAAATTAATCACTCACTACACCAACGTTTGGTGAAGTATTAATGGAAGCAAGAATTAAGGCATATATTACGAGTAATAAAGTATTTACTTTAGCTACAAGTATTGACAATAAACCTTATTGTGCCAATTGTTTTTATGTGTTTGATGAAGCTAATAACCTCCTTATTTTTTTATCAGATAATGTTACACAGCACATTAAAGAAGCTATAGAAAATAAGCAAGTTGCAGGTTCTATTTTTAATGGAGAAACAACCATTGTTAAAATTCAAGGGATACAGTTTACTGGAGATTTTATTACACCAGACAAAAATCAAGCAGAACTTTTTTACGATTTGTATTATAAAAAATATCCTTTTGCAAAAGCTAAACCATCACCAATTTGGGGCATTCAGTTAAACTGGATAAAAATGACTGATAATACCTTGGGTTTTGGGAAGAAGTTGCTTTGGGAAAGAGAGTCCTAATTAGACTTTTTGTCAAAAGGATTTATTATTGAAGCGATTATAATAACCAATCCACAACCAATAACATTATACCATAAGTAGGCAATTTCTTCAATTTCTCTACCCAATAAATAAGAGCCTATTTTTTGCCCGAAAAAGTAAAGTATAATTACGAGTAGTTGAGCTGTTATTGCTCCAATAAATGTTGCTTTTCCTTTTATTCTTTTTAAGAAAAACGCAATTAAGAAAATACCCAAAATAGTACCGTAAAATAAAGAGCCTAATATGTTTACTGCTTCTATTAAATTTTCTACTAAATGAGCAAACAAGGCAAACATTATAGCAACAACTCCCCAGCCAGCAGTCATAATTTTAGAGGCTTTCAGATAGTGGCTTTCAGGAACTTCTTTTTTCTTTAAACGCTTATAAAAATCAATGGTTGTAGTTGTGGCTAATGCATTTAGTTCTCCAGAAGTAGATGACATTGCTGCCGAGAAAATAACAGCCAACAACAAGCCTATTAATCCAATAGGAAGGTAGTTCATAATAAAAGAAAGAAACACATAATCAGAATCTTTTGATTTACTACTTGGAACAGCTTTGTTGACTAATGCTTTGGCTTTATCTCTAATAACTAAAGCATCAATTTCTTTTTGTTGAGCAGTTTTTATGGCATTATTTAGTTCGGGAGAGTTCTCATTTTCGTGGTATTGAACGACTGTTTTTAAAGCTTCCTTTTTTTCTTGATAAACTGCTGAATATTCTGTTTCTAGTGTTTTCATGTCCTCAGCATATTCAGTCTGATAGACTTTGGCTGTGGCATTTTCATTAAACAAAACAGGGTGTTCTTGGTATTGAAAAAATACAAAAACCATTACCCCAACAAATAGAATGAAAAACTGCATTGGAATTTTTAAGATAGCATTAAACATTAATCCCATTCGGCTTTCATATACAGAACTTCCACTTAAATATCGTTGAACTTGTGATTGATCTGTACCAAAATAGGAGAGTGCTAAAAATGTTCCACCTGTTATTCCTGTCCAAAAAGTATAACGTTTGTCTATGTCTAATGAAAAATCTATTACATCTAATTTCCCCATAATACCTGCTACGGAAATAGCTTCTCCAAAAGATACAAAATCGGGTAGTTTAAAAATGATAATAAAAAAGGCAATAAACATCCCAGACATAATAATGCCCATCTGCCATTTTTGTGTTAAACTAACCGCTTTAGTTCCACCTGAAACAGTGTAAATAATTACTAAAATCCCAATCAATAAAATGGTTAAGTTAAGGTTCCAGCCTAAAGCTGTAGAGAGTATAATTGCTGGGGCATAAATGGTTATTCCTGCTGCTAAACCTCTTTGTACTAAAAATAAAGAGGCTGCTAGCATTCTACTAGAAACCCCAAAACGAGTTTCTAAATATTCGTAAGCAGTATAAACTTTAAGCTTATAATAAATAGGAATAAAAACAGCAGAAACAATAATTAAAGCTATTGGCAAACCAAAGTAGTTTTGGACAAATCCCATTCCCGATTCATACGCTTGACCTGGGGTTGAGATAAAAGTAATGGCACTTGCTTGTGTTGCCATAACAGAAAGACCAATAGTGGTCCATTTCATTTCATTACCACCACGCAAATAATCTTGCAAATTGGCATTTTTTCGAGTTTTCCAAGTACCATAAGCTACTATAAAACCCAATGTTCCGAGCATTACTATCCAATCAACTATGCTCATGGTTTATAAGTAGTTGTTAACAATTGAAACAGAATAATTAAGACAGCTAAAAACCCTAAGACAAAAAGATATAATCCTTTCCAATTTTTGAAAAATGGTGGCTTTTCTGAGTCGTTCATGGGTTAATGATAGAATGAGTGAATGGCATAATGAGTTAATTATTGTTGGAAGTAGAATGTTTAGCTTTAGATACTATTTTAACAATTTCATTAGCTTCAATTAGTAATCTTTTAAGTTCTGGTTTATTTTCAGTTAGGTTTGCATCCGCAATTACTTCTAACCAATATTCTGATTCGTCAGCTTCTTCAACAACAATACAAATTTTACTAAAAAATTCATTTTTAGATCTCGCTCTACACGCTGCTCGATAATTTGCTCCTGTAGAAGTAGCTGATTTAACTAATTGATAAGTTATAACAGCTGATGTCTTTGAACTTTTTAAAGAATCACAAAAACGAATAATGTCAACAGCAAACTGTTTCGTTCGTTTCTTTAAGGCTTCTATAAAAATCTCTTTATCTGTCATCTTTTTATTCAATATTATAACATTCTTTTCTTAATTCCTTCTCTCATTCAATCCTTCTCTCATTGCTTATAAGAAACTATGTTTGAAAACAATTTAAAAGCTCCGGGAACACCTGCTGGTAATTCTCTAAAGAATGAAATCCCGGTATAAATAAAACTTCCTTTTCCGTAATCGGTAACTAGCAAACTCCCTTTAGTCATTTCTTCGTTTGGATCGCTCCAACCTAAAATAGGAGTGTAATTAGCATCCCATTCGTTAGGAAAATACAAACCTCTTTCTTGTATCCAATTTTCAAAATCTTTGTCAGTAATTTTATTAGGGGTATTTAAAATAGGGTGCTCAGGAGCTAAGAATGTCGTTTTTGCTTCTTCAACAGTTACTCTATCACGTGAAAGTTTAAAAGGATAAGGGCCTATTTTCATTTCCTCTAAACCTCTGTTGGTATTGTATTGTACCACATAATTGCCACCATTTTTTACATATTTCATAAGTTTATCATAAACGTTAGGCATGTAATCATTGGTGTTGTAGGCTCTAATCCCACAAACAATGGCATCATAAATACTTAAATCGTTGTTTTTAATACTAGCTTCATCTAGCATGGTGAAGGTATATCCCAATTGTTCTAACGCTAAAGGAACTTCATCTCCAGCACCTTTAATGTACCCAATGTTTTTACCTTTTGTTACTACATTTAAGCGTACTAATTTAGCTTTCGCTTCTGGTAATAAAGTTTGTGTTGGAATGTGATCGTATTCGATGGTAATTAAACTTTTAACGTTTTCAATACTATTGTTGAGTTTAATTTTTAGCTCACCAACAATTTCATTACTTGCAGGAGTAACCATAAAACTATTTAGCTTCTCCTCATTTTTTGCAGCTAATTCATAAGGTATAGATGCTGGAACAGAACTCCAACCTTTAGGTAAATCCAAAGCCACAGTTCCTTTACAGTTTGCTTCGTGTGCTTTTAAACTCACTTTAACCTCTTTAGCTTGTGCAGATGAAAATATATAAACATTTTCAGCAATGTTGGCAGTCACTTTAGGTAATACAACAAACGGGCGATAGATTTCTCCTTTAACTCTGTCTGTTGATTTGTAAGTTACAGGACTATAAATCGGTAAATAAGTATCATTTACTTTAAAGCTAAACCAAACTGGTATTGAATAAGAGTTTTGAGGGTATCCAATTAAAGATTGAGAATTTACTGTAAATATTCCATCAAAATCATGATTTAACCAATAAGGGTTTGTGTTATTTTTCTTTGGACAAGAATAATTTAATACAGAAGTGTAGGGTTTGTTGTTTTCTAATGTAATGTTTAAGGTAGAATCTTTTTCTCCGTACTTTACTTCTTCTAAAGTAATTTTTAAACCACTTCTATTAATAAGGGTTGTAGTTAATTCAATAGTACCATTTTCAGAAGCACTATAATTTTTAGCTGTTACTTCTACAAATAAACCTAAACTTGATTGAACGATATCAATAATCCCATTTGCTTTTACCCATTTCCAACTGTCAGTATCAGGCATTTGTTTTATTAAAGTATAAGCTTTTAAAAGTGTATGAACAATTTTTTCAGGTTGCTCAGCATTAAAATTATTGTTGGCTTCAGTTATTAATCTCTCAATTTCAGCTCCGCCTTTAATCTTTTTCCAACTTACATCAATGCCATCAAAAATATCGGATTTAAAAGGTTCGCCTTTTATCAATTCTAAATATTCAAATTTTTCGCCTCTTTCTTTTCTTGTTCCAAAGCCTTGACTTTTGTGCATGGTTCTGCTTTCAGCAGCAATCTCAGAGTAAGATTTTCCTAATAATGTATTGTATTTTCCAACATTTAAAGTGATGTATTTATCTGGGTCAGCAATGGCTTTATCAGGTAAATCTTTATCCCACCAAGTACTCGTATTTTGGAACAAACGTTTTGGTTGCCAAACACTAACATAAGTCAATTGTTCAGGGTATGCTTTTGGGTCAGCAGCTAAATCAAAAGCTTCAGCAGCTAAAATTGCAGAAGCAGTGTGGTGTCCGTGTCCTGCTTTTTCATTAGGAGGAAAACGAGTAATAATAACATCTGGTCTGAATTTACGAATTGCCCAAACTACATCTGCCAACACTTTATCTTTATCCCATTTCACAAAAGTTTCTTCGGCAGTTTTGGAGTATCCAAAATCTACTGCTCTGGTAAAAAACTGTTCCCCACCATCAACAACTCTAGCTGCTAGTAATTCTTGTGTTCTTAATAAACCCAATAAAGCACCTTGTTCTGTTCCAATTAAATTTTGACCGCCATCACCTCTGGTTAATGATAAATAACCAGTTCTTGCCATTTGCTCATTAGCCATGTACGCAATTAAACGTGTGTTTTCATCATCAGGATGAGCAGCGATATATAAAACACTTCCTAGCGTATTGAGTTTGTTTAAGGCTAATTTAATTTCTGAAGAGTTCATTTGTTGTTGCCCAAAAACTGCAACAGAAAACAAAACAGAAATAGAGAAAAATAGTTTTTTCATAGTAAAATATTGAGAGACAAAAATAAGGATTTGATAGCTTTATTGAGGGTTTAGCATTGATAAATAATGGTAAGTAATTTCAATTGTCATCTGATTTTCAATAAAAAAAAGTGTCAGTTCGAGTTTTTTCTGCAAGAAAAAGTATCGAGAACAAAGCTTTTTTATTAAAAATTTTTATTCTCGATACATTCCGAAGCAAGTTCGGAACACTCGAATTGACAAATTTTCTTCTAAAATTCAAAAAAAATAATAGTAAGATTATTTTAATGCTTGTCGTTTTTAAAAATTAAGATATTTTGGTAACTTCGCAAGGCTTCGAAAAGAGGCAGATTTCTTTTAATTTATTACAGAACGGGTATGAGTGATTTAACTGCTGAAAAAACTACAACATCAAAATTATCTAAAGACGAGTTTAAAGAGACTGTTTTAAACGACTATAGGTTGGCTTATATGAGTAGAGAAACTTCTTTGTTAGGTAGGAGAGAGGTGTTGACAGGTAAAGCCAAGTTTGGAATTTTTGGTGATGGAAAAGAATTGCCACAAATAGCTTTGGCTAAGCAGTTTCAAAATGGAGATTTTCGTTCGGGATATTATAGAGATCAAACTTTAATGATGGCGATTGGGCAATTAACGATACAAGAGTTTTTTGCACAATTGTATGCACATACTGATGTGAAAGCCGAACCTTGTTCTGCTGGTCGTTCTATGAACGGACATTTTGGAACAAGAAGTTTAAATGAAGATGGAAGTTGGAAAAACTTAATGGAGATGAAAAATTCTTCAGCTGATATTTCACCTACAGCAGGACAAATGGGAAGGTTATTAGGTTTAGCACAAGCATCAAAAGTTTATCGTAACAATAAAAACTTATCGAGTTTCACTAATTTTTCAAACAAAGGAAATGAAGTAGCTTTTGGAACTATTGGTGATGCGAGTACTTCTGAAGGACCTTTTTGGGAGGCTATTAATGCAATAGGTGTGTTAGAAGTTCCAGTGGTAATGTCGGTTTGGGATGATGGACATGGAATATCTGTTTCAAAAGAACACCAAACAACTAAAGCAAGTATTTCTGAAGCATTAGCTGGTTTTCAAAGAGTAAAAGGAAAAACTAATGGCTACGAAATTTTTAAAGTTAAAGGTTGGGATTACCCAGCTTTAGTAGAAACTTACGAAAAAGCTGTAAAAGTAGCTAGAGAAGAACATTGCCCTGTTTTGGTTCACGTGGAAGAAGTAACTCAGCCGCAAGGACATTCTACATCAGGTTCTCACGAGAGATATAAATCTGAAGAAAGATTAAAATGGGAAACAGAATACTGTTGTGTTAGAAAGTTTAGAGAGTGGATTGAAGAAAATAAAGTAGCTACAGCAGAGGAGTTAGATGGGTTAGAAAAAGAAGGAAAAAAAGAAGTTAACTCACAAAAGAAAGCGGCTTGGGATGCATACTTAAATCCTGTTAAAGCAGAACGTGATGAAGTAGTTGTTTTATTAGAGCAAGTTGCTGCAGCTAGTAGTAACAAATCTTTTATAGAGCCAATGATTGCTCCTTTAAAAAGTAATTCAGAGCCTATTCGTAAAGATATTTTATCTACCGCTAAAAAAATATTGAGAATTACGCGTTTAGAGACTATTCCGGCAAAACAACAACTTACAAATTGGTTAACGGAAGCTAAAGCCATTAACCACGATAGATACAGCTCTAATTTACTTTCTGAATTTGAGACTTCACCAATGAATGTTGCTGAAGTAAAAGCAGAATTAACAGATAGAGTTGAAGATGGAAGAGTTATTTTAAGAGATAATTTTGACAAGATTTTAGAAAAATATCCAGAGACATTAATCTTTGGTGAAGATGCTGGTAAAATAGGTGGGGTAAACCAAGGTTTAGAAGGTTTACAAGATAAATATGGAGAGATAAGAGTAAGTGATACTGGTATTAGAGAGAATACGATTATTGGTCAAGGAATTGGAATGGCAATGAGAGGTTTAAGACCGATTGCTGAAATACAATATTTAGATTATTTGTTGTATGCTATCCAAATTATTAGTGATGATTTATGTACACTTCAATATAGAACAAAAGGTGGTCAAAAGGCACCATTAATTATTCGTACTCGTGGACACCGTTTAGAAGGGATTTGGCATTCAGGTTCTCCAATGGGAATGATTATTAATGCTGTTAGAGGAATGCACGTTTGTGTACCAAGAAACTTAACGCAATCGGCAGGTTTTTACAACACACTTTTACAAGGAGATGATCCTGCAATTGTAATAGAACCATTAAATGGTTACAGAACCAAAGAAAAAATGCCAACTAACTTAGGTGAATTTACAGTGCCTTTAGGGGTTGTAGAAACATTAACGGAAGGTGGTGATATTACGATTGTTTCTTATGGTTCTACTTGTAATTTAGCGTTACAAGCAGTACAACAATTGCAAGAAGTTGGAATTAGTGCTGAATTGATAGATGTGAGAACATTGTTGCCATTTGATATTAACCATGATATTGTTAAATCATTAGAAAAAACAAACCGATTATTGGTGGTTGATGAAGATGTGCCTGGTGGAGCAGCAGCATATATTTTAGATAAAATATTGGTAGAGCAAAAAGGTTATTACCACCTAGATTCTGAGCCTGTAACTTTAACATCAAAAGCACACCGACCTGCTTATGGCACTGATGGAGATTATTTTTCTAAGCCAAGTATTGATGATATATTTGATACAGTTTACAATGTAATGCACGAAGCAAACCCTACAGAGTTTCCAGAGATTTATTAATTAGATAAAAAATAATTTAAAATCCTCATTGTTAATAGCTTTGAGGATTTTTTTTTGAAATTTATTTCTAAAAAGTTTTTCGTTTCAAATAATTTATACCTTTGTCCTTAGAATGTTGAAAGCTATTTCAAATATTACCATTTTTATTCCTCGTATTATGTGGCATCATAATATGAGACCCATGTATATCTGTATTTATAGATAATTACAAGAGGAGAGTTTCTTAAAACTCAAAAACAATCACAATTATTTTTTCTTTACAACAGGTGTTTCGACATCAAAACCAATAAAAATGGAAAAGGTTTACAATACAATTTTAGAGCGATTAAACAATTTAATAGTAGTAGCTAACCCACAAGGTTCGGTAGAATACGTTAGTCCTTCAGTTAAAAAGATGTTAGGTTTTGAACCAAACGATTTGTTGGGTGATGGATGGTGGAATAGTACTAAAAGTGGTCAAGAAGAAGGAGTTCTGTTTATCGACTATATCAATAACCACTTTAAAGTTAAGGGAGGTAAAGCAATTAATGAAGTTTCTTATGAACGTCAATTAAAAACTGCTTCTGGCATCAATAAATGGATATTGTGGAACATGTCTTTAGGACCAGATAATACGGTGATAAGTATTGGTTCTGATATTACGCTGCGTAAAAATGCAGAGCAAGAATTAGAAGAAAAAAACAAAAGTCTTCAGCAAAAAAATGAAGACATTATTGACAGTATACAATATGCTCGAAAAATACAGGATGCGATTTTACCTAATGTTGAAAAAATAGCTGAAAGCCTTTCAGATGCTTTTGTATTGTATTTACCTAAAGATGTGGTAAGTGGCGATTTTTATTTTTACTATAAAAAGGAAAATAAATTATTTATTGCTGCGGTAGATTGTACAGGTCACGGAGTTCCTGGTGCTTTAATGTCTGTAGTTGGTAATTCTATTTTAAAAGATTTAATAGTAAAAAGAGACTTAGAAAGTCCGAGTGAAATATTAGAAGCTTTAGATAATGAAGTAAATAATTTACTGCAAAAAGAAGATAGTTATGATGTAATGAGTGATGGAATGGATGTTTCTTTAGCAGTAATTGATATTACAACAAATCAACTTACTTTTTCGGGAGCAATGCGTCCGTTATGGTTGGTAAGAGCCGAAGAAGTTGTCGAACTAAAAGGGGATCGTTTTCCGATAGGTTACTTTTATGGTGTTGAAAAATCATTTGTAAACACAGTAATTGATTTACAAAAAGATGACCAATTATATTTATTTTCTGATGGTTATGCAGACCAATTTGGAGGAGAAAAAAATAAAAAGTTTAATAAAGGAAAGCTAAAGGAGTTGTTGTTATCTATACAAACAATGAGTGGAGAAGAACAGCAAGGTTTTTTAGAATATGCTTTAAAAAACTGGAGACAAGAAACTGAACAAACTGATGATGTATTAATTGTTGGATTAAAAATTTAGATTTACGAAAAGAGCTGGGCAATAATTTATCAATAAATACGTACTTTAGCGTACTATTGAAAAACACTAATGAAGAAACTAATTCTTACTGTTTTATTGTTTAGCTCTTTTGTAAGTTTTGCCCAAATAGGAGGTACCAATACTTATGAATTTTTAAATGTTCCTATTTCTGCAAGAGCTGCTGGACTGGGGGGTAGCACTATTGCTATTTATGATAATGATCCAACTTTATCGTTAAGTAATCCTTCATTATTAAATCCAGAAATGTCTGGAATGGTTACTTTCTCTTACCTTAATTATTTTTTAGACATTAACCATGGTTATGTTTCTTATGTACAAGATTTTAAAAAGTTCGGTACATTTTCGGGAGGCATTAAATACATTAATTATGGTAATTTTTTAGAAACTGATGAAGGAGGTAATGAATTAGGAAGTTTTTCTGCTGCTGAATATGCTTTTGTATTGGGTTGGGGAAAACAATTAGATTCTTCTTTCTCTGTTGGAGCTAATTTAAAACCTATTGTTTCTCAAATGTATTTATACAATTCAATGGGGTTGGCTGCTGATATTTCTGCAACTTATTATAATAAGGAAAAAGGTTTTGCAGCATCTATCTTAATTAAAAATGCAGGAACACAATTAAATACTTATGTCAACGGAACAGAAAAAGAACCCTTGCCTTTTGAAGTACAAGCAGGAATTTCTAAAAAATTACAACATGTCCCATTGCGAATTACCTTAGACGCTATTCAATTGCAAAATTGGAATTTGTCATACAACGATTCTATTGTTGCCACAAATAACAATAGTAGTTTAACTGATGAGGATAAAGCAGAACGAAACAAAACAAGCATTCTTAATGAAAGTTTTAGACATTTAGTAATTGGAACCGAGTTTGTACCTTCTAAAAGTTTTATGATGCGTGTTGGGTTTAACTTTAAACGAAGAGCAGAATTGGCGCTAGATAACAAGCCTGGGTTAGTTGGTTTTAGCTGGGGAGTAGGATTTAGAGTAAAGAAATTCCACATTAGTTATGGTAGCGCAAGGTATCATTTAGCAGGTTCTTCTAACCATTTTACAGTAACTACTAATTTATCAGAATATTATAGAAAAGGAGCTGCTCCAACAAAAATTCAAAAAGAAAAGAAAGAGAAAACTCCTAAAGTTAAAAAAGAGAAGAATAATGGATAAAATTATTATTGCGATTGATGGTTATTCTTCTTGTGGTAAAAGTACCATGGCCAAACAAATGGCTAAAAAATTAAATTACATTTATATTGATACTGGTGCAATGTATAGAGCAATAACACTTTATGCACTCCAAAATAATATTTTATCAGCCACTCATTTTGATAAGGACAAACTTTTAGAAGTTTTGCCAACTATTACGGTAACGTTTACCTATAATTCAGCAACCAATCGTTCAGAAACTTGTTTAAATGGTAAAAACATTGAGCAAGATATTAGAGGAATTGAGGTTTCTAGTTTTGTAAGTAAAATTGCTCAAGTAAAAGAAGTGAGAACTAAGATGGTTGATTTACAACGAGCAATGGGCCAACAGAAAGGCTTGGTAATGGATGGGAGAGACATTGGTACTGTTGTTTTTCCAGAAGCTGAGTTAAAAATATTTATGACTGCTGATTATCAAATTCGTGCAAAACGAAGATTTGATGAGCTGAAAGCAAAAGGAGATAATACTAGTTACGAAGCAGTATTGGAAAACATTACTTCTCGTGATATTGATGATACCAGCCGTACAGAAAATCCACTAATAAAAGCAGCTGATGCTGTAGTGATAGATAACTCAGAAATTACTCCCGAAGAGCAACTAAAACTTGCTTTACAGTATGTTAGCGATATTGTTGAATCTAAATAGTCGCTTTTTGTTAAAATTTTAGCGATACCGTTGGTCATAATTGTAAAATAGAACAATATTATTTGGTACTTTAGCATTTGAATTAATGCGAGAAAACGATAATGGATATAGTAAGTAACATAAAGATAGAAAGAACGCAAAACTCAAAATTACCAGGTGTAGATTTTGACAACATTGTATTTGGTAAACAATTTTCTGACCACATGTTTGTGGCAGATTATAAAAATGGTGAATGGCAAAACTTAGAAATTAAGCCTTACGCCCCTATAACATTGAGCCCTGCTTGTGCAGCTTTGCATTATGGACAGTCTGCTTTTGAAGGAATGAAAGCGTATAAAAATGAGGATGGAGAAATATTTTTGTTCAGACCTTTAGAAAATGCAAAAAGAATAAATGTTTCTGCGGCACGTATGTGTATGCCCGAAATACCTGAAGCATTGTTTATGGATGCTATTAAACAGTTGGTTGAATTAGATGCTGGTTGGGTGCCTGAAAACGAAAACTCTTCTTTATATATTAGACCGTTTTTATTTGCAAGTGAACAATTGTTGGGTGTTAGACCAGCAGATGAATATAAATTTATCGTGTTTACAGCTCCTGTAAATAGTTATTATTCTGATGCAGTACATGTAAAAATAGAAACTGAATATACAAGAGCTTGTGAAGGTGGAGTAGGTTATGCAAAAGCAGCAGGAAACTATGGCTCTGCATTGTACCCAGCAAAATTAGCACAAGACCAAGGTTTTAAACAGTTAATTTGGACTGATGCCAATACTCATCAATTTATAGAAGAATCTGGAACAATGAATATAATGTTTCACATAGGTGATTCGTTAATTACACCAGGTTTAGGGTTAAAAACTACCTTGGCTGGTATTACTAGAGATAGTGTGTTAACTTTAGCAAGAGAGATGGGTGTTGATGTAGAGGAAAGAAGAGTTTCTGTGGATGAAGTAGTTGCTGCGGCAAGAAATGGTAAATTAAAAGATGTGTTTGGTACAGGAACAGCTGCTACTATTGCACAAATAGCTTCTATTACTTACCACGATGAGCGTTTTGAATTACCAGCTATTGAAGAAAGAGAACTGTCTAACAAAATAGCTAAATCATTATTAGACATTAAACGAGGCAAAGTAGCCGATACCCATAATTGGATTTATAAGATTTAATAAAATATATTCTGAATAAAAAAAGCCTTGCATTGCAAGGCTTTTTTTGTTTTATAACGATTAGTATATGGCAAGTAGGGCAGTAGAAAGCGATAAACTTTCAAGTTTGCTCTGAGCCAAAACGTTGTATTTTGTTTTTAATTTATTCATTCTTAAAAGCCAAATCAACGATTTGGCGGTGTTGGTAAATAGCACTTGACTTTCGTAAACCACCGAACGCCCTATTTGCTATATACAGTGTTAGCGGTTGTTTTTTATTCTTTTATTTCTGTTTCCCATTTGATTTGTCCGTCTATTTCTGAGCAAATTCCTATACCGCCCATTCCATAGTCATACGCCAATTTAAACTCTATCTGTCGTTGATTAATAAATTCAGATAATTCAGAAGAAGCTTGAGTCATTTTTTCAAAAAGTGACTTAATCTCATTCAGTTCACTTAATGCGAAAACTTTTGTAATAGTTTTAAGGTCATTTTTAATTGACCATCCGGTTACTGAAAAAGTATTCTTGTCTTTGGCATTAAATGACAGTTCTCCGACTTTAAATGAATTACCATCTTCAAGGAGTATTAAAGCATTTTTGATTCTATGTTTTAATTCTTGTTCGTCCATTTTAGTCTAGTGTCACGCTACCAATAATTATATACTCAAAATCGTCCGAATCATTTATCACTAAAGAACCCCCAACTGTCACAGAGTAATGTTGTGAAAGTGGTTTAAAAGTTTCTTTCTCATATCTTGGTTTGAGTTCCATTAAGTTACTCGTCAGCTTTTTTCCTTTAATTGGTTTTATTAGCTCAATTAAAAGTTTGTCGCCACCACGGTCAGAAAGAATTGTCCCAAATAGATTTTCTTCCCAATCCAAAGGTTCGCTAACTATAATTCTTACTGTTTGACCTTTTAAACTCATTCTTTGATTGGTGTTCTATTCAATAACCGCTAACAACCGAATAAACAACATGTGTTGTTTATTCGCACTATATAAATCCTAATGACAATCCTTATTCAATTTAGCTTCAATGCTTAATTCAACTGTGCTCCAAGTTTTTGTGATACCATCAGCACCTTTGTGTAAAGCACCACAAATTTTGTTTAAAGATTCAACAGCTGCCTCAGCACCAAAGTTTAACATGTCAATTTCTCCAGTAAGTTTTACAGTAGCATCTTCAACAGTATAGTTTAATACCACTTCTTTTTCTACATTATTTAATGTTAAGTAAAAAGTACAAGTTCCACTTGTATTGTCACCTTCAGCACTTTTAACTTGTCCTAAAATAATATCGGTAGCATCCATTGCACCAAAAAACGATTTTACAATTTTAGCATCTCTGTCTTCATTTGCAGTATTTGTACTTGCTGTGGGTATATTAAACTTAATCGTTTCTAACACATCTGTAATTTTGGTAGATTTTTCACCAGCAGTTACGTTTACTTGGTTAAATTGTCCACCAACAGCAACTTTATCACTTGTTTTAAAGGCTGTCCAACGTACTTCAGCAGAACTTTCGGCATAAGTGTAAAAACAGGTTTGTTCAGCAGTTTCTAAAACTTCTGTAGTGTTTTCGGTTTTATCTCCACCGCATGAGCTTAATGTAAATGCTGTTATTACAGCAATAGGTAAAAGTATTTTTTTCATGTCTTTATTATTTTAAATGTTTATAGTTCTTAAATTATTTTTTGTCATACTGAGTTTATCGAAGTATTGTCAAAATTCTCTCTACCCTTCGAAAGCTCAGGGTGACAGAGAGAATAAACTACCCTAAAAATGGGTATCTATAATCTGTAGCTGGAACCAAGGTTTCTTTAAACGTTCTTGGGCTAACCCATCTTACTAAATTTAAATAAGAACCAGCTTTATCGTTAGTTCCTGACCCTCTTGCCCCTCCAAATGGTTGTTGTCCTACAACAGCACCTGTTGGTTTATCGTTAATGTAGAAGTTACCAGCAGCATTTTGTAATTTATCTGTAGCAGTTCCAATCGCATAACGACAAGTAGCAAATACAGCACCTGTTAAAGCGTAATCAGAAGTTTGATCTAATATCTCTAATGTTTCTTCATACTTTTCAGCATCGTAAACATAAATAGTAACTACTGGTCCAAAAATTTCTTCACACATGGTTCTAAATTTCGGATTGGTTGTTAAAATAACAGTTGGCTCAATAAAATAACCTACCGATTTATCGTAGTTACCACCACAAATGATTTTAGCATCATTTTGTTGTTTGGCATAATCAATAAATCCAGCAATTTTATCAAAACTTCTTTCATCAATTACTGCGTTTACAAAGTTGCTAAAGTCTTCTGGACTTCCCATTTTTATGGTAGCCATTTCTTTTTTAACAATGTCTAAAATTTCATCAGAAATGTTTGAAGGCAAATAAACCCTAGAAGAAGCAGAACATTTTTGTCCTTGAAATTCAAAAGAACCTCTGATAATTCCTGTGGCAACTTGTGCAGGAACAGCAGATTTGTGAGCCATTATAAAATCTTTACCACCAGTTTCTCCAACTATACGAGGGTAAGTTTTATAGATATCAATGTTGTTACCTATTTCTTTCCATAAGTGTTTAAATACAGCAGTAGATCCTGTAAAATGTAACCCAGCAAAATGTGGATTTTTAAACACTACATTACCAGCAGCAGGACCATCACAATAAACAATATTAATAACGCCATCAGGTAAGCCAGCAGCTTTAAATAGCTCCATAATTACTTGAGCCGAGTATATTTGGGTATCAGAAGGTTTCCAAACAACGACATTCCCCATCATTGCAGGAGCAGCACATAAGTTTGCTGCAATAGAAGTAAAATTAAAAGGAGTAATTGCAAAAACAAACCCTTCTAAAGCTCTATATTCTAATCTATTCCATAATCCTAACGGAGATTCTGGTTGTTCAGCATATACATCTGACATGTATTGAACGTTGTATCTAAAGAAATCTATCATTTCACAAGCAGCATCTATTTCTGCTTGAAAAGCGTTTTTACTTTGACAAAGCATGGTTGCAGCATTCATTTTTGCTCTAAAAGGACCAGCCAATAATTCTGCACATTTTAAAAAGATAGCAGCTCTATCTTGCCAAGGCGTATTTGCCCATTTTTCACGAGCCGCTAAAGCAGCATCAATAGCTTGTTGAACGTGTGTTCCGTCACCCATGTGGAAATTTCCTAAATTATGAGCATGCTCATGAGGAGGGTGCATGGATACAGTATTTCCTGTTCTAACTTCTTTGCCGCCAATAACCATTGGAGCATCTATTTGTTTTGATTTTAATTCCTTTACAGCAGCTAATAATTCTTCTTTTTCTGAACTACCAGGTTCGTAACCAAATATAGGTTCGTTTTCTGCAATTGGAGGAGTAAAAAATGCGTTTGCCATTGATGTGTAATTTTAAAATGAATAAAAAACTTTGAAGGGTAAAGTTAATTATTATATATTTATTTTTGCAGGGAAAGGTTAGTATATCTTAATAAGATTAAAATAATATAAATCATTTTGCTATTAAAAAAACTCTTCTTAAAATCTGAATTTACTAAAAATACTTTTGTATTGGTTTTAGGAACTGTTTTGGCTCAAGCAATTCCTTTAATTCTTCATCCTTTTCTGCGCAGAATTTATAGTGCCGAAGATTTTGGTGCAATGGCTGTTTTTTTAAGCATTTTTAGTATGGTAACCATTGTATCTGCTTTAAGGTATGAAGCAACAATAGTTTTACCAAAGCACAATAATGAAGCTGCAAACATTTTAACTTTAACCTTTATTATTAACCTTATTTTTAATGTTTTAATTTTATTGATAATAATCTTTTTTAAAAACCCCATTGTTAATTTTATTGGTTTGCCTGTTAAATATGCTGATTACCTTTATTTTTTACCAATAACTAGCTTTTTATATAGTTTTTATCAAAGTATTAATTATTGGTTAATTCGTCAAAAAGCATTTAAGGCAAGTTCCATTAATAAAATTGTTAGGCGTGGTGTAGAGGGATTTTTACAGTTAGGAATGGGGCTAATGAAAATACCAGGAGGTTTATTTGTGGGTGATTTTTTTGGTAATTTATCCAATGTGTTAAGTGGGATTAAACAAGGATATAAAAATAAATTTTCTTTAGCTTATGTTTCAAAAAAGAAAATAGGATTTGTCGCTAAAAAATACATCGATTATCCTAAGTTTAATGTAATACCTACATTATTAAGTAGTGCAGCTAGTCTTTTACCTTTCTTATTTATTAATAAATTTTACTCTACTGAAATTGTTGGCTATTTAGATTTATCAAGAATGGTATTGTCTATACCTTTAATCTTTATTTCAGCTACAATAGCTCAAGTTTTGTTCCAACAAATAACAGAAAAGAAGCATGGATTATTAAGTATAAAAAAGGAGTTATTTAATATTTCCTATTTGTTATTAGGAATAATAGTAATTGAATTTGTAGTGTTATTTTTATTTGGAGACGATTTATTTAGTTTAATTTTTGGTGAAACTTATACTATTTCAAGTACTTTTTCTAAGTTATTGATTTTTAGTTTTTCATTTAATTTTATTTCTTCAACATTCTCTTCAATTTATATTACGTTTAATAAAATTAAGATTTATAGTATTTGGCAGATTACCTATTTTTTAGCTATTTGTTGTTTATTGTTTTTTAGAGATATTGATATTATTGAATATTTAAAAATATTTGTATTGATTGAAGTTGTAATGAACCTGATAAACTGCTCGATTTTGTTTAAAATTGTAGCTAATTATGAAAATAAATTGAAACAACTTTAATTTAATGCTCTTATGAATCATTGGTTTGCAAAAATATTTTCTAAAAAAAGATACCTTTTATCCCTTACATTTATTGTTGCTTTAGTTATAAGATTATTTTTTATTTTTAATACGCAACATCAAAATGAGGCAATTGATTTAAATATTTATAGAGATGGAGGTCAATTAATTACCAATTGTATTAATCCATACGATTATAATGATAATGTTGAGCTTAGAAATCAATTAAGACAGGATAGTTTAGCTTATAATTTATGGGTTTGTGAGACACAAGAAAGATGGGATTATTATGCAAGTAGCAATTTACCTCTTTCTTTACTTTATTATGGCTTAATTGATAAGGTCTCTAATGGAAACTCAAACATATACCGAGTTTTTTTTGCAGTTATTGATTCTATATTAGCTACATTAATTGTGTTAATATTAATTTCATTTTGGCAATTAAAACCATCACTTACTAGCTTAATTCTTATACTAGGTTTGGGTTCATTATCTCCCACACTACTCTTATGGGGAACTGTTTACCCAGAAGATAAAGGCTTACAAATACTATTGATGTTGTTGGCAATTATTTTTGCGGTTGATAAAAGATGGGTAGTTAGTGCTTTAATGTTAGGTTGCTCTATTGCTTTCAAAGGCTTAGGTGTATTTATAATTCCGATTTGTATATTTTTAATTATAGATAAACCTAAAAACATCTTTAAACTTAAAATTGAACAAGTAAAGAGATTAATACTTTATTTAGTGCTAACATTTATTTTTACGTTTGTATGGTTTATACCATATATACCCGATGTATTTGAAATGATGAAATTAAGGATGGCAACAAATATTGGTGGTGAAGTTATTCCAGAACATGGATCTATATGGGTTATTATGATGAAGGCTTTTCCGAGTAATTGGGCGGTAATTAAAACTATATTCCTTTTATCTATTGTTGTCTTATGGTCTTATGTGTTTATCTTTAAAAAATTAAATATAATAGCACTATCTCTTTTTTTTTTAGTGCTGTTTGTAGATATATTATTGTTAAAAGGAAGTATGGATAGAATGAATATAGGTATAATTATTTCTATGCTCTTTTTCTATTTTATTGATGTTAAATACGCTAAAATATTAGCTTGGTACACTATTGTTATAGGAGCTTACTTATATTACAAATTAATTATGCAGGTTAGAATTGATGAAACAATAGATGCTATGTATACATTAGGATATGTCTTGTTATTTTGTTTATATCCTATATATTATTTAGCTAAAAAAAATAAGTCAGAGATAAACACAGAAGAAAATATTAAAAACAGCTATTAATAAATGTATTCAATATTAAAGACTATTCTATATCCACCCAACAAAGGCAAAAGAAATGCTATTTTTATTTTGTTGTTAGTTTTTTCATTTCCAGCAATAGCATTAATTAATTATTCATTAGAAATTCAATCTGGACTTATTAGTAAATCATTTAGGTTTTTAAACTTGTTAATTTCTTTTCTATTAATTTTTGAATTTATTTTTAGCCCTCGATTTAAAGCAATTTTTTCAATTAAATTCGATAAGAAATTTGTAACTCAAAAAATTCCAATTATTTTATTTTTGTTTTTTTGGGCTTTCTATCTTTTTAGAATGGTTCTGGATTTGGAGGTTTATCATGTTAATGATGTTTCTGATATATCTAAAAGCTACTATTATTTATTTGCAATTGGAATTACTATTATTCCGATGCTTGCTGTAGCAACTATTAATCAACTCAATTTTGATTTCCTGCAATTATCATTGCATCGTTATTTAGTAGGCTTGAACATTTGTTTAATAGCTATTTTTGTGATAGATAGACTCTATAACAATCATGTAGGATATAGATTTATAGTTTCTAGAAACGAATTCGATTATTTAGATGCTATAACCATAGCAGTTTATGGTAGTTTGTTGGTTTTATCTAGTTTCTTAAATAAGAAAAAAAGCTTTTTAAATTACGTCTGTATAGTTTTAGGTTTCTTTATGGTTTTGACAACTGCATCAAGAGGACCGATATTATCAATCTTATTAGCTTTATTGTTTGTATTGTTTTTTAAAGACAAAAAGTTAAGTATTAAATACCTTTTTTTAACTTTAGCCTTAACTTCTTCCGTTTTATTTAATTATCTATTTTCAGTCATGTTTGATAAATACTTTATTGCTGGAAACCCTTTGCTTCATAGATTAAATAATTTCGGTAAAGATCAAAGTACTGTTAATCGATTAAAAATTTTGGAAGATGGGTTTAATCAGTTTTTAGAAGGGCCTATTTTTGGAACACATTTTTTAGTGATGGAATCTAAGATGTATGCTCATAATATATTGTTAGATATTCTTTTAGCTACAGGCGTTTTAGGGTTGTTAATGATTATACCTGTTTTTTTAATTTTTGCCAGAAAAATTATATCCAAATTTCAAATAGTATTTGTTAGTGTTATTGGTTTTTATTTATTTCTAAATACCTTAACATCTGGAGCATGTTATAACATGACTGAGTTTTGGATTATTATGATACTACTTGTTTTATACAAAAATACTACTAACGATAACAAGTTAAAACAATTAAATTAAGTTTATGGGATATCGATTTGTTAGAATAACAGACTATTATGGTGAATTTTTAAAATCATATTATGATAATAACCCTAATTGTAGTCAATTAAACTATCAAGAAGAATATGAAGGAATAGTGGGACAATCGATTGAAATAGTTAGCTCTTATGGGAAGTATTTAAGAGAAATAGGGGTTGATGCAATAGATATTATTTCAAATGCAGACTCACTTCAAAAAAAATGGGTTAAAGAGCATGGTATTAATGAGGAGTTATCCTCAGATGAAATTGTTTTTGAACAAATCAAGTATTATCAACCAGAAATAGTTTGGATTGATACAACCAGATTGTTGACAAAAGAATGGATTGTCCATTTAAAATCGCAAGTAAAAAGCTTGAAATTAGTTGTTGGGCATATCTGTGCACCTTATAACGCAACTTTAGCAAAAGCTTTTCATGAATTAGACATTATTTTTACTTGTTCGCCATGTACAGTTGAGGAATTACAACAACAAGGAATAAAACAAGTTGAATTAGTTTATCATTCTTTTAACCATTCTATTTTAGATAAAATTACTAGCCAAGAAAATAATTTTTCTCCATCAAATTTTGTTTTTACAGGCTCACTATTAACAGGGTATGGACTTCATGGTACAAGAATAGAATACCTTGAAAAAATAATTAACAGCAATATTGATATGACATTGTATGGCAATTTAGAACCAAACAATAGAATTTTTCTTAAACAAATGTTTTCTAAATCTGTAAAATTATTAAATCATATAAATTTAAACTTTATAGTTAATTCTATTCCAACATTAAATAAACACAAGCTTCATGCAGAAGCAAATATTAAGTTTTACTCAAAAAAATTAGAAGCAAGTGTAATGCCTCCCGTATTTGGAATGAATATGTATAGAGTTTTAGCAAAATCAAATCTTTGTTTTAATATACATGGCGACATTGCAAAACAATGCGCAGGAAATCTAAGATTGTTTGAAGCAACAGGCGTTGGGACATGTTTAGTTACTGATTATAAGGATAATATGAAAGATTTGTTTGATTTAGAAACAGAAGTTGTAACATATAAATCAGTAGATGAATGTATTGATAAAGTAAAATGGTTAACAGCTAATCCTTTAGAAATGAAAAAAATTGCTGAGGCTGGTCAACGCAGAACTTTAAAAGACCATACAGTGGAAAAGAGGGTGAAAAAGGTTAATGAAATTTTAAGTGCCAGATTATAGTTTACTTTTTTTAAATTTACATTTTAATAAATGAACATGGAAAACATTAATGATAAATATAAGGGTAATACAATTCACCCAACTGCCTTAATTCATTCTTCTGTAAAAATGGGTAAAGGAAATTATATAGGTCCTTTTGTTGTTTTAGATGAAAATGTACAAATGGGAGATAATAATCATATTGGACCTCATTGTATTATTGGAGATGTAGGGGAGAGTATTAAGTTTTTTGATCAAGAAAAAAAAGGAGTTATTATTGGTAACAATAATAGGTTTACAAAACAAGTAACTATTGATAGTGGAACAGTTAACCCTACTATTGTTGAAGATGATACGCTTTGGTTGAAAAATGCACACGCAGGTCATGATTGTATTGTAGAAAACAATGCACAATTAAGATGTAATGCAATTATAGGTGGACATGTAACAGCCTCAGAAGGCTCTAAAATATACTTAGGAGCAATAGTACATCCTCGATTAGTACTGCCAAAACATTGTATTATCGGCATGGGAGCTATTATAACAAAAAAAATAGTGATGGTGGATAAAGGTATTTATGTTGGAAACCCAGGCAGGTTACTTCGTATTCAAGATTAAACAATAATAAATTTAAATGTCTAAAATTAAGGATACATTACTAAAACAACTCTTTAAGCCTACGTTTATTAGTTTTTGTATTAACCCGTTTTTCTGGGGTAGGAGTGCTATTTACTTGAGCGTGAAAAAATATGCTCATAATATATCTGGTAAAACGGTAGATGTTGGTAGTGGAAGTAAACCTTATAAAAACTTATTTAAAAATGTTACCGAATATATTGGTATAGATATAGAGCAATCAGGGCATGAACATACAAGCTCTGATATTGATTTGTTTTACGATGGAGAAACTTTTCCTTTTGAGAATAGTACTATTGATTCGCTTGTTTTTTTTGAAGTATTAGAACATGTTTTTAATCCTGATCGTTTTCTTTCTGAAATAACAAGAGTTGTAAAGCCTGGTGGTAAATGTGTAGTTACCATTCCTTTTATTTGGGGGGAGCATGAACAACCTTACGATTTTGCTAGGTATTCGTCTTTTGGATTAAAACATTTGTTTAACCAACATGGTTTAGAAATAGTAGAACATAAAAAATATTTATCCGATTTTAGAATTTTTCCATTACTAGTAAATAGTTATATCTATACAATTTTAAAAAAATATTTACCAGGCCTTTTAGCATGGATTTTTATTCTTCCATTTACATTTATTAATAATATTTTAGGGTTATTTTTTTATGTTTTACCAAAAAATGAAGAAATGTATTTTGGCAATATTTATGTTTTAAAAAACAATAAATGATTAAAGAATTTTTTCCACCAATAATTTTAAGATACCTAACTGGTTTTTTGTATGGTTGGAGTGGGAATTATAAATCATGGAAAGAGGCAGAAAATAAATGTAGTGGTTATGATACTGATATTATTTTCAATAAGGTAAAAGATGCTCTTTTAAAAGTAAAAAATGGAGCAGCTGTTTTTGAAAGAGATTCAGTAATTTTTGATAAGGTTCAATACTCTTTTCCTTTATTATCAGCATTAAATCAGGTAGCGTTAAAAAATAATTCAAAACTAAATGTGTTAGATTTTGGAGGTTCTTTAGGGAGTAGTTATTTTCAAAACAGAAACTTGTTTAATGAAATAAATGAGTTTAAATGGAATATTATAGAACAGGAACATTTTGTAACTGAAGGAAAAAAAACCTTTGCAGATGATAAATTGCATTTTTATTATACTATCCAAGAATGTTTAGATGAACAAAAAATTAATGTAATATTATTAGGTTCAGTTCTTCAATATATTGAAAAACCATATCAATTAATAGATGAATTAACATCAAAAAAAGTTGACTATATAATTATTGATAGGACACCAATTCTAAAGAATAATAAAGATAGAATAACCATTCAAAAAGTACCAAAAGTAATATATAAAGCACAATACCCGTGTTGGATTTTAAATGAATCAAAGTTAATGAACCATATTTCTGCAAAAGGTTATGAGTTGATTTTTGATTCAGAATCACATGAAAAGTTGAATATAACTGATGCTCACTTAAAAGGATATTTTTTTAAACTTAAACATTAATAAACTATGGCACACTTATTAAATTTAAAAACATTTACTGATGTTAGGGGTAATTTAACGGTTATTGAAAAGGTAATACCTTTTGATATCAAAAGAATTTTTTACATCTATGGAGTGGATGATTCAATAAGAGGTGGGCATAGACATGTTAAAACAATTCAAGCTGCATTTTGCATAAAAGGCAGTTGTATCATTTCTAATAACGATAATGAAAAGCAAGAAGAGTTTCTTTTAGATTCGCCTGATAAATGTTTAATTTTGGAGCCTAAAGATTGGCATCAAATGCACAGTTTTACTGAAGATGCTATATTAATGGTTTTAGCTTCGGAATATTTTGAACCAAGCGATTATATTTATGAAAAATATGACAATTGATTATGAAAACCTTCAAAAACTAAATGCTCCTTTTTTTGAAGAATACACCCAAAGATTTAATGAAGTTTTAAACTCTGGTTGGTACATTTTAGGACAGAGTGTAAAAAACTTTGAACAAGAATTTTCTGCCTACAATAAAGCAAAACACACTATTGGTGTTGCTTCAGGATTAGATGCAATTACTTTATCTATAGCTGCTTTTAATTTTGAAAAAGGAAGTGAAATTATTGTTCCTTCAAACACTTACATTGCAACAATTATAAGTGTAATGCAAAACAATATGAAACCTGTTTTTGTAGAACCTTGTATTGAAACCTATAACATCGATCCAGCAAAAATTGAAGCTGAAATAACTCCCAAAACAAAAGCAATCGTTATTGTCCATCTTTATGGTAAATCTTGTAACATGGACCCAATAGTAGCGATTTGTAAAAAATACAAGTTAAAGTTAATTGAAGATTGTGCACAATCGCATGGGGCAACTTATAAAGGAAAAAATACGGGCACTTTTGGTGAGTTTGGGGCATTTAGTTTTTATCCTACCAAAAATTTAGGAGCTCTAGGTGATGCTGGAGCAGTGGTCTGTAATGATGATGAGTTAGCACATCGTATAAAACGTTTAAGAAATTATGGTTCTGATGTAAAGTATTATAATGAGGTTGTTGGTTATAATTCTCGTTTAGATGAGATGCAAGCAGCTTTTTTATCAGTTAAATTAAAACACTTAGATGAAATCAATAGGCATAAACGAAATTTAGCAGCAATTTATTTAGATAATTTAAAGTCTGATTTTATTAAGCCTCAAGTTAATTCTGATTATTTTGACGTTTACCATATTTTTAATATTCGTCATGAAAAAAGAGATGAATTAAAAGAGTATTTATTAAAAAATGAAATAAAAACAGAAGTTCATTATCCAGTTTCGCCAAGTAAACAAAAAGCATTACAAGGAGCATTAGATAAATACGATTTTCCGATCAGTGAAAAAATACATGAAACAACATTAAGTTTACCAATATCTTATTTTCATACTACAGATGATGTAAATCGAGTAGTTGAAGTAATGAATAAATTTTAATGATGATTTATAATTTTTGTACCCTTTTTGATTCATTTTACCTTACTCGCGGTATAGCTATGTATCTATCATTAGAAAAAAATTGTGATAGTTTTCACTTGTATATTTTCGCTTTTGATGATAATAGTTTTGAAATTTTAAAGAAGCTTAACTTTAAACACGCTACAATTATTCCTTTAAAAGATTTTGAAGACGAAAAGTTACTTTCAGTAAAACCTACAAGAACAAAGGCAGAATATTGCTGGACAAGCACTTCTTCAACAATATTGTATGTGATAGAAAAATACAATGTACCAAATTGTACTTATGTTGATGCTGATTTATTTTTCTATCAAAACCCAAAAGTGTTGTTTGATGAAATGGGGGATCAATCCATTTTAATTACTGAACATCGTTATCCGGAAAAATTTAACAGAATAAATACTTCAGGAATTTATTGTGTTCAATTCATTACTTTTTTAAATAATGAAGAAGGATTGACAGCATTAAAATGGTGGAGAGAAGCTTGTATTGAATGGTGTTACGATCGGTATGAAGATGGTAAGTTTGGAGATCAAAAATATTTAGATGATTGGACAACTCGATTTAAAGGAGTTTATGTTTTAGAGCATTTAGGAGGAGGTTTAGCTAGTTGGAATGTAGAGCAATGGCCTTTAGTTAGTAAAAAGGATAATGTTATCACTTTTAAAGACAATAGTAATAATACCACTTTCGAAGCAATATTTTATCACTTTCATCACGTTCGGTTTTATCAAAATAATATTGTTGATTTAGGTTGGAGACATCCAACAATGCCAGTTGTAAAAAATATGTATACACCCTATATTATTAAACTTAAAGAAGTTGAAGCGTTAGTTAAAACTGTTCAGCCTAACTTTAATGTTCCATTGCAAAAATTTACCTTAATAAAAACGGGCGGATTACGAAATAAGCTTAAATACATGTACAAAAAATATTATCGTTTTAATGTTTTTAATGTGAATAAGTTAATTGCAAAATATGGCTCAAATTAATGGAACAGCAATCAAAAAAATACATTTTTATTGTTCAAGTTACGCGTCAACTTTCTATAGATATTTTAAATAATTTTCATGAGCAAGGTGCCGAAATAGAACTAGTTACTGGTATTGTGGAAAGTAATTATGCTCCTTTAAACCCTGCAATAAAAGTAACGTATTACAATAAATATGATAATACTTCGGGATTTAAACGAATGTTTACATGGTCTGTTTTTACTTTTTTGAGTTTCTTTTATGTGTTATTTAACAGCAAAAAAAAGGAACTTATTATTATTACAACACCACCATTTATTGTCTTTATAGGCTCGTTTTTTAAACGATTAAGAAATCAAAATTATCACCTTATAATTTGGGATTTATATCCTGATGTATTGGTAAATTTTGGAGTTTTAAAAGAAAAATCATGGATAATAAAACGTTGGGAAAAATGGAATAAATCCTGTTTTCAAAAAGCTAGTAATGTTTTTACATTAGGGCAACATTTAGCGGATGCAATTAACTTATATACTCCAAAACCACCTATAATTATTCCTAATTGGGTAAATGCAGATTTTGTAAAACCGATGGATAAATCGGTAAATACTTTTGCTCAAAAACATGGGTTAACCGAAAAGTTAGTCGTGATGTATTCTGGTAATTTAGGTTTAACACACGACATAGAGTCAATTGTTTATACGGCAGAATATCTAAAACTAAATACCAATATTCATTTTGTAATTATTGGTGATGGAGCAAAAAAGGTGAAAATTGCTGAATATGTGAAAGAAAAGCAATTAAGTAATGTTTTAATGCTTCCCTATCAAGATAATGATGTATTGCCATTTTCGTTAAGTTGTGCAGATATAGGTGTAGTTACTTTAAGTCAAGGAGCAGAAACAATCTCTGTGCCAAGTAAAACCTATTATACACTGGCAGCAGGTTCTGTGATTTTAGCATTAGCATCTAAAGAGTCTGAATTAGGTGTATTAATAGAGAAACATCAATGTGGTAAAGTGTTTGAAAATCCTGAGATACTTGAAGTAGCGAAGTTTATAGAAGAGCTAGTAATCAATAAAATGGAATTAAAAAAGTATAAAGAAAATGCACGTAAAGCATCATTTAACTATACACCTGAAAATGCTAAACGTTATTATGATTATATTTACTGTAAAAATTAAAGTGAATGCTTAGAAAAATTTATCTTTCTCCTTTCGGTTTTATCATCTCTATGGTTTTAAATGCTTTTGCCTTTTTTCATAAACCATTTATGGCTTATGGTTTTTCTAATAAAGTTGATGGGAAGTTTTACAAAAAAACAAGAATAGGTTCTAATGTAAAATTGATTGATAAAAAGCGAATAGACATTAAAGATAATGTTTGGGTTGGTTACAGTAGCTTAATAGATGGAATAGGCGGTGTTACTATTGGTAAAGGAGTAAATATTGCTTCACATACTTGTATTTATTCTCATAGCAGCCAAAATGCAATTCGATTATTAGGCAATAAATTTATAGAAGTACCAGCTCAAGATAGACCAGGATACATTATTGAGCCCGTTAAAATTGGAGAATATACTTTTATAGGAACATCTTGTATTATTTTACCCGGAACATCAATAGGTAAAGGTGCTATTGTAGGTGCTGGAAGTGTTGTGAAAGGAGAATTTCCTGATTATGCAGTGATAGTTGGTAACCCTGCGAAATTAGTCGGAGATACACGTAAAGTTGATGAGAAATTATTACAATCAGGAATTGATTTTCAACATTATTATGACCAATCTCTAATAAAGGAGTTTAATAAATAATCTTATTTTAACTAGTGATAAGCATAAAACTCAATCACCAAATTAATTTTTACTTAACAAGTTTATTAGCTTTTTTTACACCTATTTACTCTAAGGTTTTACCAGTTTTTATTGTTTTGTTGGTGATAAATTGGTTGATTAATCCTACCAATATTAAATTAAGTTTAAAAAATTTAAAGTCTAATTATGTTTTATTGGCTTCTATTGCACTTTATCTTTTATATGTAATAGGAATGTCCTATTCTAGTAACCTTAGTTTTGGAGCTAAAGTGCTTGAAACAAAATTATCGTTATTGATTTTACCACTTATTTATGCTGCATACATTAATTTAACGCGTGAAAAAATAAATACTTATTTAAAATTATTTGTGTATGGCTGTATTACTTACGCTTTAATTTGTCTTAGTTATGCTACTTACGCTTATTATAAACCACTTTACATTGATTTGTTAAATGGTTTTAGTTTTAATTTTGGAGCAAATTATTTTTTTTATTCATATTTGTCTTTATTCTTTCATCCTAGTTATACAGCAATGTATAGTGTTTTTGCTTTGTCTATAATTGTTATTTCAATCCAAAAAAAACACATAATAGTTAATTTGAAAATTGTTTTATCAATTATAGTATTAACAGTATTTATTTTGTTATTAAGTTCTAAAGCTGGTTGGGTAGGACTTTTTTTATTGGGTTTTTATTCTATTATTATATTGATTATTAGAAAAAAATGGATTCAAATTTTTTATTTTACAATCCCGATTACCATTCTTTTTTTAGTTTTTAATGTTTACTATACCCCAAATGTTTCTCAAAGACTACCGCAAGTAGAAAATATAAAAAAAGCAATTACCGAAAAAGATGAAAACAATACAAAAGTGACTACTAGTGCAGATGGAAATGCATCGCGTATTTTTATTTGGAAAGCTTCTTATGACTTATTTTTAGAAAATTTTTTACTTGGAACAGGAACAGGAGATTCGAAAGAAAAATTATTAGAAAAGTATCTAGAAAGGGAAATGACAACAGAATACAATAATCAATTAAACTCTCATAATCAATATTTAACTACTTCAATATCATTGGGTATAGTTGGGTTATTAATATTTCTTTTTGGATTGCTTTACACCTTTATTAAGGCTCTTAAACGACAAAAATTAATTATTGCTAGCTTCATTGTTTTAATTTCTATTAATTTTTTATTTGAATCAATGTTTGAAACACAAGCAGGTCTTGTTTTTTATGCTTTTATAAATACTATGCTAGGCTGTACTCTTTTATATAAAAGAGATTTAAGACTATCTATGTTTTCATAAGGCTTAGTGATTAGTTTTTAATAAATTTGGAGAATAACAATAATTTAATGAAATTGATACACATACTATTTCAAAACAATATTCCAAGATGGATTATCTTTTTTATTGATTTAGTAACCTGTTTTATATCCCTAATCATTGCTTATTTAGTACGTTTTAATTTTTCTATTCCAGACATTGCAATTGAAGATTTTCCTTTGGTATTCAGTGTCGTTTTAGGGGTTAGAGCAATTAGTTTTGTTATCTCAAAAACATATAAAGGAATAGTTAAACATACTAGTTCAAAAGACTCACAACGCATATTTGCAGCAATAACAATAGGAAGTATAGCTTTTGTCTTAGTTAACCTATTATTTTATTACGGAATCAACAATAAATTTCCAATTCCATTTTCAATTATAGTGATCGACTATATGGCATCATTATTTTTAATGATTACATTAAGAGTATTGTTTAAAGCCTTGTACACAGAAATAATAAATCCTTATAGAGAAAAAAGTAATGTAATAATTTTTGGAGCTGGAGAGTCTGGAATTATCACGAAGAGAACCTTAGATCGAGATGCAGGATTAAAGTATAAAGTATTAGCCTTTATTGATGATGATGCAAAAAAATCAGGAAAGACATTAGAAGGAATTCCAATTTTAGGAAATAAAAAATTAGATGACTTACTAAGTAAAAATGATGTTGCTCACCTAATTATTTCTGTTCAAAATATTTCTGCTGCGCGTAAAAAGGAGTTGGTAGACAGTTGTTTAAATTACAATACCAAAGTTTTAAATGTGCCACCTGTTTCTAATTGGATAAATGGAGAGTTAAGTTTTAAGCAGATTAAGAAAATTCAGATTGAAGAATTATTGGAGAGAGCCCCAATAAAATTAACTGTTGAAAACATTAAAAATCAATTGTCTAATAAAACCATATTAGTAACTGGAGCAGCAGGAAGTATAGGAAGTGAAATAGTTAGACAAGTGATACAGTTTAATCCTAAAAAAATTATTCTTTTAGATCAAGCAGAATCTCCTTTGTATGATATGGAAATGGAGTTGAATGATTTACACGACAATTTAACTTATGAAATTGTAATTGGGGACATCAGGAATACTGAAAGATTAGAAAATGTTTTTAAAACTTTTCATCCAGAAATAGTTTTTCATGCTGCAGCTTATAAACATGTTCCTATGATGGAAAATAATCCATCAGAATCAATTTTAACCAATGTTTTTGGCACTAAAAATTGTGCTGATTTAGCTGTTAAATATAATGCAGAAAAATTTGTAATGGTTTCTACTGACAAAGCTGTTAACCCAACAAATGTAATGGGAGCAAGTAAGCGAATAGCAGAAATTTATACACAATCATTAGGCAAAACTTCAACTACCAAATTTATAACCACTCGTTTTGGAAATGTATTAGGTTCTAACGGATCTGTTATTCCTCGTTTTAGACAACAGATAGAAAATGGTGGGCCAGTTACAATAACTCATCCAGATATTACTCGGTTTTTTATGACTATACCTGAAGCTTGTCAGTTGGTTTTGGAAGCAGGTACAACTGGTGAGGGTGGAGAAATTTTTATTTTTGATATGGGTGAATCTGTTAAGATTTCAGATTTGGCAAAAAAAATGATAAAACTATCGGGCTTAACATTAGATAAAGACATTAAAATAATTTTTACAGGGTTAAGACCAGGAGAAAAATTGTATGAAGAATTACTTGCAAACGAAGAGAACACTTTGCCAACGCATCATTCTCAAATTATGATAGCCAAGGTAAAAGAATATGATTTTGATTTTATTAACACAAAAATAAAAGGATTAATTGATTGTTTTGATGCTCAAGACAATAAAGTAATTGTTACGAAAATGAAGGAATTGGTACCTGAATTTAAAAGTAATAACTCTATTTATGAAGAATTAGATAAAAACGATTAAATTCACACTTAGATAACTTCATTTAGTGCAAGTTTATTTATTTTTACATTTGTTACACTAAAAATTACATTATGGAAGTATTAGAAATTAAAGACATCGCTTTAAAGCAAAAGCATATAGATTTAGGAGCTAAAATGGTTTCGTTTGCAGGTTTTAATATGCCTTTGCAATATACAGGGTTAATAGATGAACACTTAAATGTTAGAAATAATGTTGGAGTTTTTGATGTTTCTCACATGGGTGAGTTTTTAATTAAAGGCGAAGGTTCATTGGAATTAATTCAGAGAATTACTTCTAATGATGTAGCAGCTTTATCTCCTGGTAAAGTTCAATACTCTTGTTTTCCAAATAATGATGGTGGAATTGTAGATGATTTGTTGGTGTACATGTTTGGAGAAAACGATTACATGTTGGTGGTAAATGGAGCAAACGTAGATAAAGATTGGGATTGGGTTGTAACTCACAATACTACTAATGTTGATATTAAAAATATATCCGATAACATTTCTTTATTAGCAGTTCAAGGACCAAACGCAAAAAAAATGTTACAACCATTAACTAATATGGATTTAGAGATGGTTTATTATACAGTTCAAAAAGGAAAATTTGCTGGTGTAGAAAACGTAATTGTTTCTTCAACTGGTTATACTGGTGCTGGAGGTTTCGAAGTTTATTTTGAAAACAAAGACGCAGAAACTATTTGGAATGCAATACAAGAAGCTGGAAAAGCTGTTGATATGAAAATGGCTGGTTTAGCTTGTAGAGATACCTTGAGATTAGAAATGGGGTTCTGCCTATATGGAAATGATATTAATGATACTACTTCTCCAATAGAAGCTGGGTTAGGGTGGATTACTAAGTTTACTAAAGATTTTGTGAATTCTGATAATTTAAAGAAACAAAAAGAAGACGGTGTTTCTAAAAAATTAGTTGGTTTTGAATTGATTGATAGAGGTATACCTCGTCATGATTACGAAATTGTAGATGCAGATGGAAACAATATTGGTATTGTTACTTCTGGTACACAAGCACCATCATTAAATAAAGCCATTGGAATGGGTTATGTAAAAACTGAATATTCAAAAGCAGATTCAGAAATATACATTTTGATAAGAGATAAAAAGATTAAAGCAAAAGTGGTTAAAATGCCATTTTATAAAGCGTAAAACCAGTTAAAAGTATAAAGCTAGAAAGTTTATAAAGTTGTTTGACGATATGAACTTTGAACTTTAATCTTTTTAACTTTTAACTAAATAAAAATGAGTGAAGAATCATCAGGGAATGGTAGAAAAGTAGAAGTTGTTTTTTCACCAGTATTATTTCCAGTTTATTTTGATAACCAAGATTGTACAGTAGTTGTAATTGATGTTTTTAGAGCAACATCTGCAATTTGTGCTGCATTTGAAAGTGGTATTGATAGTTTAATTCCTGTAGCAACGTTAGAGGAAGCAATTGAGTACAAACAAAAAGGATTTAAAGTAGGTGCTGAGCGAAATGCTGAAGTTGTTGAAGGGTTTGATTTTGGTAATTCTCCACTAACATTTAAAGATGGTAAGTTTAAAAATGAATCATTGGTGTTAACAACTACAAATGGTACTAAAGCTATTGAAATGGCTAAAGGTGCTCATAAAGTAGTTATTGGGGCATTTACAAATCTATCAGCATTGTGTGATTATGTGGAGAAAGAAGATAAAGATGTTTTATTGCTTTGTGCAGGTTGGAAAGATAGATTTAACTTAGAAGATACTTTGTTTGCAGGAGCGGTAGTTGAACGTATTTCTAAAAACATGCGTTTTAATAACTTGGCAGATTCAAGTCTTGCTGCTATGAATATGTATGTTGGTGCTAAGCATGATATGTTCGGATTTTTAGGAGAATCATCACACAGAAAAAGGTTAAGTCGCTTAAACATGGAAGAAGATATTATTTACTGTTTAACTATTGATAAAACTGATATTGTTCCTGTGTTAGAGGGCGATGTTTTAGTAAGTAACAAAAAGTAATACGATATATAGAGTGTCAATTCGAGTGGTTTTTGATTTTTGTTCTCGATAAACTCACGCTTAAAGCGTGACCACTCGAACTGAAAAATCAAAAAATGTATCGAGAATAAACGTATAATAAAAATGAAATCCATATACAAATACCTAATTTCATTTGTTGTTGTTTTAGTCGCAGCATCCTTTTTCTTTCAACAAGAAACGTATTCTTGGGGTTTTTATGGACATAAAAAAATCAACCGAATGGCAGTATTTACACTACCTCCCGAAATGATTAAGTTCTATAAAAAAAATATAGAATACATTACCGAGCATGCTGTAGATCCAGATAAAAGAAGGTATTCGACAGAAGGAGAAGCACCAAGACATTATATAGATATTGACCATTATGTGCATAGTGGAGAAGACCCATTTGCAGTTGTGCCTAAAAAATGGAACGATGCGGTAGATAAATTTACTGAAGACACCTTACAAGCTTATGGAATAGTGCCTTGGCATGTCAATGTAATGGTACTGCGATTAACCAAAGCTTTTGAAGATAAAGATGTAGATAGAATTTTACGTTTATCAGCAGATTTAGGACATTATGTTGGAGATTCTCATGTGCCTTTGCATACCACAGAGAATTACAATGGACAAATGACTAATCAAAGAGGAATACATGGTTTTTGGGAATCTAGAATACCTGAGTTAAAAGCTAAAGATTATGATTACTTTGTTGGTAGAGCTGTATATGTAGATAATATTTTGGAAGATGAATGGCAAAGTGTTAAAGAAAGTTTTGCTGCTAAAGATTCAGTGTTAGAATTTGAACAACAACTAAACGACCAATTTCCTAGTGACCAAAAATATACTTTTGAGAATAGAGGGAGTGTTTTAATGAAAACTTATTCTGAAGAATATTCTACAGCTTATGATAAGCTTTTAAATGGAATGGTTGAGCGTAGGTTAACACAATCTATTATAAAGGTAGGAAGTTATTGGTACACTGCATGGGTAAATGCAGGACAACCCAACTTAGATGAATTATTGGAAAGAAAACCTTCTAAAAAATTAGAGGAAGAAGACAATGAGCTAGATAAGCTTTACCAAAACAATAAAATTAAAGGCAGAGAGCATCAGGATTAAATTGTGCAAATTTATTCTTTTGATTTGTTGATGAGTTTGATGTTTTTTGATAATATTTTTGAAGGGTTTTCAATGAATTTCCAATATAAATAAGAAGTGAATATTGATAGTAGTATACTGAAAATAACTAGCAATATTTTTAGGGTGTAATTTTCAGCATATCTTCCCAGAAAATAAATAAGATTCCCTCCGATTAAACCATGTATAAGATATAGTGAGTAAGAAATTTCCCCTAATTTATTAAATATATTATTATTAACATTTACTACGCCTATAATTAAAACTGTTATAATAGAAACTAACGCAACATCAAATTTGTGTATATAAAATGTAATTACTGAAAAGCCTAATATTAAAATAACCCCAATTATTTTATTATTTACTTCTTTAGTATTCATTATTTGAAATAACAATATTCCTTGAGCAAAAATAGGAGCATAATATAATATTAAACGATTATCATTTATTATCAGTCCTGATAAACCAAATAAAATTGTAGCTAAATAGTTTAAAAAAGAATTTTTGGTAGTTAAGAAAGGATAAATAATTGCAATCAGAATGTAAAATTGCATTTCAATTGCTAATGTCCAGTAAATTGGGTTGTACCATTCATTTCCTGAAAAAGGAATTGTATATAAAAGATGATGTAAAAGTCTAAATATATCTAAGTTAAAATCAGTACCATTTTTAATGCTAAAACATAGAGATATGGTAAGAATAAGTAGAATAGAAATTAAATAAGGTATTTCTATTCTAATCCACCTTTTAAATAAAAAACGATGTAATTGATTTAAGTTGAATTTATTTTTTAGTAAAGAAAAAGGAATTATAAATCCAGTAATTATAAAAAAGACATAGACTCCTTGAATTCCGAGTTTACCGAGTCTATATATAACATCACTTTCTAAGAATAAACTACCTCTTATATCAATATATGTAGTAAAATGAAATATACAAACCATTAATGCTGCAATGGCTCGTAACATATTAATTGATGGGAAGTATTGTTTTTTCAAATAACTAAAAAAGAGAGGTTTATTTCATCTTCACCTTTTTCAAGGTCAATAAATTTACAGGATTAATACCTAAATCATCAACATTTTTACGAAGTAAACGAACAACTTCATCATAATACAAAGGTACAATTGGAGCTTCTTCAATTACTATTTGATCCATTTGTTGGTACAAATCATGTCTAATTGAGTCGTTTGTTTCTGACTGAGCTTTTTCATACAACTTATCAAAAAAGTAGTTTTTAAAATGCGTGTAGTTTGGTCCGTGTGGAGTAAAGTTTTTACTGTAAAATAAAGCCATGTAGTTTTCTGCATCAGGGTAATCAGCTATCCAACTTTTTCTAAAAAAGTTTAATTTGCTTCTGGCAACTAGTTCACGATGAGTAGGTGCAGGTAAAATATCAACCTTTACTTTAATACCAATTTCACCTAATTGGTGTTGAATAAACTCACACAAATCTAAATATTGAGCGGTGGTAAATAATTTAATTTCTGGTAATCCCTCACCATTAGGATAACCTGCTGAGTATAATAATTCTCTTGCTTTTTCAGGGTTGTAGTCATAACCTTTCACAACATTTTCGTTAAAAGATGGTAGCCCTTTTGGTATAAAACCAGCAGTAGCAGGTGTGCCAATGTTTTTTCTTAAATAAGCAGTCATTTGTTTACGATCAAAACCATAGTTGATAGCTTGTCGTATCATTTTTTTTCTAAGTGGGCTCTTTTTAACAATATCTAAATCTTCATCAACTAAAATACCTAAGTATTCAGTGTTAAGGTAAGGATGAGTAATCATTGTAATTTTACTCTCATATTCTTTTTTTAATGTTCCTTCATTCGTAAAAATCTCTTCTTTGTTGTCACCTTCTCTGCCAGAAATAAAATCGAGTTCACCGTTCAAAAATTTCAAAAATTCAATTTCTTCATCTTTCACAAAAGTTATGGCAACACCATCAATAAAAGGCAATTGATTCCCATTTTCATCTTTTTCAAAGTAATTTTCGTTTTTAAGGAACACCATTTTATTACCTTCATTCCACATTTTAAATTTAAATGGACCAGTTCCTATGGGATGATTTCTATAATCATTTTTATAAGTATCTACTACTTCATGAGGAACTACAGAACAGTACTGCATGGTTAAAATACCTAAGAAAGGAGGGAAGGGCTTTTGAAGATAAATACTAAATGTACTATCGTTAACTGCATCAAAAGCAACAAAATTATGTTCTTCAGTAAAATCTATATTATTAAAAATCCATGTACCTGGAGAAGCTACATTTGGATCTAAAATTCTTCTAAAGCTATACGTGAAATCTTTTGCAGTAACAATTCTCCCTTTTCCACCCTCAAAGGCTTCGTGATCGTGAAAACGAACATCTGTTCTTAAATGAAAAGTATATGTTTTTCCATCTGCTGATATCTCCCAATTTTTAGCGATACATGGAATGACTCTTAATTCATCATCCATTTGTACTAACCCATTGTAAAGGTGGTTGCAAGCCCAAATGTTTTCAATATTACGACTAAAAGCAGGATCTAATGAAGTTATCCCTTCTGACTCATTGTAACGGAATATTTTTTTATTTTCTAATTCTTTACTTTTTTTATTTCCACCACAAGCACTTAAAAATACGGTGATTATTAAAAAAATAACAAGGGATTTTAGCTTACTCATAACTCTTTAGTTTAGTAGTGTAATGTTAAGTAAAAGTTGGATTAGTTGGACAACTAATAATTGTTCTTTTTAACAAAAATTTGTTGAATAAGCTTATTTTTTAAAAACGAAGTAACGCATCAATAAAAAATTGTAAGTCCATGCTATGCTTATGGCAACAATTACTTTAGAAATACGATAATCAAATTCAAATAACCAATCAGTAAGTAAATATACACAAAGGGTATTCAGTAAAAGGCTACCAAATGATACCACAACATATTTCCATAATTGGTTAATTAATTTGTTTTTTGAACCAGCAAATGCCCAATAACTTGAGATAAAAAAATTAGCTACTGCACCTACTAATGCTCCAGTAGCGTTTGAGTAAACGTACCAAATTAATAAGGTTTCTGTTAAAAATATTGTAACACCAAAATCTAAAAGTGTAGCGATAAAGCCAGCTATTTGATAGCGAAAAAGATTATATATAAAATCTTTTTTCATGCAGTATTAAATAAAATGAACAATAATTAGTAAAATAATATTTGAATAAATTCCAGCCAACATATCGTCTGCCATCACGCCAACACCACCACCAAGCTGTTCTAATTTTCTAATTCCTAAAGGTTTTGCAATGTCAAAAAAACGAAAGAGGATAAAACCAATAATAAGGTTAACCCAAGTAAAAGGGACAAATAACATAGTAATCCACATGCCTATTACTTCATCTATTACAACTTTAGATGGGTCTTTTCCCCAATCTTTTTCTAATTTATCTGTTGCAATAACACCTAAAAGAGTTGTTACGCCAATTAAACTGATAAATAATACAGGAGAATTAGTGGTAGAAATAAGGTTGTATTTTTCAAACAACCATAAGCATATACAACCTACAATTGCCCCAGCTGTACCAGGAGCAAAAGGAGAATATCCGGCACCAAAAGCTGTAGCTAATAGTTTGTAAGTAAATTTCATCGGTGTAAAAATAAATAAAAAGCTGCTATTTCATAGAAATAACAGCTTAGTTATGTTAATGTGTGAATATAAAGCTTATACTTTTTCTTTTACTTCCTCTTCGTAATCTAATCCTAAATGAGTAATTAAATCAGCACCTTGTAAATAACGTAAGGTATTCTTTAATTTCATTTCTTGTTTAAAGATATCGTGTAAAGGCTGCATGTTTTTGTTAGGTGTTTGAGGAGCTTTAAAGAAGAATGACAACCATTCTTGAATTCCACTCATGTTAGCTCTAGAAGCTAAGTCTAAAAAGATAGCTAAATCTAAAACTAATGGTGCTGCTAATATAGAATCTCTACATAAGAAATCCACTTTAATTTGCATTTTGTAACCTAACCATCCAAAGATATCTAAGTTATCCCAACCTTCTTTATTGTCACCATGAGGTGGGTAATAGTTAATTCTAACTTTGTGGTATAAATCTTTGTATAAGTCTGGATTTTTTTCTGGCTCCAAAATACTGTCTAAAACACTTAGTTTAGACATTTCTTTTGTTTTAAAGCTTGCAGGGTCATCTAAAACTTCGCCATCTCTGTTTCCTAAGATATTAGTAGAAAACCATCCAGAAATACCTAATGAACGCGTTTTTAAACCAGGAGCCAAAATTGTTTTCATTAATGTTTGTCCAGTTTTAAAATCTTTACCACAAATAGGTACATTTTTTTGTTTAGCAAGAGCAATTAAAGCTGGTATATCAGCCGATAAGTTAGGAGCACCATTTGCATAAGGTACACCTTCCATAATTGCTGCGTAAGCATAAATCATACTAGAAGGGATGTTTTCATCATTGTTACGCATTCCTTCTTCCAAACTTTCTATTGTTTGGTGTACAGCACTTTCTTCAATATATATTTCTGTAGAGGCTGTCCAAACCATTGCTAATCTATCGCAATTATTTTTAACTTTAAAATCTCTAATGTCTTGTCTTAATTGGTCTGCTAAATCCATTTTGTTAGCACCTGATTTGTAATAAGTACCTTCTAATTTAGTTACATACTTTTTATCAAAAACAGCTTTCATTGGTTTGATAGCTTCTAATTCTGGTTGCAATTGCTCTAATAAATAACGGTCTAAAACGCCAGCATGTTGAGCTGATTGATAAACATTGTCTTCAAATATATCCCAACCACCAAAAGCTATTTTGCTGATGTCAGCCAATGGAATAAAATCTTTGATTAAAGGAGTATAATCCTCAGTTCTTTTACCAATTCTAATTGTTCCCATTTGTGTAGTAGAACCAATTGGTTTGGAAATACCTTTGTTTACAGCGTAAACTCCAGCTATTAAGGTAGTAGCAACTGCTCCTAAACCTGGCAGTAATATCCCTAATTTTCCTTCAGCACTAGCTATATCTTGTTTCATATTGTTATTTTTATTTAGACGTTTTAAAGGGGCAAATATAATAATTACTTATAGTATAATGGGATTATTAAACAACAATTTATATATGTGTTAAAAATAGAAATGAGGTTGGAACAGACTTATTTGTTAACGATTTTTTCGTAAACTAATTTACCAGTTTTAAAGTCTTTGCCAAAAAGCTCCATTGACAATACATCTTGCATGGTTTTAGTGTCATCTACCGTTAGGTACACTTTTTCTAAACGAGCAATTTGGCCATTAATGGTTGTTGCTACTTCTGGTTCACCTTTTTTGTTTTGCGTAACATAAAGCTTTTTGTCTTTTAAAGCAATTAAGCTAAACTCATAAGTGTTCGGTTTTGAAGAAACGGCTTTAATTTTAAAATCAAAAGCAAAGGTTTTTTCTAACCAACGTAATTTCATTTTTCTACCATCTTCTTGGTATCTTCTCCAAAAAACTTCCATAGGTTCTTTAGGATCAATTTTTCCATCAGCACCTAATCTAAGTGCATATACAATTGCATTTGGATTGGTATTTTTATGTAAATAGAACATTACATTGGGATCATCAGGAACTGTTCTATCATCAAAAACTTTTAAACGTTCTTCGCCTGTTTGTGCTAATGAAAATTTAGAGTTTCCTAAAACAATTAGTAATAGAAATGATATGGATAAAATTCTATTTAGCATTGTCTCTTTTATTCAATTCTTTCCTGCAATGCTCTAAACGTTGAAAAGCAGTGATGTTTGACATGATTGCGACAAATGCAACAGGTAATGTAAATATAGATACAGTCTCAAAAATTGTGAAAGAATCTCCAGCAATTTTAAAAGAAAAATGCCCTAAAAAATAATAAGTAATTCCACAAAACATAGCAGAAGCACCAATGATTACAACTCTAGCAGGGCGTTGCATCATTCCAACACTACAATCAATGCCTAATCCTTCTGCTCTGGATCTAGTATAGCTAACCATCATAGAACCTATTAATGCAATAAAAGCAAATAATGAGCTTAAAAAGTAGTGTTGAGCAATTAAAAAATAACAAATTCCTAAAAACATAATTAATTCGCTATACCTATCAATTACCGAGTCGTAAAAAGCACCAAATGAAGTTTGCATGTTTCCAATTCTGGCTAAACGGCCATCCATCATATCAAATAAACCGGCAATTAAAATGGTAAACCCTCCCCAACCAACATAAGTCATATTGGTTCTGTCATCCATTTCAGCACCAATTATAAAAATAATAGCTGCAACAATGTTTAAGATTAAACCAAAAGTGGTTATCATATTTGGTGTAATTCCAAGCTTTGCAAAAAGCTGTATTAAAGGGTTTAAAATGTTGTAGATAATTAATTGAGCTTTACTTTCTCCAGCCATCTATTTTTATTTGGGTAAATGTTTTATCATTAACAGTGCCAAAATTAATTAAAACTTTGCTTTTGAATTTTTTAGAGAGAATATATTATTAGTCTACAATTGTTAGAAACTTAATTCAAATTAATAACATATCTTTGCCGCCTTAAAAATGAATTAAGTTATGGCGTTAAAATGTGGTATTGTAGGACTTCCTAATGTTGGTAAATCTACCTTGTTTAATTGTTTGTCTAATGCAAAAGCACAATCGGCAAATTTTCCTTTTTGTACAATAGAACCAAATGTTGGGGTAATTACTGTGCCAGATGATCGATTGGAGAAGTTAGAAGGGTTGGTGAAACCAGAAAGAGTGGTGCCAACAACCATAGAGATTGTTGATATTGCCGGATTGGTAAAAGGAGCAAGTAAAGGAGAAGGGTTAGGAAATAAATTTTTAGCCAACATTAGAGAAACTGATGCCATTATTCATGTGTTAAGATGTTTTGATGATGGGAATGTGGTGCATGTGGATGGAAAAGTGAATCCAGTAAATGATAAGGAAGTAATTGATTTTGAATTACAGTTAAAAGATTTAGAAACTGTTCAGAAAAAATTAGAAGGAATTGTTCGTAAAGTGAAAACTGGAGATAAAGCTGCGGTAAAAGAACAAGAAGTATTAAAACGATATGAAACTGCTTTAGAAGCTGGAAAATCTGGAAGAACAGTAGATGTGACAGCAGAAGAATTTTTATTTATTAAAGATTCTCATTTACTAACCAATAAGCCTGTATTATATGTTTGCAATGTAGATGAAGGTTCTGTAGTTAGTGGTAACCAATATGTAGAAGCGGTTAAAGCAGCTGTAAAAGACGAAAATGCTGAAGTAATAATGATAGGTGCTCAAATTGAAGCTGATATTGCTGAATTAGAAACTTATGAAGAACGTCAAGAGTTTTTATCTGATTTAGGGTTAAAAGAAGCAGGAGTTAATGTATTGATTAGAGCAGCTTACCGTTTGTTAAAGTTAGATACTTATTTTACTGCAGGAGTTAAAGAAGTTAGAGCTTGGACAATTAAAAAAGGAATGACAGCTCCACAAGCAGCTGGAGTTATACATACTGATTTTGAAAAAGGGTTTATTAGAGCAGAAGTTATTAAATACAACGATTTTACAACTTTAGGCTCAGAAACAGCTTGTAAAGATGCTGGTAAAATGGGAGTTGAAGGTAAGGAGTATGTAGTTGAAGATGGAGACATTATGCACTTTAGATTTAATGTGTAAACAATGATAATGACCATATTTGCCAACTTTGATTATTTCAGTTGGATAGTTTTACCTCTTATCATATTTTTTTCTCGTTTAACTGATGTTAGTTTAGGTACATTAAGACATGTATTTATATCTAAAGGGTTTAGAAAAATTGTTCCTATCTTAGGTTTTTTTGAAGTGTTAATATGGATAGTTGTGGTAGCACAAGTTATGCAAAATCTTTCCAATTGGGTTTGTTATATCGCTTATGCAGGAGGTTTTGCAGCAGGTACTTATGTAGGGTTAAGAATTGAAGAAAAATTAGCTTTAGGCTTACAAGTAGTTAGAATAATAACAAGCAAGAATAGTGATATATTGATTAATCAGCTAAGAGCAGATAACTATGGGGTAACTGTTGTAGATGCTGAAGGTGGTTCGGGAGCTGTTAAAATGATTTTTACCATTGTAAAGCGTAAAAATGTAAGAACAGTAATAGAAATAATAAAAAGTAATAATCCAAATGCCTTTTATTCAGTTGAAGAAATTAAAGATACCAACCAAGGTGTTTTTACTCAAAAACCTTCATCTAACTTTAGTGCAATCAGTAAAATATTTCCTTCGGGAAAAAGTAAATAAGATGAGATTAATCTATAAATCAAAAATGACTGATTCAAGGTTTCATATTGTTTTGATTTCTCTTTTTTTAATATTTCTCATTGGAAATGGTATTTATAATGATTCAACTTATTTATATTATTTAATTGTAGTCGTATTTTCTTTTCTATTCTTGAGTAAAATATGGGTTTTAAAATTGATTTATGACGGCAAAATCATAATAAAGAGACCTTTTCGGTTCCAAAAAAGATTTGAAGAAATCTCTTTAAATTCATGTAAGGTTTTTAATCCCTCAAATGGACCAGGAGAAAATAATTCTTATAAATTATATTATGAAGTTAATAAAAAATATAAATCAATATCTATAAGTATTTGGAAAGATGAAGATAAAGAGTTGGTTGAGAATTTTTTCAAATCGAATGGAATTAAAGTGAATATTAAATTACCTCAATATTTAAACTAAAAAAGAGGAGCTCTTTCGAACTCCTCTTTTTGAATTAAACTAAACTTTAAAAAATTAATCTTTGGCAATAACTACTTTTTTAACTACTGTTTGGTTGCCAGAAACAAAACGTAAGATGTATTGTCCGCTATAAAGTGAACGAGTATCTATGTTGGCAATTGTACTTCCTTGGTATATTACTGTGTTTTGTATCAACTTACCAGCAATGTCATACATTTCAACATTAATATTTTCTTTAACTAAACCGTTAAACTGCATAATTATATAATCGTTTGCAGGGTTAGGGTAAATATTAATTTCAACGTTTTCAATTTCTGTATCAGTAATACCAGTAGTAGGATTGTAAGTTGTTGTTCCTGCAGGCACAGTAGTAACTGTACTTACTACGATAGTTCCATAAAAAGTTGGTCCTACAACATAAGGGTAAGCTGAATTCCAATTTTCATCAACTGTTGTAAAATAGCAATAAGTTCCAGCAGGATATTCAGGTGTTACACAAAATCTACCATTGTGAACATCTAACTCATCACTTGCAGTAGGTGTTATAAATTCATAATCTTCTCTAAAATAACCAATAGGATAAGTAGTACTTACTGTTGGACCTGTAGTACAAGGATTCCCAAGAGGGTCAGTATTTCTAACGGTTATATTTCTTTTAGCATAAGAAGATTTCATTCTAACAATTCCTCCGGTTCCGTTTGTGTTTTTATGAGCATAAGCTCCGTAAATAGGGAAACCATCATAAGCAAACCCTAATAAAGGAGAGTGCACTGTACTATCAATAGCATATAATCCATCAGCATCGTAAGTATTACAAATATTAGATAATACTACTAAATCTAATTTAAAAGCACTTGGATTTTGGTGGTGATGGTAATTACCCATAGCAGGGTGTGCTTTAGAACAATCAAAACCACCCATTTCTGCTGGTATAGCATCTCTGTTCCAATCAAAACTAGCCATAGGTCCACCTGTGCACATAGGGTTTCCTGGTCCGCCACATAATGCCGAAGTTGAAGGATCCCAAGAAACTCCATCACGCCAATCAAATAAAGCTACCCCATTAATAAAAACACCAATGTTTCCAGGGGTTGTTTCAACTAAAGTTCCCAAGTTTTGTACTGGAGCTAAAGGCACTTTAAATATTGAGTTCTGAGCTGTTGCCAAAGATGGGTTGCCATCTAAAAAAGGACCAGAAATATAAGCTGGCAGGCCAGTAGCTGTAACATAAGAATGTGTTGTATTGTATTGTACTAACTGAACATTTACTAAATCAGCATCATTAATAGGAGTAGGGTTTCCATTTACATAATGACGAGCAGTAACTGATGTGTTTTGTAGCCAATTAATTATTGCTGGATTTGTTTGTGCTTTCACACCTAATTCGAAAATTAAAATGGAAGCTAATAAGATTATTTTTTTCATAGTTGTTACTTTGTTTTATTAGACGATATTTAATTGTTAATCCTTCTCTGTTGGGTGAAAAAGTTCGTTAGGGAAGGAGTTATTTTTGTTGAACAAGAAATTTTTATCTGTAAGTGTCAATAAAAAAGTAGTTAAATCAACTTTTTCATTCGATGTTAATGTGATTGGATTTTTTAAATGATTTGATAAAGTTGTAGAATGATTTATGTTTTTGGTATAATGTTTTAAAACTTCTGATAAATTTTTAAAACGTCCATCGTGCATATAAGGGAACGAAAATTCAATATTTCGTAAAGTAGGGACTTTAAATTTTAAAGAATCATTAGGGTTTTTAGTAATGTTATACCTACCATAATCATTTAATAGGGTATCGATAAATAACCCATTGTTTTCAAATTGATGATTGGTAAAAAATGGTTCTGTGTGGCAACTTGCACAATTTTGTTTAAACAGTTTGTATCCGTTTGCTTCTTGAGAATTAAATACAGTTTGTTTTTGCATTACACTATCGTATTTCGAATTACACGAAATTAATGTTAACTCAAATTGAGAGATGGCTTTGAGTAAATGTTCTCCAGTAATATTGCTATCTCCAAAAGCTTTAAAAAATAAGCTGGGATAGGAGTTTCGTTGTAATTTTTTAATTACATTATTAATGTCTTCATTCATTTCTGCAGGATGACTAATTGGAGCTAACCCCTGAACATCTAAATGATTAACAGCTCCATCCCACATAAAAGAAGTGTGCCAAGCTAAATTCATTAATGATGGCGAATTTCTAGTTCCAATACTATCGTTAACACCATGGCTTAATGCATGATCTACATGTGTAAATGCAGTAAACGATAAATGACAGTTGCTACAAGAAATAGAACTGTCTGACGATAAAATAGGGTCGTAAAATAATTTTCTACCTAAATCAATTCCTTCTTGTGTTAGTGGGTTTTTGCTAAAATCGTAAGTTGGTTTTGGCCAATATGATGGGTAAGTTGTTTTGATGGGTGTTGTGGAAGAAGGGTAAAACATTGCTAACCCTAAAAAAGCAAATAAGCTTAAAATTGCTATGATGCTATTTTTACTCATTGATGTAAAAAAGGCTGCTAGCTATTTTCGATAGGTGTTGAGCTTCTTTTCCAGGAGACATTAATTTGGCTTGTTTACTTAAATCGATTGTATTTAAAAAATCAGCAACATCTATATTAATAGTTATGTTGTTTTTATTAGTGGCTAAGTTGATTGTTTGAACGGTAGGAGGAGAGTAACCTCCCAAATGAAATTCAAAAGCTGTTCCTTTACTTTTCCCTTCTAATTTAAAGTTGATGTAACCACTATTCCAAGCCCAGTACATTCCTTTAGTGGGATCTAAATCTCCACCCATTACTCCAGACACATTCGTTAAACTGTCGGTTCCTAATAAAAAATGAATTTCATCAAAATCTAAATTATCAGAATTAAGTTTAATTGTTAATGACGAAGGATTGGAAGCATCTATTAAGTGATGACTGTCTTTTTCTGTCCAAATAGTTGCTCCATTTTTTGAGAATGAAAAATTGGTTAAATAGAATTTTAGATTGGTAATTGTTTTGAAATCACTGCTTTCTTTTTCTAAGATAAGAATATGCTTATTTAATAAAGGTTCTATAGTTACAAGCACTTCTTTAGCGTTATTTTGACTCATCAAAACAGTACAATTAAACAGCATTAAGAGTGAAAAAACAGAATGCTTCATTACTACCTTTTTGGCATTGGGTGAGGAGAAAATAAACGAGCCAATTCATTTGTTAATTCTGTGTAATCTTTTAATTGGTTTTCCTTACAAAGTTTTTTAATGTCTAAAAAATGATTGAAATGAATCTCTTCAATCTCTTTTTGAATACTATTGATTTTATCAATTAAAACTACCTTTTCAGTTTGATTGTCAACTGCTAATAAAGTGTATAATTTTTCTTTAGCTGTCCTTAATTGATCTTCTTTGCTCTGGATAGTTTCTTGATGTTGAATAATTAAATTTTCATAGGCAACAACTTGTGTTGCATCAAAATGTAAACGTTCAATAATAATGTTTTTAGGGCCTAAATTTCCTTTAGGGTGATTTGGATGTGGAGGTTTGTTAAGAGAAATAACAACGATTAATCCTATATTTAATAGTATCAACAAAACTACGGCTATAGATAAAACTCTTATTTTATTCATGGTAAAGTTGATTAGAAGTATTAATACCAAAAGTTTCAGTTAAGTCTGACGAAGACTTGTTAGTTTTTAATTCTTTATTAATGATAAAAGAATTACTAGCTATTAAAATGATTATTACAGCACAAGCAGCCATTAGTTTTCCTAATGACATTTTATTTAACTGCTCTTCATTTATTCTATTTTCTATTTTAGAAAATAAATCCGAGGCAGGAGCTACTTTTTGTATGTGCTTTAATGGTTCTAACATTTTGTTCTTTGTTTCCATACTCTTAGACGACATTAATTTTTATTTCCTTCGTTAATTTTTTCTTTTAAATTATATTTTGCTCTTGATAAAAGCGATTCTACTGCTTTTTCTGAGAGCTCCATAATAACTGCAATCTCTTTTTGAGATAACTCATCAATGGCTTTAAGTAATAAAGCTGTTTTTTGATTGTGTGGCAATTCGTTGATTTGTTTTAGTAAATTTTCTGTGGCTTCGTGGTGTTCTAATAAAACTCCAGGGTGCTTAAAGTCACTGTATGATAAACTCTCACTATTATCATAAATAGGAATAACAAACCCAAAACGCTTTTTACGTTTTTTAGCTTTTAAAAAATCCAAACATTGATTAACGGTAATTTTATAAATCCAAGTTCTTAAACTTGATTGTTCATTAAAATTACCATGCTTATTAAATACTTTTACAAAAACATCTTGAGTTACTTCTTCAGCATCTTCTGTGTTTTGTAGGTAATTTAAACATAAGTTGTAAACTAAACCACTGTGTTCATCATATATCTCTTTTATGGTTTGGTTGGAGTTCATTTAGTATGAAGCTAAAATAGAGATTTAAAATTAAAATTAATAACTTATTAAAAAAGCCATGAGTTTATTAATCAAACTTTCATTTTAATTATATACATTAGAGGCTCAAAAAATTAAACTATTTACTATGAAATCAAACTACATGCTAAAATTAATTATTGCAGTTTTTGTATTAGGAAGTTCAGCAATTAGTGTAATTGCTAATAATCCAGCTAAAGCAGAAATTGCTATTGAAAACTCAGATAATTGGGTGATGATGAAAAGCGAAAATGGGATAAATATTTACTTTTCAACAAATTATATTGCTGGAAATCCTCATCTTAAAGTGAAATTTGAAAATACCACAAATACAACTTTGAATTTCAATTGGAATATTTCTATCGAAAATAAATTTCTTATACAAGATCAAAATGAATCTATAGATAAATTAAGTTCTACTTTATTTTTTAATCATTCATTATTAATACCTATTAAGGAAAATCAATCATTTAATGATTTTTCAATAAAAACAATTTTAAACTAAATTTGAAATGAAGAAATATATATTTAAAATAACATTAGGCATTTTAGCTTCTTTTACTGGGTTTACAGCAAGTGCTCAATGCCCAACAATTGTATGCCCTACAAATATTACTGTAAATAATGATGCAGGTAATTGCGATGCTATTGTAACTTATACCGCACCAATTGGTAATGATGCTTGTTCAGCAGGCTCTCAAACTTTTAATTATACAGGAGCTTTACAAACTTGGGTCGTTCCTTCTGGAGTAACTTCTATAGATTTTGATGTTAGAGGAGCAAAAGGAGGAGATCAATCTACAGCTCTTGGTGGAAATGGAGGAAGAGTGCAAGGTACAATAGCTGTAACCCCTGGTTCTACATTAAATATTTATGTAGGAAAACAAGGTATAAATTCATTAAATCAACCTGTTGATCCATTTGATGGCGGAGGTGGTGTTTACTCATATTCTACATGCGGTACATCAGGAACTGGTGGGGGGGCTACAGATATTAGATTAAACGGAACAACTTTAAATGACAGAATTGTTGTTTCAGGTGGTGGAGGTGGAGCAGGAGGCACAACCGGCACTAGTTCATATAATGGTGGTAACGGTGGAGGACTAACGGGTGCTGCTGGTACTCCATGGACAGGTTGGCCAAGCTCTGGAGGAAAAGGAGGGACACCTTCAGCTGGAGGTATAGCTGGTGTTGCATGTTGTACTTGTCCAACTTATACAACTGCAGGACAACTTGGTATAGGTGGAAATGGATCTGGCGATTGTGCTGGAGGTGGAGGTGGAGGATCTGGTTATTACGGTGGTGGTGGATCTTGTTTTGGAGGAGCTGGAGGAGGAAGTAGTTATACAGACCTTACTGCAACTAGTGTTACACATACTCAAGGATTTCAGAATGGAGATGGTCAAGTGGTAATTTCTTATGCAGGAGCACCCGTAACAACAACTCAAACAGCAGGTTTACCAAGTGGATCAACTTTTCCTTTAGGAACTACTACAAATACATTTAGTGCAACCAATGCATTTGGGACAGTTACTTGTTCATTCACAGTAACAGTAGTTGATGCTGAAGCACCAACGATTACATGTCCAGGAGCAATAACAATAAATACAGATGCAGGTCAATGTACATCTACTGCTTCTATAGGAACAGCTACAGGAACTGATAATTGTGGAACACCAACAATTACTAACAATGCACCAGCTAGTTTTCCTATTGGTAACACAACAGTAACTTGGACTTCTACTGATGGGGCTTCTAATGCAATAACTTGTACACAAGTAGTAACAGTAACAGATGTGGAGAATCCAACGATTACATGTCCAGGAGCAATAACAATTAATACAGATGCAGGTCAATGTACATCAACAGCATCTATAGGAACAGCAACAGGAACAGACAATTGTGGAACACCAACAATTACCAACAATGCACCTGTAAGTTTCCCAATAGGAAACACAACAGTAACATGGACATCAACAGATGCTTCTTCTAACACTATTACTTGTACGCAAGTAGT
>JBBKXK010000017.1:0-228575 GCA_037969435.1 Vicingaceae bacterium
GTTTATCAGGAGTTAATGTTTTCCCTAATCCAGCTAACAATGTGATTAATGTTAATTTAGGAGCTATTACTACAGCAGTTAATTTCACGTTAACATCTATTGATGGAAAAGTAGTTTATCAAGCAAACAACGTAACTAATAATAATGCTGTTATTGATATCACTAACAATGCTAAAGGTGTTTATTTCTTAAAAATAGAAACTAACAACCAACACAATATTTATAAAGTGATTAAACAATAAGTTTATTGAAAATAACTCAAAACTCAAGCCCTGCTAAAAAATTAGCAGGGCTTTTTTATTTTAAAACAACTTCATTTGCTGATTTGGTCTACAAAAAACAGTTAAATCATATTCAGGGAAACCTTTGTTTTTTAAATGTTTTTGACGTGCTATTTTAAACATATTTTTAATCATTAAAGCAGTTTCACCATGTAGTTTCATTCGGTTTTTACCTTTACTATGTAAATTACCTCCATTTATTTCTTTAATCTGATTTAATACTTTGTCAGCTCTATCAGGAAAAGTAGTCCTTATCCAATTTTCAAAAATTTCAGCAATCTCACCATTTAAACGAACAGTGGTATAACCAACAGACAAAGCTCCAAGTTCTGCTACTTTTTTAACGATTGTCGGAATTTCATGACTGTTTAAGCCTGGTATTATCGGGGCAACCATCACTCCTGTTGGAATGTTGTTGGCGGTCAGTAATTCTAAAGTTTCTAATTTTTTCTCCACAGAAGCAGTTCTTGGTTCTAAAACGCTTCTTAATTTATTATCAAAAGAAGTAATGCTTAATGAAGCATGTACTAAGTTTAGTTTGGCGAGTTCAGTTAAAATATCAATATCTCTTTGTATTAAAGAGTTTTTAGTTAGAATACTAACAGGGTGTTTATATTTTAAACAAACTTTTAAAAGTTCTCTAGTTATTTGTAATTTTCGTTCAATAGGTTGGTAGCAATCGGTATTTCCTGAAAGCATAATAGGGCTAACTACCCAATTTCTACTATTAAATTGTTGTGCTAATAATTTTGGTGCATCAGGTTTGTAAATAATTTTGCGTTCAAAATCTAATCCAGCACCATAACCCCAATATTGATGGCTTTCACGAGCATAACAGTAAACACAGCCATGTTCACAACCTTGGTAAGGATTCATGGAATAAACAAAAGGAACAGTTGGGCTATAAACCTTGTTCACTATTTTTTTAGGATGTTCTTTAATGTATTGAGTTTTGGTATTTTCTAAATAAGGAATATCAACACCTTCAATGTGCTCAACCTTATATTCGTTTTGTAAAAATTTATTTTTAACTTGTATTTGGCTGCCTCTGCCTTTCATGTTTAAGTCCATAATTAAGGATATTTAAAATTTATTTCAAAAATAACTACAAAAAATAGATTATTTGACTTATATTTGTAGTTATGGGAAAAATAGCACAAAATATTAAGCACTTAAGAAGTCTTAAAGGCTTAACTCAAGAACAATTTTCTTCAGAGTTAGAAATATCTAAATCTAGAGTAGGTTCTTATGAAGAGGGTCGTTCTGAGCCACCAATAGATACATTAATTGAGCTGTCTAATTTTTTTAAAATACCAATAGATGCTTTAGTAAAAAACGATTTAACATTAGGGGAAGATGACGCTTTTATTGATATAGGGAATCAGCGAGTACTCTTTCCTATGCGTGTTGATGAAAATAACAATGATGTAATAGAAGTAGTTACTAAAGAAGCCTCTGCTGGGTATTTGCAAGGTTATTCAGATACTGAATACGTTGCTAATCTGCCTATTATGAGTTTAAATTTTCTACCAACAGGTAAACATAGAGCATTTCCTATTAAGGGAGATTCAATGCATCCATGGGTAAAAGACGGTGATGTGGTAGTTGGTGAATATTTAGAGAGTGTGAAGCAAGTTAAAAACAATTGGTGTTATATTATTTTGACTAGAAATGAAGGGTTAGTATATAAACGTGTTTTTACAAGTAAGTTAGACGATGGTTATCTAACACTTTCTTCAGATAATAAAGTTTATCAACCTTATTTATTGCACTTATCAGATGTGTTAGAAATTTGGCAATTCAAATTGAATTTATGTATTGGTCAATACGAAGAGGATGAGATAAACCCAGCTAATATTTTAAATTTAATGAGAAGTGTTGGAATAGAATTAAAAGACCTGAAATCACGTATTCAAAATTTAGAAGGGAAGTAACTTGATTTCCCTCCTAAAAAGGAGGGCTAGGGAGGTGTTGTCATATGAAAATAGTCTATCATTCAAAACTAAAAGAATTAGCTAGGAAATTGAGAAATAATTCAACTAAAGCAGAGATAAAGCTTTGGAAAGAATTACAGAACAAACAATTTTATGGATATAAATTTACTAGACAAAAACCAGTAGGTAATTATATACTAGATTTTTTCTGCAACAAATTATCATTGGCAATAGAGGTTGATGGCTATAGTCACAATTTTGAAGATATATTGGATAAAGATTTAGAAAAAGAAAAGTTCTTAAATAGTTTAGGTATAACAGTTTTAAGATTTGATGATAATGAAGTAATGATGGATATAAATAATGTTTTAAAAGAAATTGAACATTATATTTTTAAAGTAAAAGATACACACCCCTCAATCCACTCTTTTTAGAGGGGAGGTTTTGTTAATAAAACCTTGATAACGTTTGTTGTTAAGCAATTTTGTTAGTGTGTTTTATTACTAATTTTAGCATTCTAAAAATAGAAGTTCAAAATTTTTATGGCTGAAGAAGTAGTTTATAGTGAAGACAATATACGTTCATTAGATTGGAAGGAACACATCCGACTAAGACCGGGAATGTATATTGGGAAGTTGGGAGATGGTGCAGCTTATGACGATGGAATTTATATCTTATTAAAAGAAGTTATCGATAACTCTATTGATGAATATGCCATGGGTCATGGTAAAAACATTGATATCAGTATTAAAGATAAGGTTGTAAAAGTTAGAGATTATGGAAGGGGGATTCCTTTAGGGAAAGTGATTGATTGTGTTTCTAAAATGAATACTGGGGGAAAGTACGATAGCAAAGCTTTTCAAAAGTCAGTAGGATTAAATGGTGTAGGAACAAAAGCAGTAAACGCTTTGTCGAGCTATTTTAGAGTGGAAGCGATTAGAGATGGAGAAATTAAAAAAGCAGAGTTTGAAAGAGGAAATCTGACCATTGATTCAGCAATAGAAAAAACTTCTTTAAGAAAAGGAACAAAAATGACTTTTGTTCCAGATGAAGAAATTTTTAAAAACTACCAATATCGTTCACAATATGTAGAAAAATTGTTGTGGAACTATGCTTTCTTAAACACAGGTTTAACTTTAAATTTTAATGGAGAGCAAATCCATTCGGAAGATGGATTAAAAGATTTGTTAAAACAAAACTTATCTAACGATCCTATATATCCAATTATTCATTTGAATGGTGAAGATATTGAAGTTGCAATTACACATACAGAATCTTACGGAGAAGAGTACTACTCTTTTGTTAACGGACAATATACTCCACAAGGTGGAACGCACCAAGGAGAATTTAGAGCTGCAATTGTAAAAACTATTCGTGAGTTTTATGGTAAGGACTATGATGCTTCGGATATTCGGTCCTCAATTGTTGCAGCAATTAGTGTGAGAGTGATGGAGCCAGTTTTTGAATCACAAACAAAAACAAAGCTTGGTTCTACGGAAGTTGGTCCTAACGGACCTTCGATGAGAGCATTTATAACTGATTTCTTAAAAAGAGAGTTAGATAATTTTTTACATAAAAACCCTGAAGTTGCCGAAGCTTTACAGCGTAAAATAATGCAGTCTGAACGTGAGCGTAAAGACATGGCAGGCATTAAGAGTTTAGCTAAAAAACGAGCAAAAGAAGTTTCTTTACACAATAAAAAACTGAGAGATTGTAGGACTCACTTTAACGATGCAAAAGAAAGTGAACGGCAATTAGAAAGCACCTTATTTATTACGGAGGGAGATTCAGCATCAGGTTCTATTACCAAATCAAGAGATGTAAATACACAAGCAGTATTTAGTTTAAAAGGAAAGCCTTTAAACTGTTATGGATTAACAAAAAAGATAGTTTACGAAAACGAAGAGTTTAACCTACTTCAAGCTGCTTTAAACATCGAAGAAAGTATTGAGGACCTTAGATACAACAACATTGTAATTGCTACTGATGCCGATGTGGATGGGATGCACATTCGTTTGTTATTGATTACTTTCTTTTTGCAGTTTTTTCCAGATGTAATTAAAAATGGGCATTTATATGTGCTAGAAACACCATTGTTTAGAGTTAGAGATAAATCTAAAACCATTTATTGTTATTCTGAACAAGAACGTAGAGATGCGATTGCAGAATTAAAAGGTAAACCAGAAATCACTCGATTTAAAGGATTAGGAGAAATTTCACCAGGAGAGTTTAAATATTTTATTGGTAAAGATATTCGATTAGAGCCTGTAGTTATTGGTCAAGATACACCTATACAAAAATTACTAGATTTTTACATGGGTAAAAATACACCAGATAGACAACAATTTATTATAGAAAATTTAAAAGTAGAAAAAGACATTGTAGAAGAAGAATTAGCAAATGAAGAAACAGTTTAATTTAACAATATTGCTCTTGGTAATTTTTAATTTATCAAGTATTGCACAGCAAACTGCAGATAATTCTGTAAAAGAAAAAAAGGCTATTAAACAAAAAATGCCACAATTTCCGGGTGGAGATAATGCTTTTTATGCTTATTTGGATAATAATGTAATGTTGCCATCTGACTTTGATAAAGCAGCATTTTTAAAAAAACATAAAAATCAATTTGTCCCAATTAATGTTGGGTTTACTATTGATACAGATGGTTCTATTATTAATGTGCAAGTGATAGATGGTGAGGATGAAAAATTAGATAAGAAAGCCAAGGAGATTGTAGAAAGAATGCCAAAATGGGAGCCAGGTTATATGGGAGATAAACCAGTAAAAGTACAATACGCAATTCCAATTCGTTTTAATTTGATGTAATAAGTATGAGCGAAGAAGAAAACATAGAAAGAGACGAAGAATTTGAGGGTGAAAGTAGCCAAGAGAGTAGCTTAGAAAATGTTATTCAGGTTTCTGGAATGTATCAAGAATGGTTTTTAGATTATGCTTCTTACGTAATTCTAGAAAGAGCTGTACCACATATTTATGATGGATTAAAACCAGTTCAACGTAGAATTTTACATTCTATGAAAGAAATGGATGATGGGCGTTACAACAAAGTAGCGAACATTATTGGTAATACCATGAAGTACCATCCGCATGGAGATGCTTCTATTGGAGATGCGTTGGTACAAGTTGGTCAAAAAGATTTATTAATAGATTGCCAAGGAAACTGGGGAAATATTTATACAGGTGATAGAGCTGCAGCTCCAAGGTACATTGAAGCACGGTTAACCAAATTTGCATTAGAAGTAGTTTTTAATGCAAAAACAACCAATTGGTTAACTTCTTATGATGGAAGAAATAAAGAACCAGATACTTTGCCCGTAAAGTTTCCTTTATTATTAACCCAAGGTGTAGAAGGTATTGCTGTTGGGTTGGCTTGTAAAATTTTACCCCATAACTTTAATGAGCTAATTGATGGTTCAATTTCGGTATTGAAAGGTAAAAAAGTAACCATTTACCCTGATTTTTTAACAGGAGGTATGGCAGATGTTTCTGCTTACAATGATGGATTGAGAGGAGGACGAATTAAGGTAAGAGCAAGAATTGTTTTAGAAGACAAAAAAACGCTTAAAATAACGGAGATTCCTTTTGGAACAACTACAGATAAGTTGATAGAATCTATTATTAAGGCAAATTCAAGAGGTAAAATTAAAATTAAAAAAGTTGAGGATAATACCGCTGAACATGTAGAAATATTAATTCATATTACTCCTGGAGAATCTCCAGATAAGATGATTGACGCTTTATATGCTTTTACAGATTGCGAAGTTTCTATTTCTCCAAATGCAGGTATAATTGAAGATGATACGCCAAAATTTATTGGGGTAAATGACATGTTAAAGCTTTCTACAGAGCGAACCTTAGCCTTGTTAAAGTTAGAGTTAGAAATCCGTAAAGGTGAATTGGAAGAACAGTGGCATTTTTCTTCTTTAGAGAAAATATTTATTGAGAATAAAATCTATGTTAAACTTCATGGTTTAGGTTATGAAGAGGCAATAGAATTAACGCATGAATTGTTAAAACCTTTCATTAAAAAGTTAGTGAGAGCAATTACTGATGATGATATTAAGCGACTGCTAGAAATTAGAATGAGAAGAATCACGAAGCATGATTCGGAAAAAGCGGAAGAAAAATTATTGTCGTTAGAAGATGAAATTGAAAAAGTAAAATACAACTTAGCTAATTTGGTGGAGTATGCGATAGATTACTTTAAAGAGCTAAAGAAAAAATACGGAGCAGGAAGAGAAAGAAAAACAGAATTACGTTCTTTTGAATCTATTGATGCTACTAAAGTAGCAGTTAACAATGTGAAACTTTATGTCAATAAAGAAGAAGGTTTTGTTGGTACAGGTTTAAAGCGTACCGAAAGCGATTTTGTTGCAGATTGTTCTGATATAGATGATGTTATTGTCATCAGAGAAGATGGGGTGATGATGGTTTCTAAAGTGACTCAAAAGGCATTTTTTGGAAAAAACATTATTCATGTAGGAGTTTGGAAAAAAGGTGATAAACGTACCATTTACAACCTTATTTATGAGGATGGAAAAAATGGACCAGCAATGATGAAACGTTTTGCTGTAACGTCTATAACAAGAGACAAAGAATATCCTTTAACAAAAGGAGCAGCTAATTCTAAGGTATTATGGTTTACAGCCAATCCTAATGGAGAGGCAGAAACAGTGTTGGTTAAATTAAAACCTAAAGCCAATGTTAGAAAACTAAAGTTTGAACTTGATTTTTCTGAGTTAGCAATTAAAGGTAGAGCTGCAGGAGGTAACAGAGTTACTAAATATCCAGTAGCAAAAATAGAACTGAGAGAAAAAGGAGTTTCTACATTAGCAGCTCGTAAAATATGGTTTGATGATACCGTACAACGCTTAAATTCGGAAGAAAGAGGAGAATACATTGGTCAATTTAAAGCGGAAGATAAAATTTTAACCATTATGCAAAGTGGTGAATATCAGTTGACTGGATTTGATTTGTTTACCAAGTTTGAGGAAGACATGATTGTGATTGAGAAATGGAATCCTAAAAAACCAATCTCGGCAGTTTATTTTGATGGTGAAAAAGAGCAGTATTTTGTGAAGCGATTTTTACCAGAAGCTACGGATAAAAAGGTAATGTTTATTTCTGAACACGAAAACTCTCAGTTAGAAATTGTTTCAACAGATTGGCTTCCTCAAATACAATTAACATTTGCAAAAGTAAAAGGCACTCAACGAGACGATGAAACCATAGCTTTAGAAGAATTTATTGCTATAAAAGGGATGAAAGCAATCGGTAATCGTTTATCACAATACAAAGTGAAAAATATTGATTTATTAGAACCATTTCCTTACGAAGAACCTGTTGCTGAGGAAGTAGAAGAGGAGGAAGAAATTCTTGAAATAGACGATGAAGCTGTGGTTGATGAAGAAATGGAGGATGAGATTGAAGAAGAAGAGGAAGAAGAAAATGAGGAGGAAGAAGATACGACTGAAAATATGGAAATGACTAATAAGGAGGAAAAACCTAAAGTAGAGGAAAAGAAAACGAAACCTAATACGATTAAAGAGGTAAAAGATGATGAGGATAACCAAATGACTCTATTTTAATGAGCTTATCAATTACTTTAATCATCATTATTGCGACTGTTATTGTTTCGCTATCGGCTAACGGTAAGCCAGAAATTTATAACAAATTGGTTTTTAACCCTTACAAAGTTGTTCATAATAAAGAATGGTACAGAATATTTAGCCATGCTTTTATTCATGATAAAAGCAACCTACTACACCTTCTTTTTAACATGTATGTGTTGTACTCTTTTGGGGAGTTAGCAGAAACCATTTTAATTAATAATTTACAAGGTTTAGGAATTGTTTATTACATTGTTTTGTATGTTGGAGGTATTGCCATGGCAACCATACCAGCAATTATTAAACATAAAAACAATTACAATTATAATTCTGTTGGTGCCTCTGGAGCAGTTTCGGCAGTATTGTTTGCTACTATTGCTTTTATTCCTTTTCAAGGAGGTATAGGTATTATGTTTATACCGATAAGCATCCCACCATTGGTTTTTGGTATACTATATCTAGCTTACGAAATATATATGGATAAAAAAAGTAGCGACAATGTAGCACATGATGCACACACTTGGGGAGCAATTTTTGGTTTTCTGTTTGTATTAATTTTTGTACCCAATGCTTTCTCTAATTTTGTAGCTCAGGTAATGGGATTGTTTTAGTGTTTTTTCAATATCTTGAAAAGTACATATACACTTTATATTATCCTAAATGTAATCATCTTAACCAAAGTTATAATTCTACGTTTAACTAAATTAGTTCCTAATTTTGTATGGTGAGATTGCTAAAAAAAATAATTCAACCTGTTGTCTGGTTTTTTAAGCTAAGTTGGCTTAAAAAAATAAAGGTTGCGTTAATTACTTTTTTTTCTGGGGTGTTGTTGGGTGTGCTGGCATTGGTTATTTTTTATTATGCAGTAGCTGGTGGTGTTTTTGGAGAAATACCAACAGATAAAGAGCTTCAAGAAATTAATAATTACGAAGCTTCTCAGGTTTTTTCAGCAGACAGTGTGTTATTAGGTAGGTATTACCAAGAAAACAGAACAGATGTAAAGTATGAAGATGTTTCACCAATTATTATTAATGGATTAATAGCGACAGAAGATTCTCGATTTTACGAGCACAAGGGCATTGACCAAATTAGTTTAATGCGTGTGCTGTTTAAGTCTATTTTACTAGGGCAAAACAAAGGTGGGGGAAGTACATTGAGTCAACAATTGGCTAAAAATGTGTTTGGCAGAAAAAGTTATGGTGTGTTAACCATGCCGGTAAATAAAATGCGAGAATCCATTATTGCCAATAAAATGGAAAACCTATACAGTAAAGAAGAGATCTTAATGCTGTACTTAAATACGGTTTCTTTTGGAGAAGATACTTATGGAATAAGCACTGCTTGTGAACGTTTTTTCTCCACCACACCTAAAGACATTAAACAAGAAGAAGCCGCTGTTTTAATAGGAATGTTAAAATCTCCTACTATTTTTAATCCGCGAACTCACCCAGAAACTTCTTTAGATAGAAGGAATGTAGTGTTACATCAATTATATGCTAATAATTTTTTATCTCTAGAAGAAAAAGATAGTTTACAAAATTTGCTATTAGAGCTAAACTACAAGTTGTTAACCTATAAAAATGGAGAAGCGACTCATTTTAGAGAACATTTAAGGCAGTATTTGGATGAATGGTTAAAAACATACCCCAAACCTGATGGCAGCTTTTACAATTTATATACCGATGGATTAACCATTAAAACAACCATTAATTACCAATTACAAGTGTATGCAGAAGAAGCTGTTTTAGAGCATTTAGCTGAAATGCAACCGATATTAACTAAAGATTTAAAACGGAATAAAGTTTTTGAAAAACAAGCAAAAACGGTTTTACAGCTTATTAAAAAATCTGATCGATACAAAGCATTGATAAAAACTAAAATAACAGAAAAAGAAGCCCTACAACAATTTGAAGTAGCTGTTGCAACAACCTTAACAACCACAAAAGGAGAAGTAGATACATTAATTTCTCCTAAAGATTCTATAATCTATAACTTAAGTCAGCTGCAAGCAGGATTTTTAGTGATTAATCCAATATCTGGCGATATAATGGCATGGGTAGGAGGAACGTCTATGAAGATAAGTCAGTATGACCATGTTACTTCAAAACGACAAGTGGGTTCTGTGTTTAAACCCATTATTTATGCTCAAGCATTAATTAGTGGTAAAAAACCTTGTGATTACATTTCTAATCAGGCAGTAACTTACACGCAATATGAAAATTGGTCGCCAAAAAACTCCGATAACAATTATGAGGGAAGGTTTTCTATTGCTGGGGCTTTAGCGAATTCTATTAACACTATTAGTGTTAAGCTGTGTATGAATGCGGGTATTAAAAATGTAATAAAATTAGCTCATGAACTGGGTATAGATGAAGAATTTCCCGAAGTTCCATCTATTGCACTAGGAGTGGTAGAAACCTCTTTGTTAAAATTGGTTTCAGCATATACTGCTTTTGCAAACAGTGGTATTTATTCTAATCCTCAATTTGTTGCACAAATAACAGATAACAGTGGGAAGATTCTTTTTAAGCAAGAAATAGCACAAAAAGAAGTGATACCCGAAGAAGTTACTCATGATATGATTAATATGATGCAAGGAGTTGTAAATAATGGTACTGCAAACAGGTTAAGAAGTAGGTATGGAATAAAAGGAGCTATCGCTGGTAAAACAGGAACTACTCAAAGTCAGAAAGATGCTTGGTTTATGGGAGTTACGCCTAATTGGATTGGTGGAGTTTGGGTAGGTGCAGATTACCCTTTTGTACATTTTTCGAGTATTGTTTACGGACAAGGAGCAAGTGCAGCATTACCTATTTGGGCTAATTTTTACAAGAAAATAGAAAAGGATAATGCCTTAAATTATTTGGTGAAATCGGTCTTTGATTTTGAAAATACTATTGATTGTGAAGCTTTTAAAGAAGATAACCTTTTTCAGCAAATTTTTAAAAGCAAAAACAAAAAAGACAACAGAACAGGTACTGATAAGAAAAAGAAAAGAGAACGTAGAAAGAGAAAATCATCGAAAAATTAACAGAAAGTTAGCTTTTTAGCGAGTTATTTATAATTTTATAAGTTAAAGCGAATAGATTTGAATAAAGTAGTTTTTTTAGATAGGGATGGAGTTATTAATTTTGAGCCAGGCGATTATACCTACCAAGTAGAAAAATTTAAAATTTTACCAAATTTATTTAAAGCACTTGATTCACTTAAAAATAAAGGCTTTCAATTTATCGTAATAACCAATCAAGGAGGTATTTCTAAACAAATATATAACCATAATGATGTAATTTCCGTACACGGGTTTATGCAAGAGCAATTTAAGATAGCTCAAATTGATTTGTTGGATATTTATTATTGTCCGCACCACTCAGTAATTGAAAAGTGTATTTGTAGAAAGCCAAATTCACAAATGTTGGAGAAAGCAATGGCTAGGTACAATGTAGATAAAACTAAGTCTTATTTTATAGGAGACAATAATACAGATATTCTTGCAGCTAAAAATGCAGGTGTTACAGGAATAAAAATAGAAAAAAACGACTCATTACTTAATTATATACATTTAATAAATTGAGCACTCAACAACTATACATAAACTATAACGGATTTCTTTATAAGGAAGATGAAAATATTTTTAATGCTAAAAATAGAGGTTTTAGGTATGGAGATGCTTTATTTGAAACTATTAGAGTTGTTGATGGGCAGCCACGTTATTTAGAAGATCATTTTATGCGTTTGAAAAAAGGTATGAGTATTTTAAAAATGCGTTCTGCCAATATTTCTTTTAATGAGTTAAAAGAGCAAATCCTTAAACTCATAGAAAAAAATCGTTTAAAAAAAGGTGGCAGGGTTCGATTGACAGTTTTTAGATCAGGAGATGGATTATATACACCTAAAAACGAAAGCAAATCATATGTAATAGAAGCAAAACCTTTTAAAGACAATCTTTATGTGTTAAATGAAAAAGGTTTGACTATAGATGTTTACAATGATTTAAGACGTTATAGAAACGTTTTGTCTCAAATTAAAACAACAAACAATATTCCTCAGGTTTTAGCTGGTATTTATAAAGAAGAAAGTGGATTGGATGAATGTATTATTTTGAATGATCAAGGAAGAATTTCTGAAGCATTAAGTTCTAACATATTTCTTTATAAAAATCATAATATATATACGCCATCAATAGATGAGGGGTGTATGGATGGGGTTATGAGAAAACAAGTTCTAAATATGGCGAAAGACCTTAATATTAATGTTTTTGAAGGAATGTTAAATGGTAGTATGCTGTTGCAGGCTGATGAAATGTTTTTAACGAATGCAATTAGGGGAATTCAATGGGTTGGGTCTTACAGGCAAAAAAGATATTTTAATAAAGCTACGAAAGAAATTGTAGAATATTTGAATCAATCAACTCCCGTGTAGTAGCATTCTAAATGAAATTAAAGGAATCGCTGATGTTTCTCCTTGAACGCTTGTACTACTTCTATTCCCATTCCATCCAATAGGCATTATGCCAGCAGTTAAGCTCATAGATGTTTTAATAATAAATTTAATGGCAATTGCACCGGTAAAAATATTGTAATTCCAAAAATAAATACCTTCTGCCATCAGGTATGATTTTCTACCAAGTTGCTTTTGAGTACCTATAAATAGGTTGCTCAAATTTAATTCTGTTTTATCACTAAATATCTCATAACTACCATTTGCATAATAAAAACCAGTACCAGCTGTAATGTTGTTTTGAAAATCTCCTAATGTTACCATGGCTTGCCCACCAATAAACCCAATAGTTGTATCTTCATCAATGCCATACATTTGCCCTCCAGAACCTGTAATACCAAGTTTTAAATCTTCATTAATATGAAATTGGTGTTTGATTGATAATGCAAAAGTGCCTATAAAAGACATGTTTAATGATAGGTTGGTATTATCAGTTAATCCATAACTTAATTTGGTGAAAATTATACCTGTATTTGCTAACCTAAATGATTTTTTTTTAAGGGTATAAGCTGATGCAGTTAAAGAGTAATTAGTAAAATCAGGGTTTGCAGTACTAGTTGTGTATTTATCGGTTTTATCTTTTGGTTTATCAATTACATAGTCTTCATCTTGACTATAACAAATTGAACAATAAATAAGGAGTAAGATAAAGCAATATACCTTTTTCATTAAAATTAATTTAGGCTTGGGTCTTCAGGAAAATTAGCTAACAGTGAGTGTTTTGAGCCCATTTTCTGTAGTGATTTTCTCCACAAATCAGAATTGTTTAATTGTTTGATGCTTTTTAATTCTGGGGAGGCTATTATCCAAGATTCTTCTTTGATTTCTGAAGTGAGTTGTTCAGCATCCCAGCCAGAATAGCCTATAAAAAATTTAACTTCATTAGGGAAAATTTGTTGGTCTTTTATTAATAGTTTTAACTGACCAATGTTGCCAGACCAGTATAAATTATCTTTAATCAAAATACTCTCATCTATTAATTCACCTTGAGTATGTATAAAAAATAGTGTGTCTGGTTGAACAGGCCCACCCATAAAAACAGGCGCATTAAAAGGAGGGAAGCCTTGTAAAACATCATTAACAAAAATATCTAATGGCTTATTTAAAATAAAACCAAATGTTCCTTTTTTATTATGTTCTGTAAGCAGAACAACAGATCTTTTAAAATAGAGATCATCCATAAAAGGCTCAGCAATTAAAAATCTGCCTTTTTTAGCAGAAATCTTATTGAGTTCGGTGATGGTATAGTCTAAAGGGTTTATTTCCATTTTTTATTTTTAACTATCTATAAATTTACCAAAAAAATAGCTTTGATTGAATTGATGTTAATAAAATAATGTAATTGATTAGATTTGTAGTATGAATGAGGATTTAAAAAATTATTTATCTGAAATTAGAAGAGACTTTTCAGGGAAGTCTTTAAATAAAGATTCTGTTAATAAAAATCCTATCGAACAATTTCAGTTGTGGATGGAAGAAGCTATTAATTCACAATTGTTAGATCCCTATGCAATGTCAATTAGTACGGTTGCAGATAATGGACAGCCATCAACAAGGATAGTTTATTTAAGAGATTTAAATAGTGATGGTTTTGTTTTTTATACTAATTATCATAGCGAAAAGGGTGAAAATATAAGTGCTAATAATAAGGTAGCACTTAATTTTTTCTGGGGAGAGTTGGAGCGTCAAATTAGGATAGAAGGAGAAACTCAAAAATTAAATAAAAAAGATTCAGACAAGTATTTTTCAAAAAGACCAAGAGAAAGCCAAATAGGAGCATGGGCTTCTAATCAAAGCAATACGATAACTAGTAGAAAAGAATTGGAAGAGAAAGTGGCTTTTTATACTGATAAATTTAATGGTACAGAAATTCCTCGTCCACCACATTGGGGTGGTTATCTTGTGAAACCAACCAAAATAGAATTTTGGCAAGGTAGGCCAAGCAGACTACACGATAGAATAGTTTATACAAAAATTGATGAGAATTGGTCTTTATCAAGACTTTGTCCTTAATTTTTTGAAGAGTTGATTACCATTATATCCTAAGGTAATTAGTAAAAAAGGAAGGATCGGCAAGGTGTACCTTTCTTCAATACCTCTTTGAAAATAGCATAAATAAAAGACATAAACAATTAAACTTATGATGAGTGCAGATTGTCTCCAATCGCTAGTTTTAATTAAAAATAAAGCAATCAAAAGCGCTATAAAGCATAAAGTGTGTAATGTGTAAAACAATACTCTAGTTAATTCCATCAAAATATTGCCTCTGTAGGTATGTTGAAAAATATATAAAGATAAATTAGAATGAAAAGCCATTATTTTAAACACTTTTAATGGTGATTTAATGTGGTAGTCAAACCAAAACTCATGCTTATACTCTCTAACTAATTGCTTTAATTCGTTTGATACAATTATCTCTGATTCAATACTTTGTATGTCAATTGATTTGTGTTTTTCGTAGTATGGTTTTTGAAATAACACAGCTTCTTGATATTTTCTGAAAACATTGGTTAATCGGTCTTTGCCATAAAAAGTAATCACCTTTTTTGGAAAAGTTTTTAACGCATTTTCAATGTAAATAATAGAAGTATCTCCATTAATGGCTGCTTTCCACATTGGCACCATGTATGAGTGTGCTACATGGCCTTCTTGAGCCCATCCACCAACAAATTTCCAAAACTCCTTAAAAGGAGGGCGGTAAATAGAGTTTCCGTCTTTATAGTAAATAGGATGTAAGCCAACAATTTCGTTGGTAATATTATAATTTCTTACTTGCCAAATTGTAGTAAAACTAATTGTAATTAGCCCAAACAAAACCAATTTAAGTAGCAATTTATAAATTCCATTATTCCAATAATCTTTTAATAAAAAAACGGGAAGTAAAATTCCTAAAAACCCTATAGCTGGCCTTACAATTAATAGGTAAGCAAAGCAGAAGGAAGCTAAAAAGTAAAAAATAATTTTATGTTTGTTAACCGTTTTGTTATGAGCTTTAAATAATAAAAAAACATACAATAATAAAAGAGCAGGGGTAATGCCTTCTGTTAAAGTATAAAACAGAAAACCAATAGCAAAAGGGGTTAAACCATAAGTTCCAGCAATAATTAAAGCAATTTTTTTATGTTGAATAAGAGAAAAGGCAATAAAGTAAAGCCAATAAACAGAACATGCAAAAAGTAATAATTGAGCTATTTTTATAATACTAAGAACTAATGGATAATCTACAATTTTTAGAAATACAAAGTAAAATATGCCATAACCTGGAGGCCTAATAAAATAACTTTGTTTGCCTATAGAGTTGTCTTTCCATTCTCCATAATCTAAATAATTATGAGCGGGTACAATGTAACTTACATCATCCGATGTAGCAACTGTTTTTCCATCTCTCAAACTAGTTGAGGGGATTTTATTTAAATTAAGTTGATTATAAAAAGAAGCAGTAAAAAAAGATAAGATGCAGATAATAACAATTGCATTTTTTTTTATAAAGTTCATTATATTAGTCCTTTATCGATTAGAAATTTTGTTTTTAAAATACCTGCAACCGATAAGGAATCAGTTATTTTTCCTTCCATTACCATTTCAAAAACTTCAGTAAAAGGTAGTTTTTTAAGTTGTAGCACTTCTCCTTCTTCAGGTTCTGGTTCGTGATAAGTTAATCCTTTTGCAATGTAAATAACCCCTTCTTCGTCTGATACGGAATTGCTTAAATGCATTTTCATAATTTCATTCCAATTCTGTGCTTCAATTCCTAATTCTTCTTTTAGCTCCCTTTTTGCAGAAGCTAATATATCTTCATTTAAAGGACCACCACCTTCACATATCTCCCAACTGTACTCATTTAAAGGATATCGGTATTGCCCAACTAACCAAGTATTGTAGTTATCATCTAAAGGAATAATGCCAATGGCAATGTTTTTATAATGTACAACACCATAAATTCCATCTCCACCATCTGCATTAATTGTTTGGTGTTCAGTTATTTTAATCCATGGGTTATCATACTTAACTTCACTTTTAAGCGTTTCCCAAGGGTTATTTTCTTTTGAACTCAATTTATCCAAATACTCGTTTAAGAATGTCTGTAACTCTCGCTAAAGGGTCTTTACGGATTTTCTTTTCTTCTTTTTCTATCATGATAAACAAACCATCCATAGCTTTAGTTGTAATATAATCTTCTAAGTTTGGATTTTGTTTTTCTATAAAAGGAATTTTGTTGTAAGTATTAATAACAGGATTCCAGTATTTTGTAACTTGAACCTTGCTAATAGCATCTTTAACAACAGGATTAAATTTTAATTTTAATTCTCCAGATGTTTTATTTTTTAAAAACATGGTCGCAGCATTGTCTTCACCTTTTAAAATAGCAAAACCATCAGAGATAGTCATTCCTTTAATGGCATTAACAAAAATAGGCCCAGCATCTTTACTGGCAGTTTCGGCAGCTCTATTCATCGTCATTACAAATTCATTCACTTGTTTCTCCATTCCCAAATCTTCAACAGTATTTTTTACTTTAATCACTTCAGGTGGAAAAGGGATGAAAATCTCAGGGTTTTTATAAAAACCATCTAATTTAGAAGTTAAAGATGTTGAATTATTAGTGCCAACAGTTAATGCTTCTCTTAATCCGTTTATTACCTCAGTATTTGTTAGTGGAACTGGCCCTGATACTTTATTAACTTCTTCTAAAACAGAAGTCATTTCAGCACAACTAAAAAGTAAGATTGTGATTGATGTTAGCGTAATAATTTTCTTCATTTTAATGTTTTTAATAATTTGTAAAAATTGATTTTCAAATATAGGTATTTCATTTATTAATAATTATACATTTGAGGAATGAAACTAGATATCATTACCATAGGAGATGAGTTGTTAATTGGTCAAACCTTAAACACCAATGCTAATTGGATAGCGAAAGAATTGAATAAAATAGGCTTTGTAATAAGACAACAATTAACCATTAGTGATGCTGAAGATACTATTTTAAAGGCTGTTGATGAAGCCTTAAAGTCTACCGATGTAATTCTTATAACCGGAGGGTTAGGACCAACAAATGATGATTTAACAATGCCAGTATTAAATAAATACTTTGGTGGGAAATTAATTAGAGATGAAAAGGTTTACGCTCATATTGAAGAACTAGTAACAAGTAGAGGTTTTGAAATGAATGAGAACAACCAAAAACAAGCATTGGTTCCTGATAATTGTAAAGTAGTTCACAACGCTAATGGTACAGCTCCTGGATTATGGTTTGAAAAAAATAATAAGGTAGTTGTTGCTATGCCTGGTGTTCCTTATGAAATGAAAGCCATGGTTAGTGACACAATAATTCCGTGGTTAAAAGAAAAATATGTGTTACCAGAAATAGTTCATCAAATGGTTTATACACAAGGTATTCCAGAGTCTATGTTGATGGCAACAATTAGTGACTGGGAGTATCAATTACCCATGAGTATTTCTTTAGCTTATTTACCATCACCTGGTAGGGTTAAGCTCAGGTTAAGTTCTATTGGAAAAGATAGGACATTGTTACAAAGTGTAATTGATGTAGAAGTTGAAAAATTAAAACAGATAATTGGAGATAATATTTATGCTACTGATGAAGAAAGTATTGCTGAATCTGTTGGTAAAATTTTAGTGACTAATAAACAAACAATTTCCACAGCAGAAAGTTGTACCGGGGGCTATATTGCCCATTTAATAACTAGTATTTCGGGTAGTTCAGAATATTTTAAAGGGTCTATTGTGGCTTATGCCAATGATGTTAAATTAAAAGAATTAGGCGTTAATGAGGATGATATTAATCAGTATGGAGCTGTAAGTAAACAAGTTGTGGAACAAATGGCTTTGGGAATTAAAAATAAATTTAAAACAGAATATGCCATTGCTACATCAGGAATTGCAGGCCCTTTAGGTGGCTCAGAAGAAAAACCAGTAGGTACAGTTTGGATTGCAGTTGCAACTCCTAAAGGAGTAAAAAGTGAAAAATTTATTTTCGGAAAACAACGTTCTGTAAATATTGAACGTGCAGCAATAACAGCTCTAGGTATGTTAAGGAAAGAGTTTTAAATAGATAAATTAGTTTATTTTTACCTTATGTTATTAATAGCAGATAGCGGTTCTACAAAAACAGATTGGCGTTTAGTCAATAATAATGGAGTAATAACTTCATTCAGCACTATAGGTTTCAATCCTTACCATATATATTCTGAAAAAGTATTGAATGCTTTAGCAAGTTCGGACTTAGCTACCATTAAAAATTCGATAAAAAAAGTAGTGTTTTACGGTGCAGGCTGCTCTTCTGAAGATAAAAAAGCGATTATTTCAACGCCTTTAATCTCCTTTTTTATAAATGCCGAAATTGAAGTAGAGCATGATATGTTAGCTGCAGCTAGAGCGACTTGTGGCCATGAAAAGGGTATGGTAGCAATTTTAGGGACAGGTTCAAATTCTTGTTTGTTTAATGGGGAGAGTATTGTAGAAAATGTTACTGCTTTAGGTTATATATTGGGAGATTATGGAGGAGGAGTGGATATAGGAAAAACCTTTTTAAAAGCCCTTTTAGCAAAAGAATTACCGAAAGAAATTGAAAAATCGTTTAATGAAAAATATAACTTATCGGGTAATGATATTTTAGATGCAGTATATAAACAACCATTACCTAATCGATTTTTAGCTGGCTTTAGTGAATTTGTTTACCAGAACCTAAACCACTTAATAATTGAACGATTAGTAAAAAAATGTTTTAGTTCTTTTTTTGAAACAAATATCTGTAAATATTCAGATTATAAAAATCAGCAACTGCATTTAATTGGTTCAATTGCTTTTGTTTATCAAGATATTTTAAAAGAAGTTGCTGCTGATTATGATGTTCAAATAGGCAAAGTGTTAAAACAACCTATTGAGGAATTGGTCAAATATCATATTTTAAAATAGGATTACATTTTTACCAGAAAGAGGAGGTTAAATTCTAAAGATGTTCTCTTACCTTTGAGCCAAATGAAAAAAATCTTCTTCATATTTTTTTTAATAATTTCTTATAGTATCTGTAAAGGGAATGGTCAATCTAATTTTGCTGATAAAAAGTACTATTTAATTGATTCGCTTGTTATTGAAAAACTAACTGAATCTGATCAAACTATATTGAGTGAGTCTTTGGAGCTTTATCATAAGGCTAGTAATGATACTAGTAAAATTAATGCAATAAACATCATTTGTGAGAAAATGTTGAGTCAAAATTGGATAAAGTATCAATATTTTGAACATCAATTAATTAAAAAATCTCTTTCAAATAATAAAAATTCTAAACAGGTTACTAGGAAATTAAAACAATCGTTAGCCTCTTCTATCAGAAATATCGGAATATTTAAAATGGAACAAGGTGATATAAAGTTTGCTTTGAATAGCTTCAAAAAAGCAATGGATATTTTTGATAAAATTGATGATAGATCAGGAATGTCTACTATTTATAATAGTTATGGAATGATATATAATTTTCAAGGGAATATTCCAGAAGCTCTTCTAAATTATCATAAATCACTCTCAATTAGGGAGGATATGAAAGATAGTATTGGGATTGCTATAGCATTCAATAATCTAGGAGTTATCTATAAAAATCAAGGAGAATATAAAAAAGCCATAGATTATTATGAAAAATCTATAAAAATTAAAGAAAAATTAGGTGATGATGTTGGGGCATCTGTGACTATTCATAATGTAGGAGCAGTATATTTAAATATGAAAGAATTTGATAAAGCCTTACCATATTTTCAGAGGTCATTAAAAATGAAAGAAAAAGCAGGTAATAAAAAAGGAATAGGTGAGACGTTAAATATTTTTGGGTCTTTGTATTTTGATAAAAAAGAATACGATTTATCTCTAGAATATTATTTAAAAGCGTTAAAAATAAGACAAGAAATAAACCATAAAAGAGGAATTGCTAATACAATGACCAATTTAGCAGGCGTTTATATTCATAGAAATGAGTTTAAATTAGCTCGTTTTTATGCTGAAGAAAGCTTAAGACTTTCAAAAGAGATGGGGTCTCCTGATTATATGGCAGAATCATATAAAAATTTATATCAAATATATGAACACCAACAAAAAGAGAAAGATGCACTAGAGATGTATAAACTCTACATTACCATGAGTGATAGTATTAATAACGAGTCTACCCAAAAAGCAACAGCTCAACAACAAGCTAAATACGAGTATGAAAAACAAAAAACAATTGATGATGCTGAACATGACAAGCAAATTGCTATAGAACAAGAAGCAAAATCAAAACAAAAGGTAATTACTTATGCCACTGCTGGAGGTTTGGGGCTAGTTGCTGTATTTTTAATTTTTGTATTTAATCGTTTGCAAGTAACTAAAAAACAAAAAGTAGTTATAGAAACTCAAAAAGTAGAAGTAGAGCAACAAAAAGAAGTAGTAGAGCTGGCTCATTTTGAGTTAGAAGAAAAGAACAAAGAGATAACAGATAGTATTCAATATGCAAAACGAATACAAAATGCAATATTACCGTCACTTAAAGTGGTAAAGGAATATCTTAACGAAAGTTTTATCCTTTATAAGCCCAAAGACATTGTTGCTGGAGATTTTTATTGGATGGAATCTGTTTCTTCTTCAGGTCATTCCGAACTTGATTCGGAATCTCCCAATGAAGGGATTGCGGGGCAAGCCCGCAATGAGAATAATTTGGTTTTATTCGCAGCAGCAGATTGTACCGGTCATGGAGTACCGGGTGCCATGGTTAGTGTTGTTTGTCATAATGCATTGAATAGGAGTGTTAGAGAGTTTGGCTTAACCGATCCTGGAGAGATACTCAACAAAACAAGAGAGATAGTTATTCAAGAATTTGAAAAATCAGACGATGAAGTGAAAGATGGAATGGACATAGCCATATGTAGTATAGAAGGAACAACTCTAAAATACGCTGGAGCTAATAATCCCCTTTGGATTATTAGAAAACAAGAAGCAAGAGATAAGAAAGAAGGGGATAATAACCAACAACTATCTACCAGCAACTATCAACTAATTGAAACTAAAGCCAACAAACAGCCAATAGGGCAGTTTGATAACCCAGAGCCATATACTACTCATACTATTGAATTACAAAAAGATGATAGCATTTACATTTTTAGTGATGGCTATGTAGATCAGTTTGGTGGAGAAAAAGGCAAGAAATTTAAAGCACAATCATTTAGGACATTGTTACTTTCCATTCAAGAAAAAACAATGGATGAACAACAAGCTATTATTGACCAAACTTTTGAAAGCTGGAAAGGAAATTTAGAGCAGATTGATGATGTTTGTGTAATAGGTGTTAGGGTTTAAACCAATTTCCGTTGCAACGCATAACTTGTTCTATAATATCTCTCACACAACCATGTCCACCATCTTTGTCTGATATATAATCTGCAATATTTTTAATTTCTACTGCTGCATTTTTTGGACAAGTTTTTACTCCACATTCTAGCATAGCATGATAGTCAGGTATATCATCACCCATGTACAACACATTTTCTGAAGTAATATTTTTAGCTTTAAAATATTGATGTAAAGTTTCTACTTTGTCTTTTACGCCTAAAAACACATCAGTAATACCTAAGTAGTTAAACCGGTGAATTACAGATTCAGAATTACCGCCAGAAATAATGGCAATGTTATACCCTTTTTTTAAAGCCATTGTAATAGCTAAACCATCTCTAGTACTCATGGTTCTCAATTGTTCTCCTTTTTCGGTAACTAAAATACTGCCATCAGAAAGCACTCCATCAATATCAAATACAAAGGAGTTTATTTTAGGAAGTAATTCTTTAAAATTTGCCATTAGTTATCTTTAATTATGTTTTCAGTAATTAGCTTGTAAATATCTTGATATGAAGGTGAATCAGCTAATAATTTTAAGTGATTTTTTATAATTTCTTCATCATTACGCTTTGCAGGGCCAGTTTGCATATCTTTAGGGCTGTTCTCTTTAATTTTATTTGCAGTTTCAGCAATTAAAGGTTTTAACAACTCAAAATTAATGTCATTTTTAGCTAAAATATCATTGGCAATGGTGTACATGTAATTACTAAAATTACAAGCAAAAACAGCCGCTAAATGAATTTTTTTACGTTGTTCAGAATCAATTAAATGAACATTGTTTGATAAGTTTTTAGCAAGCCCTGTAAGTAGGGTTTCATTTTTAGAAGTGTTAGCTTCAATACAAAAAGGAACAGTGGTTAAATTAAGTGCTTTGTTTTTGCTAAAACTTTGAAGCGGGTAAAGGATGCCATAATTTTTAAAACCATTTATTTTAAAAACATCCATATCAATACTACCTGAAGTATGAACAATCAAACTGTTTTTAAATTTAAAATCAGCCAAAAAAGAATTGATAATAGCATCTTTTAAACAAACAATGTAAATATGACTTTCATCAGTTAATTCCTCAATTTTATCACAAAAATTGGCATCTAAGCTTGTTGCTAAAGTTTCAGCATTAGTTAATGTTTTGCTGTATACCTGATTGATTATAAAACCTTTATCGAAAAAAGCTTTTCCAAGATGACTCGCTACATTTCCCGACCCTATAATTGTTATTGATTTTATTGAATTCAAATAAATATTATTAATCCTTTTATGTATGTAAAATTAGTTAATTTTGGCGTCAATATTTTATGTTTACTTCAATCAAAAATATTCTCTTTTCTACAAGGCTAACAGCACTCTTATTTTTTGTGTTTGCAATTTCTATTGGTGTAGCAACTTTTATCGAAAACGATTTCGGGACTCCAGCATCTAAAGCAGTAGTTTTTAATTCGCGTTGGTTTGAGTTAGTTATCTTCTTATTAGGCATCAATTTAATAGGGAACATTTTTAAATACAAAATGTATAAAAAAGAGAAGTTAGCAACCTTAACTTTTCATGTAGGATTAATTGTTATTGTTATTGGAGCAGGTATTACAAGGTATATTAGTTTTGAAGGATCTATGCCTATTAGAGAGGGTGCAACGAGTAGCACCATTATTTCTGATGATACATTTTTTAGGTTTAAGGTTGATAATAAAAAAGTACAATATTCATCAGAAGAAAAATTGTATTTAAATCCATTATCGAATAAACATTTTTCTTTTGATTTTGATTTTGAAGGAAAAGACATTGAAATTACTTACAAAGATTACATTTATAATTCTATTGATACCGTTATAGAAGTTGATGGAGGAAATCAAATTATTGAGATTGTTACTGTCGGTCAACAAGGTAGAGTCTCTCGTTACATTGAAGATGGACAAACCAAATTTTTTGGAAACTTTCCGATTGCTTACAACAACAATACTTTTGATGAAGCCATTAAAATCTTAACAACAGATTCAGGTCTTTTTATGCTTTCTCCTTATGATGTTAATTACATGAGTATGGATGATCAGAGTAAAGCTGTTTTAGGAAAAGATACCTTGCATCCTTTTCAAAATAGAAGACTTTATTCTGTTGGTGAAGTTCAATTTGTTTACAAAACAATCCATCAAAACTCAAAAATTGAAAAAATTAGTGCTCCAAAAGAAAATAAAAATGGTGAAGATGCTTTGATTGTTGATGTTAATTGCAACGGAGAACACAAAGAAGTTACGATGTTTGGTGGAAAAGGATATGTATCTAATAATACTATTTTTCAATTAGAAGGACTAAATTTTTCGTTGGTTTATGGGTCTAAAAATTATTATTTACCATTTGGTATTCGGGTAGATGAATTTACATTAGAGAGATACCCTGGTTCTATGAGCCCTTCTTCATTTGAAAGTGAAGTGACTTTAATTGATAATAGAAATGGAGGGGTAGAGTTCAGTCAGAAAATTTTCATGAATAATGTATTGGATTATGAAGGCTACCGCTTTTTTCAGTCTTCTTATGATCAGGATGAATTAGGAACAATATTATCTGTTAACCACGATTTCTGGGGAACCTCAATCACTTATTTGGGTTATTTTTTAATGATGTTAGGAATGGCAATTACCTTAATGACTAAAAAATCGAGATTTAATACCTTGAGGAACAACATTAAAAAGATGAGAAGTAAAAGAGAAATAGGTGTTGTCTTAGCTTTTGTAACATCAAGTTTATTCTCATTAAATGTAAATGCTCAAAATCATGCAGGGCATAACCACGAAGCGTTAAAAGAAAAAATGACCACTAATGTGGTGATTGATTTTGAGCACTCTGAAAAGTTTAGTAAGTTAATGATTCAAGATCAAGGTGGTAGGGTAAAGCCTATTCATACAATTGCATCAGAAGTATTGCGTAAAGTTGCTGGTAAAGAAGAGTTAAATAACCAAACAGCAAGTCAAGTATTGTTGGGGATGATGTACAATCCTTTCCAATGGCAGTCTGTTGATATGATTAAGGTAAGAAATCCTGAGCTAGAAGAATTACTTGAAGCAAAAGACCATTATGTTTCTTTTGTTGATTTTTTTGACAAGGATTTCAATTACATTTTAATGAAAGATGTAGAGGAAGCAAAAAGGAAAAAACCAGCAGAACAAGATAAGTATGACAAGGAAATTATTAAGGTTGATGAGCGTGTAAATATCTGTTACATGGTTTTTCAAGGAGATTTTTTAAGAATATTTCCAAAGTTTAAAGATGAAAATAATACATGGTTTTCAAGTGTAGATTACAAGCAGTTTAAAACACACGATTCTATTTTTGTGAAAGCAATTATACCAATGTATTTTGGGAGTATAGCTCAATCTATTAAACTTAACGATTGGAGTGTAGCTGATACCAATTTAAAATACATCTCTGATTACCAACATAAGTTTGGCGCAAATGTAATTCCTGAGCAATCTAAAATTGATACAGAAATAGCTTACAATAAAATCAACATCTTTAAAAAACTGTTTAGTTATTATGGATTGGTGGGAGTATTGTTACTTTTTGTGTTGTTTACTAGAATATTAGGAAAATTTGAATATTCAAGCATTATTAATCGCTTAATTACTCAATCTTTTATCTACTTACTTATAGCTTCTTTAGTTTATTTAATTTCTTCAAATTTAATTTCTTCATTAATTATAGTATTTGGAGGAATAATTTGGATTGTTTTTTATGATAAGCTCAAAAAAATTATCCCAAAGATTCTAGGTTTTACAGAGAAGCTTTTGATTGGAATATTATTTTTATTATTCCTATGTCACATAGGAGGTTTAGCAGCCCGTTGGTATATATCAGGACATGCACCTTGGAGTAATGGCTATGAATCTATGATATACATAGCATTTGTAACGATATTAGCAGGGTTTATATTCTCTAAATCATCTAAAATGACCATTGCTGCAACAGCAGTATTATCATCTTTAATATTGATGGTGGCTCACTTAAATTGGATGGATCCAGAAATCACACCATTAGTACCAGTATTAAAATCATATTGGTTAATGATACATGTTGCGATTATTACAGGTAGTTATGGATTTTTGGGCTTAGGTGCTTTGTTGGCATTTATGAATCTGATTTTAATGATTTTTAAAACAGTTAAGAATAAGATTAGAATTAATGATACCATTAAAGAGTTGACATATATTACAGAAATGACTATCACTGTTGGTTTGTTTATGGCTGCTATAGGTACATTCTTAGGTGGTGTGTGGGCTAATGAAAGTTGGGGTAGGTATTGGGGTTGGGATCCTAAAGAAACTTGGGCATTGGTAATAGTTTTAATTTATGCAATGATTTTACATTTAAGATTTATCCCTAAAGCGAATGGTAAGTATTTATTTAATTTATTGGCTTTACTAGGTTTTAGTACAGTTATTATGACTTATTTTGGGGTTAATTATTACTTAGCAGGATTACACTCTTATGCAAAAGGAGATCCTGTTCCTGTTCCTACATTTGTTCCGATTACTGTGGCTGTTATTTTAGTGGTGGCTGTAATAGCATACATCAGAAACAAAAGGGTAGGAGGGTTAAATTAATTTACTCATTTTAAACTAGATATAAAAAAAGCTCGAATTGAATTCGAGCTTTTTTTATTTATATAATCTATTGTTATTTTATTATAGTTACATGACCAGTTTTATCATGTACTTTTCCGTCAAAGTCTTTAAATTGAACTCTCCAAACATATACACCTTCAGGTACTAGTTTGCCTTTGTATGTACCATTCCAAGGTTGGAATTTTTTGTGAGATTCAAAAATTACTTCTCCCCATCTATCAAATATTAAAAATGCATAACCAACATCACTAAACCCAAAACCATCTGGGTAAAAACCATCATTATTTCCATCACCATCAGGAGTAAAAGCATTAGGCACATATATAGCATATTCACCTTTAATTACGGCAACATCTGTAGTAGTATTCATACAACCAAAACCATCTGTTACAGTTAATACAATTAAATAACTTCCTGTATCTTCAGGAAAAGTATAGGTATGGTTTTGTTGTGTACTTGTAGCTAAATTTCCAATATTCCAATCCCAAGCCACAATGTTAGTGTATGATTGATCGTAAAAATTAATTCTAGGGTCAAACATAGTCGCATGACCTGGAGTCATTGAGAAATCTGCAGTAGGATTAGCATGGAGTGTTACATAATTATTTTTTGTTAAAGAGTTTGTACAACCTCCTGCTGCTGCTGAAGAAGTAACAGTTAAAGTAATAGTATATGTTCCCGGATTAGTATAGGTATGAGATTCTATATCAGAATAGCCATTAGTACCATCTCCAAAATCCCAAACAACACTTGTACCTAAACCACCACTTGTATTTGCAAATTCAAATGGAGTAGCAGGAACTACACATAAACTTAATGTGTCAGCAATAAATGAAACAACAGGTAAAGGATTTACGATAATGTTTTCTGTATCAGTATTACTACAATTACCTGCAGTTGTATAAGTTATAATGTGAGTACCAGCACCAGCAATAGAAGGATTAAATGTTCCTGTTGCGGGGTTAGTAATACCTGTCCCACTCCATGTTCCTCCTGGTGTAACCGAAGTTAAAACTATTGGAGTATTAACTGCACAAAAAGGTCCAGCTGGATTTATTGTTGCATCATCCAATATAGTAACAACTATATTTATAGAATCAATATCTCCACAACCACCAGGTATAGTATAAATAATTTTATGAGTACCACCACCAGCTATAGAAGGATCAAATGTTCCTGCACCAGCATTTGTAATTCCAGTTCCTGTCCATGTTCCTCCCGGATCAACAGCTGTTAAGTTAACAGGTAAGTCATTTACACAGTATGGACCGGCTGGAGTTATCGTTGCATCTAAATAAGGATTTACAACAATATTAACTGTTTGAGTATCTCCACAAGAACCACCAATTGCATAAGTAATAGTATGAGTTCCTGGTCCAGCAGTTAAAGGGTCAAATGTTCCTGTTGCAGTATTAGTTATACCCGTTCCACTCCAAGTTCCTCCTGGATCAACAGCAGTTAAATTGAATGGAGCATCTCCTGGACAAACAGGTCCAGCTGGAGTTATCGTAGCGTTATTATTAACGGTAACAATAATGTTTATAGTATCTGCACCACCACATAGCGCAGAGTCTTGATAAATGATTTGATGAGTACCAGCACCTGCTATATTAGGATCAAATGTTCCTGTTGCAGGATTAGTAATACCAGTTCCACTCCATGTCCCTCCAACAGGAGTAGCACTTAAATTAACAGGTGGATCAACTGTACAAAAAGGTCCAGCAGGAGTAATTGTAGGTCCAGCAGGAGGTGGAGTAGTAACTATTGTTACTGTATCTGCACCAGAAGCACATCCGGTATTATCAACAAAATTTACAATATATGTTCCTGCACATAAATTATTTGCTGTTTGCGTAAGTTGTGCAGGTACTGTATTCCAAGAATAGGTATAAGGAGGGGTTCCTCCTTGAGGAGTTACGGTAGCAGTTCCATCACAATTTCCACATGTTGCATTGGTTGTTACAGAAGTTCCTGTTAATGTTCCTGGAGGACTAGTTGCCATAGGCACAAAACAGTCTACTAACGCATAACGTGAACCAGCGCCACAACCATTATGACTTAAGCGATAAGTTGTAGCTCCAACCGAATTATTTACAACAATTAAATTACTACTAACACCACCAGTAAAACTCATAGCTGACCCTCCATTAATAATATTCCATCCAGCTGTACATAAACCAGAAACTTGAAGGTTTCCAGGACAACCACCTATTTGATCAAAATAAAACTCTTCACAAGTATTTGTACCGTTAACGATTACAGAAAAGCTAGAAACAGGTTGACTAAAAGTTAAGGTAATAGATGCTGTTGCATTATTTAACCACCAAGCTGGGTTTGTACAGTTGTATGCTGTACCACTACAAGCGTATTGAAAATTATTTAAAGTAGGTACATTACCTGCTATTGTTGCAGTTACAGTTATTCCTGTACCTGCACTAAAATATGGATATGCATTGGCAGGAACTACAGTTGCTCCTGCGTAATTTGATGAACTACAGGCACTTTGAGAAAAACTATTTATTGAACTTATTAAAATTAATATAAAAAAAACTAATTTAAATGGAGTTGAATATTTCATAATAATAATATTTATATAAACATGAGACGTAAAAATATAATAATCGTTGCTTTGTAGTATAGCAATTAAAGATTGTAAAGATACGTAATGAATACCTATATTTTAAAAGACACTCGTTTATTAAGATTAATTTAATAGATTGAATAAAAGTAAAAAAGGACTGTTTTTTTATGCGTAGCTTTGTAATCCAATTGAAATAAATGTCTGAAGAAGAAACTACTGTAAATACAGCAACAGAAAAAAAAGAACTTTATGAATACCAAAAAACTGGTATGGATAAAATTTTTACTTCTTTAGAAAAAGCTCCAGATAACCATCATTTACTTTACCAACTTCCAACAGGAGGAGGTAAAACAGTTATTTTTTCTGAAATAACTAGAAGATATATTCTTAAAACAAAAAAGAAAGTATTGATTTTAACTCATAGGGTTGAGTTGTGCAATCAAACATCTAATATGTTAACTGAGTTTGGGGTTAACAATAAAATTATCAATAGTCAAATTAAAGAGCTTGATAATCAGCAAGAATATACTTGTTTTATTGCGATGGTTGAAACATTAAACAACAGGCTGCAAGACAACAAAATAGATTTAGAAAATATTGGAATGGTAATTATTGATGAAGCTCATTATAATTCGTTCCGTAAGCTTTTTCATTTTTTCGATAAATCAATATTATTAGGGGTTACAGCAACACCTTTAAGTTCAAATATTAAGCTTCCAATGTATCAAAATTATGATGAATTGATAGTTGGAGAATCAATATCCTATTTAATTAAAAATAGCTACTTATCTAAACCAGCAACTTTTTGCTATGATGTGGGATTGTCAACTTTAAAAATTGGTGCACAAGGAGATTACACTGTTCGTTCTTCTGATTTATTGTACGGTGATTATCCAATGTTGCAGAAGTTATTATATGCTTATGAGGATAATTCATTAGGAAAAAAGACATTAATATTTAATAATGGAATTAATACTTCTATTGCTGTTTATGAAACGTTTAAAAAAGTAGGCTATAATATTAAACATCTCGATAATAAAAATACGCCATTAGAAAGGCAAGAAATTTTAGAGTGGTTTAGAAATACTCCTGATGCTATTCTTTCTTCAGTTAGTATACTAACAACTGGTTTTGATGAACCAACAGTAGACTCTATTATATTGAATAGAGCTACAAAATCGCTTACCTTATTTTTTCAAATGATAGGTAGAGGGTCGAGGATTTTACCAAATAAAAGCACATTTACGATAATAGATTTAGGAAATAATGTAGCACGATTCGGACCATGGGAAACCCCAATTGATTGGTATGAAATATTTCGTTCACCAGATTTTTATTTACAAAACATTGTACCCGATACAGAAATAGAAAGAAATTTTAAATATGTAATGCCTGATGATTTAAGAGCAAGGTTTTCTAAATCTAAAGACATTGATTTTGATGTAAATGAAGAATATACAGAAGTTAAAGCAAATTTTGAAAGATCTAAAGTGGTATTAGAAAAATCATTAAATCAGCATTCTAGGATGTGTATTGAAAATAGTGCGGATATATTTGAGGCAAGAAAATTAGCTGAACTTTTAGAGGAAGAAATTACCTATAGAATAAGATTGTACTCTTATTGTATTTGTAAAAGTACAGAGAGTTATTTGAAATGGTTAAAAGAAGATTACCAACAAAAATTAGGCACAAGTTTTAGATCTGCTTTTCAAGATTAGGTTTCTAAGAATCACTTTATAAGATTTCCGTTGTTAATAACTCTATAAGAGATCCTTATTTTTTTTAAGTGTTTAGCATTAATTTAACTTCATGTAAACTTATACTAATTAATAAAAATTCTGTTATGGATAATTTAGTAAAAGCAGTTCTTTATAAAAACAACCTTTGTTGTCCTGAATGTGGTGAAACACAAAAAATGGAAATGTTAGATCCTGATTATTCTTATGCATACCAATGCAATGGTTGTTTATCAATAATAGAAAAAAAAGAAACGGATTGTTGTGTTTATTGCTCTTATGGAGAAGTAAAATGCACTGAACAACAAATGAAATGGAATTAGATTAATTGAATTTTATTTCCTGATTTTGTTTTTACTGAAACTTTTTTGTTTTAGATAAGATTCTATTGTTTTAAACAAGTTTTAATTGTTTAAAACGTGTTAATTTCTGATTGATTATCTGTTTTTATTTTGGGGTATTATTCTTAATTTCGTTGGCAATAAGTCTAGGTAAATTATAATAATTAAAATCAAATTATAAATGAAAATATTAGTTTGTATAAGTAAAGCTCCTGATACAACAGCAAAAATTGCATTTACAGATAACAATACCAAGTTTGATGAAAGTGGAGTGCAATTTATAGTTAATCCTTACGATGAGTGGTATGCTTTAGTGAGAGGATTAGAGTTGAAAGAAGCTAACGGAGGAACGGTAACAGTTTTAAATGTAGGTAGAGCAGATAATGACCCTATTATTAGAAAAGCTTTAGCTATTGGTGCGGATGATGCTGTTAGAATTGATGCAGATACAACAGATGCATTATATGTAGCAAAACAAGTTGCAGCTTATGCAAAAGAACAAGGTTTTGATATGGTTCTTTGTGGTAAAGAAACCATTGATTACAATGGCTCTCAATTAGCAGGTATGGTAGCAGAATTGTTAAATACACCATATATTTCATTAGCTTCTAAATTAGATATGAATGGGAATATTGCAACAATAGAAAGAGATATTGAAGGAGGAACTGAAGTGATAGAGGTGACAGCACCATTTGTGTTAAGTGCGGCAAAAGGTATGGCAGAAGCGCGTATTCCAAACATGAGAGGAATAATGGCAGCAAGAACAAAACCTTTAAATGTAATTCCAGCTTTTGAAGCAACAAATTCTACAACGATTAAAGGATTTTCTTTACCTCCAGCAAAATCTGGTTGTAAGTACGTAAGCATAGATAATGTAGAAGAATTAATTGATTTACTTCATAACGAAGCCAAAGCAATTTAATATTAACTAATAACGATTAATAGAAAATGTCAGTTTTAATATATACAGAATCAAGTAATGGTACATTAACTAAAAATGCTCTTGAAGCAGCTAGTTATGGTGCTCAAGTTGCTCAAGTTAATGGAACAACTGCAATAGCTGTAGTTGCAGGTACTGCATCAGGATTAGAGCAGTTAGGGAATTATGGTATTACTAAGGTATTGCATGTTTCAGATAGTAGTTTAGATAATTTTGATCCACAAAAAATTACGCACATTGTTGCCGAAGCAGCTAAATCAGAAGGAGCAGATACTATTATTTTCTCACATGATTTTTCAGGTAAATCTGTAGCACCAAGGTTAGCTGCTAAATTAGATGCAGGATTAGTAACAGGAGCAGTAGCTTTGCCTAATGGCAATGTGGTTAAAAAAGCAGTTTTTTCTGGTAAAGCTTTTGCTGAAGTAGAGATAACAACTTCAACAAAAATTATCGCTGTGTTGCCAAATTCAATAGAAAAAGTAGTAACTGGGGGAAGTGCAGAAGTTAAGGCTTTTACAGTAGAACTTCCTAATACTTCATTAAAAGTAAAAGAAATTAAAAAAGAATCAACGGAGTTATCATTAACTGAGGCAGATATAGTTGTGTCAGCAGGAAGAGGGTTGAAAGCTCCAGAAAACTGGGGAATGATAGAAGAATTAGCTCACGAATTAGGAGCAGCAACTGCTTGTTCGCGTCCGGTAGCGGATATTGGTTGGAGACCTCACCATGAGCATGTTGGTCAAACTGGTTTTGCAATTAGACCAAACTTATATATTGCAATTGGTATATCAGGAGCAATTCAGCATTTAGCGGGTGTTAACGGGAGTAAAATTATTGTAGTAATTAATACTGATCCTGAAGCACCATTTTTTAAAGCTGCAGATTATGGGATAGTTGGTGATGCTTTTGTAGTTGTTCCAAAATTAATTGAAGCAGTTAAAAAACTAAAATCAGCATAATAATAAAACAAGTAATAAATTGATGGAGGCTTAACAACCTCCTTTATTTTTTTTATGGACAATATAGAGTTAGAAATAATAGGGCTTTCATACAGTCAAACACAAACAGGAGCTTACGCTTTAGTTTTAGGTGAGAAAGCAGGAGCAAAAAGAAGGTTGCCAATTATCATAGGAGGATTTGAAGCACAAGCCATTGCAATTGAACTTGAATCAATGACTCCAAGTAGGCCTTTAACGCATGATTTGTTTAAGAGTTTTGCTGATTTATATACTGTAAATATCAAAGAAATAATTATTTATAACTTAGTAGAAGGTATTTTTTATGCTAAATTGATTTTAGAAAAAGATGGAGATATTGAAGAAATAGATACTCGAACTTCTGATGCTATTGCTTTAGCAGTTAGGTTTAAATGCCCTATTTATACACATGAGTTTATTTTAGCTAGTGCTGGAATTATTTTAGAAGAAGGAAAAGCTTTAGATGAAAACTTAGAAGATGAGTTGGATTCTATCGAAGATGAATTAGAAGCAATAACCAATGAACCCAAACCTTTAAGTTACCAAGATTTAACGGTAGATGAATTGAATAAAAGATTGCAAGATGCGATTGATAATGAGAATTATGAAGAAGCATCTAAAATTAAATTAGAAATCGATAAGCGTAACGCTAACTAATACTATGCTACTAACTGTTAGCTTTATATCAATAGCAAAAGGATTATTAGGGATAGTGACCTTATTAGCAATAGCGTGGTTGTTAAGTTCAAATAAAAAGAAAATTGATTGGAAATTAATAGGGAAGGGCTTATTAATACAATTAATATTTGCATTATTGGTGCTTAAAGTACCTTTTGTTGAGAGTGGTTTTGAGTTTGTTGGTAAAATGTTTACCAAGGTAATTAGCTTTACACAAGATGGAACCATGTTCTTATTTAAAAGCTTTTCTTCGGGTATTATTGAATCTCCATTAGTCAATTTTGCAATAATGATATTGCCAACGGTAATATTCTTTTCAGCATTAACAAGCTTGTTTTATTACTGGGGTATTTTACCTAAAATAGTTTATGGCTTTGCGTGGATTATGAAAAAAGCCATGAAACTTTCTGGAGCAGAAAGTTTAGCTGCTGCGGGAAATATTTTTTTAGGACAAACAGAAGCCCCATTATTAGTGAAACCTTATTTAAACAAAATGACTAACTCTGAGCTGATGTGCTTAATGAGTGGTGGAATGGCAACTATAGCTGGAGGTGTTTTGGCTGCCTACATTGGATTTTTAGGAGGAGATGATCCTGTTGAACAGGTTAAGTTTGCTAAACATTTATTAGCAGCATCTGTTATGTCTGCACCTGCAGCAGTTGTAGCAGCGAAAATGTTAGTGCCTGAAACTGAAAAATTTGATGAAGAATTAAAAATTTCTAAAGAAAAGTTAGGAACAAATGCTTTAGAGGCTATTGCTAATGGTACAACTGATGGTTTAAAATTAGCTGTTAATGTGGGGGCAATGTTATTGGTGTTTACAGCATTAATGGCAATGGGCAATTACATTTTATTTAAAGTGGGAGATTGGACTACCTTAAACAGTGTTATTGCAGCCAATACAGAATACACAGAATTATCGTTTAACCTAATTTTAGGGTATATAGGAGCCCCAATTGTTTGGTTGATGGGAGTTTGTTCGGAAGATATGTTTTTAGTAGGTCAGCTGCTCGGAGAAAAAACTATTTTAAATGAGTTTATTGCTTACGCTACGTTAGGAGAAATGAAAGCTTCTGGAGTATTTCATGAAGAAAAATCAATAGTTATGGCAACTTACATTCTGTGTGGCTTTGCCAATTTTGCATCAATTGGAATTCAAATAGGAGGTATAGGCTCGTTAGCTCCTGATAAAAAAGGTGTTTTAGCTAAATATGGCTTTAAGGCATTAATAGGAGGGACTTTAGCTTCCTTGTTTACAGCAGTTATTGTTGGTGCACTTCTTTAATTTTCTTTAAATTTTTATATTGATTTTGTTTTTAGTTAATTTATTATCGTAATATTGCGATATGGGTTTGACTAAAACAGATTTATTTACCGAAGAACAAAACAAATTAGCTTTATTTGCTAAGGCTATTGCTCATCCTGCACGTATTGCCATTATCCAACACATTATAAAATCCAATACTTGTATTAATAATGAATTAGTTAATGAGTTAGGATTGGCACAGTCAACTGTAAGTCAACATTTAAAAGAATTAAAAAATGTAGGTGTTTTGCAAGGAACAGTTGAAGGTAAGGCAATGTGTTATTGTATCAATCCAGAAGAGTGGAATTTTATTAAAAACGAAATCAATAAATTTTTTAACCAACCAATTAGTTGTAATTCAATAGATTGTTGTTAAAATATTTTAATATAAATTATCGAAATATTATAATGTTATGAAATTATCAGAATTTAAAAATGCGTTGAAAGAAGTTAATGAACTTACTTTTATACAACCAAATGGAGCGTTAGTTCCAGTTCATTTTCATGTTACAGAAATAGGAAAAATAAATAAACACTTTATTGATTGTGGAGGTATAATGAGAGATGAAAATGTAGTTAATTTTCAATTATGGGTGGCGGATGATGTTGACCACCGTTTTGCTCCAGAAAAATTATTGAAAGTAATAGCAATGTCGGAAGAAAAATTAGGAATTACTGAAGCAACAATAGAAGTAGAATATCAAACAGAAACAGTAGGAAAATATGATTTAGTTTTTGAAAACGGGGTTTTTAAGCTTCAAAATAAATACACTGATTGTTTGGCAAAAGACAATTGTGGAATACCTGAAACAAAACAAAAAATTAAATTAGCTGACTTACAAGCTCAGTCATGTTGTTCACCAGAATCAGGATGTTGTTAAATAAGTGAAATTAGTTTTTAACTATATATTATTATTTTGTTTACCCTTAATGGTAATTGGACAAAGTGATTCTCTTTTTATTGAAAGGGATTCAAAATTAGTAATAAAGCCTAATTTTCTTTTCCAAAATTTAGACTTAACTATTAATGGTGCTCATGGAGATATTGTTTCTTTTGAGCCAGGTAATACAGGTGCATTAGGAGTTACCTTATATTATAAATGGTTTGTTGGAAGTTTTTATTATGGCGTTTATAATGAATCAAAAAATGGATCTCAAATACGCTCAACTTATCAAGATTTTAGATTTAATTTTTCTAAAAGAAGAGCAGGTTTAGATGTAAATTTTCAATGGTACAAAGGGTTTTCTATAAAAGAATTTCCAGCGTCTTTTGATAAAGAAAACATAGGGAATGTAGATCCGAATTTAGAATTATTTAGTTATGGATTTAATTTTTATTATAGTTTAAATAAAGATTTTTCAGTACAATCAATTTATAAGTATAATGAAATGGCTAAAAAAAGTTCAGGGTCAGTAATTGTTGGCTTACATCAAAATTATACTCAATTAAGCTATACTAATTCTATTTTTCCAGATGATATAACTGATAACAACGAAAATGAAGTTTCAAATAATGATGGTAAATTTTTCGCATTAATACCTACCTTAGGTTATCAGTATAATTTGGTGAAAAATAAGTTTCATGTATCTCCAACATTTTCAGCAGGAATAGGAGGTCAATATCAAAGTTATATGTCCGATGCAAAAGGTGATTTTAAAGGGTTTAATACCGCTTTAAGATACAATGTTAATCTTCCTATTGGGTATAACGGAGAGAAATCCTTTTTTGGTGTAATAGGCCGTTATGATAAATCTACTTTCTTTTTAGAAAGAGGAATAGAAATTCATTATGCTTTAATAAGTTTACAAGCATATTTTGGAATAAGATTTTAATTATGAGGAATTATTTATTAGAATTATTAGGAACATTTTTATTAGTATTTGTTGGCTGCGGAGCAATGGTTATCAACACCGAAACTGGGGGAGTTATTAGTCATGTTGGAGTCGCCTTAACTTGGGGAATGATAGTTACTGTAATTATTTCTTCCCTTGGAGGATTGTCAGGTTCTCATATAAACCCTGCTGTTACTATTGCTTTAACCATTATAAAAGAGTTTGAATTAAAGTATTTGCCAGGTTATATTATAGCACAACTTATTGGAGCATTACTAGCCGCATTAGCCTTAAAAGGCTTGTTTCCTGCTAATGAAACATTAGGAAGTAGCTTACCTACTGGGAGTTGGCAACAATCTTTTATATTAGAAACTATTCTTACATTTTTATTAATGTATGTGGTTTTAAGAACAGCTGTAGATGAAAAAAATAAAATGGCTGCTTATGCTATTGGAGCAACAGTTGGTTTAGAAGCAATGTTTGCAGGACCAATTTGTGGTGCATCAATGAATCCTGCACGTTCTGTTGGCCCAGCTTTAATTTCTGGACATACAGAACACTTATGGGTTTATATTATTGCAACTATTTTAGGTGCATTATTAGCTGTTGGAGTAAATGAATTAACTAAAAAATTAAAAGCGTAATAATGAAAAATGTATTGTTTGTTTGTGTAGAAAATTCTTGTAGAAGCCAAATGGCAGAAGCTTTTGGTAAAATGCATGGAGAAGGAATTATCAATGTTTATAGTTCAGGTTCTAAACCATCAGGAATTGTAAACCCAAAGGCAATTGATAGCATGAAAGAGGTTGGTTATGACCTAAGTAAACATGCTTCTTTTGGGTTGGATGAAATTCCTCAAATTAAATGGGATTATGCCATTACTATGGGGTGTGGAGATGAATGCCCGATGATTTTGGCTGATAATAGAGAGGACTGGGGATTACCTGATCCAAAACACATGGAGCCTAAAGAATTTGCAAAAGTTAGAGATATTATTGAACGAGAAGTAATGGATTTAATAGGTATAATTACTCAAGAAAAAGATTGATACCACTTATTTTTTTTAGTACCTTTAGAAGCCATTATAACTCCATAATTAGGTTGATTAAAGATCCATTTTCTTCCAATTAAAAACTTTACAACAAATCCCCACCAAAACAATTGATGGATTCTTTTAAACTTTACATCAAAATTATAAGATTTGAGAAGTGGAATAATTAATTCATAATCAGGTTTTCCATCAATAGTTCCACTTTCATCGTATCTACCGGCAGTTATAGTTAAAGATAAGTTTTGAGATGAACTTAATATCTTAGGCATGCCTAATAAACTAGCATATTCAGCACCATTAATGGTCATGTTAATATGAGAAATTAAAAGGCTATCTATTTTATAGGTTTCAATGATGTTATCAAGAGTATCAATTTCTACATTTATTTCATTTCCTGTAAAACTCACTGTAGAATCTTTTGGAACTTCTTTTAATTGATTCCAACTACTCATCTCGCCAATTAAAAAGCTAGTAATATCTTTTTTAGAATAAGTTCCTTTTTGGATAAGTTGAATGTTTAGTTTTTCTTTATCAATTATTTCTTTTGCAATTTTATGATTAGTAGGGTCGGGATCTATTCCTATTACTTTTCCTATAGAACCAACTCTTTTGGTTATTAAAAATAAATCAGAAGTAATAGGAGCTGACATGTCAAAACCTAATTGAATGGCCGTTTCACCATTTTTAAGGTTTGGAAACTTTAAGTTAGCATCTACAGCTATGAATAGTTTCCAAAAAGTATTTTTTAAACTTCTAATCACTTTATTGAAATGTAGCGTCAAAACTACTAAAAAAGAAACCCAAAGCAATTGCTTTGGGTTTATCTCTAATTGTAAATAATAATTATTCTACTTTAAAACAAGTTGTTTGTCTTTATCATGTTTAACAGAATATTTAAACTCTATTTTTTTAGATTCTTTTGCTAATAAATTAAAGCTCCAACTTAACATTCCATTCTCTTTCGTGTAAGTAGATTTTCCAGACTCTAATAATAGCACTTTAATCTCATCTAAACTAGCAACAGGTATTTGGTCTTCAATGATAATTTCTACGTTATTAGCTCTATTATTTTTAACCATTAATTCATAAGTAAAAGTTTTCATCATTTCATCACCTAAAAATTCACCTTTTTCTTCTTTATTTAGCATTTTTCTTCTAATAGAAATTCTTTCGTCTCTACCTAAAGTAACTGCTAATGAATCTCCCATAACATCAGGATTTAGCATTGTTTCACCTATAAATGTACCTTCAAAATAAATGTTTGTTTTTGCTGGCAATAAACTTAATTCTTCAAAACCTTTAAAATTAGCTACCAAAAAGGCATCCTTATCTAATTTTGGAACCATGTAGTATTGGTATTTCGCATCCAATTTTTCGTTTTTAATGGCTACTAAATGGTTTTGTCCGTCCGAAGGAATCGTATAAGGAATAGATATACTATATTCTATATTGGTTAAATTCTCGTTCATAGTTGCATAAAATGCAGAAGTTTGAGCAGGGCTTAAATCATCACTTTTTTCTTCGTACTCTTTTGATAATTTACCTGCACTTGTTGAAGAGATATTATCTAAAGTATAGGCGCGTTTATTTTTTTCATTATATACCGTAACTGGGTTGTAATAGTTCAAATACCAAACAGGTAAAACAGGCTTTACTTTACTTTTATTTGGATTATTAGTTGAGAGTTTAAGATTTACATTGTCCCAATTTTCACCAGAATTTTGATACACATTAGCTTTGTAACTAAGTTCAATTGGAGCATTAATAGCTGTAGCTCTTAAATCGTAAGAAGGACTCCAAGAAGCTTCATTAACTAAATAATTCACATCCATTGTTCCTGCAGTTACATCATTAGCAGAAACAGTAACTACTATTTGATATTTTTGGTAGGTAGGTTTTGCTACATAGGTTTGAGAATTTTCTGTATTTATATTATTTAATTTAGTTTGTAAAGCATCTCGTTTCTTAGCTACTAAATACTCATCTTTTTTTGTTTTAATAATTAAGCTATTAATATTGTTGTACTTTTCTCTAAAAAAAGCCATTGCATCTTTTAATAAAGGCAATGAATCACTTTTAATACTTTTATTACTCACTAATAGTTGTTTTTCTAATTCTAAGACTTCTTTTTTATATTTTAATTCTTCTAAATCAAAATTCACAATATCTAATGAGTCTTGTATTTGCTGCATTTCTTTTATTATTTTGAGAGGAATAGGTGGGGGAGTGGTTGAGTAAGAAGGCTGAAACACTTTATATTTTGTGTCTAAAATAACGTAGTTTCCTTTTCCTTTAACTTGAATACTATTGGCATTAATGTTAGATGAGATACTATCAAAAACGATTTCGTTAATACCTTTTTTTAAATTAAAGTTGGCGTTTCTAAAAACTTGAGCCCCATTTAAAAATACAGTAACATTTTTAATTTTTGAGTTTACCAAAGTTTCATTTGCTGCAAATGTTATGGTTGAAATGGCTATTGCCATTATTGATAGAATTATTTTTTTCATGTTATTTTGTTTTATGATTAATTTACCCTTTTGATGTACTTTTGTTTAATATTCCATATTTTTAGTGAAAATTCACATTCAAACAAATGAAGTACAGATGCTTAACAGATAATGAACTAAAAGAGTTAGAAACGGAGTTTAAACACTTTTTAATAAGCAATAGTGTTTATACTGACCAATGGGTGGAGTTAAATAAAAATAAAGATGAAAAAGTTGGACAATTGATAGAGATGTTTAGTGACATAGTGTTAGATAAAGCATTGAAAAAGATTCAATTTTTAGAACATATTACTTCAACTGATATTAAAGCTTTTAAATGCGATTCTGAACAAATGACCTTAATAGGCATAACATCTAATAATAAAAACATTGATTTTACGAAAGCTTTATTAGCTGATTTTATTAATGATTTAGATATTTTTAAAACTACTAAACCTTATTTTAAGCAAAGGGAATTAGAAGTTTTTGAATTGCTTGAATCAGGATGTTCAATTATCGATGAAGAGCGGTTTAAAAAATTAGAGTTAGCTTATACCTATTCATCTAATCCTATTAAAAATTAATGAGAGTAATTATTATCATCATATCATTATTATCGTTTCAAGCTATTTCTGGTCAGACAATAGCTGCACTTAGGGCACAAATTCAAAAATTTGCAACAGACGAAGATTTAAAGAATGCAACAATTAGTTGGTATGCTTATGATTTAGATTCTAATAAAATAGTATCTGGTATTAATTCTAACAATAGTTTAGTTCCAGCATCTACCATGAAACTTGTAACTACAGCAACAGCTTTAGAGCTTTTAGGGCCTGGTAAACGATTTTCTACAACTATTAAATATTCTGGTGTAATTGATACAAATTGTGTATTAAATGGAGACATATATATCGTTGGTGGTGGAGACCCTTGTTTGGGTTCTGATAGATTTTCGAGACAGTATGAAGGATTTATAAACAAATGGGCTAATGAAATAAAACTATTAGGTATAGATTCAATAAATGGTAGAGTAATTGGTGATGCGTCTTATTTTAATGAACAAATGATTCCTGCAACATGGATTTGGGGTGATTTAGGTAATTACTATGGTGCTGGTCCTTGTGGATTATCAATTTATGAAAACAAATGTGAAATTGAATTTGAGTCTTTTGATAGGGGAGATTCAACAAACGTAACGTGTATTTATCCTTTTGTGCCCAATTTGGAATTTGATAATTACGTAAAAAGTATGTCTACCAATGATGACGAATCTTACATTTTTGGTGCGCCTTATCAGGAAGAAAGGATTATTAAAGGTGGAATACCAACAAATGAAAAGAATTTTATGGTTAGAGGGTCAATTCCTGACCCAGCTTATTTGGCTGCTTTTGAGTTAGACATGGAGCTTAGGGCTTTAGGGGTTAAAATGGCAAATTCATCAACTACGGTTAGAAAAATTAAAGATAATGGTGATGAGTTAGAGAATGTACAAAAACATATTATAACAACAACAAGATCACCAAGTGTTTTATCAATCATTAACCTTACTAATATGTATAGCGTTAATTTATATGCTGAACATTTGTTAAATCAAATAGGAGTATTTAAATATGGAAGTGGTGATACAGGTTCAGGATCTCAAGCTGTAGCTAATTTTTGGAAAGAAAAAGGTGTGGATACTGATGGGCTTTATGTGAATGACGGAAGTGGTTTGTCTCGTTTTAACGGTGTTTCAGCTCAACACTTAGTTGGTATATTACAGTATATGTATAATAGCAAAAACTACAAACTATTCTTAAGTACATTACCTGTTGCAGGTAAATCTGGAACATTGATAAATGTTGGTAGAGGAACAGCTGCTTCTGGTAAAGTAATGGCTAAAAGTGGAACAATGACAAGAGTTAAAAGTTACGCAGGTTATGTAACTACAAAAAATAAAAGGCATTTAGCTTTTGCTATTATTGTAAACAATCACAATTGTAGTAGTGCTGAAATGAAGAAAAAAATGGAAAAAGTAATGATTAAATTAGCGGAGATAAACGATTAATCTATTTTTCGTTAACGTGCTTGCCGTTTTTGTATTCTCCTAAAACTACAACATCCTTTACTCTTTCGTATTCTTTTATTGCAGATAACATATCTCTTTCTGAATCTCTTCTGATTCTAATTCCTGATCTACTACCTTTATTACGAACTTCTATATAGAATCCATCTCTTAATTTTGTCGGCTTTGTTGCTGGTCTTCCCATCTCTATCTTTTTTTGAGGTACTAAACTACACTTTTTTATGAGAAAAGCAAGGAAAAAACAGATTATTTTACAATTTCAGTATAGGTTTTAACTTTTTTTATGAAGTATAATTTAACAATACTTTTATTAATTATACCAACCATATTAGGTTTGTTAGAAGTAATTCTTTTTAATCTGTTTTGTTTTAATGAACTATAAAATGAAAAATGAGCTTTAATAATTGCTATGGAATGTTGTGGTTTTCCTGCTAATAAAAATTTAATTCCAGATGCTCCATCTAAAAATAACCTTGTGATAATAACTTTTAAACGTTTATTTTTAGGTAAGTTTTTATGTAATGCTAAAAGGCTGTTTCTAAAGTTTAAGAAAGTTTTTTTAGGGTTAATTTTATTTAATGTTCCTCCACCTAAATGGTAAACTGTAGAATTTGGAGTAAACATTATTTTATACCCCTTGTTTTTTAAACGCCAACATAAATCAATTTCTTCCATGTGAGCAAAAAAGAATTCATCCATACCTCCAACTTCATGATATAAATTTGCCCGAACAAACAAACAGGCTCCTGTTGCCCAAAATATTTCAGATTCTTCATCGTATTGACCTAAATCCTCTTCTAAACTATAAAATATTCTTCCTCTACAAAAAGGGTAGCCAAGCATATCAATAAAACCACCAGCTGCACCAGCGTATTCATAAAATGACTTATTGTTATAATCTTTAATTTTTGGTTGGCAAGCAGCTATTGTTTTATCACCCTCTAATAAATTAAACATTGGTGTTAACCAATTTTCGGTTACTTCAACGTCAGAATTTAATAAAACATAATATTCAGAATCGATTTGTGTTAAGCCTTTATTATAACCACCAGCAAAGCCATAATTATTATCAAGCTGTATTATTTTAATAGTAGGGTAGTTTTGATTTAAAAAATCAATGGAATTATCAGTAGAAAAATTATCTATTACAATAATTTGTGCATTCTCTGAATGTTTAGTAACAGAAGGAAGGTACTTTTCTAAAAAAGATTTACCATTCCAATTAAGAATAACAACAGCTATTTGATTGCTCAACACTTATTTTTATCTTGGATTGTTATAATAATCGTTAGCTCGATTTCCGTAATGACCACTATTGTTAGGGTCCTCCATGTCAATAGGTTGGTTGGTTCTTTTGTGTAGTTGAACTTTCCATTGAGGGTTATTAATATGTCCAGGCATATCAGAATGTAATAATGGGTAGTCATTAGTTACAACATCAGGACTATAAAAGATGAATTTTTTATTACTAAAGCCTTCGATTTTATAGTAATGCCATATTTCATAAGGGTAAGCACTAGGCTCACTCTTAAACTCACTTCTAGTATTAGGTTTACCATATTTTAAATATGTTCTCCCTCTATCAGTTGTATAGCCTTTTTTTATACCTGTAGAAAAAAGTTTATTTGTTGAATTAACTAATTCTAGATAGTTTTTCCATTCAGTTTCTGGGTCAGTTTGATTTCTTGTTATCCAAAAATTATAAAAATATTGTTTCATCAATGTTTCATCTTTTCCTTTTAATTGGTTGTTGGCAAAATTAATTTCAATATTGTTAGATATAGGTTCTACACTTTTAATGTATTCGGCTATTTCAGCAGCATTCATATTGTCAACAAAAGTATTTATGTAATTATCTGATAATAATATTGGAGTAGCTTTAGGATTACTTCTTTGAAAAAATATTTTTTTTGTAGCTAATACTTCGTTGGTTTTGTTTCTCGCTTCTATCACTAAATTGTAATTACCTGATGGTAATTCTTCAATAGAGAAAGATTTTAACATTACGTTTACTGGCTGAGTAGTTTCTCTTGAAAAACCTTTAAAAGTCCCAGCTACATTGTTGGTTTCGGTAGATTCAATAAAGTAATTAATTAAAAAACTCTCGTTTTCGCCAAGTATTTTGTTGGTATTGTATATCTCTGTATAAAAAGCAATTTTATCAAATGATTCAGGATAAAAATCTGAAGTATAAGGAATTATATCATAACCACTTTTTGTAATAATACTTTTTGAAGTAGTTTTTTTTATAGATTCTACTAACTCAACATCAGAAATAGTTATTTTATCTTTAGGGTAATTGATGGTTAATATTTGAGTTGATTTAAAAGGCGGATTTGCAGAATTAATATCCTTTATTAAAATTTCAAATTCATAGTCTCCATTTAATAACGAAATTCGTTGTTGATCTATAAAATTATCTTTAATAGCTAAAGAGTCTTTAACTTCAGGGCTTAATAGGTTGTATTTTTTAAACTTTTTAATTTCATCACCTTGTTTAAAAATAAGCGTAACCTCTATTGTTCCTTGGTAATTATTAGCAGCGTTTTGTTGATAGATAACTGAATTACCAACTACGGATAAGTAAGTCTCAATATATGGACCATTTTCGGGGGAATTAAATGTGCAATATGTAAAATATGCTTTAAGGTTTTCAGCACTAAGACTAAAGCATGTTAAAAATGTAACTAATATAAGTAATAGACTCTTTTTCATTTTTTAAAATCTAATTGTAAAATTACTATTTATCTCTTATTAAAGTTACATATAATTGATAAACGGTAAAAGTAAGTATATTGAAGGTACTAATGGTTTAGTTTATAATCGGTTATAAAAAATATTCTCAAAAAACATCAAAAAATATTCCATATTTAAAATCAATTGCTACTTTTGCAGCGGAGATGTGGCAGAGTGGTCGAATGCGGCAGTCTTGAAAACTGTTGTACTGCAAGGTACCAGGGGTTCGAATCCCTTCATCTCCGCCAAGTGGAATATCAAAAAACCACAAAAGCACGCAAATCCCTTATTACTGTTGAAGTTTTAAGGGATTTTTCTTTTTATCACTTTTGGTGATATACGCAAAAATCACTTATTTACGCAAAGTTGGGCTACCCTTTTAGCTCCCCTTTGGTTAGGGGTAGCCAAAAAATAGCTACCCGGGTAATAAAAGGGGAGCGGAATTTCTGTAAAGACCTTTGTTTGTAAAGGTTTAAATAAATCAAATTGACAGAAATTGATTTTTTTTCAAATAACATTTACTGTGAATTTGTAACCAAAATACAGTAAATATGAAACAATTAAGATTAAGTCTCTACGTTAAAGTAGATAAAGTAAATTTAGCTGGAGAAGTTCCAGTTTTTGTGAAGATATCTCATAACGGGACTAAAACAGCTCTTTCTCTTGATGTAAGAGTTGATGGTGATCGTTGGAAATGCACCAATCAACTTTCTAATACCAGAGTAATGAAAGAGGTCAAGCTTCGAAATGACATAGATGATATGTTAGCCACCTTACGAGCGTTATATGGTAAACTAATTCAGCGTGAAGAGCCTTTCAGTGCTACAACAATTAAAGAATTCTATTTGAATGATGGCGAAGATCCTGTTACAAATAAGTTGATGTTGGCGGAATTATTTGATAAACATTATAAAAGTTTTGTCCCTTTGGTTAATTCTGAGGTCAGGGCAAAAGATACACTACGAAAATATCAAACATTAAGAAACCATGTTTATGACTTTATTGCCTTTGAATTCAAATTGGAAGATGTGCCATTGAAGAACCTCAACTATGCATTCATTGAATCTTTCGACCTTTATTTAAGATCAGAAAAAAACATTGGTAATAATACCACTGTGAAGTATGTACAGGCATTTAGAAGGCTAATGAACATTGCTGTGAAATATGATTGGTTAATTAAAGATCCATTTATCTTATATGAAAAAAAAGTAAAAGTAAAAGATGCTGAATACTTAACTCAAGATGAATTAGAATCAATTGAGCGATTATCTTTTACAACTAAAAGACTAGAAGTTGTTAGAGATTTATTTGTTTTTGGATGTTATACAGGCTATTCTCCTGTTGACCTACATAAATTAACTAAAGACAATATTGTTTTAGACAGAGATGGTCAAAAATGGATAATTACTAAACGTACTAAAACTGGAATTAATGCTGATGTTCCTCTTCTTCCACAAGCTGAGATATTAATTGAGAAATACAGCTCTGATCCATACTGTTTGGAGACTGGTCATATTCTGCCAAAGAGGAGTACGCAAAAGATGAACATGTATTTGAAAGAAGTTGCGGAAATAGCTGATATTAGTAAGAATTTGCATCAATATGTGGCTCGACACACCTTTTCTTGTACAATAATTTTAGCCAATGGATTATCTATGGAGGTTTTATCTAAAATGCTGGGGCATACTAATTTAAGACAGACTCAGCATTATGGCAAGATTCAAAATGCACGTGTAAGTGAGGAGATGAAAATACTTCGAGATAAATTCATGGAGGAATAAAAAATGAAAGATATTTCACAAATTACTGAATATCAAATAGTTGAAAATAATTTATTATATTTGCACTGTAGAAGTTTTTGCTACAGTGCAAATTATTTTGTCAAATTTCAAAAACTTAGTTTACTATTAATTTGTGTTCAATATAAGATTGTACACTACTCATATAAAAAATATAATTATGTTAATGACATGTAAAACCCAAGAAGAGATACTACAAAATTTTTTGACTGAATTAGATTTTGACAAATACATAAAAATCCCATTGAAGTTCCCAGTCTTTGAAGGAGAGAGAAATGATGAAATTGATACATATATTTATAATAGCGATATAGATGATGTTTATACAAGTTGGCATTTAATTAAAGGGGCTCTTCCTTTAATTAACAATTCAGGACTACTTTCTAAGTTTAAAGACAAATTAATTTTTTCTAAACAACACGTTCAATATAAAAATGAAAATAGGAGAGTGGAGTATAACGACAAAATGTTCAGGGAATTTAATGCTTTTCACAAGAAAAAGTATAATATATCTATTTATGATAAAATAAAGTCTGATTTAGATTGTATAATTAATTTGATAGATTTTATTTCCTATGAAATAGAGAAGAGAATTAATGGAATTGGAGAAAGTCATTTAATTAAATACGCTAAGCCTATAGGATTAAAGTTTGCAAAAAGTCAAACAAAATCTGTAGCTGCAATGCTAATTTTAGAGAATTATGGTTTGTTCTACCAACCTGAAGAGCAAAAACCTTTAAATAAAATTTTTGATGGAGCAAAGTTTCCTGTTAAAGGGGAGATTAAAGATCCAGCTGATTTACCCTCTGTAATATCAAACATGAGAAGGGGACATCATCAGCAAAGATTTAAAAGGTTAAATAAAAAAGAGAAAAAAGCCTTAAAGCAAGCCGCTTTAGAATTTATTGAATCACTTGAGTCTGATGATGTAAATATCTATCAAAAATAAAAATCAAATTGACATTACTTGACATTTTATTTGAATTTCTTGTGCTAAAATTTTAGCATGAAACCAGAAGATATAATAACTGTATCAGACCTTTTAGCATTTGAAAAAAGGATAGTTGGTAAATTCATTGATTTAATTCAAGAAATGAAAGGCCAGCAAAGCACAGGCAAACCTCATTACCTCAGGTCTAAAGGAGCGAGAGAACTTTTAAAAGTTTCGGAAAATACACTACGTTCGATGAGAGAAAATGGAGATATACCTTTTTCATTTATAGGAAAAACCTACTATTATCCTAAGCAGCAAATACTTAAAATTTTAGAAAATAATACAATTAATAAGTCTAAATAAATTCTAATTAAAAAGTCTAATATGAAAAATAAAGTAAATCAACCAATTTATAAATTAGATCCGACTTCAGATAGGTATCGTATTTGTCCATATTGCCAAAAACCTCACATGGTGAGCCATTTAGGCAAAGACTATTGCTGCGATTCTCATGCAGACAAACATTATAACGAAAAAAGAAGGTTGAAAAATCATGCAGAAAAAATGCTAGTAGACAAGCAAAAAGTGGAAGATAAGGAGATAGATAAACCTGAAAATATTGAATCAGTTCCAATGGTTGAAATATCTCCTGAGCAAGTTAGAAAAAATGGTATTGAAAAAAATGTTGCAATTTTTGATGCGATTGAAGTTGATCCAGATATAGGTAGTATATATGAAAGGTTATATCTTGAAGGAAACGGGGTTGATTTTCACTATTATTCATACATACAAAAAAACGAAGGGGTTCGATTCGGAATTGAAAGTAACTATCTTATAATTAAAAATTACAAGATAGAACGTGTATCGAAAAATGAAGTGAGAATTACAAAAAAAATAAATTTTAAAAATTGAAATTATGGAAAATTTAAATCATTTTGATGAAATATTTGGAGTACCATTGGATGAAGCTTTAAAAGAATCGATGAAAAACGCTAATGCAGGATGGAAAATACTCTTAGCGATTGGTATAGTCACAGCAGCTGGGGTTGTAACTTATCATTTTGTTAAATCCCAACAACAGGCAGAAAAGAAATAAGAACTTTTAATTATTAAAATAGTATCAAAATTTATCTCAAAAGATATTTTAGGAAAAGAAGCACTTTTTAAATTGTATAGTACAAAAGAAGTAGCATTTAACTTAAAACATAAACCAAACTATAAATACATTCTCATAGGTCAGAAAGAAACAGGAACTTATAAGTATAGTTTAAAAATTGACAATTTTTCAATTGATAAATTATGTTTCTCCTTCTGCAAAGGTATTAATAAAGAAAATTCAGTAGTTACTTTGTCTTACGATGGAAATACTTTAAAACCAAAAAGTGAAGACACAATTGTACAATCATTTTTTATCAATTTTTTATCTTTTAGGTAATTTTATTTCCCGTTTATGGGAATTTACGGGCATAATTATAATTATCTAATTGATTATAAGTAACTTGTGGTTTTTAATTTATCAAATAATTTTGGGCATACATGCCCATTTAGCGGTGTTTATTCCCAAAAATTATTATTATAAATAACTTAAAAATGTTATCAAAAAGATTAGAGGTTAACGTAAACAATTATCTAAATGTATTTTTTTATTAAAGAAGGTTATTAGGTAATGCTTTTTTTTATTAGTTAATTTAATTAACAGTTTACGTAAAAATTTCGTAATTAATTTACGATAATCATTCAGTGTTTTAATAGGGTTAAAGTGACTCTATTTCCAATTTAATATCACTCGTTCTTTTACGAAAATTAATTACGATCTCATTACGTGAAGAATAAAGTCCTTTTATCTCTTTTACGTAATCGTCTAATGCTTCAGTTTTTTTTTACGATGTTGTCTATATTTTTTTGATTTGCATCGTTGTGCATATCATTTTCAGAAAGATATTTAATCTTTACTCCGATCAAGTTTTTTACTTCACCTATTAATTGACTTAATTCTGAGGAGTTATCTTGCATTAGAGCAAATTTAGTATTTCAAGCTTTTTTATTTTCCTCTCTTTATTCATTGATGAACTTTTCTGTATCAAAAATAAATAATAAAATAACTGTAAAAAAATTAATAATTTTATTAAATTAGTCATTCAATAATTACCCAACCAATGGAAGATTTTAAAGCGTTTGAATTTGTCATTACTAAAGATAAAATGGCACTCTTAGAACTAGAGCAAAAATTTAAAAAATTATTAGAGGATGATAAACAAATAGAGGCGTTTGAAATGGTAAAAGAATCTAATTTTTACACGTTACTAAGAGAATATAAACAAAAAATTATTGACTGGAAAAACAAGGTAGATGCAACTCCCGTTACCTCTGAAAATATTGAATTTATAAAAAAATCAAAACAATTTTTAAGTCAATTTGAGAATAAAGATGAAGAAACAAATGAATTGTTTTTTTCTAAAATTGATTTGTTAATAGAAGAAAAAAATACAGCGTTAAAAAACAAAGAATTTAAGAAAGCAAATCTCATTAGAGAAGAAATTATTGGAATCGAGAAAAAAATCTTTGATTTACAAAAAAATACCCCTATCCTCTTATAAAAATTAACTAGATTTACCTCTAATAAATTACATTCTGTATCTAAAGGGATAGTCGCCTAATTTTTTAATCAACATCATTTATCGTTAAAGGGGTTTTGATAATTATAATCAGTTAAAAAAAATATCGTTAAATTTATTAGAAATACATATTTGGTTACAGCCGTATACACATGTTTACAGGCGTTTACGGCTGTAAACACCCGTTTACAACATTTAATTTTCAGATTTTTTTTTTGGATTATTATGTTCTTTTTATATCGTAAATCAAGATTTTATATTTACGATAACTTTTCGTTATTTTCTAAGGTTAAAGAGACTCTATTTCAGATTTAATGTCACTCGTTCTTTTACGAAAATTTAATACAATCTCATTACGTGAAGAATAAAGACCTTTTATCTCTTTTAAGTAATCGTCTAACGCTTCAATTTTTCTTGCAATATTATTTATCTCTTTTTGTATTTCAGAAGTAAGAATATCATTTTCAGAAAGATATTTAATTTTTAGGCCGATCAAGTTTTTTACTTCACCTATTAATTGACTTAATTCTGAGGAGTTATCTTTCATTAGAGCAAATGTAGTATTTCAAGCGTTATATTTTTATATTTAATTAACGAAAAAAACTAAAGATGACTACATTTAGCAAGGTTCGATACTCTCCTGTTTCCATGAATTGAATTTCATAAATTCCCTGTGATTCGTAAGGAGTTAAAGGGCTATCCGATTCCAAAACCTTCCATTTCCCAATTATCTCCTTACTGGGTTGCTGACAGGATATAATCAAGCAAGCCATAATTATTAGTTCAAGTGTTCTCATTTCAATTACTGCCAACGTTAAGTATAAACTCAGCGTTAGCGTAGTTTGTTGTATTAGCTGATTTTATACTTTTTCGAATAAAATTTAAGCTAATTTAAACAAATTGAGTTTATCGCCCAATCTATGTTTTTGTAGGGCGATTTAAAAGTACATATTTTCGTTTAACTAATTAGCCAAAGCTTTGGCTTTGGGGTTTAACTTAATTCCTGATAAAACGTCAAAACAAAGTTTTGGCGGAGTTTATTAATTGCTTTACTGTTTCAAATTATTGCCAACTGCCCTATAAAATATAGATGATGTTAGCAATTGTTATTTTTTATTTCAATTATACTTTATTGAAAGAATTGTTTTCATATCGAAGTGATTATTTCCTTTTTCTGATTCGGAAAATTCAATTTCAGTAAGTCGTTTATTTATATCAAATAGGTAGGTTTTTTTTTGAAACTGTACTATTTTCTTCCTTTTAGCATCTGGCAGATAATTTTTAGAAGTAACTCGTTTAAGAATTGATTCATTTTCTACTTCTTTTAAAATTTGAGTATAAGATTCATATTTTAATTTTTTCTCAGTAACAAACCAAGCTTTGTGAATATCTAAACGATCACCATCTTTAGATTGCCATTCATTAATTTGATTTGATGAAGAGTTTTTATGCCAATAATATATGATTTTTCCTGAATTATCATATTGATAAAATGAAGAGTCTACATTGGTTAAGTTTAAATGAGAGTAATCTTTATAATTAATAATAGTGTCGGCTACTTTGTCATACATTTTAATTGTATCATCTTTAATAAGCCAAAAAGAAGAGTCCCTATTTTTATCAAAAAATTGCTCAAAAATTGAGTCGTTCAAAAATTTGAATGAAATAGTTTCATTATGTAGTATTTTTTCATCAGGAAGCCAATAATGATTAATTGATAATTCAATGTCCTTTACTTCAGACTTATCAACATCAATCAATAGGTCAAATATTTCTTGTTCAAAATAAAATGACAACTCACTTTTCATTTGACTTTTAACAAACAAAGGATTAAGGCAAACTAAAATGAGCAGAAGTTTTTTCATTTTTTATTATTGCTAACGCCCAATCTATGTTTTTGTAGGGCGATTTAAAAGTACCTATTTTCGTTTAACTAATTAGCCAAAGCTTTGGCTTTGGGTTTTAACTTAATTCCTATTAAACGTCAAAACAAAGTTTTGGCGGAGTTTATTAATTGCTTTACTGTTTCAAATAACCACCAACTGCACTATAAAATATAGATGATGTTAGCAAATTGTTTTTTTAATGTTCAGTATATTGAATTGCCTTTTCAAGTATCTCGTCTTTCCCTAATTTTATACCTTCAATAGTTTCTTTGACATAAATATCGGGAACAATTCCAATTCGCTGCAATTGGTTTCCGTTTGGAAAGTGCCAATCTAATGAAGTGAAATTAAACGAAATACCTCCAGGCATATAGATAGTAGAAATGTCTCCATTTGCTCCAGTTGTGGGTGTGCCAATAAATGTAACATTATTAGAATAAGCTTTAAACATCATACAGACGGTTTCAGATTGTGAAATAGCGTCAGCATTTATTAAAACAACTATTTTCCCTTTGTATTGTTTCCTTAAAAAGATAAAAGGCTTAACAAACCAAATACGATAATCTTCTCCTTTAGAAATATTGATATAAGTTCCGGGATATTTTTTATTTGGTTTATAGTAAGTAGCAACTGGCTTAGATTTTTTACTTAATAAATGAGGCAGTGCGAGCCAAGAAAGTTTTTCAGGATAGCCTCTAACATCAAAAACAACAGTTTCCTTATTTTTAAAATCTTTTAATGCTTTCTCTAATGTGCCAAACTTAATTTGTGTTAATTCTATGTAGCCAACTTTGTCACTAAGAGAATAGTAGAAGGGTGGTTTTAAATAATTAGATTCCACTTTTGTTTCTCTGTCTACAGTTCTTGTTTCAGTAAGAGAAAGAGTATCACCATTTCTGAGTATGGTAAAATCAAAATGTGATTTAAATGAATTTGAAAGAACAGTTTCGTAATAACTTATTTCAGCTTGAATCGTTGAATAACTTTTGTATTTTTTAACCGTGTTTCTAAATGTTTTAAGGTCTGTTGTGTCCGATTTTAAAACAATGTCACCAAGTTTTAATATAGCAGAATCTACTAAAACTTTACTCACGACCACACTGCTATCAATCAATCTGAAATTGTAAGGGACATATCCTCTTTTCTCTTTTTGATTGCTGTTTGTATTATAGTATTTACTTGAATGATATTGGTAATAACCGTGAGAATCATTTATTCTAGAAGACAATTTCATCGTCTGTCTAATGTAATTTGCATAATTATCAGCTTGAATAAATTTTGGAATAGCATCTACAAGAACAGAATCCCAATTGTTATCTGATAAATGTTTGTAGGGGAAATAATAATTGATAATACTCCAGTATCTAAATAGTCCTAAAACGCGATAAGGTTCTGTGATAGAATCAAGTTCTTCAAATTTGTTTTCTTTGTGTTTTACTACTGTCTTTCCTTTTAACTGTTTGCTTTCATAAGGTTTATAATTTACGAGTAGCCTACATAACTTATACTTAGTTTCTTTTGAAAAAAGACTATCATTAATCCACGAAAATGATATTCGATTAATGTATTTATTCGTGTCTGCAAGAAAATTAAAGTTATCTAATGTTTCAATTTTGTCATTTACAATTGCATTAAATTGTGCTTCGCTGATTTCTTTAAAGTTTGACTTTCGATTTAGTGTATCAAGAAGTTGTATTATTTTTTGATTGTAAGATTCAAAAGTTTGATTTTTGGAAAATTCTGGATATTTTTTAATTAAAACTTTATCCCAGTCTATTTTTCCTTTCGTTACATCGGGATGATAAAATTTCACTAATCCCCAAACTTTGCATAGTCCAGCAATTTGACTTGAATTTATGTTGTCTTTATTTGTTGTTTGAGATTTTAAAAAACTAAAGCTGAAAATAAATAGTGCGGCAAGTATTATATTTTTCATTTATTAAAATTCTCTTAGGATTTAATATTTGCTAACGTTCCGTGTATAGTGTCGTAGCATCCCGCAGGGTGCTATGCACTATACACATTGTTGTGCTTTCGTGCTTTATTTTCTTTTTGTTTTAATTCTCATTTTCTAAGTCCTGCTGTGCGGTGCGGCATTTTTTAAAATTTCTCTTTCCTCGGGCAGGGACTTGAAAGCTCTTTTGCAGGTTTTGCATGTGCGTTGACTTTGAGCGACCTGCGAATGTGCTTACAAGTGTGTGTTTGATGGTGGAAATGCTTTAAATATCAACCAGTATGTAAAAGCAGCTGCTGTATCCGAAGCTAATTGTTTTGCATTTTCTGGTCTTCTATCAGTATCTTCATCTTCCATTTTCTTTTTGCTTGGTTGTCCAATTATATCGGAGATACCTCTAACAACCCCAATCATCATCTGGCTGTTACCTCTTCCTTGCCTCATAGCAGCTTTTGCAAAGCCAAACCCCTCCATTTCAACTGCAGAAGTATCATTGTAGTGTTTGGTTAAAATATCACCAATTTCCGATTCATAATGCTCTATGATTTGTTCTCCGGAGGCAATAATCCCTAAATCCGCCTTTACAACTTGATTCCATCCATTTTTAATTAATGACTTCCAATCCTCTTTTCTTCTTTCCTTTTTTGCTATTTCCATAAGGGTGTATGTTGTGGAAGCTAAATCAGGTCTAGCCACAAACGAGTTTTTATCTGATTTCCCAGCTTCATAAGAATAAATCTCTTTTGGGAAAATCACATCACCTAGTGAAAAATCATTTGGCTTTCTTGAGCCAGCAATTCCTGCGAAGAAAATTGCCGATGGCTTGAAATTGCGAATTGCTCTTTCTGTTTCTTGTGCTGCAATTGTGTTTTTTGCGCCACATTCGCGGATAATTACTTTAGCAATATCTTTCTCATATAATGAAAATATTCCTGCTTCATAGGTTGTATCATCTTGATCAACTTCCACTACTTCTTTTAAGAATAGCTTAACAGCATCATATTCTTCTTGTATTGCAGTTAAAATCACGATTGTTGGAAGTGATTCTATTGCATTTAACTTGCTTTCTTTTGGTTGTTCCATAGGTTGATATTGTGACGTTAATGGCTGAATCGGACTAAGACGGAGAGATTCCCACCAGCTTAGTTTTACAAGAGATTTACAAGTTTCATAAGCCAACGTGAATGACCCATAGTAACGTGATTTATCATAAACTTTGCGTGCTGTGGCTATGAAATTTCTATTTAGTATAATAGTGCCAAGCCTGCGAGATTGAATTTCCGTTATTTGTGAACTATAGTAGTAGATATAATCACTAAGAAACCTATCGGAAAGGGAAGTAAAACTTTCAAATATCTTTAATACAGGTTCTATGTCACTTCTATTCTTGTTAAGAAATGACGTTATGTATGATTTTGAAGTGATATGGTCATCTAATGTTTCTTCAATTGTGGAGCCGTCAATTTCCTCCTTCACTAATTTATCTACTATTGAGTTGGCTGTTGCTTCGATAAACTTATCTTTTGAACTTATTGGTATGTATTCCCAAACTTCATTGCGACTCTTATAATCTGAAATGTTTGAGTAAGTCGTGTTGGCAATTTTTTCAAAAACTACATCTTCAATTTTTTTTCCTTGCAGTACCAAATCGAAAACACTGAAAACAACCTCTTGTTCTTTGCCTTTGAAACCATAATTAAAAACTTGCTTTTCGTTGAGTACAGCTGTCCAAATATTTAACCAACAAGAAACTTGTAAATCAAGGGTTTTTAAAAGAGACTCATTTTTAATTATTCTTTTTGTCAGTTCTAGAATTAGTTTCTCATCACATGAATCTAGAGTAATGGCTAAGACTCCATAATCTGTAATTTCTTTTAGTATCAAGCTCATGCCTATGGAAGCCTCAAAACTTAACGGATGTTCAAAAGTCAATTGCTTTTTAACGGCTTCTTCGGGTTTAAAGAGTTTTAATAAAATTTCTGCATGCAACAAATACCATTTCCTTTTTTGTGCCTCAAGCAAAATATTCTTTCCCATTTCAGTTGGCACTTCTTTAGGCAAATGTTGAATTAGAAGTGATTCTGAGTCTTTACGAGAAGGCATGACTGAAAAGATGGATTTGGAACAGTTCTTTGAGAAAAGTAAGAGTTTCCAAATTGATTTCTGAATAGTCTCTTCCGACTTTGATATGTTTAATTTAAATGTGTTCACTATGGTTTTATGCCACCAAGTTTTGTCTTTTTCATTTATAGCGATTGCTGAAACTTCTGAAAGCATTTCAATATGCCTAAACTGTGGATCGCTAAATGCTTTATTAATTATTGCGTTTACGAGATTTTCACCATTTTCATCACCTTGATTAAATGACTCCCAAGGGATGTTTCTTAGTCCTTTTATATTGGTTTCTAAGCCACTGGTAATTAATGCGCTATACTTTTTAAGAAATTCAGATTTAATGGTATTACCAAAATTCTTCTTTGGTGAAAGCTTAGCAAGGATTCTTAAATCACGCCTTAAAAGGTCAGGGTCATTTAGTTTGTCTAAATCAATATAATCTGAGTATAAAATATCCCCTTGGGTATATGTGTTCAAATCGTCAAGATTCGCACCAATGTTTATAAGGAATTCATAAAATGGGTTTTTTATTTGCTTACCTAGAAACAAGGCTTCTGTGGGTGATGTGATTTCAATTAAGTCATTCTCGTCACCACTGATTAGGCTACTTGCATTCCACCTTGTCAATAGCTCATTTTGAATTAAAACTATGGTTAAATCATCTGAGGTTTCTATGTCTTTGGGTGAAAAACTGGCTCTAAACTTAAGTTGTTCTCTGAATGCATTGATTGGGGAATTCCATAGTTTCTTAAGAATTAACTCAAAAGAGCCTATATCACCTGTAAACAAAATAGGTAAATCACCTTTAATAAATGATGAGAGTGATTTTTGAATATATATTGGTTGTCTTTCTTCAAGGGTTTGCTCAGCATGTTCAACTTTAAGCACTATAGGTTCCAAATTTGTTCTTTCAATAGGAATTTCGGATATAAAAAGGTTTAGAATACTCTTTAAATCATTAAGGTCATTAAGCAATGCTACTTCCGTAATTAAAACATGTGTTAGAACCATGCCAGAGCGACTAGCTTGTGGATCAGGAAAGGTTTTAGTAAAAACGTAATATTTTTTAAAAGCTGAACCTGAAAGATATGGCTTAAGAGTAACGCCAGGTGTTAGTGAACCTGGTCTATCCGTAAATCTGATTAAGAATGAAGTTAGTTCAGAATCATCAATAGTTTGATGGATTTTGGAATGAGCTTTGTTGACTTCACCATAAAAGGCTTGATGGATAATAATGTTACTCATGCCGTATAAAATCCCAAATTAAACTTGTTAAATCCTTATTTTGGCTTCCACCTTTATCAACGAAATATCCAAAATTTATAGGTTCCTTATCCATGAAGTCATCATCAGGTTCATCTGTAAGTGATTTCTCTGTTGATGATAACCCTATAATTGAAAGTGATTCATTTTGCCAGTTATTATTTAAGAAATCAAATAACATAGGAAGCCTCTCTTGAAGTAAAGTTGAAGGAACCTGATCTTCAGGAAGGTCAAGTTCATCCCAACAGGATAAAACCACGGTTAAGTTAGGCTCAACAATTGGAGAGAATGTTGAAAGTCCTTTTATATATGCTAATGTTTGAATTAATTCTACATAGAAGGCCGCTTCTGATATCTTTATGGGAGGCGGTTGACTATTCCTTTTTTGAATTTCTTCGGCACTTGGAATTCCTTTATTCACGATATCCTCTAGTATAGTTAGTTCGTTGAGTCGAATGAACAATACCCATGATGTACTATTTTCAATGTAGTCTTGCCATAAATCATTGACCTTTCTATTATCTACAATTGAGGTGATTTGTTCACCTGCATAGTCTGGAAAAGCCAATTTAACCTCAGTGTTCTTTTCATCTGTTATTTTTAGTTCAATACTTCGGTTGGCACTAGCTTCTGTATGTGCTGCTCTTTTTCCATTGTAAATATTTTTTAATCCGTCTTCAAAAATTGATAAATCAGAAGGGCGGTTTTGAGGATCGATTTTAAATTCGAACTGACGACTGTTTATACGTTCGTACAACTGAATACCAAAATGAGTCTTACCTGTATTTGGACCTCCAATTATCAAAATATTATGTTTTTCCATATCATTCATTGATAGTGCGTTTTGAAAGAAACATATCCTCGGGTTTGGCTACTGAAATCTTTGGAAGTGTATTGTAATTTTGTTCCATTACCTCCATAATCCAGTTAACTGATTCCAAAATAGCCTTATGAAATTTCCCTTTATCGCCTTCTTGAACGCTAGTTTCAAATTGATTGAAGTGACTAAATGGTGTAGCTTCTATATGTGTAACAATTTGTTCTTTAGTCTGGTGGGTTAAATCTAAATCTGATTTAGACCATATTAGACCAATTGGTCGATCGGTGATGTTTTCAATTAGCCGATCCGCAACTTGTTTAAGTTGTCGTTTGGCATTACCTCTTTGACTACCAGAAAGCATATCATTGTCTGCAAAAAGTAAAAAACCATCGCAGTTTTCATATATCCACTGAGCACCTATCGCATTTTCGCTATTTACATTATTGCTCCAGTGATCAAACCATTCGCCAGGTGCATCTGTGAAAATTAGGTCTATATTTTTGCCTGCTTTATTTTTTAAGGTTAAATGTAGTAACCCTGGAACTCTCCCTGAGTTATTGGTGGTATGGTCTGGGAACTGAATTTCTGCATTACTTTTCCAACTCAGATACCATGCAATATCTTCCCAGCCGTTGAGGGTAAGGGAACCAGAAAAACTGTATTCACCTATTTTAGCACCCTGTCTAATAAGACAGTATAGTGTGGCTAAAAAAGTAGTTTTCCCAGCACTTGCAACTCCTGTAACCCCTATAAAAATTGGCTTTCTTGATGCTGTCAAAAAATTAAGATCATTAAGCCCCATTGTATTTCCTGTCCAAGAGATTCTATGTCCTTCATCATCTAATGCTTGTTTGTCTTCCTTTTTAGGAGCTTCCTTTTTACCATAGAATTCGCAATCTGAAAGATTTATGCATCCTTCAATATTGCATCCACTGTCCTCAGGGTAACACTTAGGTTGTGAGCAATTTCCAGCCATATTACTTAGAGCTTAGTCTTTTGGTGAGTAAATCATGGAAAATTGCGACAGATAAATCTTCAATAGAAATCTCATCATCTTCCTTAATTCCTGTTCTTTCAGTAAAGTCTTTGAGTTCAGCCTTATTATTTAGGAAGAGAACTATAAAATCAGTTACACTAATTCTTCCATCTGATTCATTTGATTCTGGCAAAAGGTTGGTTACTTCAGATTTGGTTGGATCTTTTGTTAAGGAGTTAAAGAAGTCTTTAAACTTTATTTTTTCACCTCTCTTTTCATTCAGAATTAACAAGGTATCTCTTAATAGATAGTCTACACTTATTGGAGTTATTTTAGAAACCTGCTCATTTAGGTCGCTTCCCATTACTATTGGAAGAATAGGTCGTGATACTTCTCGGTAACTTTTCTTGAGTGAAGGAGAATAAAGAGTTTCTTTCCACCATAATAGTTTACTTCTCCTTTCCACCGCGACTATAGAGGCGAATGACTCCCTCAAGCTGCCGTCTAGAGATTTTTTAAAGGTGATGAAAAAATCGTTTATAGGTTTTTCAATTGCCGTTGGTGAAATTGTTGAATTTAGTTCTGTGAATGCAGAATTGAAACTCTGTGAAATACCTTCAGTAAACTTAGAGATAAAGTGCTGTTGATAATTAGCTTGGTTAAGCCCATGTTGTGGACCATGACCACTCGGGGAGTTAGAAAGAGCCTCCTGGATCTTTCCCTGAAGTTTAGCTTTATCAATTTCAATCTTGCCTAATTTTATATTTTCAACTTTGAGAGTTGAAAGTTTTAATTTGGGTGCTTCTTCAATTAATGACCATTCTTCAACTGCATGGTTTTCTGCTATTTCTCCAAATTCAGTTAAGAGAGTACGGACAATATCTTTTTCCTTGCCCAGTTTTGTATAAGGGTAGAAATTAGAGGATGTTAAATAGATGATTCTCGCAGCAATAGGATCTTCACTTCCCAATTGCATCAAAGCATTTAGAATAACACCCCTGTGAATATTTCTAGGCATATCGGGATATTTACCTCTAAGAGCCGTCCAATATTTAGTTACAATTACTTCAACATCATTTAGAATTGGTTCTTTGTCCGAAATATTTGGGTCCAGTGCCACCAAAGAATACCTTGGTAATAGCGAGTAATTCTTTTGTAAATACTTCACTAGAGCTGTAACAGATTGTTGAAGCCATTTTAGCCTTTCGTCACTATCTCCAATATCAAATAGACCAGATTTTAGAGTTGACTGCAAGAAATTATCGTCCATAATTATATTCTTTAAATGTTATCATTTGTTTTAAAGCGTTGTCAAAATTTGGCTCTTTTGCAAAGCTTTGGTTGTGCGTTGGCTTGTGCGGCTTTGTAAATGTGCCAAATGCGGGCTGACTGAGAAATTTTAAAAAATGCGAAGCGAGGGCATTCAGATTATTTGGTCCGTAATTGTTTACTCGTTCTATTTTAATTAGGTTCATTTTAAAAATTCAGTTTTCTCTTTTTTGCATGAAGCACAACGACAACTGTATGTTGCGTTTTTATAGTTGTTTAATAGCACCAAAGTAATGAAATTTTGTAGATGTACCACACAGCAATTAAAAATCAGGTAAGCAAATAGTTCGCTGTCCGAAGCAAAGATGCAATTTGCAAAGCCTATAAATAACCACCTACAAAATGAATGGCATTTACTACAAAAGTTTCAAATAACTAAGCTGCTCGCAACCAAAATGCAATATTACAGCTTGTTGTAGTACGTTTTATTTATTCCATTTTTTTCTTTCCTTAATCCAATTATTTTTTACTATTGGTTTTACCAAGTTTTTTCGAAAGATGTATGTTCTAATATATTTTTCGTTAATACTTACAAATTCTTTGTTGACGTTTAATCTACCAATCAATTGGAGTTTTCCTTCTGCTATTTTTATAACCAGACTTTGTCTATATAGATTTCCAGTACCACTGTCACGACTCCAATATTCTAAATATAGACTGTCTTTTATGATCTTATAAATCCCAGTATATCCCCATCTTTTATTAGCTAGAAGTAAACTGTCTGCAGCTTTTTCATTCTTTACTCCTGGCCAAATTTTTACGGTTCCATCTTCATAAAAGAATAAAGGAGATGTTAAAATAGTTCCCCAACCTTCATCTAATGTCTTAGATGTAGTTAATAACTCTGAACCAATATAGTATCCATCAAATTTTAACAACGCATTAGATCCAACTATATAGTCCTTTGAATAAATTAAAGGATTTTGAACTTTACAACTTGATAGTAAGGCTATAATTACACCAAGAACATATATGTTCCATTTGATAAAATTTATTTTCATTTTGTATTTATGTACTACAACGCCCTATCTATGTTTTGTAGGGCGAATTAAAAGTACTAAATTTTCGTTTAGCGAAGTAGCCAAAGCTTTGGCTTTGGGTTTTAACTTAATTCCTATAAAACGTCAAAACAAAGTTTTGGCGGAGTTTATAAATTGCTTTACTGTTTCAAATAACCACCAACTGCTCTATAAAATATAGATGATGTTAGGCTTAGTTTTTTTCTTTTAAGTATTTTATTGCGAAGTTAAGTAGAGTATCTTCTCCTTTAATAATGTCTTGAAGAGTTCTTTTAACTTCGATGTCAGGTTTAATTCCTATACGTTGAGTTTGAGTGCCGTCAGGATAAGTAATGGCTAATCCGCTAAAAGATGTAGTAATTCCAAATGGAAGATAGACTTGACTTACATTGCCATCTGCTCCAGCTGTTTGGCTTCCAATTTTAATAACATCTGGAGCCAATTCTAATGCCATTGCAGAAAATTCCCCTTGACTTTGAGTATTTTCGTTTATCAACAAAACTACAGAACCTTTGAAGTAATTTGTGCTGTCTCCGTTAACATATAGTGTAAACTCATTAGAAAAATCTCCTAGTTTATTAATGTTAGGAGCATTAATTTTTACAAATACGACACTGTCTTCTTTAATTAGTTTAGAACACAACTTATAGTAAGTTTCATTTGGGTATTCTCTTAAATCTATGATTAAGCCTTTCTTGCCTTTAATATGATTATTAAATAACGAATCTATTTGAAGGTTGTATAATGCTCCTAAATTTAAATATGCAATATCTTTATTTAAAGATTTAAAAGGTGATAAACTTCTTTTTTTATCAATTAATGATTGTCGGTCTAACCTTAAAATTCTCGGGACTTTACAAATTAAAGTATCTTTATTACGTTTTATTTTTAGAGAAACGGAATCAGTTGTTCCAATTAATAAATATTCAGCAATATATTTATCGGTAGTCGGTTTGTTTGAGGCTCTAAAAATTATTCTGTGGGTAGAGTCTATTTTTGAAACAGACATTCCTTCTTTTTCAAGAATAATATCTCCAATTCTCAATGGGGATTCTTTAGATATTTCATCATTAATAAAGCCTGTTACAAAGTAATTATCGTTAAAAGATTCTATTTTGAATTTCACAAAATAGTAACCAGTAGCAATAGATAAAATATCACTTCCAGTTTGAACGTGGGTATCACTTAGTTCTGTAGTTAGTTGTGATACTAATTTATGAAATTGATTTTCATTTGAACAGTAATAGAATTTTGGCAAATATTCACCCAGAATTTTATCCCAGTTTTTGTCCATTAATTTTTTGTACGGATAGAAGTATTTTATGACATTCCAGTATTTAAATAGTGTGAGAAGTTGATATTCTTTATTTGGAAACGAAATGTTTTTATAACGTTTCTCATTTGTTAGAATAACATTCTTGGATGTTTCATTGACTTTTACATAAAACTTTGATTGAGGGATAGTTGAAGGTTTATTCTTTAGTGAATTAATATTGATAGAGTCAAGTAAAAGTGAATTTTTTATCCAATCAATTGCTTCTAAATCGGCTTGAATTGTGTCTGTTTTTTCTTGAGGATTTAAAAAATGATTTCGGATTTTTTTATTAAAAACATTTCTTGACTGTTTCTGATAGAATAGAGGAAGTTTTTTAATTAAGACACTGTCCCAATTTGTTTCTCCTTGTGAAATTGTAGGGTCATAATATTTTAAGTATCCCCAAATTCTTCCAATTTCTTCTACTTGTTCAAAATCAACAACTTCTATTTTTTCATTTTGAGTTGAAGCATTTTTGAATAGCAATAAGCATAGAAGTAAAAAATAATATTTAGTCATAAATGTAATTAAGCCTAACGATCGGCTATGCGTAGTGCGGGATTTGAAAAGCGGAGTTTTCAAATTTGCACGTAGCCAAGAGTTTATATTTTGTTTTTAATTTATTCACTTTAAATACCAAATTAAAGTATTGGCGGACTTCATTAAATGAGCTGACCTTTCGTTTAGCAGGAAACCCGCATTACGTATAGCCATTGTTGGCAACAGTGTTTTTATTTTATTTAGCAGGCATAATACATTCTAATAACAAGTTTATCTTCTTCTTTCCACTTTATCCAACCAGTTTCTCCTTTTATTGTTTTCACTTTAATCCATTCGCCTTGGATTTCGAATGACTTTTCTGCCCTCCATATTTGATATTTACCCGTTAATGGGTCTTTTATTATTTCACCTGTTTCTTTTGGCTCTTTTTTAAGAGGATTTGTTTTTCGGTCAAAGTCCAAGCCCATTGGTTCACTAGTCCAGCTGAGTACAAAATTTATAATAGACTCTTTTTTAAAATTCTTGTCTTTCTTGTGAATCCAAGCAAAATCGGTTTTATTAAGGCTTATTTTATAAAAGTCACCAATAGAATCTGTGCATTCAAAAGCAAGTCTGAAATAGTCGGGATTGTTAACCCAAAGCCAGGGATTAAAAGGGTTTAAAGTGTCACGTGAATTAAAGTGTTTTCCTTTATAAGTTGTCAAAATGCCTAGCGTATCGACAAATTCAATTCTAACGATTTGGCTTTTATCCTTGTCCGTAATTATAATAGGTGTTTGGTAATAGTCAATACTGTCCGATAATGTGATAAAACAAAGTCCAGTTATTTTTTTTCCTGTTTGGAAAGTATAATAAGGGTCTTGGTTTAAATAGTCGAGTTGAGTCCAATTGCTTCTGTTTTGTGCCATACAGAAGGTCGAAATTAATAGTCCAAATAATATAGTTGAAATTTTCGTCATTTTTTCATTGTTGCCAACGCTTGGCTATGCGTAGTGCGGGATTTGAAAAGCGGAGTTTTCAAATTTGCACGTAGCCAAGAGTTTATATTTTGTTTTTAATTTGTTCACTTTTTAAATACCAAATTAAAGTATTGGCGGACTTCATTAAATGCGCTGACCTTTCGTTTAGCAGTAAAACCAAATTACGTATAGGTATTGTTAGGCTCAGTTATTTCCTTAATTAATTTCTGGTCCAAAGGTTTTTGTACCCTGCTATACCATAGTTTGAACCCAAAAAACATCATCATTATCCCTAAGAAATAACCAGCCCCCCATTTCCAGATTGACTTTCCTGCTTCTGTATTTTTATCTTCAATAAGTTTTAATTTCCTTGTAATCTTATGTAGTCTTAACAAGATTTCATTCTTGGTGTTTTTTATTTTTTCCGTTTTAGCTCGAATTTCTTCCTGAAGATTTAGAGAAGGTAAAATGTCTTTTTTGTGTTTAAAAATAAACTCAAGATAATCTCTATTGGCAGGATTACGAAGTTGTTCTTTTAATTCCTCTACAATAATTATTGACTCTAATGTATCACTATATTGGTATTTAGAAATCTCACTTTTAGCTTCTTCTAGATCAATTTCTACTTCTTCCTGTATTTTCTCCAGAGCTGTAACTTCAAAAATAAGTTCACCTTTTTCAGTTTCTATTGTTGATATTTCCTCTTTTATCTCCCCTAACAAATGAGCAGGATAGATGTTAAAGAATAGAAATATTACTACCCCTGAAAGGGCTAAGAATTTGTATAGATTATCTGTTGGTAAATTTGGAATGTTCATATTATAAAATTGAGCCTAACGCAACTATATGTAATGTGCGTTTAGTTTGTTCAACGCTTAAAAGTAATAATTTTTGTGAGGAATCGCCCGAAACCGAACCAACTTAGTAGTAAAAACCTTGTCAAGTTACAAAGCGAGAATGCAGCTCGCTAATATGTTATTAAAAAGCACTAGCAAAAATTATGGCACAACTCACCACAAGTTTCACAAAGCTAAAAGGCTAGCGGAAAAGCATATTATATATAGATTGTTAACACCTTTTTTTTATTTTTCATCTTGCACTATTAACAGCAAAAAAGATAGAAAGTCCTATCTTGATTTTGGGTTGTTCGGGGTAGTCTTCTTTTAAAAAATTTGTTAGACGATACTCCAAAGTTAAAGCAAACATAGAATAACCGAGTCGGGCAGTAGTCGAGAAGTCATTATAGTTATGTATACGTTTTGTTGATATTTTTGTATTGTCCTCTGTTATTATGTGTCTGAATAGCAAAGGGAAATTATACGAAATACCTAAATCTAAGTATGGCCCTTTAGTGCCATATCTTTTATAGTCAAAAGTCGTTAGTCGGCTTAATAAAGTGAAATTTAAATTCCAGTAATAATATTTTTCATTATCAAATTCAGTTAATGGAGACAAAGAATGGCTTTTATTGAAATAAGTGTAGTTCATAGAACTACCAATTTGTCCGCCAATAGATATATGTTTTGTTAGAATATCTACAGCCCCATGTTTAAAGCCAAAGTCATAATAGGTGTTGAAAATGTCATTATTATTAATGAAATTATTTCCTATTAGAAAGTGTGCGGAGGTAATTGATCTTGAGGTAATATTTGTATCATTTGGATTGTAATAAGAAACATCAGGAAGAGAAAAATAGACGTCAGTTGTTAAAGATTCTTTTATTAGAACATTCTTCAGAGTTTGTTTAACTGAATCTTCTGTAATTAGTGTTAGTTTGTAAGAACCAACATTAAGTGTTTTAACAAATTCGTAATCGTAAAAATCAAGTTGATATTCGTCTACGAGAACATCGTTTTGGAATAGTTGTATAGTTACATTTTCGATATAATTATTAACGTTTATTTCAAGTTTTCCTGTTTGAGCATAAGTACTAATTGTTGTGAAACTGGCAATTAACGTAATAAATATATAAATAAGTTTTTTCAAATTATATTAATTGGTGTTAACGATTAGGCTATGATTTCGTTGTGGAAAATGTCGTTAGACTTTTCCGCTTAAGAAATCAAGCCGAGTAAATGTACAAAACTTTGGTTTTAGCACAAAGTAACAATGAATTATAGCCATTGTTGGTACACGTTTTTTAATTTTCATTATCAAGTCGTTGTGGTTCATGATTTATTAGCTGGTTCCCATAGTATTCATTCGGTCTGATATCTTTATTGTTTTCAAAGTCAATGAAAGCTGAACCGCAATGAGGGCAACGAAATGGATTATAGTATTTGTAACTTCCATGTCCATTTGCCGATTTTGGAAGTTGTTCTTCAACTAATTCCAATGTCTTATCGTTAATAGTCTCCTGCAACTGAGTGGGCATATTTTCAATTTGTCCGTAAGGAACAATAAGAGTTTTTTTACTGTCAGTCGAGTAGAAGTACTGCAATTCTGAAAATCCTGCATGAAAATTTTGTAACGTAAAGCTCTTTTGACAACTATCACAAATACAAATAATTCTAATACCACTTGGAGTAACTGTTCCTGAGAAATGAAGTCCCCTTTGAAAAAGACCTGCTCCTTTTAATTTTTCATTCTCATGTTCATTGTCAGAGAGATAGAAGGGTTGGAATCGGATAGCTTCATAGTTGTTGTCTTTCCAATCTGGGCATTTATTCGGGTCTTTTGAAATAATGCCATCTATCATTACTGCACTGTTTTTAAGAACTCGAATAGAAGAATGAAAATACTGCCCTGTCAAATCGGGATTTTCATTAAGAGTATCAATTCGATATTCTCGTATTTGTTTTTTGTTCTCAAAAACTCTTATAGTTGGTTGTGATTCATGGAAGTCAAATACGTGATTTACTTCTCTTTCCTTTTTTAAAAGTCCGGTCGAGATGTAAATATCAGTTCCTTGAATTTTGACTTGTCCTATTATCATTTTTTAATGTGTACCAACGCAACTGTATGTTGCGTTTATTACAGTTGTTTAATAGCACCAAAGTAATGAAATTTTGTAGATGTACCACACAGTAATTAACAAGTAAGTAGGAGTGAAGCTATTCAACAGAAGCAAGGATGCAACTTGCAAAGCTCTTAGATAACCACCTACAAAATGAATGGCACTAACCTAAAAAGTTGTCAAATAGTTAAAATTGCTCGCAACCAAAATGCAATATACAAATTGTTGTACATTTTTTTAATTTAAAAAATATGAAAGCCCCATAGCAATGACAATCGGCAAAGTGAATACAACATAGTCCGCAAATAAAAGTTTTCTATTGTCTGAAGTGTCAAAAGATGAAGAGTATTCGTATGCGGGTTCCATTTTAAATTTCCATTTAAATAGACTTCTAAGAAGTTGGTAAGAAATAATATATAATAGAGGAGAGTAAAAGTTAGTTAGAGCAACATCTTGTTTGCTGTCAGCTATATTTAATAAGTAATAGCCAATTATGCTGTTTATAATTGAATAAGATATAAGGGCGTATAAAATATATTTTTTCCTATGTAGCTTAAAATAAACAACCAATATTGGAATTAATAATATAACTAAAGTAATCCAAAATATGTTTGACGGTCCTGTATTCAAATTTGTTTTGTTGATTATGTACAACGACCCGGCTATGGTTAGTGTGGGATTGAAATGCGATAGTTTTCAATTCTGCACGTAGCTAAATCTTTGTATTTTGTTTTTAACTTAATTTCCTTTTAAAAGCTAAATCAAAGATTTAGCGGTGTTAATTTATTGCTCTAAACTTTCAATTTATTACAAAACCCACATTAACTATAGCCCTTGTTGGCACCAGTATTTTATTTATATTTCTTTTATCATTTTGTAGAACTCAGTCTCTTTAATTTCCTCAAGAGTATTTGTTTTGTCGAAATCTTCACTGTCAAAAAAGTTGTATGGAACAGAAATTTCTGTTCCTTGAAATTTAAAATAGTACCAGGTGTATTCTTTGCCGTTTCGAGCCTCTGACTTTGAATAAATGTTTTCCAATGCTTTGTCTAATTGGGCTATCAAATCCTTTTTATTCATGTCTTTTTCAAAAAGTCTTTTGAGTTCTACAATCACTTTGGAGTTGTCAGCTAAGTCCACAAAAACTGATTTTAATAAGGCCTCTTTTGCACTTGTATGGTCGTCAAGTTTCTTGTAAATGTCAGCATACTTCAATGACATATACACATCATTTTCAGCATACGCATTGCCGCAAAAATGTGAATAGGGATATACAGTGTCGGAGAGTGCTAAATAATAAAGGGAACTATCATAATCTTTGGTGTCATAGTAGATTTGCTGAAGAAGGCTTGCTGATCGGTGTCTGTAGTTTGTATAAGGATCTGCCATTATATCACCTCCAAGAGGCTCTTTCTCATTGAACTTGCTGTTTAAGATAGACTCGAATACCTTCTTAGCTTTTACAAATTGTTTGGTTTCGTAGTAGATATATCCAAGATTATAAAAAGCTCTTGGGTATAATTCATTATTGGGATGATTGTCAATAATGTATTTAAAGGAATTTATTGCTTCTTTGGTTTTCTCATCCGTCATATATGCAACTCCTTCATCGAAGTAGTCCGAAGGCATTTTTTGACCGAAGGTAAATATGGAGTAGAATAAACCGAATGAAATAATAACAGCTTTCTTCATGGGACAATTTTAAATTGATAAATTGATAAACCCTTAATGCCGTAAAACACAAGTTCATTACCATCAAAGTAGCAGTTCTTGTAGAATATTTTGGTTAAGTTGTCTATCTCATGATATTGGGTATTGTTAATATTCACAAGCCACTTATCTTCTCCCGTCTTTTGGATAATAAAAAATCCATTTCCCATTAACTCGCCAGCTACGACTTCTCCGATGGATTTATCGGAAGACCATGATCGTTCTTTTGCCGGAACCATTGGTTTGGATAATTGTCCATTGAATATCATATATCCAGTCGAGTCAGCCTCTATGTAAAAAAGGCTGTTCCCATTACCTGGCTTACCTCGTTCATAACCAGTAGGTAGAATATCTTTTTGCTGAATAATGGAAAAAGTTTTTTTGTTGCCGAATGCAGGAAAGAGCAATTTATCGTCCTGTTGAATGTAGGTAGAATCATCTGTTTTAAACACGTGAATGGATTCACCAGATGGACCTATGTATAATGGAGTGGGACGTACATTATATTTTGAGACTGGTTCTTTAACCTCCTTACCATTTACGAACTTGTACAGGTAGTAGTCCCGTAGTCCGTATAATGCAAAATTGCCTATGTCGTCAAGAGTAGGATAATAGATTTCTTCATAGTTTAACTCGTAGGAGCTTCCATTTACATTAGCATACTGCTTATCGTTTTTGGAATAGGTGAAAAAATAGTTTGCCTTGTCTTGAAGTATTATATCAGAAACGTCATGCACATTTTTGTGCATAATGTCATTTATAAGGATGTAATCCGGGCCATCATCGTCACCTTTGTAATAGTAAGCTCCATTCTTCATCAAGTAGCAGTCCCATACTGTTCTGACTGGTCCAAAAACAGAATCTTTAGTATGCATGAAAAACATGTAACTATATTTATAAGACTCATTTTCATAAGGTGTTCTTCCTTTGGCATAGAGGTAGTCTCCATTATTATTGACTCTTACTTGGTAAAAATCTTTTATGGAAGAATCAATCGGAGTTCCATTTAGATATAGCTTGAAGGTCAAGCCATCCTCAATAGAGTAGATGTAATTTCCATTATTACTGATATGCATCCAGTCGTCTGAACTAAAATGTTGTTTCTTAGCCTCTAATGGACTTGCCTTTTTTCCGTTGATAGACCATTCTGCATCAGATACTGTGTCAACCTGATGAATAATTTCCCCATCAAAGTATATGGCAATCTTGTCGTTGAGTAGGCAAGGAATTGCTACATGTAACGAATTTTTGGATTCAGGATGTCTGTGGTTTCCAATGTCTTTTCCTTGTATTGGACCGAAAAGCTTGTGAGAATATGATTGATAATAGCAGATGTCAGAATTGTCAAGGCTTGTGAGTTTGGAAATAGAGCTACCCCAGTTGAATTTTAGCGGACCTATGGTATCAGGGTCTTGAATGAAAAAATATTCTTTTTCATTATTTTTTAGCTCAATCAAATAATTTCCTTCTTTGTCAAAAGTAATTGATTCTGCCTTTAGTATTGTCGAATCCTTGTCATCTGTTAAAATCAGGTTTTCGGTCAAGACCTGTCCATAACTCCAAAGTGGTAAAAGTGTGAATAGTATGTATATGTACTTTTTTGTCATTTTCTATTGGTGCCAACGACAACTATATGTAATGTGCTTTTAGTTGCTTAAAGCTTTAAAAGTAATAATTTTTGTGAGGAATCCCCCGAAACCGCACCAACTTAGTAGCGAAAAACTTGTCAATTTACAAAGCGAGAATGCAGCTCGCTAATTTGCTATTAAAAAGCACTAGCAAAAATTATGGCACAACTTCCACAAGTTTCACAAAGCTACAATGCTAGCGGTAAAGCATATTATATATAGATTGTTGTGCTTAGTTTTTATTCAAATAATTCTACATAATATTTTTTTGAAATGTGAGTTACCCAATTTTCGTATTCTGAACTGACGAAACTTCCCAAGTTCTCTTGTTCTATAACCTTCTCAATAGCTATGCAATTATTTAAATCAATTTCGGTTACTTCGTATCTGTTCCCATCAGCTGCACCAGAAAATGATAAACTTATATTTCCATTTTCAATCCAACAGAAACAAGGTGAAGAGTATATTGAAATGTGAGAAGGTTGCTCATATTCTGGAAAGTCTTTTATTTCATTTTTAAACTTCTCGAATTCTTCAGTAGAATATTTCTTTCCTGGAATTGCTTTTTGGTCATTATCGGGAATTTTAATTAACGTAATATTTAAGCCATCTAAGATTTGAAGTAATTCATCTTTTGTTTTATAGGTGAACCAAATTCCGAATTCATCTCCATCATTTGCGTGTCCTCCCCAAGCTCTTTTGAAAAAACCAAATTTTAGGATTTTGTTCCATCCTTTAATTGTTTCTCTATTATGCTTTCTAAAGAGATAATCATCAGACAATTTTTGCTTCAAAGGAGCTTTTGATTCTTCCTTTTGATTGAATATTTTTTTTAGAAAATTCATTTAGTCAATTAAGCACAACGTTTGGCTATGCGTAGTGCGGGATTCGAAAGCTGAAAGTTTCAAATTAGCACTTAGCTAAACCTTTGCGTTTTGTTTTTATCTTTTCATTTTTAAAAGCTAAACCAAAGGTTTAGCGGTTTTCATTAATTGCTCCAAGTTTTCAATTTAGCACCAAAACCCGCATTACGTATAGGTTTTGTTATACCCTTTTTTTACTTTTTCTTTATGACTGATTTAGTGTTCGGCTGATAATTGCCATTTAAAACTTCTTTAATGTCTTTTCGTAATTTGTCATAGTCAATTGGTTTTGTATAGGTATAATCATAAAGTGTCCCACTTACTTCATCTGTAGCAGTTATCAGTCTTTTAGTTAGTACATAGTCAAACTTTACTGAGTTATCAAATTTGTGAAATTTCAAAACAAGTAGTCGATAAAGCTCTTTATTGTCACTACCATCCGCATTTGTACTGTATATATAATACTCTATTTTTGAAAAACTACCTTTTGTTTCAGGGGCTCCAAGTTCAGGGTAATATTCATAAGCCCAAATATTTTTGTCTTTCCATTTGAAAAATTCAAAGTTGTAAAAATGGTCTATACCATCAGGAAGTGTCTTGTCTTTATAAGCAGAATAAAGTTCCTTTTGATATTTTTTTGCATTACTAAGTTGATTTAAACCGAAATAGGAAACAATTAGATTTTTATACATCCAATATTTTCTGTCTTGAAATTTGTCATCAAAATAGTTTTCTCCTTTTTTAATCAATTCTAATGATTCCAGACCATACTCTAAAGCATTTGACCAATTTTGCTTACTTCTTTCTTCTTTTTCAAGTAACGTTGCAGTTGCATTATAATACCAAAGAATGTAATCATATAAAGTGTCTTTTTTGTCGCACTGAATTTCAATTTCTTTAAATATTTTATATGCTTCAATGTTGTTTTCGGCTTGGTATAAGCTATCAGCTTTTTGGTATTGTTTATTAACTATTTCAGTCTGTCCAAATGAAACTATAGAAATTGTCAGAAGTAGTAATGTGGTTATTTTATTCATTTTTCTATAATTGGGTATAACGCCCAATCTATGTTTTCGTAGGGCGATTTAAAAATACATATTTTCGTTTAACTAATTAGCCAAAGCTTTGGCTTTGGGTTTTAACTTTTTCTCCTGCTAAAATGTCAAAACAAAGTTTTGGCGGAGTTTATTAATTGCTTTACTGTTTCAAATTACTACAAACTGCCCTATAAAATATAGATGATGTTATGCACTTTATTTTACTGGAGTTGACGTTGCTGTTGGTTTTAATTTTTTTGAAATAATATTTTTTGTCGCCTCAATTAAACTATTGTAATTAACGTCAAAAGTGTAGCCAAGTGGATAAGTAGAATGAGTGTTGTTGTCTTTAGAACATAATAATAAGGGAACGCCATCTTTTGCTGATAAAGAATTATATTCAGTTTGTACAGTCATTACATCTTTTCCTTCAGAGTTCATTATGAAAAGCTTATGCTTTATTTTCAAATTTTCAGAAGGGTCTATTAAATATTCATAGGCTTCAATTTTATAGTTTTGATAATTAAATTGAACAAAACAAAACATCTTTTGCATATTTTCAGGGAGAGAATTGTCTTTAGATGCCTGATAAATTTCCTGCTTTAAAGTTTTAATTTTATCATTATAGTCTTTTCCAGAAGCTTGACAAACTTGAATTAATTTTGCTTTTGCGTGAAAATCAGTTTTGTCTAATTCTACATATTCATTAAAAAGCTTTTCTGATTTGTCGTAGTTTTTATTTAGCTGAGTGCATAATCCAGCATTAAAAAGCAAAGTCAAATAGTCAGAATTGTCTTTTGGACAGTTTTGTAAAGCAATGTCGAAATTGTTAATAGCTTCAGAATACGATTTCATCTCTGCATAGTAGTTTGCAAGCCCCATATAACCATTATGAACGGAAGGGAAGTCTGTGTTTATTTTTTTATAAATAGAGATAGCTTCATCTATAGAATTATTCTTCAAATGAGCCGAAGCTAATAAGTCCCACGTTTCTATATCTGTTGGGTAGGCTTGGGAGCCGATTTTTAAATATTTTATTGAACTATCAGCTTGATTTAAGTACGTAAATGAATTTGATATGTAATGATAACATTTAGGGTTTGTATTGCCATTTGCAATAGATTGTTTCATTGTGCTAATATTCAGTTTGTCGTTTTCAAGTTGGTAATATGAAAGTGCTAAATAAAAAAGTTCTTTTGAGTCAGTAGTATTTTTATAATTTTCAATGACTTTTTTATATTCTTTATTGTCGAATAATTCAGATAAACTTTGAGCATTAACATTTAGGCAAAAGAGGATAGAGAATGCGGATATAATTATTTTTTTCATATTATGAGATTGTGCATAACAACCGAGTAAAACACATAAGTGTGTAACGTAGTCGATTTAATTCTTGTAAAGATAGTATATTTGTGTTACACACTTTTCATGAATAAATTATTAATTAAATATCGTTTTCAAGGGCATCCATATATCGTAGCCGATGGTAAAGGTGATTTTTATCAATTACCCCATTTAGTTAATAAATACAGTAGATCATTCAGAAAATTGAGCCGTGTATTGAACAATGGTATCACAGAAGGTTATCGGATTAATCGAAAATTTGTATCTCTTAATCAACTAAGAAAAGTGGCTTATATTTCTAATGAAGTTGTTGCTACTAAAGTAGATTTGACGAAAGCTCCATTTTGATAGTTCTGTCACATTAAATCAGTCTGTTCTAATTTTCTCTAGAGTCACATAAGATAAGTATTATGTTAAGTTGGTATTAAATCCCAACCCGATTGTATTTAAATATGAATAGTTAATTACCCCAGCCATTACCCTTTCATTAATTTTCCATCCAACAAGTAGGAGTGAAGGCACTTTCTTGGTTTAGGTACGAGAGGGGAGACGACCATCTCCACTCTAGTTCTGTAATAAACTTCCTTATAAGGAATTATACACAAAACCCTGTAAAAACTCTTGTAAGCTTAATTCCAAAGCTTGGACTATTCTAGTTAATAAGAATAGAGAAGGCGAATACCCACCACTTTCTAACTTGTGTAGGTTCGGTTAGAAAATACAAAATTTGTGTGGTTTTAAATACATCAGTTCGTTAGAAAAGTACCGAGTAAATGAAGTATAAGAATTGAGGAAAAAGTTAGAACAATGTCTAGGGGAATAAACTATCTTTGCTGCAAGATGAGTAAATACCAAGTGCCATATAACGAAGATGAAAAGGAAGTGCTACCAAATCTTCTTAATATTAGTAATAAAGAAGAAATAGGACAGCAAGAATTTATAGGGTTTTCACGAGCAGAACTATTTTTTGTAAACGAGTTAAGTGATGATACCATCATAGACGTTGACTACATCGTTCGTCTTCACAAATTAGCATTAGAACACCTTTATTCATTTGCAGGCAAGTTAAGAAGTGTGAATTTGAGTAAAGGCAGCTTTATGTTTCCAGCAGCAGCACATTTAAACGCTAGTATGGAAGAATTTGGTAGAGAAATACTAGTCCATTTACCAAGAAAATATACTACAAAAGAACAATTAATAGATGAGATAGCAAAAGTACATGCAGAACTATTGTTTATTCATCCATTTAGAGAAGGTAATGGAAGAACAGCAAGATTACTAGCTAATATCATGATGTATCAAGCAGGATATGAAGTATTGGATTTTGGCAAACTACATACAGACGAACGCTTTCAACAATACATAACAGCAGTTCAAGCAGCAGCATTAAAGAATTATGATAAAATGAAAGAAGTGATAACGTTTATTTTCCCAGAGTAGCGTATTCTTTTTTGATGATCTCCAAAGCTTTTTCCATCGAGATAGTAATACCCTCCAACTTAAAGGATGCCACCAAAGATTTAGCGACACTGTTAATCAACTTGATTTCAGTGTTAATGTGTGTATTTGTTTTAATAGCTAAAGGCATAACGTAAAGATAAGAAAAATAGTCCAATATAGTTGAGTTGTAAGCTGATTTATTTTATCTTTATGCTAGTATAAAAAACATTGATAAATCAAGCTATATATCATCCCTAGTAATTTGGTAGTGTATCAAAAAAATGGTGCTATAAATTACTTTATGCTAATTAATTCTCAATTCGCGAATCGCGAATTATTTTAATCAAACTTAGATTCTCACTGGTTACTCATATTTGGAGAAACACTAAAAACACTTATAGGGTTTGGGAGGAGGGAGAACTACCGTTAAATAAAAAAATGAACCATCACCCATCTGGCTGAGTGTATTCCTATACTTTAGAAGCTCATTTTAAACTAACTTAGATGAGTAGTCATATAAAATTAAAAGCATTTTCCATGCTTAACACTATGATAGCTATTTTAATAGCTGGGATATTAACTGCGTTAGCAGTGCCTGCTATTATGAAGAATGTTACTAAAGCAAAACAAGCTGAAGCTAAAACTCAATTAGAACATTTATATTCTTTAGAGAGGCTTCATTTTTTAGAATTTTCTAAATATTCACCCGATTTAGAAGCTATAGACTTTGAACAACAAACTTTAGTTACTGAGGATGGTGGAGCTCGATACAAAATAGAAATTGTAGATGCAGGTACTACTAATTTTACTGGGAGAGCAACCGCTGTTCAGGATTTTGATGGAGATGGGGTATTTAATGTTTGGGAGATTAATCAAGATAGAAAAGTAACAGAAACAGTTAAAGATTAATGGAAATATTAGTAGCTATACTATTTATTAGTCTGCTAAGCGTAATAGTTTATCAAGATTTTAAAAACCGTGCAATTAGCTGGATACTAATTCCATTTCTGTGTGCAGTAGGTTTATTTAATGGTTGGTTTACCATAGGCTGGTCTACATTTATTGCTTACTTAAGCATTAATCTAAGCATTGTATTCATCAACTTATTTGGTGTTACTCTGTTTATATCTCTAAAAGACAAAAAGTTTAAAAACATTATAGATAGTTATTTGGGTTTGGGAGATATTCTCTTTTTTGTAGTGCTAACCACCATCTTTTCGCCCATCAATTTTGTGGTTTTCTTTTTAGGTAGCATGTTATTGTGCACAACAATTTATGGAAGTATACAATTAGCTAACAAACAAAAGCAAAGGTTAATTCCTTTGGCAGGTGCGATGAGTGTAATACTAATTATTACACTAGTAGTTCAATTGGTAATCCCATCATTTAACTTTTATCACGATATTATTTCAATTGTCGAATAGCAGCAAACATATATCGTTAACTGCCGAAATGCAACAAACTATTTCTACCGAGCAAGCTTGGCATTATCACATTGTACCTAAAAGTGTGGATGATGACAACTTTATTTTTTATGCAGATGAAGTAAAGATGGATAGTTCATTAAGTGATGAGTTGGAAATGATTTTTGGTAAAACCATTAAAATAGTTCCTACTACTACTGAATTGATAAACCAAACATTAGGCAAGTATTATAGATTAACTTACAAAAACAAAAGGGCTGAAACGGTAAGTTTTGATAGCAATAATTCAGAAGACTTTGTTTACAAACTAATAGCTGAGGCGGAATATTTAGGAAGTAGTGATATCCATATAGAACGTTATGAAGAACGTTGCCGAGTAAGATTAAGAATAGATGGGAAGCTGATAGAAAAGTATGTGATCCCTAGCAGTGATTACCCCGCATTGGTAAACAAACTAAAAATTAAAGCCAACTTAGACATTGCCGAAAAACGATTGCCACAAGATGGAAGAATCACCTTTGAAAATGCAGGTAGTAAGTTCGATATAAGGGTTTCGTTATTGCCCACTTTACATGGAGAAAAAATAGTGATGCGTTTATTAAGCAAAGATGCTACTAATATTGATATTAACGAATTGGGTTTTGATGTCAAACAACTAAAAGACTACTTAGAAGGGATTAAAAAGCCTAATGGAATCATTTTAATTAGTGGACCAACGGGTTCAGGTAAAACCACTACGCTTTACGCTACACTTAAAATTTTAAATGAAGAAAAAACTAATCTCGTAACCATTGAAGACCCTATAGAATATACTTTAGAAGGCATTAATCAAGTACAATTAAAAGAAGACATAGGCTTAGGTTTTGCTTCAGCATTGCGTTCATTTTTACGACAAGACCCAGATGTAATTATGTTGGGAGAGATAAGAGATGGAGAAACTGCTCAAATGGCAATTAGAGCAGCTTTAACTGGGCATTTAGTACTTTCTACCATACATACCAACTCGGCATGGGGAACCATTTCTAGAATGGTAGACATGGGAGTACCATCTTACTTATTAGCAAATACGCTAAGTTTAAGTGTTGCTCAACGATTGGTACGTTTACTTTGTTCCAATTGTAAAGAAGAAAAAGAGTTTCATAGTTCTTTATTTCCAAGTAATTATAAAGCACCAAAAATTATTGAAAGTCATTTTGAGCCTGTGGGTTGCGACCAATGTTTTTATACCGGTTATAAGGGGAGAAAAGCAGTGTATGAAGTAATACCTATAGATTATCAACTATCCGAGTGTATCAAAAATGAACAGTTTAATGTGCGAGAAGAATTGAAAACCAAACAAATAAATCAACTTATGGACAATGCCTTTGAACTTTTTGAAAAAGGAGAAACTTCCATAGATGAGGTGTATGCAATACTAATGAGTAATTATTAATCGATGAGAAGAAGTATTTACATATTAAGTATTGTTTTTGGGTTGCTGCTTAGTATATCTGCTTTTAGCCAAGACCGAATAAAGCAGATAGAAAATCAATTGACGTTATTAACTACCGATATGCCTGGATTAGAAGAAAGGGTGCAGATGTCTGTAAGTGGAGTTTCTATTCAAGAGTTTATGCGTGGCATTGCCGATGCTCATAAGCTAAACATTAGTGTAGACCCAAGCATCGACCAAAAAATAGTGAACAATTTTGCCAATGCTACTGTTTCGGATGTGCTGATATTTATCTGTAAAGAATACAACCTAAGCATCAATTTTATAGGCAGCATCATGTCTATTGTAAAATACGATGTGCCCAAGCCTATTGTTATAGAAGTTCCTAAAAGAGAGATACAAATTACTTACAACAAAACTACGGATGAGTTAACCTTGGATTTAAAAAACGATTCGTTAGATGCAGTTGCTAAAATCATTACCCAAAAATCTAAAAAGAATGTTGTGTTGGCATCAGGAATAACTACCAAATTGGTTAATGTATATATCGAAGACATGCCTTTTGAAAATGCCTTAGAAAAGTTTGGGATGGCAAATAGCCTAAGTATTACTAAAACCGAAGATGGGTTTTATTTAATAGGCAACGAAGTAGGAACTGTCGATAATAGTAAAACGCCAATCAACTCAAGAAATGGCAATATGGGTAAATCGAACACTAAAGGAGCCTCAAAAATCAACGAAGAATTAATGTATGATGCTAAAAGTGCTTCAGACATTTCCATTAAGGGAACCAATGTAATGATAGATGAGGTAGTTAAAAGTATTGCTCAAGAAATAGGAGTAGATTACTATTTGGTGTCCGACCTTAAAGAAAAAACCACCTTAAACCTTCAATCTACCACATTTAAAGGGTTGTTGGATAACATGTTTCAGGGAACAGAAATTACTTACGATTATAAAAATGGCATTTACATTATTGGAGAACGAAAAACTGAAGGGTTAAGAATGACCAAAGTGGTGCAGCTGCAACACCGTACGGTAGAAAAAGTAGTGGAGCACATTCCTGCCGACATTAAAAAAGGAGTAGAGGTAAAGGAGTTTGTAGATTTAAACAGCATTATTTTAAGTGGTTCGCAACCTCAAATAGAGGAAATAGATTTGTTTATTAAACAAATAGACAAGGTAGTACCAGTGGTAATTATTGAGGTGATGATAGTTGACTATACTAACCGAAGAACCAACACTACAGGAATAGAAGCAGGGCTAGGACAAAACCCAGCCACTACCACAGCTACCATTTTATCTGACCCAAGTGCCACTTTAGGAAGTGCCTCCATTAATAGCCTAATAGAAAGCTTTAATGGGTATGGCATTTTAAACTTAGGTAAGGTTACTCCTAACTTTTACTTAAACATAAAAGCCTTAGAAAGCCAAGGGGTGTTACGCGTAAAATCTACTCCAAAACTAGCCACCTTAAATGGCAATGAAGCTAAAATGAGCATAGGGAATACCGAGTATTATTTTGAGCAAACCAACAATGTAATTACCAACACATCTACCCAAAACATTACCACTAAAACCTATAAATCGGTTAATGCAGATTTGTCGGTAACCATTAAACCTTTTGTTTCGGGCGATGATCAAATTACCATGGAAGTTACCGTAGCGCAATCGGACTTTACCGATAAAATAGAGCCAGGGGCACCTCCAGGAAGTGTGTCGAGAGACTTTACTTCGGTAATTAGGGTAAAAAATCAGGAGATGATTTTATTGGGAGGTTTAGAAGAAAAATCGGTGAGAGAGTCGGGCAATGGTGTTCCGTTTTTATCACGAATTCCAATTATCAAATGGTTTTTTAGTAGTAGAATCAAAGAAAAAGCAAAAAGTAAACTGAACATCTTTATTAAACCTACAGTAATTTATTAATGCTTAGATTTTTAGATAAATATCAATTGATAAAAGGACAAGTCGCTATTGGCGTTGAAATTATTTACAACACAAAAGACAGTTATACTATTATTGCTGTGGAGCTAACAGCTAATAAAGGTGGTGTAGAAATAAGTAAGCAATTAATGGATGTTGATTTCGCTACTTTAAAAAAGGAAAATCTAAAAAATGTCCCACTAAATATTTCTATTGGTGGCAAAGGTATTATTCATAAAAAGGTAAAAACAGGAGAACATACCAATCAACAGGAGTTAATAAATCAGGTATTACCTAACGCTACTTTAAAAGATTTTTACTTACAACAAGTTAACATCAATAATAATGAAGCTTGGGTTTCAATTATTAGAAAAGATGTATTGGATGATTTAATTGTAGAGATTAAAAAATACCAATTGTTTGGAGTTCAAATTTATTTAGGACCTTTTGTGTTAAACAATTGTTTAGCGTTAATTAAAACTACCTCTTTAATTACAACTACTCATGAATTGATAATTAATAATAACCAAATTGTCCAGCTAGATAGTCTAGGTAGTGTTGCAAGTGGTGAAGAATATAATATAGAAGGACAAATAGTTAATTCTCATGAATTACTTGCATTTGGTTCAGCACTAAGTCATTTTATACCTAACCAACAACTTATTCCTTTTAATTGTAATGAAGTAACAATGCTTCATCAGGAATATCTTAATAAAAAAAAGTACTTAGTGATAGGCTTATCATTAGTAGTATTTTTCTTTGTAGTAGCTGTTACCAATATGTTTGTAAATATTCATTATCAATCAGTCAATAATGATTTTCAATATGAAATAAATAGTAATCAAAAATTTGTTGAAGAATTGGAGCTATTAAAATCGGAATTGACGATTAAAGAGCAATTCATTCAAAATAGCGGAGTAACCAAAGCTTCAAAAATATCTTTTTATGCTGATCAAATTGGAATGAGTGTACCTCCTAGCATTCAATTAAATCAGATGTTTATTAATCCGCTTACTAAACGAATTAACAAATCAGAAGACATTGAATTTAATTACAACAAAATAAAAGTTGTTGGAACAGTAAATAGAAGTATTGAATTAAATAACTGGATTAAAATACTTAAAAAATACGCTTGGGCGGAAGAAGTAAATATTATTTCATTTATACAAGATAATTTACAAACACCAGGAGAATTTGAATTGGCAATAACAATAATACAATGATAAAGAAGCTTACATACTATCAACGCTTAAGGTTTATGCTTATCATAGCAAGTTTGTTTTCTATTATACTCTATCAATTGGCAGTTTCAGATACCATTGATTTAATTATTGAAAATGGAAATATGGAAGAGCAGGTTTCTAACAACCAAAATGCACCTGAACAAATAGCGAGTATTAAAAACCAATTAGCTAAAATAGATCAGTTAATAGGTAATCAAGCTACAGAAGAATTGGATGTTCATCAATTGTTATTGGAATCGGTAACAGGTTATGTACAAGAAAACAACTTGATATTAAAAGATTTCCCTCAACCTTATTCTATGTTAGATAATGGTTACATTACTAAAACAGCTGTGGTAACTGTAGAAGGAGATTTTATTCGTTTACTAAAACTGAGTAATTACATAGAAACAGTATATCAAGCGGCAAAGATTGTAGCCATAGATTTTAAAGCTACTAAAGAGCTGAGAACAAGAACCCGAAAATTGAATTCTACCATTTATTTACAACATGTAAAAACAGAAGAAAATGATGAAAACACTTAAAATCAACCTTTTACTTTTAATGATTACAAGCTTAATATTTGCATGTGATGATTTTATTGAAAAAGAACTAAAAAATGAGAATGTAGTATTGTTGGCACCAGCTAATAATTTAACAACTATTCAACTAACACATACTTTTTGGTGGGATTGGATAGATGGAGCAGAGACCTATAATATGCAAGTAGTAGAAGGTAGTTTCAATTCTGTCACTAAATTTTTATTAGACACTAATATTACCAACAACAAATTTGAATACACATTATACCCTGGTTCGTTTCAATGGCGAGTAAAAGGATTAAATAATGGTAGTGAAACTAATTTTACCACCTTTTCTTTTAGTATAGATAGTTCTTTAAATATTAGCACTCAACAAATTATTTTAAGCTCTCCAGCAGATAATTACATTACCAATTCAATGAACCTTACATTTATTTGGAACAGTTTATTAAATGCAAATGATTATTTATTAGAGATTCATGAAAATACTTGGACGGGAATTTTAGCATTTGGACCACAAGTAACTAGTAATACAACACTTTCTACTTCCTTGTCTGAGGGTACTTTTGTTTGGGGTGTACAAGGAAGAAATTCAACTTCCAACTCATCTACTTCATTTACTACCAGAACACTTACGGTTGATACTACTTCCCCTAACATAGTTACTCTAGTTTCTCCAGCAGATAATGTTATTCTAAGTGATATTTACAATACTTACACTTGGACTCAAGGAGCGAATACAGGTACAGCTTTAATCGATAATATTTCTTTTTATTCGGATGCTGGAGCTAACAATCTGCTGAAATCAATACAGGCTGTAGGAACCTCACAACAAGATTCATTAGGTGTTGGTATTTACTATTGGAGGGTACAATCTACCGATGCAGCAGGAAATATTGGCCCTAATAGTTTAATCAGAAAAGTAACTATTCAATAAAATGAAAAAGAAGAAAGTTATCTACTTTTTGTTGCCAATTATTGTATTGGTATGGGTTTTTGTGTTTTATCAGATTTTTGGTTATTTCTTTTCTGAACCCAATTTTGCTAAAGAAAATACCGTGGTCAATGTAAATATAGATGAAATAAAAAAAGACACTTTTTCAATAGTAGCCAATTATAGAGATCCTTTTTTGGATGCTAAAAAGGTGGTTGTTCAATCATCGCATAGGGGGAACTCATCATCAACTAAAAAGAAAAAAGCATTGCTACCTCTGGCAGATAACCCTTGGCCAGTAATAAAGTACAATGGAATGATAAAGAACAATAATTCGGAGAAGCGAGTAGGGATTGTGAGTATTGGTGGTAAGGAGTATTTAGTAAAAGAAGGTGATGTGTTGGATGAAGTGAAGGTTAAAAAAATAGAAAAGAATTTAATTGCTGTTGTTTTTCACAAAGAACAAAAAACCATATCGAAATGAAACAATTATTGAACTATAGCTTTGTTGTATTCTCTTTTTTCATATTAATGAATAGTCTTTCAGCACAAAAAATGGAAGAAATAACACATAGAGAAGTAAATATTCATTTTGCTGATTCTTCCATTAAAGCTTACTTTTTATTAGAGAAAGAAAAAATACGCTTGAAGCCTGATGTATATTATTTTTGGTATGAAAATAATTCTATAAAAATTAATCAAGGTGACTATAAAGGTAGATTGTTAGATGGAAAGTATGAGGTAGTAAATAGAGATGGTAATTTAATTACTAAAGGTCAAATTAGCAAGGGATTAAAAATAAATGAATGGAAAAAATGGAATGCAAGCGGACATCTTTTGGCTATTAGTCATTGGAAAAAGGGACGTCAAACAGGAAGCTTTAAAACCTATAACAATGGGAGTTTAATTGAAGAGGGATTTTATTTAATGAATCATAAAAATGGGACTTATAAAAAGTTTGAAAATGACACTTTAATAGAAAAAGGAACTTTTAAAAACGGAGTGTTACAAGGTAAAGTAACTCAGTATGCTAATGACACAGTATTAGGTATTACTACTTATAAAAAAGGCAAAGTAATAATAAAAAAAGAAAAGGAGGATAAGCCTGAAAAAATTAAAGATAGTTATAAGCAAAAGGACAATAAAGAGAAAAATGTAAAGTCAAATGAAAAGAAAAATAAAGACAAAAAAGAAAAGCAGAAAGATATAAAACCTGAAAAAGGGAAAGAAAAGGCAGGAAAAAAGGAAAAAGAACCAAAAGAGAAAGTTAAAAAGGAAAAAAAGGAAAGAAATGATTAAAGCAGGGGCATTGTTATATGCTATGTTTTTAGTGATTGTTATTTCAATCATCACTTCTTCTTTTATTTTAATTAACTATTATAACGAGACTTATGTGTTACAGGCTGTTCAACAAGAACAGTTGTTTAAAGATGTGCATTCGGGAATTAATTATGGGTTAGCTTTTCATCAGCAAATCCCGTTAAACCAGCCGATAACAATAAGTTTGTTTGATGATGAGCAGCATGAAGTTACGCTAAAAAAAAAGACATGGGGAGCTTTTTACAGCTTAACTGTTGAGGCTAATTGGAGAAATAAATCGGCTAACAAAACAGCATTGGTTGGTGCTAATATTAATGGAGGTGAAAAAACAGCCATTTACTTAACTGATCAAAATAAGCCGTTAGCCATAACAGGCAAAACCAATATCGTTGGTAATTGTTATCTTCCAGTTTTGGGTGTAAAACGCGCTTATATTGAAAGAAAAAATTACGCAGGTAAAACCTTTGTAAAGGGTATTACTAAGACGAGTAGTAAAACACTTCCTCCAATCAATAAAAAACTGATAGCTGAGAATTTTAGCCATTTTTCAATTGGCAATCATCCAACTGATAGCGTAATTGATTATGAAGTAGTGATGGAAAACGATTCGATAATTAATTCTTTCCAACACAAAACATTGGTGTTGTTTTCGCCATACTCTATTGTGTTGGCCAATAAAGTGATTGAAGGCAACATCATAATTAAATCAGATAGAAACATTGTTATTGAGTCTTCTGCCATATTGAACGATATTATTTGTTATGCTAAAGGAATTGTAATGGAGGAAAAAGCAAAAATTACAGGACAGTTTTTTGTACAAGATTCTATAATTGTTGGTGATGACTGTGAATTAAACTATCCTTCAGTACTAGCTTTATTGGGAAAAGGAAGTAGTGCCACTCCTCGAAAAATAATGGTAGGTAAAAATGTGGTACTAAAAGGGTCTATTTTTCTTTATAATGAAAATTATGATAAGAAAAACCAAGCATCTATTGCTATCAATGAAGATTGCAAAATAATGGGGGAAATATACTCTTCCGAACAATTAGAAATAAGAGGAGAAGTTAAAGGAGGCGTGTTTTGTAAGATGTTTACCCTTAAAACGCCTTCATCAGTTTATCTAAATCATTTAATGGATGTAACGATAGATCGAACAGCCTTATCGGAACATTTTGTAGGTGTGGCTTTAACGGAAGAAATTAATCATCATCAATTGATAAAATGGTTAAACTAAATCAATCCATAAAGGCTTTTACCATATTAGAATCTATGGTAGCGATTGTTATTGTGATAATTGTTTTTGGATTAACTTCTGTTGTGATTATTAATATTAGCTCTTCAGGCATTACTAATGAAAAGCAAACGGCTTATGCCTTGGTTAATGAATTGAGAACTGAAACCTTACAGCAAAGCCGATTTATTGATGAGACTATTGAATCAAAAAACTTAAGAATAGAAAAAACAATTTTAGATTATCAATCGAGCCAAGAATTGAAAATACTATTGATTGAAGCATTTAAAGGAAAAGAAAAGTTGGTGGAAAGTAAAGAACTTATTCTATTAAAAACGGAGCTAAGATGAAGGTAAAGGCATTCTCTTTTTTAGAAGTATTGGTTTCAATAATAATATCTGGAATTGTAATTAGCACGGTGTATTCGGTTTATGTATTTACCTACAAACAGTATTTTAAATATAGTGCGATTAAAACCAATATGCGCAATTATGTGGAGTTTACTTCTACTTTAAATACAGATTTTGAGAATGCTAAAAAAGTGCTAAAAAATAGTGATTACGAAATTGAAATGCAGCTGAGTGAAAAGACGATCAATTATCAGTTTAATACTGATTATGTATTAAGAACAGTGAACTTAAAATCGGATACTTTTTTGTTTGCTGTAGACTACATGCAAATTACCTTGTTGAATGAATTAAAAAATGAACCATTAATTACTTATTTAAAGTTAGGTGTTAAGGACAATGTGTTGGTGTTTTATAAGGATTATGGAGCAATAACTAAAATTGAAGAGTAGTGGGAATTAACATTAAAAATATTAGTCAACAAAAAACAGTAACTACTCAACAACCAAAGGGAGAGAAGCAGAGTATTTTACAATTGTTAAATCAAGAAATTAGTTTTAATAAAAACTTTCCTGATAAGAAAAAGGAACAGTTTTATTCGGAAATAAGTTTGTTGTTATCGGCTGGTACTGATATTAAAACTGCGTTGGAATTAATTGTGGACGAAACTGAAAAACAAAAAGACAGAAAACTGTTGGAAGGAATTAAAGATGACATTATTAATGGAGCAAGCTTTTCAGAAGCTTTGCAAAAAACAGGTAAGTTTACTGAGTACGAATATTATTCGTTAAAAGTAGGTGAGGAGAGCTCTAGAGTAGATATTGTACTTGCCGATTTGGCTACTTTTTTTAAACGTAAAGTAGATCAAAAAAGAAAACTTTCAAGCACCCTGTCGTACCCGATTGTATTGCTTTGTAGCGCTTTTGGAATGGTAGTGTTTTTACTAAAGTTTTTGGTCCCTATGTTTCAGGATATTTTTAAAAGTTTTAATAAAGAATTGCCAAGCATTACTCAATTTGTAATTGATGCTTCTGCAACGGTTAGTGATTATTTTTTATTGATTTTATTGTTAGTGTTAGGAATTGTTGTTTTGGTGATGATGAATAAAAAGAAACTTTGGTTTAGAAGAATAACTGCTAATATCATTTTAAAAATTCCAGTAATAGGAGATATGGCTCAAAAGATTTACCTCACTCGTTTTTGTCATTCGATGAATTTATTGATTAGTGCTCGAAATCCCTTATTAAACTCAATTCAACTAGTAAAAAAAATGATTGACTATTATCCGATACAAATTGCATTAGAAAAAGTAGAACAAGATATAATGCATGGAAAATTGCTAAACGAGAGTATGCGAACATTTCCAATTTTCCCTAAAAAAATGACTTCTTTAATAAAAGTAGCGGAAGAAGTGAATAAGCTAGATGCTATTTTTCAGAGTTTAGACGAACAATATGCGAAGGAATTGGAGCATAAGTCGGAAGTGTTTGGAAAGCTCTTAGAACCTTTTATTATTCTTTTTATAAGCGTAATAGTAGGATTTATTGTAATTGCGATGTATATACCAATGATGGAAATAAATACAGGATTGTTTTAATAATTAATCTATAACTAATTTGGTTCAAGGTTATTTTAATTTTACAACTAATTCAAATTTTCTTACAATTCCTTATAAGGAAGCCTTTATTTCAGAACTATCGTGGAGAAAGGAGCACTCTACCAAGGTATGGGTAAATAAAAAAACCTAACATTTCTGTTAAGCTTCTATTTCTTTTACCGCTGTGCCATTAAGATTTTTACGCTTACGCAAAATCTAAAATGACAAGCTGATTTTATCTTTCATTTGGCAAGGTGGTGGGGCGAGGCTCTGTATGTTTTGGAATGGTTGTCTGTTATTCTACCTATATCTTTAGCTATTCTATTTTCTTTAAGTTTTTTGTTATTTCAGTATAGATATTATTTAGTTCTTCATTACTGAGTAATTTTTTATGTTCACTAACATATTTATATACTTCAGAAGACGGTATGAATTCATAAAATTCTTTAATTTCCTTAACATAGGATAATTTAAAAAAATAATACTGAATTGGAGTGTTCTCTATAGAAATTTCATTTCTGTAAGTTAAGTCATAAGATTGATGGCAACAAAGTATCTGATAATTATATAATTTAAGTAATACTATTGTAAGATATTCTAAAGTCTGTTTAGGATATTTTATTTCACATATCGAAAGAGCTTTTATTAATTCGTCATCAATATTAGTAGGAGTTACAATTATTTTTTCATTTTCTATAAATTGAGGAGAGAATTTTATTGAATAATTCTTTAGTTTTTCAAGGTTTTCATCTTCAACAATTTGATTAGAAATTTGGCAACCACCTATACAAGGAATTAATAATACAATTAAAAATATTCTATTTATCAAATTCATTAGTTAATTAATTTTCTGGTTCTGATACGTTTGTAATGGTTTTAGGTTGCACTTTTTCAATTGTTATGTCAGGCTGAAATTCAGAAGAATTAATTGTTTTACCTAAAAAAGTTGATGAAACAGACCCATCTTCTTGTTTTTCATACTTATAGAATCCAACATCTGCTGAAAAATTACCTGTTTCTTTTCCATCTTTTATTTCTGGCGCTACATTACCAACTGCTGCGATAGTAGTTACACCAGTTTGATTAGCAAAATCCTTAGCAAAATTTTCTACATCACTAGGTCCATCCCAACCGCCACAATTACATCCATTAAATAATGCAATAGCATTATCTTCAAATCTAATTTCATTATTATTTATTCCTGAGACCACATCTTCAATTCTACGAGCATTCGCTCCATTTCCATATTTAAAATCATCCTTAAAAAATCCATTATTTGAAGTTAATGGTACTCCTCCCTGCATTCCATGACTAAATATTACAAAACTTGCTATACTTCCCTCACTATTACTTTTTGTTTTTAATAAATCAACAAAATCAGCACCTGTAAATATTTGATGTATTGTAGTGTGATTTTTAGCTGTACTTGCAACTTTTACTGCTCTTGCATTAAAAGTATTTAACTCACTTTTATTTCCATTTCCTTGACCTGAAATTGCTAAATTAGCTTCTAATCCATCTAAATCAGTAGCCCAAATAGGACCATTTGCTGCATATTGGTAAGGTGTTAACATTGGATAAGATTTACTCAAAGGGTCAACACTTAAGAATTTTGCAATACGAGGGTCGTAAATTCTAAATCCATAATCATATTGAGTTCCACCGCTATTTTTAGCTTCAAAATCACTTTCTTTTCCATTAAATCCATATCTATAAATTTTATTGCCATTTGCATCGTAATCGCTTGATGTCTGTACAGTGTGGCGTCCTGGCATAAGCGAGCCGAATGGATAGTAATTAGTGTTGATATTTAGTGAGTTATACATTATTTATTATAAATATAGGTGAAAAGCTGTTGTTTTTCATCATCTATTAAGCACGTTTTAAGTCTGTAATTTTATCAAAAAATTGGTCAGTTTCATCATCCATAAAACTTTGAGATAATTCTACATATCTAAAAAACTCTCTACTATTAGCAGCATGACCTGAAATTTTTCTAACCATATATTCTGGCATTCCTAAATTAAGCATATTTGTTATTGCAGTTCTTCTCATAGTATGTGTAGAAATATGATCAGATAATTTATAATGTATTTTCTTTTTAGGGTCTTTATATATAACCACCTGCTTACCTCTCCTTTCACGGGTTTTTATTAATTCAAAATCATCAGGTATTAATTTCGCAAAACATTTTAATTGTATATCTAAATATCCTTTACTTATATATGGCAATAAAGTCTTTTGTTCCCCATCATACTTTTTTATAATATCAATAGCATAATCAGGCAATTTTATTAATGTTTTGGTTTTAGTTTTTTGAGATTTAACGTTTACATAGTATTTATCACCTTGTATAATTAAATTTTTTTCTTCTAAATTCAGTAGATCAGAAACTCTTAATGCAACAGTGCATCCAAACACAAAAATGTCTTTAATTTTTTCTAAGTCATGTTGTTTTACCAATGAAGTAAAACTTTCATCTAAAATAATATAGTTTAATTGCTCACGACTTAATGTAATAATATCTATTTCTTCTTTAGGGGCATAAAAAGATTTGTGATAAACACCAATATTTATATGTCTTTCGTTTACCAAATAATTAAAAAAAGTACGTTGTGTTTTTATGATGTTACCTACATAATTGTCAAAATAGCCCATTTTATTATACATAAAAGAAGTAAATGATTTGTAAAATTTTTTCCAATAATTTGCTGCTACTATCTTCTCCCTTAATGTTAAATTGTCAGTTAAATATAATTTAAGTTCAAAATTTGTCTCTTCAACAAACAGGTTAATTATCCTTTTAAAATATCCATAAGTTTCAACCGTAGCATCACTTATTCTGCTCCCATTCTTCTTTAATCGTTTACCAGATGAGGAATCTCTAATAAACTCATCTAACAATTTAAAAAACACTTCTTGATTTAAAGTCTTGTCCTTTTTCCGTATTTTAATAATTGTACTCATTAATATTTTTCATTTGGAAGTATGACAGTTAAAAAATCAGCTTTTCTTCTTCTGGCAACATCTAATATATCTTTATTCTTCATTATTACTTGATTATTTTTTCTGTTATAAGAATGGACTTGCTCTATATTAATTAATATGCTTTTACTAATTCTATAAAATGAATAAAAGCTTAAGAAATTTTCAAAATCATTAATTGGTTTTGATGCTAATATTGTAGTATGATTTTTAGATATAACTTGAGTATAAGACAAATCTGCAGTTAAATAAATAATTTCTTTTATAGGTACAAAGTCAATTTTTGAGGCACTCTTTATAGGTATTGTTGCACTACCATTAGTTCTAATCAGCTCTTGTAATTGAGTTTCCAAAGAAATTTGATAATTAAGCAATGATTCTAATACAGAATTTGAACTAAAAACAGAGTCCTCTAAAGATTGCAATCTTTTGTTAAATAAAGTTGTTTCGTTTTCCAATTGTAACAAAAATGTTAAAAATATAAACTTTTTTAATGCAAAAAACAGTTTAAATACTTAGTTGTAAGTACGTAATTACACCTATTTTGAGTATGTTTTTTATATAACTGACTAAAGATATTTTATAACCGTTCATAGAAAAAAACTTACCGATAATACAGAATATCATCGGTTTCTTTTATTCCGATTTTTCTTAATATATGTTTGAAACTAATAACAAACAAAATAATTATGAAAAAAGGAATTCTAGTTGTAATATCAATATTAGTAACGACTATATCTTATAGTCAATATATTATTGACGCTAATAATGACACCATTGGATTTATAAATCCTGCTGGAATTATTAAAGATGGTTCTAATACCAACTTAGCAAAACTTCTTCCGAATGGGGATATACAGGATGATCAAAACAATCCTATGGGTAGTATTGATGGGAATAATTTTAAAGATCCATTAGGTGAGATTATTGGACACATAGATAGTACCAATAAAGTATTTGACATAAACAATGATCAAATTGGAGAAATTGAAGAAGGTATAAGAGTGATTGATGCAAATCACCATGTTATAGCAACTGCTTCGTCTCCAGTTGATCCTAAAAAATTAGCCGCATATTTCTTTTTCTATAGAATTTTTAGCCATGGATTATAATCAGAATTTAACTAACAATTCACTCATGAAAAAACTAATACCATTTCTTATTTTACTATTGTTAATTAGTGTTGATTTTCAAGCACAAATTACAGGAGTAAAATCTTATTATAAGGTTAGTGATACAGCTGGTAATTTTACTGGCACTTTAGATAATAGCGATTTATTTGGATTAGAATTAGAAGGAATAGGAGACTTGAATGGAGACGGTATTCCTGATGTGGCTGTTAATGCTTATTTAGATGATGATGGTTATTCAGATGCAGGTGCTGTATGGATCTTATTTCTAAATCTAGATGGAAGTGTTATTTCTCACCAGAAAATAGCAAATAATACGGGAGGTTTTGGAAACGAATTAGGGGCTGTTGATGTTTTTGGTAATGCTATTGAAAATATAGGTGATTTAAATGGTGATGGGGTTACCGATATAGCTGTTGGCGCAATGTACGATGATGATGGAGGGCCTGGAAATCAAGGAAGAGGTGCCATATACATCTTATTTATGAATACAGATGGAACTGTAGATTCCTATCAAAAAATTAGTGCTACTCAAGGTAGTTTTGGTGGTACACTTAATGCTTACGCAGCGTTTGGCACTTCTATAGCTAATTTAGGAGACATTGATAATGACGGTATCATTGATTTAGCTGTTGGTTCTTGGTCAGATAATGATGGAGGTACAAAAAGAGGGGCAATTTGGATTTTATTTATGGATAACGATGGAACTGTTAAATCTGAACAAAAAATAAGTGATGGAACAGGTGGTTTTCCAGCAGATTCTTTAAACAATAATGACTATTTTGGTTATGGAGTAGAATCTTTAGGAGATTTAGATGGAGATGGTGTAGTAGATATTATTGCGTCTGCTATTTTGGATGATGATGGTAATACAAATGCTGGAGCTTTATGGGTATTATTCCTAACAGATAGTGGTTATGTGAAATCATACCAAAAAATATCTTCAACTCAAGGCGATTTTGGAACAACTTTGGATGCTAATGATATATTTGGTTTTGACAATCAATACATGGGAGATATTGATGGAGATGGAGATATTAACGTACTAGTTTCTGCTAGAAAAGATGATGATGGCGGAACTGACAGAGGAGCCGTTTGGATATTAAACTTAGGTTCTGATGGCAAGGTAAATACTAAATATAAAATCAGTGATACTTCAAGTGTATTTAACGGACAATTATCTAATTCAGATGAGTTTGGAATAGGTTTGTCATTAATAGGAGACTTAAATAATGATGGAATTTTAGAATTTGGAATAGGAGCTTGTTTTGATGATGATGGAGGTACTGATAGAGGTGCTTTTTATGAAATGGCCTTTGAAGGTTCAGTTATAGAAAACCCTCTAGTAAAAAAAGTAACTAAAATAAGCGATACTGCTGGTGATTTTTCAGGTACCCTGGATAACAGTGATCAATTTGGAATCAGTGTTGAAGGGATTGGAGATTTGGATGGAGATGGAATAGAAGATCTTGCTGTAAGTGGTTATCAAGATGATGATGGAACTACTAATGCTGGTGCTTTTTGGATATTGTTTATGACTGATAGTGGTACAGTAAAATCACACCAAAAAATTTCTAATACAGATGGTGGATTGGGAAACATACTTCATTACAATGAATATTTTAGTAGCAATATCGAAAATTTAGGCGATTTAGATGGAGATGGTGTTACAGATATTGCTGTAAGTGCTCAATATAGCAGTAACGGAGGCGCTGGAAAAGGAACTGTTTATATCCTTTTTTTAACCGATAGTGGTTATGTAAAATCTCATGTAGAAATTTATCAGGGTTCAGGAGGGTTCACTCCTACTTTAGATTATTATGATTATTTGGGCACTTCGATCGCTAATATGGGAGATTTAGATGGTGATGGAGTAATTGACTTAGCAGTTGGCGCTTATGGAGATGATGACGGAGGCTCTGCTAGTGGATGTGTGTGGATATTGTTTATGACCGACAGTGGTTATGTAAAATCTGAACAAAAAATAAGTGAAACCTATGGCAATTTTTTAGGGGCATTAGATGCCAACGACTATTTTGGACATGGTTTAGAAAACATAGGTGATTTAGATGGTGATGGGATTAACGATTTATTAGTTGGAGCTCAAGGTGATGATGATGGGGGAACAGATAGAGGAAGTTTGTGGGTTTTGTTTATGACTGATAGTGGGTATGTAAAATCCGAACAAAAAATTTCTTCTACCTCTGGGAATTTTAATGGGGTTTTAGATAATTCAGACGCATTTGGATCATATAATTCTTTTTTAGGAGATATAGATGGAGATGGTTATGCAAATATTATTGTTTCGGCTTCTAGAGATGATGATGATGGAACTGATAAAGGTGCATTATGGATACTTAATTTAAAACCAGATGGCACAGTGCATAATTATAAAAAAATTAGTGCCAAACAAGGAGGGTTTACAGGCAGTCTAGATAATTCAGATTATTTTGGAGTCTCTAGTGCTTTAATAGGAGATTTGAACAATGATGGATACCCAGAAATTGCTGTTGGATCGCAACTTGATGATGATGGTGGCACAGATAGAGGTGCTTTTTATATATTAACATTAGATTACTCGCTAAATATTTTAAAACCTTATGCAGTAACAAAGAAAAAATTAGATGGTAGCTATTATATTTTAGAAACATTTCTTGGTGATTATTTATCTTTTAGTTATGATGAAGAATATTACACTGAAGGCTATTTAACTTTTCAAGTTTTCAATAAAGATAACCAGCCTTTATCCACAAGCAAGATATTGCCTGTAAATATTGGGGATAATAGATTTACATTAGATATGAATTTATTTTCTGGTGTAAATAGTGGGGAGTATTATACCTTAATACTTACCAATAATAAAGGTGAAAATAGATTTCTAAGATTTAAAACAAATTAATTATGAAAAATAGAATTCATGCAATTTACATTGCTATAATTATAGGATTAACTGCCTTTGGAGCTGGAATTTTAATAAACCATTCTAGCTCAAAATTGGCTTATATAGATTTATCAGCTGTTTTTGAAAAATTTGAGCTAAAAAAGGAGCTTTCTATAAAATTTGAAAAAGGAACATTAAATAGAGATGATATATTAAATGACATGTACATAAGCCTAGAAAAAATGGTAAAGGATATAGAAGAGAATCCCTCAGAAGAATCAATCATAGAATATAGAAAAAAAGAAGCCGTTTATCATGAAAAGAAAGAGCAATTTGAAAGCCAGAAAGTAGCACAATTGAAAGAGTATGATGCTCAAATACTAAAGCAACTTACTCAATATGTTAAGGATTACGGAAAAGAAAAGAATATCCAAGTTATTCTTGGAGCGACAGGTCAAGGTAACTTAATGTATTGTGACGAAGAAATGAATATAACAGATCAAGTAATTTCATACATCAATGTTAGATATAAAGGAGATACGAATGAATAACATTAAGATATTCATATTGTTTATAGGGGTAATATTTCTCAATTCTTGTAGTTCTATTTTAGAGCCACAAGAATATTTGAAGTGGGTGGAATCAGATGAGAATGGAATGTTTGGTGTAAAAAAAATTGAAAACCTAGAATACAAAATACACTACAAACCACATGATTACATTGCATTAAAATCTGTATTAAAAAATGACTTAACTGATTTTGATAAAAAGAAGAAACAATTAGGTGATTTACAATATTTCACCTTTCAACTAAAAATGTTAAAAGGCAATGATTCACCCTTAAAATATCAATTAACACATGAAAATGAGTACTACGATCGAATAGCTTATTTATCATTTGGTATTCAAGATGATATCATATTAATTGAAAATGGAGATACTCTCAATTGTGTGTTAGCTGTGTTTGAGCGAAACTATAATATAGCACCAACTAGTACTATAAATTTGGCTTTTGAGCCCAACACCAACAATAAAAAAAATAGCACAAAAGAGTTTGTTTTTAATGATAGGATGTTTAATAACGGACCTATTAGAATAAAAATAAATAAAAAAAAGATTCAAAACATTCCTGAACTAAAGATATAAGTAAACATGTTACAAAAAATCAGAAAAAGTAAATTGACAAAGTGCATAGCAGTTTTTTGTGCACTAAACTTGTTAGTAGATATTTTTAATCCTATGGCTGCATTTGCTTTAACAGGTGGACCAAGCCAACCAGAAGTACAAAGTTTTGAACCTATAGGTACTTCTGAAATGGTAAATATGTTTACAGGAGATTTTACATATAATATACCTTTAATGGATGTTGGTGGATACCCCATTAACATGAGTTATAATTCTGGAATTACCATGGATCAAGAAGCCAGTTGGGTAGGTTTAGGGTGGAACATTAACCCAGGGGCTATTACCAGAAATTTAAGAGGATTACCAGATGATTTTGATGGAGATATAGTTGAGAAAGAATTTAATATAAAAGACGATGAAACTTACACAGCTACAGCAGGTGTTAACTTGGAAATATTTGGTGGTGATGCTACTTCAAAATTGGGCTTGGGAATAGGATTTTCTTTAGGAATATCATATAACAGTTACAATGGTGTAGGTATTTCAACAGGGGTTAATCCATCATTAAGGCTAGGTCAATCAGGCAGCTCACATATGACGGTTGGTATGGGTATTTCATCTAGTGATGATGGTTTGGCAGTTTCGCCAAGTGTTTCGTTGAGTTCAAAAGAAAATAAAGAAAACCAGAGTGCTTCTGTTGGAATGGGAGCATCTTACAGCAGCAGAGGGGGCTTGAAAGCTCTTACTATGAACTATAGTATATCTGAGTATGATGATGATAATAAAAATAAGAAAATGGACGGTAATGAATCTCGAGGTAGCATTGGAGGAGGGTCTTCCATTAGTATGGGAGGGTCTACTTATGTCCCTAGTATCTCCATGCCAATGCACAACCAATCTTATTCAGCATCTGTAAGAGTTGGAGGTTTGTCGCTATTTGGCACCGAAGGGAGTGCTAGTATTTCTGGAACTTATAGTAAAAATGGGCTAAAAAGTAATTCAGAATCGTTAGGTGCTTATGGGTATAATAATAATGAAGATGCCCAAAATTTAACAAAATCGATGATGGATTTTAACAGAGAAAAGGATTTGCCATACTCTAGAAGAGTACCAGCATTAGCATTAACTAATCTTACTTATGATATGTATAATATTGCTGGGCAAGGAATTGCAGGTACGTTTAGACCATTTAGAAATGATGTAGGTTACGTTTACGATAGTCAAGTTACCAATGAAAGCAATTCAGGTTCTTTAGGTGTTGAAATAGGTACTGGTAGTACACTACATGGAGGGGTAGATTTTAACATGCATGATGTAAATAGTAAATCTGGTAAATGGGCCTCTTATAATAAGGCTGCAAATACACTTTCATTTACCGGTTCAGGAGCAGAAGATTATGAACCTTACTACTTTAAACAAACTGGAGAAAAAAATGTAGAATCGGATCCAACATACCATAACGATATTCATGGTGATGCTCCCGTTCGGATAGATATAGAATCTGCAGGAGGTTTTATCTCTAAAACTACAGGTGGTTATGCCTCACAAAATAGTTATACAGATGATTTAGGAGCAATTGATGCAGTATCAAGAAAAAGACAGCGAAGAGCTTTGAGTATTTCGAAATTGACTAAGGGTGAAGCGATAGATGTAGGATTGGATAAAAATCTATATACGTCAGACGCTACCAATCATCATAACGCTGAATTTTCGGTTACAAAAACTGATGGGTCTAGATATGTTTATGGCGTACCATTGTATAACACAACCCAAAAAGAGGTAACTTTTAATGCAAGTGGTAATTCTGCGAATTGTGTAACGGGGCTGGTAGATTATACACCAGGCGATGATAATTCTACAGGAAATAGTAATGGGAAAGATAATTATTTTAGTTCCACTACCATGCCCAAATATGCCCATTCATATATGCTGTCAGCGGTATTGTCTGCTGATTATGTTGATGTTACTGGAGATGGTCCATCGGATGATGATTTGGGTTCCTATACCCTATTTGAATACAGCTCACCTATTGATTATAATTGGCGGACACCTTATGAGACTAATAAGGCTTACTATAGTGAAGGTTACCGGTCATTGGCAGGTAATGATGGGGATGATAAGGGAAGCTACATTTATGGAGTAAAAGAAATTAAATACCTAGATAAAATAACTACAAAAACTCATGTGGCTAAATTTATAACATCTGCTAGAATAGATGGTTATGAGGCAGCAAATGAAGATGGAGGATTAGGTACTAGTTCAACTCATAAATTAGATGAAATTAAATTATATTCTAAACCAGATTATGATAAAAACCCTACTCTTGCGGTACCTATAAAAACGGTACATTTTGAATATGATTATTCACTTTGTCCTTATGTGCCAAACAATGATAAAACGCAAAATGGTGTTGGTCAGATAAATGAAAAGGAAGGAAAACTTACCTTAAAAGAAGTTTATTTTACTTACCAAAATTCCAATAAAGGAATGTTAAATCCTTACAAATTTTACTATGAAAGTGGAGCTTCAAACCCTAGCTATGATATAAAAGGTTACGATAGATGGGGAAATTATAAGGCAAATGCTACAGTGTGTAATGCTGTCACGTTAAATAATTCAGAATTTCCTTATGTGGATCAAACCTCTAAAACTACTGCGGACAATAATGCTAAAGCGTGGTGCATGAACAAAATATCATTACCATCAGGAGGTGATATTGAGGTGACCTACGAGGCAGACGATTATGCTTATGTACAAGATAGAAAGGCTTATCAGATGTTTGTAGTAAAGGCTATTACAAAGGATAATCAAGTTTATTCAGCTAACGAAGAAGAGCTATATAAAGGTGGAAAGAGGGTGAAAATATATTTTGATGTGCCAAGCGGAACTACTAAGGCCAATATTTTTGATAAATACATTTCTGATATTATGTATAGGGATAATGGGTTTATGTATTTCAATTTTTTAACTGATATCAAGAGAGCCTCTTCATTTGATGAGTTCGTTAAAGGATATTTTCAATTGGGAACAAATCAAGATGATGTTGAAGATTATTATGGAATTGATCCTGATGGTGTTCATGGATGGGTTAAAGCCCAACTGATAGATGGAGATCATCCTGTAGCTAAGGCAGCATGGCAATTTGGTAGATTGAACATTCCAAGAGTAGTATACAACCAACCTCCAACTAGTAATGGCATACTAAATGGAATTATTGGTTTGGCAAAAGCTGGAGCAACCATGATGCAACAAGTGGTGGAAATGTTTGAAGGTGCTGATGGTTATTTTAGAAATAAGGATTATGGTAGCCAAGTAAAGTTGGAAAAATCATGGATACGATTAATGAATCCAGATGGTAGAAAATATGGCGGAGGAGTAAGGGTTAAAAAAATTGCCATGAATGATGCATGGGACAATATGTCTTCCGAGACTAAAAGTGATTATGGACAACAATATTTTTATGACAGTACCGGTGATGGAGAAGGTACTTCTACTGGAGTTGCTGCCTATGAGCCTCAACTAGGAGGAGATGAAAATTCATTGAAACATCCAATTTTTTATGGAGGACCAGCTAAAACATTGGCACCAGATGATGAACATTACGTAGAAACTCCTTTTGGAGAATCATTTTACCCATCACCAGTGGTTGGGTACAGTAAAGTTACAGTGCAAAACATAGTAAGAGCAAATGTTGGGAGACATGCAACAGGTAAAACTGTTCATGAATTTTATACTGCTAAAGATTTTCCTACTAAAGCAAGTCGAACAATTTTGGAGGCTATCCCTCAAAAATCGAACCCGATAAGTCAAGCGTTAGCTTTTGATGTAAAAGATTACATGACCGTAAGTCAAGGTTATGTAGTAGAATTAAACGATATGCACGGTAAGCCAAAATCTCAAGCAGTTTATGCCGAAGGAAAAACGGAAAAACTCTCTAGTATAAGTTATCATTATCTGCATAGTGGAAACGAATTAGATAATAATGTAACTGTTATTAATGCTGATGGTACACTCGAAATAAAAGAAGTTGGAGTAGAATACGATATGGTTGCGGATTTTAGGGAACATGAGACTGAGTCTACAGCTGCGGGTGCGGCAATTAATTTAGAGCTTTTCTTGGTTGCAGCACTGCCAATAGCCATACCACCTATTTGGCCTTCTTTCTCGAGTAGTAAAACAAGGTTTAGATCAGCAGTAAACACAAAAGTAGTTGCGCGTTATGGAATATTAGAGAAAACAGTTGCAACAGATTTAGGTTCTACCATAGAAACTAAAAACCTAGCTTATGATACAGAGAGTGGAGAAGTATTGGTTACAGAAACCATTAATGATTATAATGACCCCATATACAATTTTACCTATCCTGCACATTGGAGATATGACAGGATGGGGCCTGCTTACAAAAATATCGAATTATCAATATCTACTAATGTAACTTATAACGCAAGTCTAAATACTGCTGAAGCAGTTGCAAATAATGGGGCTTTAAATATTGCAGATTATCTTGTCCCTGGTGATGAATTGCTAATTGGTGAATTCAGATATTGGGTTTGGGATGACAATTTAACAGATTCAAAAGTTTATATTATTAAGAGAAATGGTGATGCCTATAATTCCACAGTTACAGGATTAACAGTAAAAGTAATCCGATCAGGAAGAAGAAATCTACAGTCTACTCCAATTGGAACTATTGCATCTTTAAGGAATCCGTTAAAAGATAATCTAGGAAATACATATAAAAATACAGCAACCCCTACCCCTCAAGATGCTGTATTGTATGCGTCAAATACAGCGACAATATCTCCTGATGATTGGGAAATAATTAATGCTAGTTCTATTGAATTTAATGAAAAATGGAAAACAAATTTTGGTGATAATGGAGAATGTACTCCTGCTCTAGGAAGCACTGTAAATCCTTATATTTTAGGAATTAGAGGGAATTGGCGAGCAAAAAAATCTCACCTCTTCTTAGGAGCCAGAGAACAGCGGGATAATGCACCTACTGATAATAATTTGGATATAAGACATGATGGTATTTTTGCAACGTATGCACCATTTTGGATTCCAAATCTTACAAACAATATATGGGATATTAGTCCTACGGCAAGTACTGACTGGACATGGGCATCAGAAGTGACTGATTACAGTCCTTTTGGATTTGAACTAGAAAATAAAGATGCGTTAGGAAGATATTCATCGGCTATATACGGGTATGGTAATGCGCTTCCTCTTTTGGTAGCTAATAATTCCGAACGTCAGAATATATGTTTTGATGGCTTTGAGGATTATGCTTTTAAAGATAATTCTAGCGTTCAATACGCTTGTGATACAGAGGGTGGGGCTAGTGTATATTGTTATTGCTTAAGTGATCATTTTGATTTCTTCGATATGGTTGCAACTCCTAGTTTAGAGGAAGCACATTCAGGTAATCGGTCATTAAAAGTTCTAGCTAGCAATTCTGTTATAAACGCTCGAAAATTATCAGCTACAAGTCCTACTGTAGGAGTAGATAATGTACCTTATACATTAAAATCTGATGATCAATTAAAAATATTTTCTCCTATAACATATGGTTATTCAGGTAATAAAAAATACTTAGTAAGTTATTGGGTAAAAGAAGCTGTTTCAATCAACATAGAAGAGAATAATGATTTAACTACCTATACTACCAATAGTGTAGATATTAGAGTTAGTGGTAGTTATGTTACTAAATCAAATATTAAAAAATCGGATATTATTGATGGCTGGCAAAAAGTGGAATATGAATTTAATATTCCAGCGTCAACATCTGGAACAATAAATGTGAAACTAATAGCGGGGCTCAACAACGCTTATTTCGATGATATTAGAATACAGCCGATAGAAAGTAGTATGAAAAGTTATGTATATGATGAAGTTAGCCTAAGATTGATGGCCCAATTGGATGAGAATAATTATGCTACTTTTTATGAATATGATGAAGAAGGAGCATTAACTCGAATTAAAAAAGAAACAGCTAGAGGGATAGTAACAATTCAAGAATCAAAAAACAGTAAATACAAACAATAAGAAATTAAATAATAAAAAAGAGGTCATGAAGAATATTATAGCTACGATTTTATTGCTACTGTTTACCGTTTTTTTATCTGCCCAAAATGCAGCTAATGATTTTAAAAAGATGAATAAATTTTATCTGGAGCATAACCATGTTAAAATAGATATTGAATATAGATTCTATAAAAATCATAAATCGAATAATGCTATAGATGTTCAAAAAGCGAGTTATAAAAAATCGGGCACTAAATTTTACTATACTATGGGAGGCATTACTACCATCCAAAACAACGAATATAAGATGGTATTGAACAAAAACAATGAAATTATATTGGTAGCAAAAAAACAAAAAGAAATAGACCCCGCTATTTTTACAGGCACTACAATAGATAGTGTTTTAACTATGTGCAAGAGAGTTGATTTTGTTATAACAGAGTCAGGAAATAAAAGATATATGCTGCTCTATAAATCATCTAAGTATTATCCTTATAGTAAAGTGATAGTTGAGTTAAATTCCAATAACAGTTTATCTAAAATGATTTATTATTATAACAATCCTATTAACTATACTCCTGATCAAGATGATATAGAGGAAGCACCTAAAATGGAAATTGTTTATTTAAATACTTCTATAGAACCGATATCAACATCACAGTATAGTATTAACAAATTTGTAAAAATTCAAGGGCAAAATATTAGTCCTGCTAGTAAATACATAGGTTATAGAATAATTAATCAAATAATATAATCCAAAAGTATTTTTTATAAAAAATAAAATATGAAAAGAGTACATCACATTATACACCTTACAGCTTTACTTGTTTTTGCCATAATTGCTAATGATACATTTGCTGGGATAGAAACCTATAATGCAAGACTTTTAGGATCAAATATATATCCTAATGTACAATTACACGTTAGAGATAATAAATATTCAAACATGTTAGCCAACGCTTCTTGGGCTGATCATTATACAAATTACAAAGTAAAAAACAGAATTGTATTAGGTATAGACCCAACAATACCTGTCACTTCAAGTTTAATCCAACGATGTATTAGTCTAACAATTACTCATCAAAACCCTGGTGGAACACCAGTAACATTTACTAAAGAACTTACTATTTCTTATAGTAGTGATTTAAACGATAATTATGAAAATAAAGTAGTTTATGAATTTTATGGAGGACAAGATTTAAAAGTAAAGATAAATTCTATTAAAGACTGTGCTACAGTACCAAATGTAGCCACTGTTCTTCCAAACATGTACATCCAAACAGAGGTAGAAGTTGAGCGTTATTATAAGCTGTACAAACCTACAATAGGAACAGAAACAATTACTGTAAATAAAACAGCTATAGATTTGGATGCAGGTGGTATTAAAGATGAATTGGATATCTATTGGAATTATATTGAAGGAGCAGAAGAATTTGATTTAGAGTGGACCTATGCCAACGATGTTGATGCTAATGGTTATTATGGAGCTAGTGCAGGATTAGGATTGTCGTCTATTAATTATGATTTTAAAAACAATGCGACTAGAGTTACTATTAAAGAAAATCATTATACTATTCCTTTAATTTTTGAAACTGGGTATATTGTTTATCGTGTAAGAGGCGTAGGTCGAGGAGGAAGTGATTTTACCAAGCGTATAAATGGAGATTGGAGCATTGCAGAATCAGGTACACTCGGTTCATTAGCAGCTATTGATTTTTATCCAACTACAACTACCGAAATTAATCATGAACAAAATAAAAATTGGCAATACATTGCCAATTTTGCAGAAGATGGTAAACGAAAAGAGTCCATATCTTATTTTGATGGATCCTTACGTAATCGACAATCAGTGAGTAAATTGAATACCCAAAATCAAACCATTGTTGGGCAAAAAATTTATGATTATCAAGGTAGACCAGCAATAGAAGTTTTGCCAACACCAACAGATTCTTCAGTAATAAAATTTTATGAAACGTATAATCATAATTCTTTGGATGCAGAATTTACAAAGGTTGATTTTGATAAAGATGTCGCTTCTTGTGTAACAGATCCAGCGAGTATGAAGCCAACAGCAGGCTCTTCAAAATATTACTCACCATATAATCCTAATTTATTAAATGAAAACGGCTATATCGCAGATGCTGATAGTTTCCCTTACTCTCAAATTGAATACACCCCAGATAATACAGGTAGGATAAGAAAGCAAGGAGGTGTTGGAAAAGAATTTCAAATAGGAAAAAATCACGAAACAAAATACTTTTATGGACAACCAACCACACAACAGGAAATGGATCGCTTATTTGGATCGGAAGCAGGTGATAAAGGACATTACAAAAAGAATATGGTAGTTGATGCCAATGGTCAAGTGAGTGTTTCTTATGTTAATTTATTTGGTAAAACCATAGCCACCTTATTGGCAGGAAACCCAAATAATACCAGTACAATCTTTGATGAATTAACAGATGAAGACGATAATTCTATTTATGGAATAAATGCTGTTGATGCAGACTTGTTAAATAAATTGTATACATATGATACGGATACTGATATTGATGATAATCATTTAAGTTTAGATGGAAAATCACTAGTTTATTCTCAAGAAATATTGGTAGATAACAAGCAGAAATATGATTTTAGTTATACGTTAAATGATGTTGATTATACAGATGCCTGTATGTTAACTTCATCTTGTTTTGATTGTGTTTATGATTTAACAATAGATTTAGTGGATGAATGTGGTGTTTCTGTACCTCCGTTTCCACAAATAATTACTAAAGGGAACACAACTACGGATGATAATTCCTGTACAGGAGAAGATTTTTCCGAAACTTGGGGCAACCCAGGATTGACTAATTTAAAAACTATAGATGTTGTCCCAGTAGGTCAGTACACCTTAACCAAAACCTTAACTGTTAATCAAGCAGCTTTAGATCACTATAAAAGTATCTATATAGAAAACCTCAGAACTACAGGAGAGAGCCCTTGTTTTGTTGACTCTACTGATATATTTGATGAGCAGGTAATTGTTGGTCCATGTGATGACATTACCTGTCAAGATTGTAAGGATGCAATACCATCTATTGGAGATTATATATTAGATATGTTAGGTGGATCTACTCCTTATAACTCGAGTAATTATACACAGGCTCAATTGGATCAAGCAGAGTTTGAACGAAATGTGATGTTAGCCGAATGTGATCAGTTTTGTGATAGCTATAAATCGATATGTGAGATACGGTTAAAACAAATGAAAATTGATGTAAGCCCAGGCAATCAATATGGAAAAACTATTAATCTAGCCAACAATTGGTTGTCTGTATTTAATTTAGACAATCGATTACCAAAAAACATTGGAGCATCTGTTAATTCATTTGATGGAAATGCAGATTGGAGACATCCTACCGATATGATAGGAACATCATCAGGTATTCATTACTTGGATGCTAGTGGAAATAATTATAAGGTTTTGGTTTATGAAAGCCCAATTTCTCCTTTTACTACTACACCAGCCATATCTGTTGGTATTAGAGATAAAGGTGATATAGGAGCTGGTCCAAATACCGGATGGGTCTATCCAGAAGAGCTTGCCAATGTAAGTGATTTTTTAAAAATTTGGGAACCACAATGGGCAGATAATTTGGTGTTTTATCACCCAGAGTTTGGTTACTACCGTTCTTGTGATGAATTAGGTGGAGTTAACGCTTGTACATACACTTTTAACAGTGTCGCTTATACCTCAGATCAGTTTGATTCATTGGTGTATGAAAGTAATACTTATGCTGATATTATTACCAATTTGGGGCTATCTGATACATCAGCATCATCTTCTGTTATGACACACATAACATTAAGGGATAAAGATCCTTACTATAAATCAACAACTTGTGATGATATATTATCGGATGATAGAACAAATTTGGACAATGAGTTAACAAATTTCAATGGGACTATTTATACTGCTGCTGAAATTGCAGCTATGACTGTGCAATGTGGTAATAATTTTAATTCGACAGTACCTAGTGGGTGTACAACAATACTAACATCTCCAGGTTATCTTTTAAAAAATAAATATTGGAGCCAACTTAAAAATTATTATTTAGCAACCAAGCAAAAAGTACAAGCTATAAGAGCTGATAGAATTGCACTTGAAGGTTCTTGTTATAGTGGTTGTATTGGAAATAATTCATATAATGTATTTCCTGATCATATAGAAATGTTGTATAAGACTGCATCCTTGACAAATTACCCAACCAGTCCAAATAATACTTCATTTTCAGGTTTAGTTGTAGATTTTACTACAAGTCATTTTATAAATGTTAATACTACTTTTTGGAGATCTACACCTGCGCCTTCCGTCCCTTTGTATCCTTTAACAGCTGGTCCATATGTATTGCCATGGTCAGGATTAGAACAGCAAGTAGATCCTTGTAGCTTCTATTGGATGAATCTTTATAAAGGAAAGAACAGAATTTGGGGAACTCCAGATGATTACCTTTCTGGAAGTGCTAGCGTTTATGACCCACAAGCCTACTTAAATGAGCAACAAAATAATTATGAATATCAAAGTTATATTGCTACTGGAAATTGTCCTTTAACCATACAATTAGAAGGGTTATTAAATGCTATTGCTGTTAATGGTGATTTAAACGCTACAAATAAACTGTTTTTTGATGCAAGTGTACCAACCATGAACTATCCAGAGTTTACTCAAGATCTCTTCACAGAGCTTGGAGGGGTTACATCACTTAACAATGATTTTAGGTTTACGGGATCAGATCCTTCTCCTTACAATGTACTTACTATCGCTTTTGGTACTGCAGGAACTCAAACCTTAACAACATGTCCATCAGTTGGAACGAACAATGTGGTACTAACTTTTACTACACCTAATCCAGATGCTTATTCATTCAGTAACGGGACTCATCCTATTGTCGGTTTTACTAAAATGTCAGCCACAACAGCTGGAAATTTTGATATTTATGCAGTAATTGATTCAAATACTACAGGAACTTTGGTATTACATAAGTTAACAGGAACTACTTGCATCGATATTGATGGGTGTAGTTTCGATGATCCTTGTTATCCTACCACCGAAGTAAATGATTTAGCAATATTAATGTCTACATTATTAAATAATGGTACTGGTCCAGATTTTTTCAATACTAGCCCTACTACTTATTTGGCTTCAGGTGGTGCTTATGAATCCATTATAACAAACTCTTTATTGAGCTACATGGGAGGTACTTATACCAATAATGTATCATGGTATAAAAATACAACCACTGATTATAGGTTAGCTGTTTCAGGAACTGATAAAATTACAGTAGTATTGGCAGCTGCAATTCCAACCACAACTATTGGCGTATTATCAATACTACCAAATCCAGATTTTACTGGAAATGGTGGAGCTGAATCGCAAAACGTTATTATTACCTATGATGATGGAGTTTCTACTCCACCAGCCAATATTAAAACAGTAAAAGCACTAATAAAAGCAGGATCTGACGATACCTTTATAGGAAACTGTGCAGCTCCATTACCATATAATTGTAATACTGATGAGCATCAAGCAACCATCGATTTGGGTGCTTTTATAAGTGAATTATCAGCTGCAGGAGACTTTTTTAGTACTAATGCGGTTAATATTTCTACATATAGTTCTTTAACACCCTTGTTAAAAATCCAGACTGGATTAACAGGTGCATATGACTTTGAATGGAAATATGATGCAACAAATAAAAAAGGAGAATTTATTCGAGTTTTAAATGCAGACCTTGATTTTGAAGTGGTTTGTGAAATGCCTATTAATATCTTGTACAAAGACCCAGGGTATAGCCAATCCGAAGCTAGTTTATTAAACAGTTTAGTGGTAGATGAAACTAATACATCATCATTTGGAGCAAATAAATTTACCATTACGTTAGAAGATAATACTACACCTAATATTGGTGAAGCAATTTATGTCTGTGAAACAACTTGTTTAGCTTTAGCAAATTGTTACCCTTGTGCAGAAGGTGAAACAGCGGTTGAATTGGTGCCAAATGGTGGGCTTGAAGATTATGGTGATTATGGAAGTAAACCAAGTGGATCAGGACAATGGGATAGGGCAGACGATGTGACTAACGTAACAGAAGCAACACCAGACTATTTGTTTAATGATGGTACTTCTTATGATCTCGATCAAACCACCTGTACAACAGGAGAGGGTATGATTGGATTGATAACTTATGATAGTGAGGATGGTACTGCTAATACTAGAGAATATGCACAAATTAAATTGGATGCTAGTCTACTTCCATCAGGAATGGTAAAAGACCATGTTTACAATGTGTCATATACCGTTAAATTAGCTACTCATGGAGCAATTCCTGCGACATACGATGCGATAATTCCAACCAATGGAATAGGAGCCTATTTTAGTGATGGTGAATTAGGTTTATCTCCATCTATTACCCACTATGAGGTTTTAAAAGCGTCAGATATAAATCACGCTCCCGATAACATGGCGTTAAATGGAATAGTTATTTCAGACTCTATTAATTGTACTACCATTAATTTTAAATATAAAGCTAAAGGTGGTGAAGATCATTTGGTTATTGGTAGTTTCCTAGATGATGATGAAATCACTAAAATAACGCCATCAACTGGAACTAAATTTGTTGGCTATTACTTAATAGATTCAATTTCTGTTATGGTTGAAGGTTGTGGTGCACCAATAGTAGCCTGGCCAGTTTACGATTATGTAGATCCATGTGAGGAGTTTATGGAAGATGTTGCCAATGGTAACGGAGATATGATTTATAAACAAATGGTAGATGGTTTAATTGAAGATTTTGAAAATAACTATATCGCACACTGCATGAGCAATGCCGTAGAAACATTTAATATTTTGTATGATGATGGTGATTATCATTATACCCTATATTATTATGATCAAGCTGGTAATCTAACAAGAACAATTCCTCCAAAAGGAGTGGAATTATTACCAGCGGTTGATATCGCTAATGCAAAAGCATACCGTATAACTCAAACAGGAACATTTGTTCCAACCAAACATACTATGCAAACTACTTATAAGTACAACACATTAAATCAACTAATACAGCAAACTACTCCTGATGCTGGTATTAGCATGTTTTGGTATGATGCTTTAGGTCGATTGGTGCTATCAAAAAATGCCAAACAAGCTGCAGAAACAAATGATGTTTATAGCTATACCATCTATGATGCTTTAGGTAGAATTATTGAGGTTGGTGAAATAGAATATACTGGAGAAATTATATTGGCGAGTAATGGTTTTATTTCTAATGCACAGTTAAATACCATTTTAGGTGGAACTAGAACAGAAGTAACTTCTACATATTATGATACTTATTTGAGCAATATTATTAATGTATGGTTTAACTTAAACAGTTCTAATATTAATGGACAAGAAAATTTAAGGAATAGAGTCTCTTCAGTAACTTATGAAGATATATATGATAGCGATAGTTTAACTTATGACAATGCCACACATTATAGTTATGATGTACACGGAAATGTTAAAACACTATTACAAGATGTTCCGAAATACGCACTTTATAACCAGCGTTTTAAAAGAATACATTACGAGTATGATTTAGTGAGTGGTAATGTTCTTAAAGTAAGTTATCAACCTAATTATTCAGATCAATATTTTCATAAATATGAATATGATGCCGATAACAGAATTACTAATGTATACACCTCAAGAGACAATGTAATATGGGATCAAGATGCAAAATATTTTTACTATTTACATGGCCCATTAGCAAGAACAGAAATAGGACATAATAAAGTTCAAACTACTGATTATGCTTATACAATACAGGGCTGGTTAAAAGGTGTTAACTCTAATACATTAAATGTAACAAGAGACATCGGTAAAGATGGAAGGTTAATTAATGGGAATAACAACAGGTATATTGCCAGAGATGCCTACAGCTATAGTTTAGGTTATTATGACAATACTACTATTGGAGATGACTATAAAGCTATTGGAGGTAGTACAGGAACTACAAGTGATTTCTTGGCATCCATTCCAACAGGTACAGGGTTACATTCCTTTGATAGAAACCTCTACAATGGAAATATTAAACACATGGTAACTACTATTACTGATTTAGAAAACAACAGTTTGCAACCAATGCCACAAGCTACAGCCTACCATTACGATCAATTAAATCGAATAACTGGGATGGAAGCCTTTAGTGGAATTGATTATAATGTTGCACTAGGAGGGTATGATTTAAAACATCTTAGTTTTACTAATAATGCCTGGGATGGGTTAACACCTGTTGATGCAAGATATGAAATTGATGATATAAGTTATGATCAAAATGGAAATATCTATCATTTAGGTAGAAATGGACAATCTGGTAATTTAATCATGGATGATTTGGAATACTATTATTATGGTAGTGATGGCATATCCTATGGAGCAAGTGGAATTACTAGTGGACTTCCTTCAGGAGTGACGTTTACCAATAAATTGAGTTATGTTGATGACAAAGAAACATCATCTACTTATAATACTGATATAGCAACTGGACAAAGTGCAGGTAATTACCGTTACGATGAAATAGGTAATTTGATAGCTGATGAAAGTGAAGATATAGGGGATGCATCAAATGTTGGTATTACTTGGACTGTTTATGGCAAAATAAAAGATATTTTACGTCAAACAAATGGTAATCAAGATTTAGAATTTGTTTACGATGCAAATGGAAACAGAATTTTAAAAGCTGTAAAAGATAGGGCTTCAGGATCTGTATTAGATGAAGATGATTGGGTAAATTATATTTATCGATTAGATGCTTCAGGAAATCAAATGGTAATTTATCGACAAGAATTTGACTTTGTTTCAGGCAATCAATATAAAAGTACAATAACAGTAGAAAACATTCCAATTTATGGAAGTAGCAGAATAGGCTTGGATGATAAAGATGTAACATTTATCTCTAATTTTTTAGGTCAGTTTAATGCTGATGGAGAATTTGAACCATACTCTTCTGGAGGAACGGTAAACGTTTCACTTACTTCACCTATGCGAATAATATCTGATAGTGTAACAACCGTAACTGGTCTTACCGATTCTGAATATTGTCTTTATGCAACAGAAAATGTAAATGCAAAAGTTACTTCAGGCGTTATTACTTTAAATAGTGGTAGCCCAGAAGTAATAGGAGATGATGAAATCAATATATTAGCAGGTACCGAAGTATGTTTTTCTGCGGATGGAGATATTAACTTTACAACAACTTCAGAATATGAGATAAGTGCAAACAGAACAATAAATGTTTCAGCTCAAGGGCCTATTACTTATACAGATTTAATTAATTTAAATGGAAAAACGTTTAACCATACCATTGGCGTAAAAGCTTATGAGTTTAGTAACCATTTAGGGAATGTGTTAACTGTAGTAAGTGATAAACGTGATTTTGTAGAACAAGATCCTGAAAATAGTTTAATAGAAAGTAGCTTCGAAGGAGGTGATTTCCACCTCTTTGAATCGGGCGACTACACAAGTCTGCAAACAACCACTTATGCATATACTTATACTAATTCAGTAAAAACATCATTAATTACTGATGAAATAGAAATTAGAGTACCTGTAACTTCAGGAGATGTAGTAGATGCCAGTGTGTATGCTTATAAAACAAGTGCAGGAACCAGTGGTAACTTTACATTTGGAATACTAGATTTAAATACCAATACTTGGGCAGTTGGTACAACGCCATATACTGAAAATACTACAGCTACTTCTTCTTGGACGTGGTTAGACTATCTTTCTTACACAGTACCAAGTTTGGCAAGTAATAATTTGGTAGCTGTTATTAAACTTACTCAACCTGCAGGAAGAATTGATACCTACTGGGATGAAATTGTCTTGGATGTAGACCATGATAATAATCCAGATGTGTATTATGTAGCTGATGTAAAATCTGTTTCAGATTACTATCCATTCGGCTCGCTGATGCCTAATAGGCATATTGTACAAACTAGTAGCGATTATGATGCGAATGGGAATAAGGTTTATAGGTATGGATTCCAAGGTCAAGAGACAGATTTTGAGGTGAAAAATGTTACAGGAGGAAGTGTAAACTATAAATACAGAATGTACGACCCTCGTATCGGCAGATTCTTTGCTACTGACCCTCTTGCTGCAAAATATGCTTATAATAGTCCATACGCTTTTAGTGAAAATAGAGTTGTTGATGCTATTGAATTAGAAGGTTTAGAAAAATACTTTGTAACAGACTTTGTAAATTCGTCAGGTCAAATATATAAAACTGTGATTAGAATTGTTGGTGCTGCAGCCATAGAATTTAGTTCCTCTGGTATGCAAAATATTATGGTATATAGATCAACTGTAAATTTTGATGGTTCTGGTAATGCTACGGTTTCTTATGCAGGCTCTTCAGTAGCAAATGTACAATTTGGAGTAAGAAATGATGGCTCTATGGGTATTTTTCGTAATAATCCAGCAGCATTTGGTGGTAATACAAATGAGGCATCGCTGGCTTGTGAGAGGGCATATACTAATACTGCAACAGGGGAAGGCACTTATGTTGGTCCTTCGGATGACTCAAAGTCATTTGTCAAAATAATAATTCCAACTACAGGAAATCCTGTTGTTAGAAGCTTAGGAGATAAGAGAACTCTTGATTATCCTGGAGTAACTGCTCCTGATCCTGCTAACTCTGTTTATGTTAGTGATAATATAAATGCAGTTCCTAAAAATATTAGTAATTTAGGCACACCGACATATTTTTCTTCTCTCCTTAATCCTGGAGCTCAAGGAGAGAGCACAAATGTTGTAAAAACAAATCAACCTTCGGAATCGGATTACAATAATGGGGTTGGAACAGGCGTTTATAGTCTTACAATAAATACTACACCATGATTAAAAAAATAATCGTTCTTAATTTAGTCTTAATCTTAACAAGTCTTTATCTAAAGGGGCAAGAATATAAATTTAATAAACAAGATAGTTTATATTATAATTCGAAAGGAGAGATTTGTAATGGTTCATTCTTAACCCCCTCAAATACGTTTGAAGATAGTTCTGAAATTAAGTTTGTAGAAGGGAAAGAAATAGAGAGGATATATTATTATCCAAATGGAGAAATAATGTCTAAAACTTATTCTTATCCAATAGGATTAACTATCGTTTGGTATGAGAATGGGGCATTGCAGCAATTTAATTTTATCAAAAATGGTGAAATTGATGGGGAATTAAAAGTGTGGTATAAAAATGGCATGCTTCGCTCAATAACAACCTATAAAAATGGGGTGAAAGAAGGGGTAAGCAAATCTTGGCATACAAATGGGAAATTAGCTTGGGAGAGTTTTTTTTGTAACAATCGTCAATGTGGAGATACAAAATCTTGGTTTCCTTCTGGAATATTAGCTGATGAAAATATTAGTAATGGAAAGGGTGAGGAAAATTCGATTAGAGAATATCATCCTAATGGCGTGTTATTTAAACAACGGATATTGATTAGTTCATTAGATTGGGTTTGGAAAATATATGACACTAATGGCAAATTGGTTCAAGAAGAATTCTTTGAAAGCGGAGTGTTAAAAGATACTAAGAAGTACTAGCTGGCGAAGGTTCACACTATGTAGTCAAGAGGTTGAAGGACGCTGAGACCACACTAACACCAGAGGTGCGGAGTAAAATGGGCTCGTTTGGTGAGACGTTTTATCGGATTGGGGCTTTGCGTTCGGGCGGGTTTCGGAACATAAAACTGTCAACCAGCACTAAACTTGATAGAAGCACAAAGCTCCAAGTTTGTGCATTACCTCGCCTGATGCAAAACCCGTGTTAGCTGCTGGTTCATCTGTCCACACGCTAGTCATACTTTCAGTTGAGTTCGTAAGCTTATCATTTCATGTTTAGCTTCATCTCTTGTCTTACCTTGTTCTATGAATTCTTTCACCCATGCTCTCACATATCGTTTATGTTTTTTATAGGTTTCTTCTCTGTCTAAAGGAAAAGTAGAGTGCTTGTTTAATTCCTTTAAAGTTCTTTCATAAAACTCTTTCGGTAAGAAGAATTTTATTTTCTGTAAACTGTCTTTGTAGTAGCTATTGTCGTTGCGGTTTGTAATTTGATGTAACTTAATCCGCATTGAGTTGGTTTGTTTATCAAAGAGACACACCTCATTAAAGGTATTATTTTCAACCGAAGTAAACCAACCAGAAATTTGGTATTCGTTAAAAAGTTTATTGACAAACTTGTCACGCCTTTCAATGTCCCAATGCTTAATGTCAAGATCGCTGAAGTTAGGATTACTTTCTAAAGGATAAATATTGTTGAAAATCGCAGGTAAAGCTGAAATTCCGATAGTGTTACTGTCGACATACTCAACAGCAAAAAGCACCTCAATTTCAGTTGTTGTCTTCCAAATTTGAATATTGTCATTCCAAATGGATGCCCCAGAAAATGTTGTCGCAAAAAACATGCAGTCCTTAAATGAATTATCTGAATGTCCACGATACAACACAGTACCTTTCGGAATTATGCAATACCCATATATGTCTGTGAATTTATTCATGTGATTTTTAGTCGTAAGGTTCAAAGTTTGCAGTGCCAAAACTTGCAGCTAACAAAAGCCTTACGACATATATTTTGAAAGATCCGATGATCGTATATACTGCTCAGAACTCATTTAAAAAATGTATCACAAGGATAGGTTTTGGAGTCTTAATACGTAATCTTTCAAATCCAAGTCAGATCCAACACCAAATTGTCTAACAAGAGGTACAGGCTCACTTTCGGGCATATATGTTTCTATTCCCCATCCTCCTTGGACTCTGTGCAAATAAACTCCACCATGAACACCTTCAACCCTTTCAACAATAAGTAGTTTTTCCCCATGAGCCATGCCTTCAAAGTTCTCTTTGTTCCACATACTAAAATCTGTCAGTTTCATATATTTATTTTTATTATAACATCTTGATAAACTCTACTGGTGACGGTGGTGGAGCGGTAGATTTTAAAGGTCGTACAGCTCCTCTTGTTTTTTTATCTCGGCCATTAAATTTGACCAAGCCATTGAAAATTGGTTTTTAATCGCATCCTCTCCCATTATCTCTGAAGCTTCCTTTGCATAAATATACATATTTCGTTTCCGACCTTTAACAGCAAGATGACTGTACTTCGAAAAAATGGATCCTTTATAAATCATGCTTCGCTTTGTTGTACGACTTTTACTTCTTGCTATCCCCTTATTGTGCCATGCCATTCGAGCTGATGCTCTAACTGATTTCTTCATTTGTCTAACGAACTTAGCAATACTTGCATTTCTGATTAATACTCGTTGTCCATCGTATTCAAAACCTAGGTACTGTAACGGTTTATCTGTGGTGAGATTATTGTCAACAGTGGTGAATGTCGATTCTTCGACCTTCGCATCGTTAATTATTAAGTGGGCTTTATTCACTAGCCAATCGACTACTAGTTTCCTAACTTCAAGTTTATCTTGTGTTGGGCACACAACCATAATGTCATCGGAGTATCTTCGATAAAGACCGTCACGCTTAACAGTGATCTCGTTGTACATGAACTCATCAAACTCTAGCATATAAAGGTTGGACAGGAAAGCACTAATAGGTGTGCCCTGAGGAATACCGATGAATTTCTTAGTATCCTTGTTCACGAATGGATGATTTCTAATCATCTTCTTTTCGGAAATCCTACGCCGAAATTCTTCTGGCGATTTGCAAAAACTGATTACTTCCTTCTTGTATAGTTTGTCCTGACTTTTAATTCCAAATTCCTTTAGTACATGGAAGTACTCGACAAATGAAAATTTCGTGACTGACCGAAAAACATTATACTGATCATCGGGAAGGTTAATGCCACCTATTAATTTACACCAAGCTTTTTTTAAATATTTATGGTTAAGGGAATCAAAGAATTTGGAGACATCAAAGCAAAGGGCAACACATTCTTCCTTAGTGGAGATGAATTTAAAGACATCATCAGCAAAGTGAATATTGCATTTGTTCCTGCCGGGATCTGTTACAGTTGGTATCCTTCTGTAAGCAGAAATGCAGTCAGATAAACCCGGTACCGATAGCACATAATCCTGATACATTGGACCGAGAATAACCTCCGTATAGTATGAGTATATGGTTGCATCTTTATGGGTAGAATAAAAGATGTGCCGTGTTTTGGCATTACTCTCCTTCTTTCCTTTATCGTTTAGGAATGTGTGGGCGCGACCAATGCAGTCACCGTCACTATTAAATACTTTCTTGTAATGCCTCTGTGTAATTGGGCGATGAATAAGAGGATAGAAAGAATGCTTGGCTACAGTATCTTTATTTGTAGTGTATCCATAAAGATGGTGCTGTTCCTTGTAGTCTCGAGCATCAGATTTATTGGTAAAATGAATATATCCTCGGGGTCTCAGCCACCGGTTCTCTTTATTGTCTTTCATAATAAAAAGTAGAATGACTCCGAGGCTTTCCAATAATCAACATCAGCGTACGTAACCATCGTGGGGTTTATCATTACCTCAAAGGGTAACCACCTCTTGGCCAATATTCTTAGTATATTTGTTTAACACTATCAATCCAATGAATAAATCAACAGAAAGGACAATGAATAACATAATATCTAACGTGCTGAAATTCACAGTTGAATCCGTAGCTTTGCTATCCGTTGATAACTTTGCTTTAGAAACATCTTGTAAATTTCTAATTCACTTCCTGGTAATCCATAATTCGAAACCAGTACAAACTATTCCACGAGCAATCGCATGATGAAAGGAACTTAAGTCATTCTACTTAAAATAAATAGCATCAAAAAACATGCCACTTATTTGTCTCTGCCACCTTGTCCTAATATGCAATCAAACCGTCAAAATATTTCTCTGTAACTATATTCTAGCACTTGTTTTCGGTTGGTTAGATATATACATAAACAAATGACCATGATGAAAACTACACACTTATACAGATCCGACAGTTACCCATACCAGAACATATCAGAGGATTTGGAACGAGAGCGATCCATTGAGTCAGAATCAGGAAAAACCTACACCATCACCATCCTCGATGATGATGGAATTAATTTCACATTGACGTTACCTGGTGGTAAGAAGGTAACAGATAATTTCAACGATTATCAAGATAGATCAAGCCTTTACCAACTGCTGGAAGATGGTGTTTACGAATTTATACAAGAAACAGCTAAATCTATAGAGACGGAGTACATTAAAACTAAGGGCACTCCATACGTTATTACTATGAACAATGATAAATTTGTCTTCACTCTCGATAAAACAACAGGCATGATGAAAATTGAATATCCTGCTAGGGTTAGTGAGTTTTATCTAGCAAATATTTATATAGAGAACCCCGAACTACCCTTGCTTTTTGATGGTAGGTTAAACCAGTATCTTCAAACGAAAATGAAACGATTAGGCATAAAGATGCCAAAAACTCCTTACGAACCTGGATTGAGGCTTGTGCCAAACGTTCAATCAGCTTCATAAACTCGCTTCACCTTGCATATTGTGGTTCTACTAAGGTTGTGTATTGCTTGACACTTACGGAGTGAGATACCAGCATCTAAATCACGAAGAAGACCATGATACTTTTTTAGTAACTCTTTGTCGCTTGCACCAGATCCGGTTGGACGTCCCAACTGACGTCCTTGTTTTTTAACGTGTTCAAGCCCACTACGAATACGAGCTGATAACATTCTTGTTTCTTCGGCAGCAATTTCACTATAAATAGCGATGATCAGGTTAGATATGAATGTCGGTTGCTTGTTCTCGTCCAAGCTCTCCACCGCTAGACTTTTAAATACAACTGAGATACCGAGTTTGTGAAGTTGGTTTAATGTTGCTTTAATCTCATCTGGCCTACGACCGATTCGCGATACTTCAGTTACTACAACTTTACTGAACGTCCCTTTCTTTGCCTCAGACAACAATTCTTTGATGTCGTCTCGGTCACGGTTAGATTTGTTGGCCGTGACGATAGATGAGATTGTATGCACAATTTCAAAATTCCTTAGCTTGCAGTAACCTTGAAGTTCGGTTAGCTGACGTTGATAATCTTGTTTGGTTGAGCTGACACGCACAAGCAAACATATTTTATTTTTCGTTTTCATCTGGTTCGTTTTAATCATGTGACGGAGGCTTGCCAGTTTACTTGAAAATAGGTGTCCCCGAATACTTGGTTTTACTGGGTCGTTTTTTGGTATGTTTAAAATGGACCGCTAAAACGCCCTTTTTTACCTGTTTATAGCAAGATAGCAGATGTTAATGATATATGGAAACTTTATTATAATTACAGGCAACTCATGTGTAAATTTGGTAGACTTTATATTATGATGCAACAGATAAGCAGTGACCACATATTTAATTTCCCTGATCGAGTTCAAAGTGAACTACGGATGATAAAAGGTTTACTTGGTACAGAAAAATCCTTTGACGAAATTTCTAATGTTATTAAAAATAGTCTTGATGGCATCCCTATTGTTAGTCAGACGATTAGAAAAGGTAATTATTTAGCGAGGGCAAGAACCAAACCAGATGATACCCCTTACGAGAATTTACGTGAAATAATACACCGAGAAAAAGAATATGTTAAGTCGTTTGGTAGAGGACATTGTCCAAGTCAATCAATATTTTATTGTTCAACAGAGCCATATACTGCTATCCGTGAAGCTACTCAGTGGCATATTAATGATTTTGGAACACTGTTAAGTAGAAACATGTTACAAGACTATAATCAGCATGTGAAATTTGTAACCGTCAGTGTTTGGAAAGTTATAGAAGATATTAAAGTTGCATCACTGTTTTTAAATGAGCAAGCTATGCAAGCTAACGATGTTGTGAAATTTCATGGGAGTAATGTGCTGAATACTGTTTCAAATAACTGGAGCTCTGAAGTTATAAAATCAAAAAATATGATTCTGAAATTTTTCTCCGATGAATTCGCTAAGAAGAATATCCAAAGTGAAAGGGATTACTTGTTATCAGCTTGGTATTCCAAACATGTATATTTAGCAGCAGAACAGTTCGGAGAATTAGATGGAATAACTTACCCATCAGTAGCATTTGATTACTCTGGTGAGAATTTGGCTTTGACAGATAAAACGTTTAAAACTAAATTGAAGTTCGAAAAAGCATATCATAATTATGTAGCTAACATTGAGTTTGATGGTAAGCCTATGGTGGTAGCCTCCATTTATGAAACTACAGGTGTTGAAGATGAGCGTTTAATATGGAATGAAAACATATCGGAGGATAAAGACGGAGGGGAAAATGGTTAGAGTATATTTTGATTCCGATGTTCTTAATGGAATAAGATCGGGCACTTTCCCAGAACTAATGAAATTCATTAAGAAACATAGAGAAGATATATTAATTCCTTTTAGTCAGGCTCATGTGGCCGATAAGATTTCGTCTATGACTGAAGCAGAGGATTTGTTTTGGAGAGATATTGATTACATTGATGAGATTTGTGAAAAGAAGTTTTTGCAGTATAATCAAAAAGATGAGCGTACTAGGCCTGCTATTGTTTCAGCAAGAGATGTAGTTCATGAAATAATTGAATATAAGAAGCTCTTAAATAGGTTTGCAAGTATAGAAGAAATAGAGGGGTTTATCAAAGAAACTGCAGAAGATTTGAATATTCCTGAAGCAGTTGATTTGTTTAAGTCTTTATTGAATATGGAAGTTCCAGATAATAAAGGTGAAGGAGAAAGTGTTCTTTATAGGGAACAACTTCAACATGCAGCAAACCACATGTATTCATTATTAAATGATTCATCGGCATATAAAGAAAATAGAGATCAGATTTGGGAACTATACAAATTGCCACCACATATTTCAAGTTGGGAAGATAATGTGATAGATCAGATTGATGAACATATTAAGAAGTTGACTGACGGTAAAGATTTTATGGAGATGGTTGAATCATCATTCAATGATAAAAATAAAATGGATCGCATTAACTTTTTCATCACTTCATATTTATGGTTAAATTATGTTGGGTATAATGCTGACAAAATCAATCTAAGATCAAAAGAAGCAATGTCAAATCATTTGCAAGATGCCACACATTCATTTTATGCAGGCCATTGTGATTACTTTGTAGTTAAGGATAAAAAACTGAGGAAGAAAACCAAAGCTCTATATGAGAAGTTTAATGTTTCTACTAAAGTGGTTTGGGCAGAAGATATTCAAGATTTGCTCGGAATAAATTTTAAAAACAATAGTACTGAGGAACTAGTGTCTGTAATTACTAAGAACGATTATATAGATTATTTAAAAGAGGATGGGATTGATAAATACTTATACAGACTTGAAGGATTTTTTGCCAAATATTTCACTCACCTTCAACTTGAGAATGGTTTTGAGGATGACAGTAAGATTTTGTTATTAACTAAGATGTATCCTAACTATTCAAATTTCATGTTCTACCAAGAGCATGATACCGTAATCGAAAATGTATTGAAGGAATTTCATATTCAAGATGATATTGGGGAGGTGATCAATTATTTTAAAAGTTATACCGAAGGAATGAGAGGGAAAGATTATGTCTTATCTAAAAATCATATAATCAGTTTGCAGACAGATGGAGCGAAATTCTATTTGACAATAGTAATAACTGGGAGTAACACTTAATTTTACCCTGAACAAAATTCATGGATTGATTACCCAGGTGTAATCAAATACCCTCCTTTCTCTACGAAAATTCTATAATTAAGGCTTCCTTATAAGGAAGCGTAAAACTGATACAGTTTAAGGAGTTTTTTTAAATAAAAGAAAAGCAGACCCTGATTATTTAAATAAATAATACGGTTTATTTTTATTTTAGATGCATATCAAACATCTATTTTTATTGTTTTGTTGCTTTCGGTATAATCTAAACTCATCAAAATGAGCCTTATGTTCGTTAAGAGTGATGTAATTGTCTTCATAAACTTCATTAGGAGTGTTACAATCTAAAACATATTGAGGGCGAATACAATTATAGGTTTCTAATAATTTTGGTATGATATCAATAAGCATCTCTTTATCTTTAATTACAATAGGGTTTAAAAATTCTTGTTTAAAGGTTTTATTAAACGCTTCAATCATAGAATTAGAAAATGTTTCATCCTTCTGAGCGACTCGATGTATAATATGAATGTTGGGTTGATGCAAAAATTGTTTTACATGGTTATTTATATTCTCAGAGCCACCATCAGTTAATAATATGAGCGGTTTATCTGGTCGGTATTTTTTGTAAGCTTCTTCCAATAATTTTTTAATAGCATATTTAGATGGGCTTTTTGCTACGTTAAATCCCAGTATTTTTCTTGAATAATGATCCATTAAAAAATGAATCCAGTATTTATTTCCATCATTGGTGACAAAACGCGTTGCATCTGCACACCAGTATTGATTTGGACGAAAAGTTACTAAAGGGTGGTAGTCGGTTGTTTTGCTTATTTTTTTACTCACTAACCCCAATAAATTACAGTACTTATACCAAGTAGATAAACAACAAGAAACAGCGTTTTCTTTTAAGGCTATTGCATAAACCGAAGAAGAAGACCAGTATCGATAAACTTCATCATTCATATAATTCTCAATATTTTTTACTTCTTGTTTTAAAAGTTGTTGAGGGTACTTTCGTAAACAGTAATAAATCATTGAGCGGTCACACTTGCTCATTACCAAAGATTTATAATGTTGGTAAGTAGTACGAGAAATACCAAACATTCTGATAGCCCTATCAATACTAATATTGTCTTTTACTTGTTCAATAACATTTACAATTAAATCTTTATGCTGATTAAACAGTTTTTTCTTCGCTTTTACTTTGTTTAAAATCAGCATTAAAGTATCTTCTAACTTAAAGTAAGCCTTATTGAGTTTCTTTACTCGATTAGTAGAACCAATTCGATGATATAATTTTAATTCTCCATCTATAAATTGATGTATTTCGCATCCCAAATACTTATCAGATGCTTCATTTCTCCATCGGTGTTTATTAGTAGCTGAAATCAATTTTAATAAGTGGTCAGGAATTCTGTCTTCTAACCCTAAGTTAAAAAGTAATTTAACGGAGGTATCCCAACTTTTTCTTAACTGTTTATTCATAATAAAAAATAAAAAAGTCACGAAAGTATGGGCTACTAAATAACTATAGCATGCAAGGTTCATTTCTTTATTTAACGGTTTTTATTTTACCGATAATCATAAAAAGTAAACCGTTAATACAGAAGATTTCTGATTTCTTTAAGTTGTTCTATATAGCACTTAAATTAGTGTTGTAATTGATAATTAAAGTGTTTCAACTTAAAGAAAATAACGAAGAAGTTAGCTTACGACAAAAGTTGGTAGCGTTGCAAGAACTATTGGTTGAAACCAAAGAGCAATTGCAACAAGAAGCCGAATACAACAAGCATTTAGAAGCCATATTAACAGAAGAACAACAAGTTAAAAAATCTAAAACAATTACTATTAAAAGTGCTACTAAAATTGAATTTGTAAATGTGGATGACATTATTTGTTGTATTGCTGATGAAGCTTATACTCATATTAATTTAAAAAATAAAAAAACAATTACCGCAGCCAAAACTCTAGGTGCCTTTGAAACTATTTTAGAAGGACACACTTTTTTTAGAATTAGTAAAAGCCATTTAATTAATAAAGATCATATTGTTACTTTTTTTAAAGATCGTAATCAAATTTTACTCAAAGGAGATTTTTTGTTAGATGTTGCGCGTAGGAGGAGGATAGAATTTTTGAGAAATATTTAAATTAGTATATTTACAATGTAAATGTTATTTGAATGATAGTTGCCCTATGAGTTACCCAATATTTAATTAAGTTAATTCAAGTCAATGATAATAAAGGATTGAGATGAAGGTTCAAGAACCTCCATCTCCGCCAAGAAAAAGCTCATCGAAAGATGGGCTTTTTTTTATCTTAAAACTGCCATAGGCGTTAATACTTTATCAGATTGATGTATGAATTTGATAGAATTAAAAAATTTATAATACATCTGTCTCATAAATTCAGATTTATTAATCCCACCAGCCTTTAACGCTTTTCTATGGCCAAGCCAAACAGCATGTATAGTTCCGAAAAACAATAAGCAATACCAAGTAACACTAAATGCTTTTATATAAAAGCTCTTTTTATGGAAAATTGTAAAAAGACGTTCATTTTGAAATTTAATATGATGTGCTTCATCAATTAAAATATCATTGCAAATAGATTTTAATAAATTACAATTGCTTGCATCGTGCAAGGCTTGGTAAAATACTTGAGCTGCACTTTCAACAATAATTACGGTTACGGTCCATAATTCCATGCTGGTATTAAAGTACCTTAATTTTCTAAAAAGGGTATCTCCCCAATCTTTTTTTACTCTTTTATCCCCAATTAAATCGATGTATTTTCCTAAGTTATTACCGTGTTTTTGTTCTTCTTTAATAAACAGTTTAACGGATTGTACATAATTATCATCTCCAATTTTTTTAGCATATTTATTAGCTGCGGCTAATAAATGTTTTCCATCACTTGTTTCCCCCAGTTGCCATGCCTTTAACGAATAAAGAATATGTTGTTTTTCTGTTTCAGTAATTGTTGGTGGATTGTTCCAGTTAATCCGATGTTGTTGTAAATTTTCTTGGAAATGATTAATCCAAAATGAAGAAGAATGTATCATATGTTTAAGTTTTATTTTAAAAACTATATCAAGAGTTAATTATTATTGGATTAACATTATTTAACATACCTCTAATTTTCTTTCCGCCAAAAAGTAAAATAAACCGTTTATCATATTTTCATTATAGCTAAAGGTTATCTCACGTATTTTAGCTGAAATTTAAAAAGTATAACATGAAAAAAATTGCAACATTAGTATTACTTATTATCGGAACTCAAGTTTTAGTTAACGCTCAAACGGCCGAAGAAATAGTTAAAACTTACATTCAAAATATTGGTGGAGAAGAAGCATTGAATAAAATTAAAAGTCTTAAAATGACTGCAAAAGTTAATGCGCAGGGTATGGAATTACCTTTAACCATGATTAACATGAGTGATGGCAAAATGTTGGTGAAATTTGAAATGCAAGGACAAGAAATAGTTCAACAAGCGTTTGATGGAGAAACTGCATGGGGAATTAATTTTATGACTCAAAAACCTGAAAAAAGTGATGCTGAGGATACAGAGAATATTAAAAGAGAATCAGGTGATTTTCCTGAAGTTTTTATTAATTATGAAAAAAAGGGTTATAAAATTGAATTGTTAGGAGAAGAAACAATTGAAGGAACAAAATGTTTTAAAGTTAAATTAACTAAAAAACCTTTGTTAGTAGACGGTAAAGATGTTGAAAACACAACTTTCTATTATTTTGATGCTGAAAATTATGTTCCAATAGTTTCTGAGGCTGAAATTAAAAATGGACAAATGAAGGGTAGTGTTTCTCAAACTATTTACAGCGATTATCAAGAGGTTGGAGGTGTTTATTTCCCTTATTCAATTGATCAAAAACTTAAGGGACAAGATCAAGGTCAGCCTGTTGTAATTGAAAAAATAGAAATCAATCCAGAGATTGATGAATCAATATTTAAATTTCCTGCTACAGCTGCAGAATAATTAATCTTTAAAAACATATTCATGAAAAAAATAGCATTAATAATAATGTTAGGGTGTTTTACTTTAGTAAATGCTCAAGAACCAATTCCATTAAAGGGGAAAGAACTTTTTGGTGATTTAAGAGCGAGACACATTGGTCCTGCATTAATGAGCGGAAGGGTAAGTGATGTTGAGGGTCATCCTACCAATAATAAAGTTATATATATAGGAACTGCTGGTGGTGGAGTATGGAAATCTAATGATGGAGGAGTAATGTTTAACTCTATTTTTGATGATTATTGTCAATCGATTGGTTGTGTTACTGTAGATCCTAACAAACCAGATAATGTTGTTTGGGTAGGGACTGGAGAAGTTTGGACACGAAATAGCACTTCAGTTGGAGATGGTATTTATAAATCTATTGACGGTGGTGCTAACTGGAAAAAAATGGGATTGACAAATTCTGATAGAATTTCTAGTATTATAGTTAACCCTAAAAATTCTGATGAAGTTTATGTGGGTGTTTTAGGTGCTCTTTGGGGTGATAGTGATGATAGAGGCGTTTATAAAACTATAGATGGTGGAAAAACTTGGGAAAAGATATTTGGAGTAGACAACAAAACAGGTTGCTCTGATTTAGTGATGGATCCTAACAATTCTCAAATTATGTATGCTAGTTTTTGGGAGTTTAGAAGAACTGCATGGTCTTTTAGTTCTGGTGGAGAAAAGAGTGCATTATACAAAACTATAGATGGAGGCAAAACTTGGAATAAAATCCATAATGGATTTCCAGTTGGTAAGCTGGGTCGAATAGCGGTTGCTGTAGCTCCATCAAATAGTAAAATAGTATATACTGTTGTAGAATCAGAAAAACCAGAGAAAAACGGTTTATACCGTTCTGATGATGGTGGTGCTAACTGGACACACTTAAACAAAGATTTTGGGATAGTTGTTCGACCATTCTACTTTTCAAGAATTGTAGTTGATCCTACTAATCCTGATATATTGGTTAAAGCTGGGCTTTTTGGTTCAATAAGTAGAGATGGTGGTAAAACCTTTAAAGGTTTAGGAAGCATGCATCCAGATATACATGATATTTGGTTTGATATTAAAGATGCGGATAAAATGTTTGTGGCTACTGATGGTGGTTTATATCGTTCTTTAAACCAAGGAACAACTATGGAGATGATAGAGAATTTACCAATAAGTCAATTTTACCATATCGCTGTTGATAATCAAGAGCCATACAATATATATGGTGGATTACAGGATAATGGTTCGTGGTATGGACCATCTTCTAGCCCAGGTGGTGTTGAAGCAAGAGATTGGGAAGTAATTGGAGTAGGAGATGGTTTTAGAGTTTATCCTCATCCAACAGAACCTAATATTATGTATTCTGAAATGCAAGGTGCTGAGAATGTTTGGAGATATGATGCTGAAAAAAGGCAAACAAGAACAATACAACCATTACCAGTTGAAGGTGATCCTAAATTACGTTTTAACTGGAATGCGGCTATGACAACAAGTCCAAATCATCCTGATAGATTTTATGTAGGTAGTCAGTTTATACATGTTTCGGATGATAAAGGAAATAATTGGAGAAAAATTTCACCAGATTTAACCACAAATAATAAAGCAAAACAACAACAAGAAAACTCTGGAGGTTTATCAAAAGATAATTCAGGAGCAGAAAATCACTGTACCATTTTTACCATTGCGGAATCATCGTTAGATGATAAAGTGATTTGGGTAGGTACTGATGATGGAAATGTACAGGTGACACAAGATGGTGGAACATCTTGGACAAATGTTACTCCAAACATTATAGGTTTACCAGCTAATACTTGGTGTTACCATATAGAAGCGAGTAAATTTGGTAAAGGTATAGCTTATGCTGTTTTTGATGGGCATACTAAAAATGATAAAAATGCTTATGCTTATAAAACCACTGATTTTGGTAAAACTTGGAAATCAATAATAACAACAGATGTATATGGTTTTGCAAGAAGTTTTCAAGAAGATTTAGAAAACGAAAATTTATTGTTTTTAGGAACTGAGTTTGGATTATATGTAACAGTTGATGGCGGGTTAAATTGGAGTAAATTCACTAATAATGTTCCTGCTACTGCAATTCATTATTTAGAAATGCATCCAAAAACTAATGACTTGATTATGGGTACCCATGGTAGAGGAATTATTATTTTGGATGATGTAAGTCCTTTAAGACAAATTAAACCAGAAATTTTATCTGAAAAACTAGCATTTATTAAAACACCTCCAACTATAATGTGGGAAGAAAGTACTTTTGGTGGGACTAGTTCTGAGACTCAATTTGTTGGTGAAAACCCCAATAGAGCAGCTAAGATTATTTATTATCTATCTGATAGACATACTTTTGGAAAAATGACAATGACTGTGTATGATCAGACTGGGAAGGAAGTGACAAAGCTTTCTCCAGGGAAACAAAAAGGTATAAACATTGTTGATTGGAACTATATAATGAAAGCTCCTACTACAGCGAAAGGCAAAACCTTTTCGTTTGGAGGGATGACTCCACCAAGAGTAAAAGAAGGTAAGTATAAAGTAGTTATTAATAAAGGTAAAGATATTTATGAAACCGAAGTTGAAGTACTTTACACTAAAAATTCTGTACATACTTTAGAAGAGCGAAATGAGCAGTTTAAAACCACTATGGAGCTTTATAAAATGACAGAAGACTTAGCTTATATGGTTTATGAGTTAGATGAAATTATAACTTATACTGAAAATAATGCCGCGAATAAGTCATTAAAAAAATTAGGTGATGTTTTAGCCTCAAAACTAAATGACCTTAAGAAAACTTTAGTTATTACAAGTGGTGATAATTATGTGGGAGCTGCTGAACCAGAATTAAGAGAAAAGTTAGGAACTATTTATAGTACCGTTGCAGGTTATTATGGTAAACCATCAAAATCTCAATACCAAAATATTGAATTGGTAATGAACCGATTTAATAAAGCAAAATCTGATTTTGAGGGGATTAAAACTAAGGACTATAATAAATATGTTAAAGCAGTAGCAAATTTAAAAATTGAAGTTGCCCCATTAACAATAAAAACTTATGAAGAGTTTCTTACAAACTAATTATTAAAAAGCCGCTACTTTAAGTAGCGGCTTTTTTTTATATCGATTAAGAATTATTTAGTGTTAATATTAAATCCTAAACCAAAAGACAATCTAATTTCACTAATATCTATATTGTATTCTGCTTTATGTGTTCCGCCTAATAAACGTGCATCTACAAACAGATGAAACCAATCTTCGGCATAATAATTAAACCCTATAACACTTGAGTAAATAAATGTTACTGCTTTTGAATGAGTTGAACTAGATGTATTTTCATTTGCTCCAAAACTAGATGCTTCTGTTAATCCAATTCCAGGTTGAATACCAATGTAAGGATTAAAATTACCACCTGTTTTAAAATGGTAGGTAGCACCAGAAAACAATTGATGATTCATCTTTAATTGACTAAAATCATCAGATTTTAAATGATAAAAAACATCACCTCTTACAGAAAACTGTGAATCAAAATAATACTCTAAATTTCCATGTAAATAAATACCTGTTTCTTTTAGTTTTGGAAGATTACCAAAACTAAAAGTGCCTTGTGTTCTTAATAATCCTGATTTTACTATACTAGCGGTATCGTTTTGACTAAACAGTAAAAGTGGGTTTATTATTAATATAAGTAAAAATACTCTTACCATAAGTTTGCAAGTTTGTAGTTAACACTTAGGGTAAAAAGTATATGACCTTCAAGGGAAAAAGATTCTCCATGACCATTCTGTTCAATGTGTAATTCTTTTACTCCATTTTCATTGTGAATTTCGGCATGGATATCATTGCCTAAATGAAGCATATATTGTGACGAAAGTGATATGTCAAAATTGTTAGAAAGGTTAAAATGGGTGCCAATTCCAACTTGAGTTGCAGCACTAAGTCGGGAGGCTTGACTCATTATATCAATTTTAGCATTAGGAGTTATTTTAGTATAATCAAAACAATGCCCTGCTAATATGTAAGGAGTAATTTTTTTATTTAACGTGTTAAAAGGATAAAACATTACAGACCAGCCAATGTGGTAGTCATTTCTAGTTGCTATTCCTTCAATATCTTCAACAATAAAATCGGCAAACCATTCAGTATTTACTTTGTTGCTCATTCTTATTCTAAACTGGCCACCAATACCTTTACCTAAATTTCCAGTACTTCCAAAAGTACTCATGGTACTACGTAATCCAAGGGAAAAATCACCAGAATAATTTTGAGAATCTTTTTGAGAAAAAAGAAAACTAGAAAATGATAATAAAAATGTTAGGATAAAATATTTCATTTTATATAAGTATGATTGTAAAAATAACAAAGAATTTTATAATTTATTATTTGACCAAATCTCTTTTAACAGTACTATAACATTTGTATTTTTGCGGTGTAATAACCTTTAATGAAAGATAACTCAAATAAATCAATAATATTATGGCTTTTAACTGGCTGTATACTTATTTTTTTGATGGTTGTAATAGGTGGGATTACTCGATTAACTAATTCTGGTTTATCAATGGTAGATTGGAATTTATTTATGGGAATGGTTCCTCCGTTAAATGAAAAAGAATGGTTAACAGCTTTTCATCAATACCAACAATTTCCAGAATACCAACAAGTTAATTTTCATTTTAGTTTAGAAGAATTTAAGTCAATATTCTTTTGGGAATACCTACACCGTTTAATAGGAAGAATTATAGGTATGGTATTTATTATACCTTTCTTTTACTTTTTAATCAAGAAAAAACTAACTAAAAAATTAACTATACAGTGTTTGATTATATTGTTTATGGGTGGTTTTCAAGGGTTTTTGGGTTGGTGGATGGTTAAGAGTGGATTAGTTGACAATCCTGATGTTAGTCATTATAGATTAGCAGTACATTTAATAGCTGCATTTTTAACCTTTGCATATACATTTTGGGTAGCATTACAATTAATTTATAAAAATGAAGAGAGGAAAGATGTTCCTTTTATGAGGAAATGGGTGTTTATTTTGTTCGCAGTAACCATCTTGCAAATTATTTATGGAGCTTTTGTTGCAGGTTTAAATGCAGGTTTTGTTATGAATACTTGGCCAAAAATGGGCGATCAATGGATTTCAGATTCTGTTACAGCTATAAAACCATTATGGTTAAATTTTATTGATGGAATAGGAGGGGTTCAATTTGTACATCGATATTTGGCATACATTGTAGTTGGACTCGTTATATTTTTATTAATGAAAAGTGCTAAATATGATTTAACAAAGTTACAATCAAAATCATTAATTGCTTTGTTGTGTGTGGTGTTTTTACAGTTTTTATTAGGGATTTTTACATTGTTAATGGCCGTGCCTGTTTGGTTAGGAGTTGTACATCAAGTAGGTGCATTTTTCCTGTTAGGAACAATTGTTTTTTCAATAAGTAGTTTTAGAAAACCTTTATAGCTTTACTTCCATTTAAAAGTCTCAATCATGTGTTCTATGTCTTTTTTTATAAAGTCTAGTACAGGTTGTATAGAATCTTGATTAGGGATATTGTTAAAATACAGTGAGCCCCTAACAAAATGGTTTGCACTATCGGTTAAATGAAATTGATAAGCTGAAGCAGCATTCCCTTCAATGTTGTATATTAATCCATATACTTTGTTTTCAGGAATATTAATTACTTGTTGCTCTATATCATAAGCTTTAATGGTGTGTTTAAAAGCAAGCGTTCTAGAATCCTCTAAAAAGGTATTTATATTATTATTTACTGGTTTATAACTGATATAAATTGCTGCGTTTAAATCTTGAAATACAATATCATACCAACAAGGTTTGTCAGGATTATTTACGTTTTGTTTTATGGAAGTATAATTAGGTATTTCATAGGTGTAAGGACAATATTTTTCAAAATTATGGTATTGTTTCTCGGGTAAATCTATTCTAAAGTAACCATTAGGTTTTGGAGTGTAATTATCTTCCTCACAACCAAATAAAATAAGAAAAGTGAAAGGAATAATAAAATTTTTAATCTTCATTATTAAAAGGTTTTGAAATGATTAATTTAATTCTTTTAACCCTTCTTTTATCAGAAGCCTCAACAATAAACGTAAAATGGTTGAATATTATTTTCTCGTTTTTTAATGGGATTTTCCCAGCAATTTCAATGACTAAACCAGCTAGAGTATCAGCATCTTTTATAACTTCTTCAAAAATTGATTCATCCTCTATGTTAATGATTTTAAATAAATCATTAAGTCCAGTTTTACCATCAAAAACATAAGTGTTTTCATCTAATTTAGAGTAAGTGATGTCATCAGTATCAAACTCATCACTAATTTCTCCTACAATTTCTTCTAGCACATCTTCTAAGGTAATAATTCCAGAAGTACCTCCATACTCATCTACAACGATTGCTAGATGGACTTTTTTATCTTGAAATTCTTTAAGCAAATCATCTAACTTTTTACTTTCAGGAATAAAAAATGGATTTCTCATTAATTTTCTCCAATCAAAATCATCTTTTTCATTAATGTGAGGAAGTAAATCTTTTACATAAATTAATCCAACAATTTTATCAAATGATTCTTCGTAAATAGGGATTCTAGAATAGCCGCTATCTAAAATTGTAGTAATTATTTGTTTATAAGTAGTGCCTATATCTAATGCCATTACATCCACTCTGGCTCGCATTATTTGCCTAACATTCGTTTCTCCAAATTTCACAATGCCTTTTAAAATTCTATGTTCATCTTTATTGTCAGGTATACCTTCGGTTAAATCTAATGCAGTTGAGAGCTCTTCAACAGAAACATTTAAGCCTTTTTTAGTTACTTTTTTATCAATTATTCCGGTAGAAAATATTAATAAGGAACTGATAGGTTTAAAAATTTTCTTTAAAATAGTAATAGGAGTAACCATTACATTAGCCAACTTTAAAGCATGTTTTGTGGCATAAACTTTTGGAATAACTTCACCAAATAATAGGATTACGAATGTAATCCCAGCTACTTGAATTAATAAGTTTAACCAATAATCTATAGTAGAAAAATCAAACATATCATTAATTACATAGGTTGACAAGATGATAACTGCAACATTTACAAAGTTGTTGGATATTAAAATTGTTGCTAATAAGTATTTTGGTCTTTCAAGTAACTTTTTTATTGCAAGATGGGATTTTGTATTGGATGAATTTAAAATTTCTTTTTCATTTGGATTTAATGAGAAAAATGCAACTTCAGAACCTGATATTAGTGCTGAAAACAAAAGTAAAATCAAAAGTATTCCTAAAGAAGTAATAGCTCCAATTGAAACTGATTTAAAAAATCCTGCTAATAAAATAAATGATAAGATGGGTTGGGGGTCGTCCAATTTTTAAGTTATTCTTTTAATTAAAATGGTAAATCATCAATTTCATTGGCTCCATCATCATTATTTTGTGATGATTGTGGAGCGATACTTTGCTCAGTTGAAGTTGATGTTGATGTGTTTTGTTCATCTTTTTTACCTAACATTTGAAGATTTTCAGCAACAACTTCAGTTGTGTAGCGAGTATTTCCATCTTTATCTTGCCATTGTCGGGTTCTCAATTTACCTTCAATGTAAACTTGCATTCCTTTTTTTAAGTATTTTTCAGAAATTTCTGCTAAACCTCTCCAAACAACTACGTTGTGCCATTCTGTGGTAGTTTTCCTTTCACCACTATTCCTATCTTTAAAAGTTTCAGAAGTTGCTATAGTGAAATTTGCCACAGCTGTACCTCCTTCAAGGTATCTTACTTCTGGATCTTTTCCTAAATTGCCAACTAAAATTACTTTATTTATTCCTGCCATTTTTTTTAATGTTTTAAGCTAATTAATGATAGAATGCTTGAATGTGTTGATAAAAAGAGTAGTAATTTACTATTATATCATTCAAACATTAATTCATTAAAATTCACACCAAATATAAGAATTTATAATATTGTTTTTAGATAATTTTCTATCAATTTAGGAACAGGGTAATTATTAATTTCTTTTAAACTTATGGTTAATAGATTGTTGTTTAAAAAAGATAAATCAAAATTTTCAACAGTCCAAAATGTAGCATGTATTTTTTGATGACTCAAAATATGCTTGTTTTCAGAAGATATATTTTTTAATGTGAAATTTTTTGGTTCAGATTTATAGTCCTTTTTGATATGGCTAATTAATTCATCTATTGTTGTTAACGATTTTGTTGTTTCTATCAAGGGAAAATCATAAAGCCCTTGCCAAATATCATTTGCACCTTTTTTATTGATGATAAGAGAATCGTTGTCTAAATTAACAAGGTAATTAAAGTATCGATTGCGTTGTTTTATTTTTTTCTCTTTAAAAGGTAGTTTGTCAATAAGGTTGTTTTTGAGCGCAAAACATTCTAATCTAAAAGGACAACTTTCACAGTTTGGGTTGTTCGGTTTGCATTGTAGTGCACCAAACTCCATTATTGCTTGGTTATGCGTAGCTGGATTTTTTTTATCAATTAGTTCTTCTGCTAATTTTTTAAAAACTTTTTTTCCATTTGTTGAATCAATGGCAGCTTCAACACCATAAATACGAGCTAACACACGATAAACATTCCCATCAATAACTGGATAGGCTTGATTGTATGAAAATGAAGCAATAGCTGCTGCAGTATATTCTCCTACACCTTTTAAATCTAATATTTCAGAATAATCATTAGGAAAAATACCTTTATATTTTTCTTTAATAAATTTAGCCGTAAAATGTAAGTTTCTTGCTCTGGAATAATAACCTAACCCTTGCCAATGTTTTAACACATCTTCTTCGGAGGCATTTGCTAAATGAATAACTGTTGGATAATTTTCAATAAACTTATTGTAATAGCTTAACCCTTGATCTACCCTAGTTTGCTGTAAAATAATTTCGGATAACCAAATTTGGTATGGATCGTTAGAATTTCTCCATGGTAAATCACGTTTATTTTTATTGTACCAACTTATAAGTTGACTAGAAAACCCCATAATTATTAAAACTAATCGATATTTATCGCAATTTCGGCTAAAATAAGAAAATGTTTTTCCTACTATTGATTAAAACTTGTATATTTGCCACCCTTAAAAAGATAATTAATTGAATTTTAAATAGTTAAAAAGGTATTATAAAATGACAAAGGCAGATATAGTTAATAAGATTTCAACTAAGACAGGTATTGAAAAGCTTGCAGTACAAACTACTGTAGAGGAATTTATGAAGACAGTAAGAAAATCTTTAGAAGATGGTCAAAACGTTTATTTAAGAGGTTTTGGAAGTTTTGTGGTTAAGAAAAGAGCACAAAAAACGGGAAGAAACATATCTAAAAATACAACTATTATTATTCCAGCACATAACATTCCTTCTTTTAAACCTTCAAAATCATTTACAGAGAAGGTGAAAAAGAATGTGAAGTAAAAGAAGAGATTATCGAGAAATTAAAATATATTATTAAAACATAAATCAAGAAGTTATGCCAAGTGGTAAGAAAAGAAAAAGACATAAAATGGCTACGCATAAGCGTAAAAAAAGACTAAGAAAAAACAGACATAAGAAGAAAAAATAATTTTTTTCTTTTAAATTTATAGCTAGCTTCATTGGTGTTCTACCTTTGAAGCTAGATCTTTTATTTCTACTTACAATATACTTTCACCCTATTTAATATAAACAATAGGGGACTTTTGTTTTGGTAAAAAACCTTAAATATGAGTGTAGAACTTATTATTAATTCTTCACCAAAAGAGGTTACTATTGCCATCCTTCAGAATAGCAAACTGGTGGAATTACACAAAGAAAAAAGCAATAATAACTTTTCTGTTGGAGATATTTATCTAGGCAAAATCAAAAAAATTATGCCTGGGTTAAATGCAACTTTCGTAAACGTAGGGTACGAAAAGGATGCCTTTTTGCATTATTTGGACTTAGGTCCTAAATTTAAATCATTTGTAAAATATACGAAAGGTGTTGCTGGAGGCAAATTAAATAGCCCTAGTTTAGATTTTGAATTTGAACCAGAAATTGATAAAACAGGGAAGATTGAAAAAGTGCTTTCTAGCAATCAACAAATTTTGGTTCAAATTGCTAAAGAACCTATTTCAACAAAAGGACCTAGACTTAGTTCGGAAATTTCATTAGCTGGAAGATACTTGGTGTTGGTACCATTTTCTGATAAAGTTTCTGTATCTCAAAAAATCAAAAATTCTGAAGAAAAAGACAGGTTAAGTCGTTTAATCAAAAGCATTAAACCAAAAGGTTTTGGTGTAATTGTTAGAACGGTAGCACAAAACAAAAAGGTAGCAGATTTACATGCTGATATGAGCGATTTAATAGATCGTTGGGCGTTATGTTACGATTCGCTTAAAAATGCACATGCTCCTAAAAAAGTATTAGGGGAGTTAGACAGAACATCTTCATTATTAAGAGATTTATTAAATAAGAACTTTAGCAGTATTCATGTAAATGATGAAGGGCTATTTAATGAACTTAAAATTTACCTAAAGTCAATAGCTCCAGATAAGGAGGATATTGTAAAACATTATACTGGAAAAGCTGAAATATTTGAAAATTTTGGCATTGAAAAACAGATAAAATCTGCTTTCGGTAAAAATGTAACCTTAAAAACAGGGATATACTTAATTATTGAGCATACTGAAGCGCTGCATGTTATTGATGTTAATAGTGGACAACGAGGTAAAAAGCAAGACAAAACACAAGAAGAAAACGCTTTAGAAGTTAATTTAGAAGCTGCAGAAGAAGTTGCTCGTCAATTACGTTTACGTGATATGGGAGGAATTATTGTTGTTGATTTTATTGACATGCGAAGCGGTGAAAATAGAAAGTTGTTGTTTGAAAAGATGAAAGAATTTATGAAGGACGATAGAGCCAAACATAACATTCTTCCTCCAAGTAAATTTGGGTTAGTACAAATTACTCGTCAACGAGTAAGACCAGAAATGGAGATAAAAACAGCTGAAAAATGCCCTAGTTGTGGAGGTGATGGAGAAGTTCATTCAACTATTTTATTAGTAGAAGAAATTGAAAACAATTTACGTTACATTGCTAAACAAGCAGGTAATAAAAAGGTTCGAATTAATGTACATCCATTTGTAGAGGCTTTCCTTAATAAGAAAAAAGGCTTGTTTTCATCATTAAGAAAAGAATGGGAGAAAAAACACAAATGTTCTATTGAAGTTTATGCAACTACTTCTTACGGCTTTTTAGAGTATAATTTTATTGATAATAAAGGCGAAAAAATCCATCTTTAATCATGTTGGATAATGATGCAATAGGGCTAGCCTTATTAGATTATTATAAGGATAACTATACAGTTGATATTGTTGTTAAGTCATCTATTGCAGAAGATGATATTATTCCATTACCTTATTTATTTAGGACAAAAAAACAACTTCCTAAAATAGAGAAAAAAGCATTGGATTTATGTTATGGGAATGTTTTGGATGTCGGTGCAGGAAGTGGTTGTCATAGTTTAATACTTCAAGAAAAAGGTTTGACGGTTAAAGCAATTGATACTTCAAAAGGAGCTGTTGAAGTTATGAAACTACAAGAAATTAATGCTGCAGAAATTGATTTTTATGTGGTTACGGATCAATTTGATACTTTATTGTTTTTAATGAATGGTGTAGGAATTGCTGGAACTCTCGATGAATTACCAAAATTTTTAAAAAAAGCAAAATCCTTGTTAAAAGATAAAGGACAAATTTTATTAGATTCCTCTGACATTGCTTATATGTTTAAAGAAGAAGATGGTTCAACTTGGGTTGATTTAAACTCAACTTATTATGGTGAAGTAACTTACCAAATGGAATATAAAAATTATTCATCACCTAAATTCAATTGGCTTTTTATCGATTTTAAAAGATTAAAAGAAACTGCTATAGCATGTGGTTTAAAATGCGAATTAGTGTGTAAGGGAAGTCATTACGATTACTTGGCAAAGCTAACTTTAGAATAATTGTCCAAAAGTCTATCAAAAGACAAATTCAAAAATAATAATGTTGTAACTTTGGTTTGTTATGCAAAACAACATCAAAAACAAAATAATAGAATTACTCAACACTGAAAATCAATCTAATTTAATTAGAAATAATAAATCTGTAACGGAATTATTAACTGAATTTGATGTTGAGATTGAAGCTAACCCCAGTTCAAGAATTCCTGCTTTAATTGATAAGATAGTTGAGTTGAGTGTAAATACCGATAGTAATTTATTTATGAACCAAATGTATGGCAAACTAAATAAAACTGCTGTTTATGGTGATGTTTTAACAACGATTTTAAATACTTCAATGTACACCTATGAAGTAGCTCCATTAATGACTTTAATTGAAAAAGAGTGTATTAAAAGACTTGCTTCTTATGTATGGAAAGATGGAAATAGTGATGGTGTTTTCACACCAGGGGGAAGTATTTCTAATATGAAAGGACTATTATTGGCAAGAGATAATCATCAAAAAAATATTAAAACAAAAGGACTTTTTGATGCACCAAAATACAGCATTTTTATATCTGATCAAGCACATTATTCTTTTACCAAAGGAGCCATATTTATGGGGTTTGGAAAAGAAAGTGTTGTGAAGATTAAAACAGATAATGTTGGTCAAATAGTAGTTGATGATTTAGTAAATGCAATTGAAATAGAAAAACAAAAAGGAAGAACTCCCTTAATGTTAGTTGGAGTTGCAGGAACAACTTTCTCTGGCGTGTTTGATGATTTAAAATCTCTGAGCAGTATTGCTCAAAAAAATAGCATGTGGTATCATGTTGATGCTGTTTATGGTGGCTCTTTAATGTTTTCAGAAATTAACCAACCTAAATTTGAGGGAATAGAAAAAGCAGATTCTGTTTCTTGGAACTTACATAAAGTAATGGGGATTCCGTTGGTTTGTTCGGCATTTTTAACTCAAAAACCTGGCTTATTAAATGAAGCATTTGCAGTTGATGCAGATTATTTATTTCATGATGATGAGGATTTAGACTTAGGACAAAAGTCAATACAATGTGGTAGGAGGGTTGATGCGTTAAAATTATGGCTATCATGGAAAGAAGCAGGTACTAATGGATTTTCAGAGAGAATAGATAAATTACAAGCAGCAACACAGTTATTAGCTCAAAAAATAAAAGAAGAACCTAACATGGAGTTGTTGTGCGAACCTCAATCACCAATAGTAATCTTTAGAGTTACGGATAATGAACTTTCGTTAGCCGAAAATAATCAGTTAAACAAAAAAATCAGAGATACTATTTTTAAATCAGGAGAAGTATTATTTAACTATTCTATTTTTAAAGATGTAATTTATTTGCGATGTGTTATTTCTGCTCCCAATATACCCGAAAAGGATATCGCTAAAATTGTAAATACGATAAAAACTACTTATCAACAATTAAAAGTAAATGCATAACGATAGTATCATAGCATTGGCTTGGCCTGACACAAAAGTGGTTAAAGAAGGTAAATGGTATGATTTGCCTATGCAATGGTTAGGTTTTATTAAAGATGGCAAATATACAGCTGGGCATGCTGCATTTTTATTAATCAATCACGAAAACAACGAAATACATTATTTTGATTACGGAAGATACCATACGCCTTACCAATATGGTAGGGTAAGAGATAAAATTACGGATCCAGATGTTGTGGTAAAACAAAGAGCCATTATTGAAAATGGAGAAATTTTAAATTTAGGTGAGATTTTATTAGAACGTTACAACAATAAAGCTTGTCATGGGGATGGAAAACTAACAGCAGTTGTTGTTAAAAATATTAATTTTAAAAAGGCTTATGCTAAGGCTAAAGAACTACAACATAGAGAAGCCATTCCTTATGGCCCTTTGCGCATAAATGGTTCTACTTGCTCTAGATTAGTTGTTCAGGTAGTTTATGACGCTACAAATAATTGGCTAACTAAACTCTTAATTAAAGTTCCTTATACTGTTTCTGCTACACCTCGTTCTAATAAAAAAGTATTAAATAATAAGCCTTATTATTTTGAAGTAACTAATGGAATAGTGAGTACTTATAAAAATAATTGGTTTTGGTTAAGAAAAATAGCAGGTAATACAGCACCTCAAGATTCACCGCAAGTTGCATAATGACAAGTAATATAGGAACCATATTAGCTCCCGAATTGCCACAACATTTACCAAATCATTGTCAATGGCTTTCAGGACAAGGAGCTGGAGTTTGGTTTTGTATTGAAGAAACAAATATCAAATCACAATTTAATATTAAAAGATTTTCTCCTGAAGGAAATTTAGACTGTAAAGGAATTTTTGAAATTGAAAAGCAAACTGCTGAGTTTAACATTATTAAACCTTACCAATTTACACACATATCACATTGTGCAAAATGTAGAATTATTCAAAACGATACTATTTTTGTTTTTAATATCCTGGTAAAGGAAAACCAATAAATTAAATACCTTTATGGCGTGCCTGTAAAAACGCTATTAATAACACCTCCATTTACACAACTGAATACACCGTATCCAGCAACAGCTTATTTAAAAGGTTTTTTAGATAGTAAAAACAAAACGGTTATTCAATGGGATTTGAGTATTGCTTTGTTTGCAAAGATATTTACGCAGCATTTTATTGAAAACATTTTTAGAGAGGCAGCACAAAATGGAGAAATGTCTTTTCCATTGGTTTATAAGAATAAAGAGGCTTATAGTACTAAAGTTGATAAGGTAACCAGTTTTTTAAGGAAACAAGACGAAAAAACAGCAGATGAATTGTTAACAGAAGGATTTTTTCCAAAAGGACATCGTTCAGACAAGATTGATGCTGCTTTTAGTAGTTCTACAAAAATTGACCAAGCCAAACATCTAGGAACGCTATTTATTGAGGAGTTAGGAGACTTTATAACTGCCAATGTAGATGAGTTTTTCTCTTTTACAAGATATGCCGAGCAAATAGCAACTTCGGCAAGTAGTTTTGATACCATTCAAGAATATTTGAATTATACTACTACTGTAATTGAAGACCAATTGCTGTTGTTATTGGTCAATAAAATAGAGGAGGAGCAACCTGATTTAATTGGGTTTACGATTCCTTTTCCAGGGAATTTATTTGCAGCGTTGCGATGTGCACAGTTTATTAAAAAGAACTACAAACACATTAAAGTAGCTTTTGGTGGTGGTTATTGTAATACCGAGTTAAGGTCGTTAACCGACTCAAGAATATTTAAGTATGTTGATTTTATTTCGTTAGATGATGGGGAAGGGCCATTGTTGAGAATTATTGAGTTGTTGGAGAAAGAAATCACACCACAGGAATTGGAGCGCACCTTTGTATTACAAAAAGGGAAGGTTGCTTTCCAAGATAAAAAGCCTAACACCATTTTTCACCACAAGGATATGCCTGCACCAAGTTACAAAGGCATTGATTGGAATTTGTATTTATCATTTTTAGATGTAATTAACCCAATGCACCGCTTATGGACAGACGGGAAATGGAATAAATTGACCGTTTCACATGGTTGTTATTGGAAACAGTGTTCTTTCTGTGATGTAAATTTAGATTACATTGGCAATTACCAAAATACTACAGCAACAGATTTAGTAAACAAAATTGAGCTATTAATTGCTGAAACAGGCAATACAGGTTTTCATTTTGTGGATGAAGCTGCACCTCCAAAAGTATTAAAAGCTTTAGCTGAAGAATTGATTACTAGAAATGTTGCCATTACTTGGTGGACCAATATTCGTTTTGAAAAAACATTTACGTCAGAATTGTGTGAATTATTGGCAAAATCTGGCTGCATTGCAGTAACAGGCGGCTTAGAAGTAGCTTCTGATAGGCTGTTGGTGAAAATGAAAAAAGGTGTTGATATAGCTCAGGTTGCTAGAGTTACTAAAGCTTTTTCTAACCACAATATAATGGTACATGCTTATTTAATGTATGGTTTTCCTACAGAAACAGCACAAGAAACCATAGACTCATTAGAAGTAGTTAGACAGCTATTTGAAAATAACTGCATACAATCTGCCTTTTGGCACCAATTTACTACTACTACACATAGCCCAATAGGTAAAAACCCACAAGAGTTTGGAATAAAAATTACAGGACCAAAATTTAAAGGCTTTGCTCAAAATGATTTAACACACACCGACCCAACTGGGGCTGACCATAAAACATTTACTAAAGGATTAAACTTGGCGTTAAACGATTACTTAAATGGAGTAGGTTTTGATAACAGCTTACAAAACTATTTTGAGTTTGAAATAAATGAAACGCTACACAAGAAAAATTTGATGAAGGAGTTTTTGTAACGACAACTCAATTTTTTCGTTTTGTTGAAACCAAATGTAAGGTAATCAGCCAACATAATGAAATATAGAGATTGTTAGGATCAGATTTACACTCTTCTTAATTTGAATTTCACTCCATTTAAGATTAGTTCAATGTTGTCATTGTCAAGCCAATTTAATCCGATTTTCTGTTCAATAGTTTCTGGTTCAGTTTTAAATGATAAATCATCATTTCTGTAGTCGAGTTGAATTAAATTCAAGAAACCTTTATTGTCAACATAATAATCATATTGATAATCCGATGATTTTGTAAAGTAGAATTTTGCAGCTCGATTATATTTAAGAGAGCCCCAGCCAGAGGCAGTTATTTGTTTTTTGTCCATAAAAACAACCTTATTTCCGATTTCTAAAGTCGTTTTCAGAAAACTAAGACCTCCAATTTCAGCGATCCATACACCATTTAATTTTGAACATTGTTTTGTGTCAACCTCAATTTTTGATAAATCAAATTGAAATTCATTTTCACTTCTGTTAGGAGTTACCAAAATGGAGTCAGTAATTTCAACTATATTATTAACTAGATTAATGATTCCCTTTTCAACTTCTGTACGTTCATTTGAGTAAATTCCTTTCAAAGTATCTCCATTAGAAATTAAGGTTTCTGATTTTCCTAAATCTACTTTGATGGACATATCGCCTAAGAAATTACTTTTTTCTGTCAAAAACTTGGAGTCAATTGGAAGTTTGGTATCATCCGTTAGATCAATTGTGACCACTGTTTTTTCATTGTCATGAAGTTTTAGTTGATTTACTTGTCCTATTTGATAGCCATTAATTAGTAATTGGCTTTCTTCCGATATTCCAGCTACATCTTCAAATATTAAATGAATCTGGTTGTCACTTGAACAGCTAAACAAAAGAGATGTTAGTATTATAATTATTCGTTTCATCTATTTAATTGTGCCTAACGGTTTGGCTATGCGCAGTGTCCCGAAGGGCATTGTGTTTAGGTTTTGTTGGCATCAGTTTTGATTTTCGCTTTTCATTTCTTCCCTTGCTTCTTTATTAATCCGTCTATTACTTTCTTTTCTGACCTGTTTTCTTCGATGTTGACATTCTTTGACAGCTTTCTTCTTAGTGTTTTTTTTTGTTCTTATTAAGGGTTGAAAGTCTGGATATTGACCATCTTGACCAGCATAAGAAAACAGCTTATCATAACGGATAAGCACTTTTAATTCTTTGTCTAATTTATTGTCCGTTAATATGAGCGTATCTCCTACTTGTTTATATTTTCCGGTCAGGTTATAATCTCCTTTACAACTACCGTTATACCAGTCAAATGAATTGTCTTTCTTAAGGGCAAGATACTTGAAAGTGTAGCCGTCACAGGATGACCAATATCCAGATATTTTTTTCTGTGCATCAGATTGACCTACTACTGATGTAGCAAGTGTTATTAAGACAAATATCAATATGTAGTGTTTCTTAGTCATTTTAATTGCTGCCAACGCATGTGTATGAAACGTGCGTTATGTTTTAAGTACAGTTAAAAGTAATAATTTTTGCCAAAGTTACAGTTTAGTAAGAAACAAATATACAGAAGCGAACCCAACCCAACCTATGCGAGAATGCAGCTCGCAAATTTTTGTCTTGTAGCACAAGCAAAAATTATGGCGAAAACTACTAAAGATTCAAGTAACCACAACAGCTAGCAACCGCATGTTTAATACACGATGTTACATGCTTTTTTTATTTACAGTTCTCACCTAATAACTCTTCAACTTCACCTTGAACCCCAAGAGTTATAGCATGCCTAAAATCTTCACACGCTTCTTTATTTTTGTTTTCCTTAAGTCTTATTTTACCTCTTGTAAAGTAGGCATTACCATATTGATCGTCAGCAAGGAGAACTTTATCAATGATTGTATTAGCACTGTCAAGATTATTAATTTCCATGAAACATACCGCTTTTCCCCTTTCCCATTTTAAATTATTTGGAGAGATTGAAAGTGCTTTATTAAATATTTCAATAGCTTTTTCGAATTCTTTCATATGAGCGTAGCATTGAGCTGTTTCACCAAGTGCTTCTTCATATTTCTGGTCAATTTTTAAAGCTTGAGAAAACATTTCAATTGCTTTTTCATATTCCTCTTGCCAACTATATGCTGCTCCTAAATTTTTAAGAAATTGTTTTGAATTTGGTTCTAGATTCAGTGCTAGTTTGAATTCTCGAATCGCTTCGTCATAGTTTTTTAAACCCATATAAATCACTGCTTTATTATTGTAGTATGATGCAGCTTTATTTGGAGCTATCGAAATGGCACGGTCATAAAGTTTGAATGCATTTTCATAATCACCTAATTCTGCTTTCTCTTGAGCCTTATATGAAATGAGGTCATCTAATGTTAAAACAATTTCTGTACTGGTGCTAATTATACTTTTATCATTTGTGAATATTATATTAATTACACTTGTTGTAGAATCTAAATTGTATAATTTATCCCAAAGTGAATTGACAACCACTAAAGCATGTGCATCGCAATCCGATCTATTCTTAACATCAACAATTGTTGAATTGAAAATTTCAATGTCGTAAGACTTAAGATTCTCAGAATCTGTAGAGGTTTTAAAACCGTATCCAGCAGTTACATTTTCGGCATTTAATTCTTTTGCTAAAGCTTCTAAATTTTTTAATCCTGGCGAATCAGGTATACCACAAGATATTAGCAGAATTGTTAGAAAAACAATTGTATTTATTCTTTTCATAAGTTTCATTAATTGCATGTAACGCCAGTGTATATGATGTGGCGCTGATCAAATATATAAATAATCAAAATCATTCAGCGCCATAGCATATACACATTGTTGGCGGTAGTGCATCTTACTCCCAGCTAATCGTTAAAACACTCAGTGCAAATTCAGTTGTGTCTCCTAGAGTCACATCTCTCATATAAATCTTCGTGTCTTCATTACTCATCTTCGTAATCTTAAAGTTAATAAATGGATTAGTCGGTCCGCCTAAGTCAAACTTTTTGGTAACTACTCCTGTCACCCTCAGGTCTTTTGCTTCATCGAAAGTCCAATGTCTATGTGGGCAGGGATACCCAACTGCATTTCTATGGTTCTGTGATGTGTCAACTGGAAAGATCAATGTCAGTGTGTCACCAACCGTAAATTTTTTATTTATCTCAACCAGTTCTTTCCTGTGATTCTCCTCGCACTCAATAATAGGTTTCCAATAAGCCTCGTAGTAATCTATTTGTCCTTGTAGGTCAATGTCCTTGTTATTAAGCTTTCGATGAAGAGATCTTAGAATAGTTGACGAAATGTCGTCAGCGTGTCGAAAATTAAGAGAATCAAAAAACTTAATGAATTGAGGATTCCGGTTTCCATGAATCCAATTGTTTCTTATCCACATTCCAATGGACATATGAAGTTCAGTCACTGCCGTCTTTTCATCCTTGTTTTTAAAGTCGTCTAGTCGGCTAGAACTCCAGTGCTTTTCAAAGTACGCGACCGATTCGTTTAAGTCCTTAGGCAGTTCCTTTGTCCCACATGAGATGACTAGTCCACCGATTGTCAGAATTAATATTAAAGTAGATTTCATCGTATCTGTCCAAGATGCATTACCGCCAACAACCGAATAAAGAACACTAGTGTTCTTTATTCGCATTGTATAAATTTTTACTTTAAAGTAGCAGTCAACACAACCGTTGCAGTACTTCCAGCATATAACCTAGATATAGGACATTTTTCTTTTGCTGCTTGAGCTAATTCAGTAAACTTTTCTTGAGTTAAGCCTTCACAAACTACATCACAAACTAATTCTATTTTAGTAATGTTTGGACCTATTTCATCTTTTTCTAAGGTAACAGTTGCAGTTGTGTTAATACTTGTAGGTGTTAAGTCTGCTCCACTAATTAACGCAGATAAAAACATAGAGTAACAACCTGCATGAGCAGCTCCAACTAATTCTTCTGGGTTAGTTTCTGTTCCATCTTCAAATCGAGAAGCAAAGTTAAAAGGTCCTTCATAACCTGTAAAACTCATTGTTCCTTTACCTTCTTTTAAGGTTCCATTCCATTGTGCTGATGCATTATTTACTGACATATTTTTTTATATTAAGGTTAATATTATTTTTTTGTAAAGCTACAAAAAACAAAATTCTGAATGGTATTAAATGGTGTTGGATGGTCTATTATTTTACAAGCAACTTTATTAAAATCGTTAGCAAATAAATTGTTCATCGTATTTTCGGAGTATTGTTTAATTTCTATACCACTACATTTTAAAGGGCCTTGCTCTGAAAAAGTGCCAATTACCAAAATTTTATTTTTGGCAATACTCGTTTTTACTGTATTTACGTAGTTATTAATTTCATCGTCTTGCGTTAAAAAATGGAAGGCTGCTCTATCGTGCCAAAAATCGTATTGTTCAGTTGGGTTAAATTGAGCAGCATCAGCTACTATCCATTTAACTTGTTTGGCTTTTTCTCCTAAACGTTTTTTTGCTCGTTCAATAGCATTGCTTGAAATATCAACTACCGTTATATCGGTATAACTTAGCTCCAATAAATGATCTACAAAAAAACTATCTCCACCACCAACATCAATTATTTTGGCGGTTAAAGGAATGTTAAACTCTTTTAAATAGTTTAATGAAGTTGTAGGAGTGGGTTGGTACCAACTAACTTCTTCTAAATTTTTTGTATTGTAGATGTTTTGCCAGTGCTCTTCTCTGTTAAAATCTTCCATATTGTAAAGATATAGTTAATACTAAATAATTGATATAAAAAAAGGAGCCAAAAGGCTCCATTTTTTTAACAACAACTTTTAGTTGGTGTGCAACAATCACAATCGCATGTGCAGTTTGTACAAGTACAAGGCTTTTCGTTGCAGCAATTTTCATCTTTATTCATCTTTTTATGTTTTGGTTAATAATTTATTATCAACCTTATAGACGAACACCTGTTTAAAAAGACGCAAAATTTAACAAGCACAATCGCTATTTGCTGAATTTGCATTGCCATTTTTATCAAATGAAATATTACAACAACTTATAAATGATTCTTGCAATTTTAGTTTTGCTCTTTGTACTCTCGATTTTGCAGTAGAGTAGGAAATGTTTAATTGTTTAGCATATTCTTTTTGTGAAAGGGTTCCTAATTCGGTTTTAAGAATGGCATCTTTATAAATAGCTGGTAATTGGTTTACAAAAGGAATTAAACAGTTTTCAAAATTGTGAGGAAGGTTAGTTTCAGAACTTGAAATTAACTCTTCATTAATTTCATTGGTAACAGGAATTTTCTTTTTTCTGTAAAAATCAATAATTGTATTTCGAGTAATTTGATACAACCAACTGGCTATTTTTGTTTGCTCGTTTAAGTTGTCAGATTTTAAATGAATTTTAATAAATACATCTTGTAAAATATCTTCTGCTAAAGTTTTGTCATTAACTCTGGTATTAATAAAACCAAATAATTGACGGTTAAAATCTTTCCAAATTTGTTCGGTAGTCATGTTTTTATCTTTAAAGACGATGCATCCATCAAAAAGACGCAAATTTTAAGAGGCTTCTTCTGTTTTGCTAGAATTGCTAATCAATCTTTCTAATTCTTGAAATTCTTCAGGAGTAAAAGGGCGGTGTTGTCCAGGTCTTAAATTATCTAAACGAATATTCATAATACGAACGCGTTTTAAACCATAAACAACATATCCAAGTTCATCACACATTCTACGTATCTGTCGGTTTAATCCTTGTTTTAATATAATTTTAAAAGTAGTATCGTTTAGCTGTTCAACTTTACATTTATGGGTAACAGTATCTAAAATCTTTACACCATTACTCATTTCTTCTAGAAACTCAGACGTTATTTTTTTATTAACGATAACAATATATTCTTTTTCGTGATTGTTTTTAGAGCGTAGTATTTTATTGACAATGTCACCATCATTGGTTAAAAATATTAAACCTTCGCTAAGTTTGTCCAACCTACCAATAGGAAAAATACGTTCTGGATAATTGATGTAGGTAATAATGTTGTCTTTAATGTCAGTTTCTGTAGTACAAGTAATACCAATAGGTTTGTTAAAAATTAAATAAATGTTTTCAACTTCTTTGGTTATAATACTTCCATTAACACTTATTACATCAGTAGAAATAACTTTAGTGCCTAATTCAGGGCTTTTTCCGTTAACCAATACTTTACCTTGTTCAATTAATTTATCGGCTTCTCTACGAGAGCAATAACCTGTTTCTGATATAGCCTTGTTTAATCGTTTGGTTTCCATGAATTTGGAATTTAATAAAGTTAAAAAAAGGTAGTAACATAAAGTCACTACCTTTTCGAACTAAAAATTTATAATCATACTTGATTACGAGTATAAAAGTATCTGCTTATTATCTTAATAAAGCAAACTTATGTAGTAAGTTATTAAGAATTAAATGTTAGTTATAAACTATTTAAATGACCTGTTAATGAAGCATCAGTTGTAGCGCTTAAACTCATGTTAATAGTAGCACTGCCATTAACTGTTCTTGTTTCGGTATAACTAAATAATTGTCCATTGCTATCTTGTGCCATCATTACAATTTTAACGTTAGAACCATTTGGTATTAATCCAGAAACAGTATTGTAGACTTGCATTACTCCATCATTAGCTGTAAAGTAGATAAAAATACCAACATTAGTTAAATCATCAGTAGTAGATGTAAAAGTTAATGTATGTCCCGTGTTGTTTCCTATTTGATTATCGCAGTTTATCCAACCTAATTGATTAATAAAAGCTTGATAGCCATAAGGAATTACAGTAAAAGGTGTTTGAGAATCTGTCCAATTAACAAAATTACCAGTTGTTGCACCAAAAAAGATGTTCATATAGTTTTTTGGAGCACTGTTTGGCATTTCAATACCATAAGGACAACTTGGTTTTAAGGTAAGTTCTTGACTGTTTTTGGTAGCTCTAAGTCTTATCTCTCCATCAGTCTCTAAAATATTACCACTTGCAACGGTTGGCATTTGCCAATACATCATATCTTTTGGTGTATATAATTCAACCAAGTGAATAGAAAAAGGATAATCAACAGTATCGTTATTACCATCTACTAAACAGTTTTTTGCACCGTAAATTCGTGTGCCTTGATTACCAATAATGGTATCGTTACTTGGTCCAGTAATAATAAACTCTTGTTCTTGTTGTTTTTTAGAATCTAAGTAAGAATTAATAGGCTCGTAAGCAGCTAATTGTTCAGGTTCTTCAATTCTATCTTTTTTGCAGCCGAAATTTATTAAGGTTGCTGCTGTAATTGTAGTAATAGTTACTAAAGTTAATAAGTTCGATGTTTTCATAAAAATCTATTTTTATTCAATATTAAGGACAATTATAAGTATTTCTTATTCTTCTTTCATCTCTGTATCCAGTTCCACGAGCATTACATCCAAAGATATACAATATTCCTAAACGTAAATGTGTTTCCTGAAACTTGATATTATACCTGTACTCTAAAAACGGTCGAAGACAGCGATTGGTTGTAATTCCAGCTCCACCTTCAAGATTCCAATTAGTAGTAGAAGCATTTTCTAAAGCAGAAGAACCTGCATTTCCCCAATTGTTGTAACCACCATGAGCCATTAAATAATAATTAAATGTTCTTCCTCTTTTGATTTTTGCTTCAATGCTTAATCCTAATGTCCATTCGGAAATAGGGCCAATTAAACCATACCAAGTAAATTGTGGAACATAACTAATAGTATTGTTTGGGAAAATATTAACTCGAGCACCCAGTCCCATACTTTCTGTTTGGAAATTCCACATAGCAGAACCGCCAACACCAATGTTTTGACTAAAACTAAGATAAGGAATTATAGAAAATATGATGATGAAAAGTGTTTTTTTCATAATTTTTATTGCTCAACAATTATACCAATAATCTGTTAAAAATTAGTTAGTTATCGATAATACTATTCAACAAATAAAACCAAGCCTTTTAAATACTCGCCTTCTGGATGGAAAATGTTTACAGGATGGTCAGCAGGTTGAGAAAGGTGATGTAAAACTCTAATATTTCTTCCAACCTCAATAGCTGCAGCTGTAATAGTATCGTAAAATAATTTACGGTTTACAGCTTGCGAGCATGAAAATGTAAACAAAATACCGCCAGGTTTTATTTGCTTTAAAGCCAAAGCGTTTAATCTTTTATAACCTTGCACTGCATTGTGTTTTGCTTTTTGATTTTTAGCGTAAGCAGGAGGATCTAAAATAATCACATCATAGTCTATCGTATTATCTTTTAGATAGTCTAAGGTATCTGATGTAAAAGATTTGTGTTTCTTTAGTTTGTTTAATTTTAAATTAGCCTCAGTTAATTCTATTGCTTTTTGAGAACTATCTACTGAGTGAACTTCTGTAGCTCCAGCTTTTAATGCAGCAATAGAAAATCCACCAGAGTAACAAAAAGTGTTTAATACTTTTTTACCATTAGAGAAATCACCCAACAATTTTCTGTTTTCTCGTTGATCTAAAAAAAAACCAGTTTTTTGACCGTTAATCCAATCTAAATTATAATCACAGCCATGTTCTTTACCAATAATGTTCACCTCTCCAGTTTCATATAAATAACCATTTTCTATAGTGGTATTAGTTTGTTTGGCTAAACTTTCAGCACTTTTATTGTAAATAGCTGTTAGTAAATTACCATACACACTTTGTAAGGCTTTAACTATAAAATCAAAGTTATTATAGATACCTATAGAATGAGCTTGTACAACAGCAGTCCCATTATAAAAATCGATAATTAAGCCAGGTACTCCATCCCCTTCGGCATGCATTAAACGATAAATGTTTGTATCTGGATTATCGGTTAGGTTTAAACTTTTTCTAACATCAAAAGCAGACTGAATTTTGGTAGTCCAAAAAGCCTGATTTATGTCTGTTTTAATAAATGAAATAATTCTTACAGCAATAGTGGCATCACTAAAATGTCCGATTGCTAAAAAGTTGTTTTTTGAATCGACAACTTCAACTAATTCTCCTTCAATAGGAGCTTCTCCTGTATCACTAATTATTCTATTAATAGCTCCAGAAAATACCCAAGGGTGTTTTCTTTCTAGTGACCTTTCTTTATCTTTACTAAGTACAATTGATTTTAATTCCATACTGCAAAGAAAAGAAAAAGAGTAGAACATAGTTCTTGAAACCTCTTATAAAAACAGAAACTTAATTAAATTTGTTTTTCCTTATAAAATTAGCGCTACTATGAATGATGATTTAAAATCAAAGCTTGATTTTGCTGAAAAAAGCAAACAAGAGAATAGGGGGTTAGTTAAAAAACTTAAAAAATCAAAACCAAAAAAACTTGATGATACTGTTCATCAATTACATGATGAAGTTTTTGAAAAAATAGATTGTTTAGACTGTGCTAACTGTTGTAAAACTACAAGTCCTACTTTTTATGAAAGAGATATTGATAGGTTAGCAAAACACCTTAAATTAAAACCTTCTGATTTTATTGATAAATATTTAACAATAGATGAAGATGGTGATTATGTGTTGACAACAGCTCCTTGCCCTTTTTTAGATTATGAAAATTACTGTACAGTTTACGAAAGCAGACCAACTGCATGTAGGGAATATCCACATACCAATAGAAAAAAGTTTTATCAACTATTGGATTTATCGATGAAAAATACTGAAATATGTCCTGCCGTAGCTGATATTTTTGAAAAACTTCAAAAACATTATCAGTAGTGAAAGTTTAAGTAATCATACTTTTTTTTGTTCTGCTATTTTTCTCTTTATCATTTTTTGAGTAAAAACATTGCTTGGCATAGTGATTTCTTCACCATCTTTGGTTTTAATAATTAAAAAGAAAATGCCAATATCACTCACACGACCTTCAATATTATAATCTTTATCCATAACGGTTATGGTGTCACCAATTTTAACTGGATGATTAAAAAAGATGATTATCGTTGCTGTTATATTAGATAAAATTGACCACTGAGCTAAAAATGCAATTCCAACAACGGTTAATAAGGAGGTGACAAAATATAATAATTTGGATTGGTCAACACCAAATACAAACAGGATAATTCCGATTAAAATAAAAAATAGAACAACATTGATGATTTTTTTAGTGATTTTAACTCTTGGTTTAGAGTAGGTAAATTTAATTGCAGCTTTATCAACTAATTTTTTAATTATTAATTTGATAATGATATAAACCACTAATACAATTGTTGTTTCAATAATTTTTATTTCGTAGTGAGTCATCGTTTTAACGCGTTGAGTTGATGAACAAAGTTAACTTAATATTTACAGCATTTCTTTTAACTTCTTTATGAATTTTTCATCATCCCAATCTTCTGCTCCAGAACTAGCTTTAATAATTTTGCCTTCTTTATTGATAATAAAAGTTGTTGGAATCCCATCATGTTTGTATTGCTGTGGAATAAAGCCATTAGCATCAATAATATGGAAAGGCACATCATATTCCTTTTTAGTGTGATAGCCTTTTACTTTTTCTAAATTTTCGTTAGAGATTAATAGAAATTCAATATTCTCATCTTTTAGTTCATTGTAAAGTTTATTAATACTTGGCAGTTCAGCAACACAAGGCATACACCAGGTTGCCCAAAAGTTTAGAAAAACAACTTTCCCTTTAAAATCAGCCATGTTAATGATGTTTCCATCTAAATCTTTTACGGTTAAGTTGAAATCTGCATTAGGTAATTTATCAGTTTCTGTTTTAGTTATTTCTGGAGCATCTAAAGTGGCACTCATAACTGCGGCTGCAGGTTCTTTAAATACTTGGCATTTCCATAGGATTAAAAAAATAGCTATAAAAACTACATATTGAATAATTTTTTTCATCATTTAAACTTAGTAATGTTTTTAGAAACGATTAGTCGGTGGATTGACAGAAGATTATTTAATGGTTTTACCCTTAAATGCACTAACAAAAAGAATATTTCCTAAATCAGGATATTTGTTAAAAGTAATTTCACTTTCGGTTTCAATTTGCTCACTATTATAACCTACAATTGTTAAATCAGCATCGGCAGATTTTGTATTAATAATTATATCAACCTTTTCCTCTTTTAATTGAGGAATTAACTGAATATTAGTAGGTGAAATAGGTAGTCTTCCTTCTTTTATTAACTCTACTAATTTTTTCTCTGTAGCAATTTTTTCATTAGGAGGGTAGGTAGAGAATATATTAATCACCCCATCTTTCCACTCAGGATGACCTAACATAATGTAACTCAATAGTATCATTAAATTGGCATTTTCAAAATCATTAGGGCGTATCCAAATATGAATGTTCTTTTTATAACCAAAACCTTTAATGGTTGAACGTAAAATACAGACATCAAACTCAGTAGCTCTTAGCAGTTGGTAGTTTTGAACAGCATCATTTAAACTAGTTTTTTCATCCTTAGTAAATTCAAACAAAATCATATTGTTTCCTTTACCACTTACACCAGATAATTGTATTACTTGAGCAATAGCAGAGGTGTAAGAAGGACTAATAATAGTATCGAGGTAAACCTTACTTTTTAAGCCATCATTTTGTATTAAAAGGCGTTTCATTACTTCTTTAGATTCTTTATAGGTTTCTTTTGATAAGAATCCATCAATAAAATGGATGTATGTACCAAAACCGTATTTGTGTGATAGCCACCTTAATAAGTTAAAAGCAGATTGCCTTTTAAAAGAATCTTTTGATACAGAAATAATGAATGGTCTCCATTCTTGTTCTTCGATATCAGTATCTCTTTTTTGTAAGAATAATTGAAATCTTCGGCTTAATTGAAAGAGTACACCTTTAAATAATTTTTGTATTCCTTTTTTGTCTTTATTAATGCTCGTAACCCATATATATATTAAAACCATAATAATAGTGGATGCAGCGGCATATGCAAAGTCCATTTTAAACATTAACCAAAAGCATAAAATAGCACCTGGTAAGGATAAATACCACCTTGATTTGAAAGTAGGACGGTAGGAAGGATCAGCAGCAAATTGCTCTAAGAAAGATATTAAACAAATAATACCGTAGGTTACCATAAAAAACATAGAGATAATACCTGCAACGGTATTGATATCTCCCATGATAATAAAGACATAACCAATAATACAGGTAACTACTAATGAGTTAAAAGGTTCACCATCTTTTTTTCTGCCTTTTGATAGAAAGCCATTCAATTTCCCTGGAAAAATACTATCAACTCCTAAAGCTTGCAAAGTTCTTGGGGCAATCATAATTGAGCCAAGTGCTGAAGATATTGCTGCACAGCCTAGTCCGATTGGAATAATTGGTCCCCAAATAGCTATTTTGCTCATGACTAATTGGTCATTATTCAAATCAAAAATAGAAGCAGAATAAAAAAGTTTAACAGCAACAGCAACATATATTATAATTCCGACAACCGTTGCCCAAAGAGTTCCTCTAGGGATAGATTTTTTAGGGTCTTTTAAATCACCAGACAAACCTAACCCCGCAGCAATACCAGTAAAAGCAGGAAATATAATGGTAAACACTTTAAAAAAGTCATCAGAATTACGAATGGTTTTATAAAAATCGTTTCCATTTGGAGCGTGAGATTCTCCCATAAAAAACATACCCAATGAGATTGCTAGAACAACTACAACTCCGTACAATGCTTTAACACCTATACTAGCTCCTTTTGATAGCATTAAGAGGGTTAGTAAAGTCATCATTACTACCCCTAAAAAACGTTTGTCCATAAAAAAAGGATGAACATAAAACATTGTTTGAAACCATTCAAACATTGGGACAAGTGCTTCTACAAAAGCAATAACATAAAATGCAACACTTATTGCTTGAGATAAAAATAATGTAATACCAATAGTAGCTCCAATGTTTAATCCAAAGGAACGAGAAATCATAAAATAAGCACCACCACCTTCTACTTTTTGGTTGGTAGCAATTTCGGCAACAGCCATTGCTGTTGGTATAGTAACTAAATGGCCAATAAATATAATACCCAATGCACCAATTAAACCAACATTACTAACAGCATAACCAAAACGAAGAAATAAGATAGCTCCTAAAATGGTGGAAATAGCAGTCATAAAAACAGGCAAAGTGCCCATTGTTCTTAATGATGGAATTTTTGTGCTCATTGCAACAAATATAATAAAATGCTTTTCAAAGTATGTATATTATCATTTTCTTGTAAATTAAAATTATTAAGTTTGTAGAAACTTTTATTCTATGTCTAAGTTCAAAAATCAAGTTCACAAAGAAGAATTAGAAGAAATTAGTTTTTTAAAAAAAATCTCTACTTCTCATTTTAATTATTGGTTTGGTTATGTTTCCAACATAGCGATTGTCATATTTTTATGCACTAGAGCATTTTCAGGAACAACATCTTTATTAACATGGATTGAATGGATCTATATTCCATTAGTCGGGTTGTTTATTTGGACTTTTGTTGAATACATCATGCATAAATATGCTTACCATGTATTAAAGGGGCCAGCAGAAAAAGGACATTTAATGCATCACGATAGACCTTATGATTTAATGGGTGTGCCTTGGTATGTTACTTTGGTTATTTATGTCGGTGCATATTACGGCTTGTCTTATTTGCTTAGTCCACCACATTTGGCGGTTTATATGGCCTTTATATGGTTAGGGTATATTGGTTATTGTATAATTCATCATGCAATACATCATTGGAAATTTGAGAGTAAATTATTTAAAAAATTAAAAAAACATCATTACATACATCATGCTAGACATGCTAAGAACATTGGCATTGTAACTACATTTTGGGATTATGTTTTCGGGACGATTGAAAAATCTTAAAAATTTACCCCTAATAAATTTCCTAAAGTAAAAACTATAATTATATTTGCACCCGCGAAAATCAATACATCTCGGGGTGTAGCGTAGCCCGGTTATCGCGCCTCGTTTGGGACGAGGAGGTCGCAGGTTCGAATCCTGCCACCCCGACAAAAAACCAACGAAAGTTGGTTTTTTTGAACATTGATTTTTGGGCGCGTAGCTCAGCTGGATAGAGCACCTCCCTTCTAAGGAGGCGGTCGAAGGTTCGAATCCTTCCGCGCTCACTAAGAAAGAAAATCTAATGAGAGAAACTCATTAGATTTTTTGTTTTCAGTAAAATGGAGTTTACTCCAATTTGCAAGTGAAAACAAAAAAATAAAATTGCTTTGCAATTAGATTTTCTTTCGGAATTCGGATAAGAAAGGATCACGTAAGTAATCCTTTATTTTTGTCATGCTGAGTTTATCGAAGTAGAAACAAAAATAAAACATACAGAGACGTGGCCGAGTGGCTTAAGGCGCACGCTTGGAAAGCGTGTATACAGCAATGTATCGGGGGTTCGAATCCCTTCGTCTCTGCTTCTGAAAACCAATACATTAAAGATATTTATAGTATTCGTTTTTTTATTTTTAAGCAAAACCATCTAATTATAATTTAAGAGTTATATTAGGTATCCTGCATATTTTTTCTTATTTTAAGCTACATGAGCATAAATAGAATTATACATTAAACTAAAACTATGGAAACAAAAGTGAAGACTGTAACTAAAATTGAACTGCAAGGATTTGAATATTTTAAATCGGATGTATTGTTTAACGACATGGAAAAAAAGAAGAGAAAATTATTATTAGAGAATGCTTACTTAAAGGGCAATGACATACAAGCAAGAAAAGCACGAATTATCTTTGCTTGTTCAGGCGGAGTAAAAAAAATAGAGGCTCGTATAACAGCTTTAAGTAGCACTTCGGTATCGTTAAATAGTTTTCGTTTACCAGTAAAAAGTGTGATAGGAGTAGATTTGATTTAATTAAAATTAAGTTTTACTCTTCAATAATTAATTTATAACCAATACCTCGTATGTTTTTTAACTGAATAGAAGTATCATTTTCTAGCTTTTTTCTTAGTTTAGAAACATAAACATCTAAGGTTCTACCAATATAATCCCCTTCATCACCCCAAACCTTGTTGAGAATTATCTCTCTATCAACAGTATTGTTAACAGAGTTATATAATAAGCTTAACAGTTCACTTTCTTTACTTGTTAAATCAACCACTACATTAGAAATGGATAGCGTCATCATTTTTTTATCATATAAATATGCTCCAATGGTAATTTTATCTCCATTTTTCGGTCGTTTAGTTTTAATGTAAAAGAATAGTCGTATTAAAATAAAAATAAGGGGTAACAGAATGTATAGCCATAAACTAGTTATTTTTTCTTCTTTAGAAATAAACTGAATAATAATTTCATAACAAGCTTCTGGTTGTTCACGCTCTTTGCAAGCTATAGCATCTTTATAAGGTATTTCGTAACTATAAACTATCTGCTTGGTTTCACATTCTTCTATTTGCACTAAGTATTTACTATAAGGCAGTGCTGTTTTAACAATAGTATCAATTGTTTTTACAAGGTCATCTGGCACAAAGCTAAAATTCGATTCAAATTGAATTCTGTATTTGTTGTTTTTAAAAACAATTGGACGAACAATAGAAGTCGAGTCATTTGAAAGTAATAATACTTCATGACCAATTTTTCTCATAATTACTTCTTCACGGTCATGCTGAATGGCTTGGTTATCTTTTTTGCACCCATTTAAGGTGAAAATAAATACCAGTCCTAAAATAAATAGATTGGTGAATTTTATCATGTTGTAAATTTATAATTTTTGTTTTTCCTACACCTTCTTTTACAGTGTATTTACATTATTTTACATTTCAAATTCCTTAATAGTGGCACTTTAAGGTTATATTTGTTCTGTAAACTTTTAAATGCATCGCTATGAAAAAGAAAGTAATAATTGTAAGCAGTTTAGTTATTGTAGGAGTAATTTCTGCTTTTGGATTTGTTAATAGACCAACTAACAACAACAGTTGTGTTGAACTTGAAAAAGATTCTAATAAAATAGCATTAACAGCTATTGGAATTAATGGAGGTTTGTTTGACGGTTCTTTACCAGATGTGGACCCTCGTTCTCAATTATTTTATTCGGTTCAAGGAAAATCTTTTAGAACAAACACTCAACAATCTTATAGTCGTTCTATAACGCAAGAAAAATTAGGGAAAGCTAAATTAATAGACGATTTAATTGAGAATTATCCTAATAGTTGGATTAAAGATTATCGATTAGTTGATATTGCTGTAAATACTAATGGTAAATTAACGAAGATAGAAGGGGCAAGTAATGTTTTAACTCAAGAACAACTAAACTTACTTAAATCAGCTACTATAGCTTCTGATATTGTTATTTCAGTGCATTATAACAAGAAAAATGATAACGATAAGGTTGAGATTAGGCAAATGAATGTTTCGATGGTTGTTGTACCAGAAATACAAGCAGAATATGTTGGAGGGTATGATAAAATGATTGCCTATTTAAAAGAAAATAGTTTTCATGAAATTAACGCTAAAAAGTATGATGGGCTACCACAACCGTCAATTAGTTTTATAATTAATGAGCAAGGTGAAACAGAGAATGTGTTGTTAACACAAACTTCGAGTAATACTGAAATTGACAATTTATTAATAAAATTAGTTGAAAACATGCCGAAATGGAATCCTGCAAAAAATGCAAAAGGTGTAACTGTAAAACAAGAATTTGTATTTAATGTTGGAACAGGTGGGTGCTAAATAGATTTCAACTTTAACTATACCAGTATTCGTTTACTTAATAATAAAAGCTTATCATTGATAAGCTTTTGTTGTTAGTAATTATGATAAATATCATAATTAGTAGTGACTCATGTCATTCATCAGCCAAATTTTACTGAGGTAATTTGTGCTATATAAATACTACAACTATGAAAAGAATATTAGTCCCAACCGATTTTTCCGATAATGCAGATAGAGCAAGAGATTATGCAATAAATATTGCAGAATTACTGGGTGCAGAAATACTTTTATTAAACACTTATCACCTTCCTCATGCAGGAGCTACTATGGTTGTTGATGTTCAGGATTTAGCACGAGAAACATCAGAAACACAAATGAAAAAACAATTAAAATACTTAGAATCTAATCATCCAGAATTAGATATTAGATCAAAATGTGTTTCAGGCTTATTGGTAGATGTAATTAAGCGTTTGGCTGAAAAAGAGGGGGTGGATTTAATTGTTATGGGAACTAAAGGAACTTCTGGCGCATTAGAAAATATTTTAGGAAGCAATACCTCTGCTTTAATAGGTAGTATTAATGTGCCAATAATAACTGTCCCAGCAGATACCGTTATTAATTTTCCAGAAAAAATTATTGTAGCTAATGACTTAAAAGAGTCAGGAGGTGATAATGTTTTTACTATTTTAAAGCAAATTGTACATGAAACAAAAGCAAGTGTAGACTTTTTGTTTGTTGTAGACGAAGAAGAGAAAACGAACAGAAAAATTGAACACTTAAAAGCCGCAGATTTTGATGAAGCTTTTGATACTAATTATCATCCTTTTCATTTTAAAGAGAGCGATAATGCAGAAGATGGAATATTAGAGTATTTAGAAAATAAAGATTTTGATTTGTTGGTGGTGGTTTGTCATCAACGTAACTTTTGGCAAAGATTAGTAGAGCGTAGTGTTTCTAAATCTCTAGTAAAACATGCATTAATCCCAATATTAATATTAGCAGATTAAAAGTGTGAGTAACTTTTTTTATATGATGGACTTCCAAATAGAAAGGCTTTTTATAATTAAAATTTAAAAACTATGGTATATCGAATATTAGTCCCAACCGATTTTTCTGAAACAGCTAACAAAGCTAGAGATTATGCGATTAAATTGGCAGAATCATTAAATGCTGAAATCTATTTGTTAAATGCCTATCATATTCCAACAATGGATGCTGAAGCGACTATTGTTTTTAATTTAGAAAACATAACAAAAGAAATGTCGGAAAAACAAATGGAAGAACAACTAGACTATGTTAAACAAAACTATTCCAATGTTGATTTCGAGGGTATGTGTGTGCCAAGTTTAATGGTGGATTCAATTAAAACATTGGCTAAAAAAGTTAAGTTTAATTTAATTGTTTTAGGCACCAATGGAACATCTGGAGTGGTTGAACATTTTTTAGGAAGCAATGCTTCAGCACTAATTGGAGCTGTTGATATACCAATTATAACTGTTCCAGCAAATACAACTATTAATTTCCCAGAACGAATTGTAGTTGCGAATGATTTAACAGAATCAGGTGAAAATCAACTATATAATTCTGTAAAAGAAATAGCAGGAAACACCAATGCAAGTATCGATTTTTTATTTATTGATGATGATGAAAAGAAGGCAGTTGGAAAAATAGAACATTTAAAAGCAGCAGATTTTGATGACGCTTTTGATACCAATTATCATCCATTTCATTTTAAAGAAAGTGATAATGTAGAAGATGGAATATTAGCGTATTTAGAAAGCAAGAATTATGATTTATTAGTAGTGGTTTATCATCAACGTAGTTTTTGGAAAAGAATATTTGAAAAAAGCGTTTCTAAATCATTAGTAAAAAAATCCGAAATACCTGTTTTAGTATTAACTGACTAATCATTCCTTATATTTTAAGGATTTAGAATTGGAGGTTTACACAAAATATATCTTCATTTAAAAGCGTTTCGTGTTTAATCCTTATTTTTATGAATGATGAAATTGATAAAGCTTATTATAGTTATCTTATTGTGTGTTGCTGGTCAGAGCAGTTTTTCACAAAGCGATTGTTTTAACAACAAAGTTTTAGAGCCATCAGAAATTTATCCGTTAACACCTTTACCACAAATAAGGCTAAATGATTTAATGTGGCACAGAAGGTTGTGGAGAGAGATTGACGTGACCGAAAAAATCAATCAACTTTTATATTTTCCTAACGCAAAGGAGGAGCGTAGTTGCTCTTTCTATGATTTTGTAATAGGTAGTATTAATAAAGGATACATTAAAGCTTATGGTGTTGAAAACGATGCTTTTACTAATGAATTAACTCCCGAAAAGCTTATTTATATAACAGGAGACTCTGTATTAGTTGATGGAAAATTAACTTATAAGCCCTTAGATAGTAGAGATGTAGTTAAATATTGGTTAAAAGAAGATTGGTTTTTTGATGCGAATTATTCTAAAATTGAAGTAAGAATTTTGGGAATATGTGCTGTTAAAATTAAAAAAGATATTAATGGAAACATTTTAGGCTATCAGCAATTGTTTTGGTTGTATTATCCACACATTAGAGCAACCTTAAATAATCAAGAAGCTTTTAAAAAGGTAAAAGAAGATGACCCGAGGGTTTCTTATGATGATATTTTTGTAAAAAGACTATTTAACAGTTCAATTATGTTAAAGGAAGGAGAGAAGCTGTTAGAAGTAAAACAAAATAAAACCGAGCTAGATATTAAGCTCGAAAATGAAAAAACCAAAAGCTATTATTTTAATAATAATACTAAGCTTTGGGGCAATTAGTAAATAAACAATTTACTCCACAATTTCGTGTCCTTCTAAATTGGTAATTCCCCAATTTTCTAATTCATCTTTACTCCATAGCTCTGGGAAGAAAATACGCCTTTGGTATTTTGGGTGCATGTACTTTTGCCATTCGCTACCACCGGTTGCTTCAACAGGTTTTCCGCTACTGTTTAAATATTTAGCAGCAGCATTTAAGTGAGCCATTACCCATGATACATTAACGGTATGGTCGTAATGACGCATTGCATTTACCAATTTAACATCATTTTGAGATTCGGTTGGTAACGATTTAAATTTAGTCCACAAGTTAAGTGTGTTGTATTTTTGCATAAACACAATAAAATCATCCATGTATCTTTCTTCAAATAATGAAAGTAATGCAGATTTTTTTCCTGTTGTATAATCTTTTCCGGCTGCCTGCCAATATAAATGTTCAAAAGCATGAGAAAAAGGGGTGTTTCTATCAATAGTAGCTCTAAATCTAATGTCAATTAAGTTAATTAGCTCAGTAGATGCAAACTCTATCATTCGGTATTGTGCACTTTGAAACCCAGAAGCTGGTGTTAGGGTATCTCTAAACTTCATGTATTGTTCTACTTCCATACCATCACCCATAATGGTAAAAGAAGAAGAAAGCATATCAAAATAACGACTAATTCTGTCTAAACGTTCAGCAAAAAAGTCAGGTGTTAATTCTTCTTTATCAGCAACTTGTTCAATTTCCCACAAAATCATTTTAAACAACAACTCGTTAATTTGATGGTACATAATAAATACCATTTCATCAGGTAACGTTGTACGCTGTATTTGTAAATTTAACAATGCATCTGTATGGATGTAATCCCAATAAGTAATAGGTTTAGAATGTAATAATCCGCTTAAATGTACATCTGGGTTTTGCCCAATTGCTTCATACTTCTCTTTCAGTTTATCATAAATTTCCATACAGTCATTTTTTGTAAGATGGTGTAAATTTATAAATCTTGAATTAGAGAATAGGATTTATGAACGTGATTTTTGTCATAATCTTAAAATAGATTCTTTTTGTCAACCTCAATAAGTACATTTGGTAATCAATTTTTATCGATGAAGAACTTAATAGAAAACATATTAGCTTTAGAGCAAATTTCTGAAGCGTTAGAGCCTACATTAACTGAAAGGGAGACTTTAAATAAGGAAGTACAGCAATATGCCAATGATTTTATTGCCACTACAGAAACTAACCCTTCTTTTTATCATGGAACACCTGATGCGGCTCAGTTAGGTATCTCAACCAATAAAAAAGGGTTGAAAGAATTATTAACTGCTTACCATACAGAAGTAGTACAAAAAGGTATTAACCCTGCTTCAGGTGGGCATTTAGGCTACATTCCTGGTGGTGGAATTTATACAGCTGCATTAGGTGATTTTTTAGCAAGTGTTACCAATGAATATGCAGGAATGTACTTTGGTTCTCCAGGTGCTGTTACAATGGAAAATGAAGTGTTGGATTGGATGAAAGGAGTTTTTAATTTTCCTAAAACAGCAGTAGGTAATTTAACCTCTGGGGGTTCTATTGCAAATCTAATTGCTGTAACAGCAGCAAGAGACAAACATCAAATTAAAAACGAATTAGTAACTAAGAGTGTTATTTACTTAAGCCCTCAAGTTCATCATTGTTTACACAAAGCGTTACGAATTGTAGGGTTAGAGGATGTGCAAGTGAGGTTGTTAAAGTTGGATGATTTTTATAGAATTGATGTTGATGCCTTAGAAGAACAAATTAAAAGGGATAAAGCTGAAGGATTAAATCCTTTTATGGTGGTTGCTTCCGCAGGAACAACCGATACAGGAGCTGTTGACCCATTAGAACAAATTGGAAAAGTAGCTCAACAAAATAAGCTGTGGTTCCATATTGATGGTGCTTATGGTGGCTTTTTTATTCTCTGTGAAAGTAAAAAGGCAGTGTTTAAAGGTATAGAAATGGCAGATTCTCTAGTGATAGATCCACACAAAGGATTGTTTTTACCTTATGGTATTGGAGCTGTTTTGGTAAAAGATAAAGAAGCAGTTTTTCACTCTCACCATTATACGGCTAATTACATGCAAGATGCTAATGTTAACGGACAAATTAATCCTGCAGATGTTTCACCAGAGTTAACCAAACACTTTAGAGGGTTGAGAATGTGGTTACCACTAAATTTAAATGGTATTGAACCTTTTAGAGCTTGTTTAGATGAAAAGCTCTTATTGACAACCTACTTTAGAGAAGAATTACAACGAATAGGATTTAAGGTTGGGCCAGAGCCAGATTTATCAGTAAGTTATTTTTGGTATCCGTCAGGCGGAGATGAAAACGCCTTTAATGTTAAGTTGATGGAGAACATCCATAACGATGGTAGCGTATTTTTAAGTTCCACGAAAATTGATGGAAAGTTTGTTATTCGTATGGCAATTTTATCGTTTAGAACCAAAAAAGCGACTATTGATAAAACTATTAAAATGATAGAAAAGTGTTTAGCTGAAACAAAACAACTGGTACATTGAGCCAACCAATTGACATAACTGACCAATTTGGACGAGTACACAACTATTTGCGTATTTCGTTGACTGAGCGTTGTAACTTGCGTTGTACTTATTGTATGCCTGAAGAGGGTATACAACTCTCTGAAAAAGAAAATGTTTTAACTCACGAAGAAATTATTTTTTTGGCAAAAGAGTTTGTGAAGTTGGGCGTAAATAAAATTCGATTAACAGGAGGGGAGCCTCTCATTAAAAAGAACATTGAAAAAATTATTAGAGAGTTAACCGCTTTGCCAATTCAGTTAGGAATTACCACAAATGGAATTTTATTAAATAAATACATTGATTTACTTAAAGAGTGCGGGGTAAAAGACTTAAATATAAGTTTAGATACCTTAGATAAAGATAAGTTTACTGAAATGACTCGTAGAGATTACTTTGACAGGGTTATGCGAAACATCTACCAATGTATATTGGCAGGATTTAATATTAAGATTAATGCTGTATTGATTAAAGGACAGAACGATAACGAGATTATTGACTTTATAGAATTCACTAAAAGCAACAAAGTATCATTTCGATTTATAGAGTTTATGCCTTTTGATGGTAATAAATGGGATAATTCTAAAGTGGTTTCATTAAATGAGATTTTAGATAAAGCTACCAATCATTATGGTGGTGAACAATTAATAAAATTAGAAGATAAGAAAAACGATACCACGAAGAACTTCAGAATAAAAGGTTATGAAGGTAGTTTTGGTGTAATTAGTACCGTAACTAATCCGTTTTGTGATAGCTGTAACAGAATCCGTTTAACAGCCAATGGCAGAATAAAAAATTGTTTATTTTCGAATACTGAAACCAATTTATTAGATCCATTGAGAAAAGGAGAAGATATAGCCCCTCACATCATAGCCGCTGTTTACCCTAAACACAAATCTCGTGGTGGAATGATAAGTGATGAAGATTTTCAAGACAAAGAAAAAAACACACAAAACAGAGCAATGATAAGTATAGGAGGGTGAGATATTTAAAATACATATTATTAATCATTGTCATACTGAGCTTGTCGAAGGAAAGACAATGCTTTGCTCAAAAGTTTGCTGATAAAAAATATTATTTAGTGGATAGTTTAGATTTAGGAGCTTTACCTGAAAGTGATAAACATCTTATAGATAGCTGTCTTAAAGTTTATCATAAAGCCAAACATGATACAAGTAAGATTAATGTATTAGCTGATATTATTGAGTCAATGATGCATGAAGATTGGTATAAATTTCAGTTTTACCAACACCAATTAATTGAAACTGCATTAAAAAATACCTCTTCAAAAAAGGAGTTAAAAAGACTAAAAAAATCATCAGCTGGTTCTCTCAATAATATTGGTTATTTCTACCAAGACCAAGGTAAGGTAAAAGATGCGTTGGTTTACTTTGAAAGAAGTCTTAAACTATATGAAAGAATTGATGATAGAGAGGGTGTCGCTGGCTCTCTCAATAATATGGGATCTGTTTATCAAGGGCAAGGTCAACTCAAAGAAGCGCTAGATTATTTTTTAAGAAGCCTTAAAATAAATGAAGAAATTGATAATAAAAGTGGTCTATCAACCACATTCAATAACATAGGAAATATATACAGTGATCAGGGCGAAATCGAAAAAGCACTTGATTACTTTAAAAGAGGTCTAATTATAAATGAAGAAGTTGGTGAGAAATATGGAATAGCTAACTCTCTCAGCAGTATAGGTTATATCTACCTTCAACAAAGGAAACTCAAAGAAGCTCTTGATTTCCAATCAAGAAGCTTTAAGATACAAGAAGAAATTGGAAGTATAGAGGGGGCCACATACTCCCTTATTAACATAAGTGAAATATACCAAAAACAAGGACAAATCAAAAAAGCACTTAAGTCTGGTGAAAGCAGTTTAACAATGGCAAAAAAAATTGGGTATGCTAGACTAGTTAAACGAGCCGCTAAAAGTTTAAGTGTAATTTATGAAAAACAAGGGAATTCTTTGAAAGCACTTGAAACATACAAGCTATTTATCCAAATGCGAGATAGCTTAAATAACGATCAAACCCAAAAAGCTGCAGTACAACAACAAGCTAAATACGAATATGAAAAGCAGAAAGCAATTGATGATGCTGAGCATGAAAAACAAATTGCCATAGAACAAGAAGCAAAAGAAAAGCAGCAAATAATTACTTATGCAACTGGTGGAGGCTTAGGATTGGTAGGGATCTTTTTAATTTTTGTATTTAATCGTTTACAAGTAACTAAAAAACAAAAAATAGTAATAGAAACTCAAAAAGTAGAAGTAGAGCAACAAAAAGAAGAGGTTGAGTTGGCTCACCATGAATTAGAAGAAAAGAATCAGGAAATTTTGGATTCTATTACCTATGCCAAGCGTATCCAAAATGCAATATTACCTCCGCTTAAAGTTGTTAAAGAATATTTGAGTGAAAGTTTTATTCTTTATAAACCAAAAGATATAGTTGCTGGAGATTTTTATTGGATGGAAATTATTTCCTTTCGTCATTCCGCACTTGAGGAGCCTGTGCTGAGTAAAACCGAAGTGGAATCTCCTAATGAACAGATTGCGGGTCAAGCCCGCAATGACGGCAGTATAGTTTTATTCGCTGCAGCAGATTGCACAGGACATGGTGTTCCTGGAGCTATGGTTTCAGTGGTTTGTAATAATGGTTTAAACAGAAGTGTTAGGGAGTTTGGATTAACTGACCCAGGCGAAATACTGAATAAAACCCGAGAAATAGTAATTGCGGAGTTCGAAAAAAGTGAAGATGAAGTAAAAGATGGGATGGATATCGCCTTATGTAGTTTAGACGGAAATACACTCAAATATGCAGGGGCAAACAACCCATTATGGATAATTAGAAAACAAGAAGCAAGAGACGAGAAAGAAGAGGATAATAACCAACAACTACCTACAAGCAACTATCAACTAATTGAAATTAAAGCAAACAAACAACCAATAGGTCAGTTTGATAATCCAGAACCATATACTACCCATACTATTAAATTACAACAAGGTGATAGTATTTATATTTTTAGTGATGGATATGTAGATCAATTTGGTGGAGAAAAAGGGAAGAAGTTTAAAGCAGCAGCTTTTAGAACATTATTACTAAGTATTCAAGATATGCCAATGGAAGAACAAAATGCCATTATTATCAATACTTTTGAAAACTGGAAAGGAAACTTGGAACAAATTGATGATGTCTGTATTATAGGAGTGAAGATATGAACGAGTATAATATAGAGTTTACCCTGAGCGATAGTCGAATGGGTGTAATAGGTGTTAGAGTATGAGGTGTTTAATTTACATATTATTTTTTCTTCTGCCATTTGTTGGTTTTAATCAAAACTATGCAGATAAGGATTACTACCTTTTAGATAGTCTAGATTTGGATGCGTTAAGTCAGGATGATAAGAAGATAATTGAATCCTCTTTAAAAGATTATCATAAATCAAAAGATGATACCAGTAAAATTATTGCACTTAATGGCATTTGTGAAAACATGATGGATGATGCTTGGCATAAGTATCAGTTTTATCAGTATGAAATCATTAAAAAATCCCTAGCAGCTCATCCTTCTCCGGCAGTAGAAAAGAGTCTATTTTTTTCATTAGCATTTGCACTCAACAATATTGGTTATATTCATAAAGATCATGGAGATATGGCTTTGGCCTTAGAGTATTATCATAAAAGTCTTAAAGTACAAAACAAAGTTGGTGATAAACAAGGCATAGGCGCAATTTTAAATAACATTGGAGGGATATACAATGGTCAAGGAGACACTACTTTAGCCTTAGAATATTATCATAAAAGCCTTAAAATAAGAGAAGAAATTTTGGATAATGATGGGATTGCAAATAGTTTGAATAACATTGCTCATATTTATCAAAGTCAAGGTAAAAGTAATTTGGCGCTAGAATATTACCACAGGGGGCTTAAACTACAAGAAGAAATTGCCAATAAACATGGTATTGCAAATAGTTTAAACAATTTAGGAGTTGCTTATCATAAAAATGGAAATATACCCTTGGCGTTAGAATATTATCAAAAAAGTCTTGACCTTCAAGAAGAAATTGGTTACAAACAAGGTGTAATAACCAGCTCAAATAATCTAGGGGATTTTTATAGAATTCAAGGAAACATTCCAAAAGCACTAGAGTATGCTAAAAAAAGTTTAGCTATATCTCAAGAAATAGGTTATCCATTAATGATTCAGAAAACTGCAGAATTACTAGTTATTATTTACAAACAAGAAGGTAATTATAAGGAAGAGTTAAGTATGTATAAGTTATATATACAAATGCGAGACAGCATGAAAAATGAAGCTACCCAAAAAGCCGCTGTGCAACAACAGGCTAAATACGAGTATGAAAAGCAAAAGGCAGTTGATGATGCTGAGCATGACAAGCAAATAGCCATAGAACAAGAGGCTAAAGCAAAACAACAAGTAATAACTTATGCTACTGCAGGTGGTTTAGGCTTGGTGGTTATCTTTTTAGTGTTTGTATTTAATCGTTTACAGGTTACTAAAAAACAAAAATTAGTTATAGAAACTCAAAAAGTAGAAGTAGAGCAACAAAAAGAAGTGGTTGAGTTGGCTCATCATGAATTGGAAGAAAAGAATCGAGAAATTATGGATTCCATTACTTATGCTAAGCGAATTCAAAATGCCATATTGCCCCAACTTAAAGTGGTAAAAGAATATTTACAAGAAAGTTTCATATTATACAAACCAAAAGATATAGTTGCAGGAGATTTCTATTGGATGGAGCACAAGGAAGGCAAAGTTCTTTTTGCCGCTGCCGATTGTACTGGACATGGAGTGCCAGGAGCAATGGTAAGTGTGGTCTGTAATAATGGATTAAACAGAAGTGTAAGAGAATATGGATTAACCAACCCAGGAGAAATTTTGAACAAAACACGAGAAATTGTAATTGCAGAGTTCGAGAAAAGTGAAGACGAAGTAAAAGATGGGATGGATATCGCTTTATGTAGTTTAGAAGGAACAACTCTAAAATATGCTGGGGCAAATAACCCATTATGGATTATTAGAAATAATGAAATTATAGAAACAAAAGCCGATAAACAGCCAATTGGTCAATTTGAGAATCCAACACCTTACAAAACACATGCTTTCGAGCTACAAAAAGGAGATAGTATTTATGTTTTTAGTGATGGTTATGTTGATCAGTTTGGCGGAGATAAAGGCAAAAAGTTTAAGGCTGCTGCTTTTAGAACATTATTACTTTCTATCCAAGACAAATCAATGGAAGAACAGCAAACTATTATTAATACTGCTTTTGAAGATTGGAAAGGAAATTTAGAGCAAATTGATGATGTCTGTATTATAGGAGTGAAGATAATTTAATTATTTACGGATAAGGATCTTGCTTCGCGTCACCTTGTCCAGAAATCACTTTCCAATCACCATTATTACATTTAGCACAGGGAGGTAAGGAAGTAACGGATTGCACTTTTATTCTAGCTTTACATTTTGTGCATTCAAAAGTGCCAGCAGAAACATCACTACCAGCAGGAACATGATCTTTTTTCATAATAAAAAAATTAAATGTGTTCTCTCAAACTTAACGAATAAAGAGGACTTCTCAAAGGATAGTTTTATATTTGTTGATGTTAAATTTACTTATGATAACTGTAAAAGAAGCTTTAGAAATATTAATTACCAATTGCAAACAAGCTAAAATTGTTAATGTTTCATTATCAGAAGCTCAAAACCTATTTTTAGCAAAAGCCATTTACGCTCCAATTAATGTTCCTAGCTTTAATCAGAGTGCAATGGATGGTTATGCATTTAAGTTTGTGGATTTAAAAAATGAATTAATTGTTGTTGAAGAAATAGCTGCAGGAGATACAAGAGAAGTTAAAATAAAACAAGGACAAGCAGTAAGAATTTTTACAGGAGCTAAAGTGCCTGATAGTTGTGATACGGTTGTAATGCAAGAATTAACTAAAGTGAAAGAGAATAAACTTATAATGAAAGATGTAGGTTTAAAGTTTGGAGGGAACATTCGGAAAGAAGGACACCAGATAAAACAAGGGGATTTAGCCTTAGAAAAAGGGAGTAGAATAAATCCAGCAACTATAGGTTTTTTAGCTTCATTAGGAATAACATCAGTTAAAGTATATCAAAAGCCTAGGGTTATTATTTTAGCAACGGGTAATGAATTAATACAAACTGGTAATCCTATAAAAAAGGGACAAGTTTATGAGTCTAATACTATTATGCTGCAAGCCGCTTTAAAAAGTATAGGATTAGATTCGAATGTTGTTTTTATTGCAGATAATTTAGAAGAAACTATTGAGGTAATTACTCAATCATTAAATCATTCAGATATTCTTGTGTTGTCTGGAGGTATATCAGTTGGCGATTATGATTTTGTTAAACCTGCGTTAGAAGAAAATGATGTAACAGAGTTATTTTATAAAGTAAAACAGAAACCTGGAAAGCCTTTGTTTTTTGGTAAGAAAAATGAGAAATTAGTGTTTGCTTTGCCAGGAAACCCAGCAGCAGCCTTAAATTGTTTTTACATGTATGTTTTGCCAGCTATTAATATTCAGTTAGGAAATTCAAACCCATTTTTAACTAAAACAACCTTACCAATTAACCAATCTTACAAAAAGAAAAGCGGAAGAGCAGAATTTTTAAAAGCTTTCTCTAATGGAGAAAATATTGAGTTGTTAGAAGGTCAAGGGTCAGATGTTTTATTGTCTTTCGCTAAAGCGAATTGCTTAGTTTTTTTAGCTGATGAAATTGATAAAGTAGAGAGTGGGGAGTTAGTACATGTTCATTTATTACCTGAATAATGAACCTTTTTGAAATTGATCATATTTGGATTTTTTTAATAATACTTCCAATAGTTGCATTTATGTATGCTTCTGTTGGGCATGGTGGGGCAAGTGGTTATTTAGCACTAATGGCTTTATTCAGCTTTGCACCAGAATCGATGAAACCTACTGCTTTATTATTAAACCTTTTTGTGGCTGCTATTTCCTTTGTACATTATGCTAAAGCAGGACATTTTAATAAAAAGTTATTTGTTGTTTTTGCTATTACTTCAATTCCTTTAGCTTTTGTTGGGGGGATGATAGAGGTTGATGCATCGATTTATAAAAAAATATTAGCAGTGTTATTAGTGTTTGCTATTTTAAGAATGTTGAATGTCTTTGGTAAAGAAGCTGTAAATATTAAAGATGTAAAGATTTGGCAAGGATTAATTATTGGAGGTGTAATCGGTTTCTTTTCAGGTTTGATTGGCATTGGAGGTGGAATTATTTTAACTCCAGTAATATTATTAATGCATTGGGGTAAAATGAAAGAAGCAGCTGCAGTTTCTGCATTATTTATTTGGGTTAACTCAGCAGCTGGTATGTTCGGTCAAGTTTCATCGGGAGTTCAAATTGATGAGCAAGCATTTGTTTTAGTTGGAGTAGCTGTTTTTGGTGGCTTTTTAGGAGCGTATTATGGGAGCAAACGCTTTAATAATAAATTACTGAGATATATGTTGGCTTTTGTTTTAGTTATCGCTTGTATTAAGTTAATTTTAACCTGATGGAAAGAACAGCAATAATATTAGCAGGGGGCAATAGTTCTCGAATGGGTGAGGATAAAGGTCTGATGTTAATCAAGGGTAAACCCATGATTAAACATGTAATTGATATTGTGGAAGGAGTGGTTGAAAACATTATTATTGTTTCTAATAATGAGGAATATAATCAATTTGGTTATACTGTTTTACCGGACGAAATTAAAGGTAAAGGTCCATTAGGAGGAATTTATACAGGGTTATTACATTCTAAAACAGAATTGAACTTAGTATTAAGTTGTGATATCCCTTATGTGAACGCAAACGTATTAAACTTGCTAATTAGCCACTCAAAGGGTTATGATATCACAATACCAACTAAGGATGAAGTGACTCATCAATTAATTGGTGTATTTGGTAGTAAATGTATTATTTCATTTAAAAATGCAATTGATGATAATGAACTAAAGTTGATTAATGTGTTTAAAAAATTAAAATTAAACATTGTTGATGCCAATCAATTTAGTGAACGTTTGTTTACTAATGTTAATCAAAAAGATGATATTAAAGCTTAAATATTTTGGAATGATAGCTGAAGCTTTGGATAAAGAAGCCGAAGAATTGGATATTGATATCATTAATGTTGCTGAGTTAATCCATTATTTTCAATATCATCTTAAGGATATCAATTTTAAAATTGCAGTAAATCATAATTTAGTAGATTCAACATATCAATTAAAAAATAATGATGAAGTGGCTTTGTTGCCACCATTTGCAGGAGGGTGATTGAATGTGAAAATGAATTAATTTGAGAATGTAGTAATTCCTTGTCACACTGAGCGGAGTCGAAGTGTAAACAAAGAACAAGTGAGTAAAGATGAGTTTATCAGAAAAAGAAAAACACCGATATTCTAGACACTTGCTTTTAGATAAAGTAGGTGAGAGCGGACAAGAAAAATTGAAAGCTGCTAAGGTATTAATAATTGGAGCGGGAGGATTGGGTTGTCCTGTTTTACAATACCTAACTGCTGCTGGAGTTGGTACAATTGGTATTATTGATTTTGATACAGTTGATGAAAGCAATTTACAGCGTCAGGTGTTGTTTTCTATTAGCGATGTTGGAACAAATAAAGCATTAGCTGCAAAAAATAGACTAGAACAATTAAATCAGTTTATAAAATTTAATATTTATCAAGAAAAGCTAACTAATACCAATTCTCTTCAATTAGTTAATCAATATGACATTATAGTTGATGGAACAGATAATTTCTCTTCGCGTTACTTAATTAATGATGCTTGTGTGAAAGCTAATAAACCTTTGGTTTATGGAGCTATTTATAAATTTGAAGGACAAGTCTCAGTATTTAATTATAAAAATGGGCCAAGTTATCGTTGTTTGTTTCCTGAAGCTCCAGAAGTTGGTTCTGTACCAAGTTGTTCTGAAATTGGAGTAATAGGAGTGTTACCTGGTTTAATTGGCACACAGCAAGCAAATGAGGTAATTAAAATTATATTGGAAATTGGAGAAGTACTTTCGGGGAAACTAGTTATTTATGATGCCTTAAAAGCGAGTCAATTTACTGTAGCTATTAAACGAAATGAAGAACAATTAAATATTGCAAAGCAAATTGACTTCGATTCGTATGATTACGATTATTATTGTGGTATAAAAAAAGAACAAAATATGAATGAAATATCAGCACAAGAGTTAAAAGAACTTATTCAAAAAGAAGAAATACAAGTTATTGACGTAAGAGAACCTTATGAAACGCCTAAAGTTGAAGCTTTAAATGCGATTAACATTCCGTTACAAACTATCCCTCAAAACATGGATAAGATAGCGAAGGATAAAAAAGTGGTGATACATTGTCAGCATGGAGTTAGAAGTATGCATGCCATTGATTTTTTAGAACAAAATGGATTTGATAATTTAATCAATCTTACTGGCGGAATTGTAATGTGGTAATTCCCTCTTGAGAGGGGAAGAATTCTTGCCGATTTATAGGTATATAGAATTCTGGGGTGTGTTATTTAAAAATAATTATGACTGAAAAAATAAAAAATGTATTTGTAGATGGACCGATAACTCCTGAAAAGATAGCTACTTCAATTGCTCATCATCAGGTAAAAACTAATATTGGAGCACACGATATTTTTTTAGGTCAAGTAAGAGCTGATGAAATTGAGGGGAAAATGGTTCAAGCAATTGATTATTCCTCTTACGAAGAAATGGCAAATAAAGTATTTCATGAAATTAGAGAAAGTGCTTTTACAAAGTTCGATTTAACGTGTATGCACATTTACCACAGTAAAGGAATTGTTAAAGCTGGTGAAATTTGTTTGTTTGTATTTACATCATCTGCACATCGGAAAGAAGCAATGGATGCTTGCAGGTACTTAGTTGAAGAGATAAAAGAAAAAGCACCTGTTTTTGGGAAAGAAATTTTTGAGGATGATACGCACCAATGGAAAGTAAATAGGTAGACTGTTGTAGGTGTTATTCAGAAACAAATTTTGTCATCCTGAGTTTATCGAAGGATTTACAAAATGAAGTGATGAATCTTCTTACTTTTATAGTTGGATTTATAAAATCTATAAAATAATACTGACTACTTTTTACTAGCAACTGACAACTAAATTATGATTGATATTACCCATAAAAATACTACACTAAGAGTAGCCACAGCACAAGCGATTGTTAAAGTAAGTAAACAAGAAACTATTGATGCTATTAACAATAAAACAGTTCCTAAAGGAGATGTATTTGCTATGAGTAAAGCAGTTGGTTTATTAGGAGTGAAAAATACTTCTTTAATTTTAGCTGATTGTCACCCAATACCAATAGAATATACCGGTATTGATTACGAAATAAGTGGATTAGAGATAAAAGTGACAGTTACTATTAAAACAATTTATAAAACTGGAGTAGAAGTAGAGGCAATGCACGGGGCAAGTGTAGTTGCATTGAACATGTATGACATGCTAAAACCAATTGATAAAGGAATTGAAATACATACCATAAAATTATTGGAAAAGAAAGGCGGTAAGTCTGACTTTAAAGATAGGTTTAGAAAAGACTTAACCGCTGTAGTAATTGTTTGTTCAGATACTATTTCTGCTGGACAAAAAGAAGATAAAGCTGGCAAAGCTATTATTGCTAAATTGAAAGAATGTGGCGTTGTTATTAAAGATTATATAATTATCCCAGATGAGAAGGCTATTATTCAAGCTAAAGCAAAAGCTTATGTTGACGAAGGTGTAAATATGATTATTTATACTGGTGGAACAGGTTTGTCTAACAGAGATGTAACACCCGAGGCTTTAAAACCTTTATTGACTAGAGAAGTACCAGGAATAGAAGAAGCAATTAGAAATTACGGACAAGACCGTATGCCTTATGCAATGTTAAGTAGAAGTGTAGCTGGTACAATCGATAATACTTTAGTTCTCGCACTACCAGGATCAACTAATGGAGCTAAAGAAAGTATGGATGCCATCTTTCCTTCAGTGTTACATGTGTTTCAAATACTAAAAGGGGAGAGGCACTAAACAAAAAAGGCTCCAATAAATTGAAGCCTTTTTTTATTTCTAGTGTTCGTGTCCACCTGGACCATGAACGTGCCCATGGCTCAATTCATCAGCTGTAGCTTCTCTAATTTCAACGATACTACCTGTAAAATGTAAATCTTGATCTGCCAACGGATGGTTAACATCCATTGTTAATGTTTCTTCATTTATTTTAACAACTTTAGCAGGAACAACTTGTCCGTTTTGGTCTTGCAAAGGAACTATTTTACCTTCTTCAATACCTTCAGCTAATTTTCCATTGTCTAAAAACATGGCTTTCTCCAATTCAATTATAGCTTCATCACTACTTTTACCGTAAGCGTTTTCAGATTTAATACCAAAAGAAAAAGTTTCACCAACTTTTAAACTAGTTACGTTATTTTCAAATTCAGGAATCATTTGTCCTAATCCAGATAAAAAAACCAAAGGTTGTTTACCTTCAGTACTTTCAATCATTTCTCCTTTCTCAGTATCTTTAAAAAGTTTGTAATCTACTGTAATTACTTTGTTTGTTATTTCACTCATAAAATTATTTTTTTGCAAAAATAGTATTTATAAAAAAGATGACCCAAGAAAAGTGGAAGGGATTATTGAATTAATTACAAGACCCTTCAGAAGTCCAAGTACTAATAAAGACTTCCTTTAAAGTAATGTCGCCCATTTTTTTCTCGAAAGTTTCTACTTTTCCAGGGATCAATAAATAATGGCCATTCATGTTTTGGTAGTACCTTAGGGTAATTAATTTGCAGCTTAAAGACATTCCTCTGGCAGTATAAACTTTAATGGTAGCCATTCGTTTACCAATACTAGTTACTTCATAAGAATCGAAAAACATCTTTTTCTCAGTCAGTTTTTTTTCTTCTATCATGGCCAATTCATCTTCATGAACAAAACCGATAGTTCGTTTGCCTGCTTTTAAATGCTCAAAGTATAAACTGATTAATTTACTGGCTTCAAAAGTTTTTGGAATATAAACATCCTTAGTAGCAAATTTATGCTGAGAAGGAATAATGGTGTCTTGAGGGAGTATAATAGAAGCATTGGAATTTATCCAAGTCAAATTCAATATTAAAGTGAATATAACCAAGCAATGCTTCATATCATATTTTTATCAATTATTAAGCCAAGTGTAATTTGCCAAATTAAAATGGCAAATCATCATCTTCTGCAGGAGCTGAATCAATTGCTGGGGCAGGAGCACTGTTTCCTTGAGCAGCTGATCCTGCTGTTGCACCAGATATTTTCCAAGCGTCAAGATTATGGTACCATTTACCGTTAAATTCACGAGAAGATACGTTAAAACCAACTTCTACTTCTTGTCCTTGACCAAAATCTCTTAACATGTTAAGTTTATCCTCACCAAATAAACTAAAACAAACAGTTGGGTTAAATTGTGCTCCTGTATCAATTACAAAGCTTTGTTTTTTCCATTCTTTACCTGCTTTACTAGTTCCGCTTTCAATTTCTAGTATGCTTACTATTTTTCCTTTAACTGTTAAACTCATATTCTATATTTTAATTTGGAAAACAAATCTAACTATTAGCCTTCTTTTGACCGATTTTAAGTTTTAAAACTTATAAACAAAATGTTAAGAGGATGTGACTTTTGTTTTAAATTACTATTCCAAAAACAAACTTAGCAACTAACATAAAAACTCCAGTAACAATGATGATACCTAGTAGGTTAAATAGAATTCCTGCTCGTATCATCTGTTTTATTTTAACATAACCTGAGCCAAAAACAATAGCTTGAGTAGGAGAGGCTATAGGCATCATAAAAGCACAGCTAGCTGATAATGTTGCAGGAATCATTAAAAGCCTTGGATCTAATCCTAAAACTACGCTTGCTTTTGCCAAAATGGGTAAAATTAAATTGGTAGTTGCCGTATTGGATGTGATTTCAGTTAAGAAAGTTAAAATCAAGCAAATTACAGCTACAATAATTATTGGAGAGGTAATAGTCATTTCATTAAATAACTCTCCAATAATGTTACTTAAACCACTACTATTAAAACCTCCTGCAATAGCAAAGCCACCTCCAAATAACAATAAAATTCCCCAAGGCAATTCTTTGGCTTTTTTCCAGGTTAACAACATTTCTTTTGGGCGCTCTTTGGAAGGGATAATGAACAATAAAAATGCAGTTCCGATGGCAATGGACGCATCACTCACTTCGGTTAGCTTAAAAGTTGTTCTCCAACCTTGGATGGTAAACGATTCACTCAATGTAATATCTGAGCCAGTTACCCATAATATTGCGGCAATAAAAAATATAAATCCAGACAACAACTCATCTCTTCTAAGTTTACCTAAGTTTTTAATTAACTCTTTTACTAAATGTGGATTTTCAAAAACCTTGGTTTTAGGCATTCTAAAAATAACTTTAGTCATTAATAACCAGCCAGTAAATAAAAAAGTAATGGCAATAGGTAAGCCCATCATCATCCATTGAGCAAACCCAATTTTAGGTAATTCAGGAAAAAGTTCATGGTATAATTCCATAAAAACTAAGTTAGGAGGTGTTCCAATTAAAGTTGCCATTCCACCGATATCTGCAGCATAAGCAATGCCTAACATTAAAGCTACCGCAAACTTTGAAATCATTTTTTTAGACGCTTTGGCATCTTTAATTTCTTCTATAATGGATAATCCTATTGGCAGCATTACCATTACAGCAGCAGTGTTAGAAATCCACATACTTAATAAAGCTGTTGCTACCATAAAACCTAATACCAAACGAGAAGGTTTACTGCCTATAATATTAACAATGTGCAAAGCTATTCGCTTATGTAAGTTAGAGTTTTGAATGCCTTGAGCCAACATAAAGCCTCCTAAAAACAAGAAAATGATTTCTTTGCCATAAAATAAAGAAGTGGATTTGGCATCAAGAATACCGAAAGCGGGAAATAATACTATTGGTAATAGTGAGGTCACAGCAATAGGAACTACTTCAAAAATCCAAAAAACAGCCATTAAGGTAACAACTGCTGCCATTAATGGTGCTTGACTATATGTTTCTGAAGGAACTAAAAAATACGCAAAAACAGCTATTAAAACTCCTAAAAGTCCAAAAGTGTATTTGTTATTCATTTTTTTGAGCATCCGTTAAAGATAGAAAAATTAGTCTTCGGATTTTAAGTTGAGAAGCCTTTTGTAAAAGAATAGCAGTGGAATAATGGATAAAAATATAAATAGACCACTTATAAAATAAGCCCAAGTAATGTTGTCTGTTTTTGCAAAAAAGGTGAGTGAAAATAAAGTGATAAACGAAAAACGCATAATTACATTTAATGTTTGGAAAACGCTGCCAGCCCTACCAATTATATTGTTGGGGATGTGATTGAACAAATAAGTGATTCTTAATACTCTTGTGCCAGCATTGGTTATACCTAAAACAAAACAAACAAGTATTAAAATTAATGACTGTTGTGTAAAGGCTGTTAGTTCAAAAACAAAAACACTCATTAACATTAATATAATGATGGCTTTTACGGTGTTAGTGTTTTTAAATGCCCAACGAATTCCTATTCCTGAAATTAAAGCACCCAGTGCATATAGCATTTCTGCACCTGCATAAACAGCAGAGCTAGCGTCTAAATGTATGTTTACATAAATAGGCATTAGTTGATGGATATGAATTAATAACATGGCAAAAATGGTGTAAGAGCATACTCCAAAATAAAACAGCAAAGGTGATTGTTTTAAAAAGCTAGCACCTTGTTTTAAACGTTTAAAGACAGAGCCAGTATCAACAGTTTTTGGTTTGATAGGCGTGTATTTAATCAATAGAATTAATATAAATGCAACAAAGTAAGTACAAGCATCCATTAAAAATATTTCGTGCAAAGACCATGGTTCTATGGTAAAGCTAAAGATGTTCTCTAAGCCTAGACTGGTTAAAAATTCTTGGTTAACACCTGTAATTAAAAGTGCTGCAAATGCTCCAGAAAGCACACTGGTTGATTGACCTTGTATTTCAATAATGGAATTGATTTTACCGTAATCTTTTTTTTCTGTAATCTCTTGTCCGAATGCATAAAGCGTAGGGTAGTGGATATTGTAAACAAACATAGTAACACAAAATACCAAACCAATTAATGGTAAAGGAACTTCTCCTAAACTATAGCCTGTTAGTGCAACTGAGCCAATAATTAATCCGCCAATGAGAGTGATAAATAAAAAAATGTTTTTTCGTGGATATTTGTCCACCATAGTACCAACATATAATCCCCAAAACAAGGTTAAGAAGGTTACTGTTCCATAAATAGCTCCGAAAGTTGAGCTACGATTTAAAATGTCAGAAAAATACCAAGGAATAGCCAACATACTAATGCCTTGAGCAAAACCAGACACTGCATTTGCAGCGATTAATAAGTAAAGCGCTTTTTTGTTTTTCAATTTGTTAAATTTGAGGTGTAAAAATAACATTAATCTTTTGTGTCATTCCGAGTTTATCGAGGAATCTTTTTTAATGGAGGTCTCAAATTACAAGATTTTTCGACTCCGCTCGAAATGACAGGCTATATATGAATCAGTACAATAAAAATATGTCTTTTGACCGGGCTTTAGAAAAAGCTATGAGGTACTGCTCTTACCAAGAGAGGTGTGTTCAAGATTTAGAAAAAAGGTTTTACGCTTGGAATGTTAAAAAATCTGAATGGGATAAAATTTTAGACTATTTATTAGAAGAAGATTTTTTAAACGAAACTCGTTTTATTGAAGCTTATGTTAGAGGTAAGTTTTTAATTAAAAAATGGGGAAGAAATAGGATTAGCATGGGCTTGATGCAAAAACACATCAATGGTAAAAAGGTGTTGGAAGCTTTTGATAGTGAAATTGATGAGGAAGTTTATCTACAAACCATTAGAAATTTGTTAGAAAAGAAAAGCCAGTTAATTAATGAACCAGAAAAGTTAAAAAGAAGAGACAAGCTCTACCGTTACTTAATGAGTAAAGGCTATGAATCTGATTTGATAGTTAAGGAGTTAAATTCTTTTTAAAAAATGTTCGCTCTTTTATTACTTCAAAACCAAACAAACCTTTGCCTAAAGTAAGTTTTAAGTAGTTGCTTGTAATTACCTCTGGTGATTCTTCGGGTGTTATTTCAGTAATCTTTGATTGCTCTTCATAAAGATTATTTTCTAAAATAATTTTTGGAGGTAAGTTGTTCTCATAACTTCCTAAGTAAACCTTCTCGATAAAGTGTTCATTGGTACTTAGCGTAGTGCTAAAAAGAAAGTTTAGTACTAGAAATAACCCTGTAAAAAAGGGAGCCATACCTACAATGTTAAAGATAACTACTTCATACTTTATAAAATGAAACCATTTACGGTAAAGTTTTAAGGGAACTAAAAAACCTACCACCGCAAAGGCACTTAAAATTTTGGAGAAATCTACTAAACTAATTAGTGTTACACCATAAAAACCGATAATTAAACCAAAGCCTATAAAAAAGCCTAAAACAGCTAAAACTATCCATCTACTACTTCTATCTTTTTTTGAATTTGAAGTTGAAGTGTTTGATGAGTTTCTTTTATTTAAAGTATTATTATTCAATTTATTACTAATTTAAAAATGGATTATTTTTTCTTTCAAAACCGATGTTGGTTTTTGGTCCATGCCCAGAATAAACGGTATAATCATCTGGCAGATTAAAAAGTTTAGTTTTAATACTTTTAATCAATGTATCGTGATCTCCTCCAGGTAGGTCAGTTCTTCCAATACTTCCATAAAACAATACATCTCCACCAATAATAGTTTTTTCTTCTTTTGCAACAAAAACAATATGTCCAGCACTATGTCCGGGTGTAAAAAGCACCTCAAGTTCAGAATTTCCAAAAACTACTTTGTCTCCTTCATTTAACAAAACAGTTGGTTCTGGAGATTTATCTATACTAAAACCATATAAATGCCCGTACTCTGGAGTAGCGTGTAATGTTGGCAGGTCTTTTTCATGCATTTCTAATCCAATATTGTATTTACCAGCAACAAAACTATTCCCTAAAACATGGTCAATGTGGCAATGTGTATTAAGCAGTTTTACAGGTTTTAAGCTATTTTCTTTAATATAATTAGCTAAAACAGTTTGTTCTTCATTGCTGTAACAACCTGGGTCTATAATTACACATTCTTTGGTTTCATCAAATAAAACATAAGTGTTTTCTTGAAATCCATTGAAGGTAAAGTAGTGCACATTTATCATAGTAATTTTATTTTTTATCCAAATTTAATTTAAAAAGTTGGAAGCCAAGGGCTAGAAGCTTTAAGTTTTCAGAAAAAACTAACAACAGCATAAATGCCATAATTTTTGGGCAATATTTAATCAATTTATCTGCTACTATCCTTATAAAATCATTATTTTTACGCGTAAACTTTGCTTCAAAAAAATAAAAACAACTAATCAACATATCATACTCTTTTTATTGCTGGGCTTATTAATGCTGCCTTTCAGTAAATTAAACGCTCAATTTTACAATGGAACCCAAATAGGGTTTGGTAAAAATAGGGTGCAGTTCGATTATTTTGAATGGAAGTATTATCGATTTTCTCAGTACGAAACTTATTTTTATACTGGCGGTCAGGAATTGGCTGTTTATACTGCAAAAGTAGCTCGTAAACACATCAAGCAACAAGAAGAATTTTTTGAATACGAGTTACAAGACAAAATTCAATTCATTATTTATAACAAGCAATCACACTTTAAGCAAAGTAATGTAGGCTTAAGTTTGGAGGATGGAGAACTGGGAGGAATTACCAACATTATGGGCTCTAAGGTTTACATTTATTTTGATGGAGACCATGATGAATTTAATAGACAGATAAAGGAAGGCATTGCTCAAGTGATGATTAACCAGCAGGTGTATGGTTCAAACTGGAGACAAGTATTAAAAAATTCAAGTTTATTGTCTTTGCCAGAGTGGTATCGCAGTGGTTTAACTTCCTACATGTCTGACAAGTGGAGCCCTGAAGTTGAAAATAGTGTAAGAGATGGTATTACTTCGGGTAAGTATAAAAACTTTAATCGTTTAACAGATAAACAGGCAATTATTGCGGGTCATTCACTGTGGGCTTACGTTATTGATACTTATGGTGAGGCGGTAATTCCCAATATTTTATACATGACGAGAGTTACCCAAAGCATAGAAAAAGGTTTTTTATATGTGTTGGGAATTTCAATGAAAAGCTTAACTAAAGAATGGTTAACCTATTATACCAATGAGTATAAGGAGTTAGTCCCTTCTGATGAAGAAGATTACTTAAAAAAGGAATTGTTTAAAATTAAAAAGCGTAGAGATTATACGCAGTTTAAAATGAGTCCAGATGGGAACAACTTTGCTTATGTTACTCATCAATTAGGGCAGTATAAGCTTTATATTTATTATAAGGATGCCGATAAAAAGTACAAAATTTATAAAAAGGAATTTAAGTTAGATCGTATCAATGATGTATCCTATCCAATATTAGAGTGGCACCCAGCCAGTGAAGTGCTAGCTTTTGTAACGGAAGAAAAAGGAGCTTTGTTAATGCACTTTTTTGATATTAATACGGGTGGAATACAAGTGAAAGCCATCTTTAACATGGAAAAGATTACTTCTATGGATTACTCAGATGAGGGGAAAGAAATGGTGTTTTCTGGAGTTTACAAAGGGCAGTCTGACTTGTATTTATACTATGTTGGACCCAATTCACACAAAAAAATTACCAACGATAAGTTTGATGATTTATCTCCTCGTTTTATTGAAAACTCTACCAAAATAGTGTTTACCTCTAACCGTACCAATGATTCATTGGGGTATCAACCGGCAGACTCAGAATTATTATTAAACCAAAAAGATGTTTGGATTGTTGATTATCAAGCCAAAGAAAATCAATTAACAAGAGTAACCGAAACGCCAAGAATATCAGAGAAAGAACCCGTAGGTATAGATTCTATGTTGTATTATTTAGGTGAAGATGAAAACATTATGGCAAGGTATAGTGCAGTAAAAGATAGCTTTATAACACACATTGATACTTCCATACACTATTACCATTTTTATGAAACTAAACCTGCTACCAGTTTTTATAATAGAGGTATTGAAGAACACAACATCAATAATGATGGAACTTACACTGAGATTTTAAAGGATGACTATAAGTTTCATTTATTAGTGAGAAATTTAAGTGAACAACCTCCAATAAAAACCAACAATAATACATTGGTATTGCCTAATGACACCACTAAACCTATCAATGATGCGCCACCTATCAATCAGCCAAAGCTATTAACTCCGGTAATAATTCCTAAGGATACTGCTGTGCATGAAGATTTGATTGACATTAACCATTACACCTTCAACAAAGAAAAAGGCAACGTTCAGAAAAACACTGTGGTAATTGGTGATAAAAATAAAGCGGTAAATGAAGATAGTTTAGTCTTTAAATTACCGAATCAACGAAACTATAACATGTCCTTTTTTAACGATAACTCCGCTTTAAAACTGAGTAACGGTTTTGTAAATGGAGAATACCAGCAGTTTACAGGTGGGCCTTACATTGGACCAGGAGTAGGGGCTTTAATAAAACTGGGTACTATTGATTTATTTGAAGACCACAAGATTTATGGTGGAGTTAGAATATCATCAGATACCAGAGAGTATTTTATGACGTACCAAAATTTAGAAAGAAGAACAGATAAGGAATATACTTTTTCTAGAACCACTTCTAATGGTACGAATGGGTTTGCGTTTTATGGCTTAGCAACAAACTCATTAAAATACTCCCTAAAATACCCTTTTAGCGAGGTTACCAGTGTTAGAGGTACATTAACTGGCAGAAATGATAACATCGTTATTAAAACAACTGATATTAATGCGTTAAATACGCCAAACTTTAATGAGTATCGAGGGGTACTTAAGGTTGCTTTTGTTTTTGATAATTCTAGAAATAAAATGACCAACATTTATTACGGAACAAAGTTTAAAGTATTTGGTGAATATTATCAAGAAATGGGTGATGGCTCTTTTGCATCTCCAAACCAAACCATTAAAAAGAATGGAGAGGTTAGAGGAAGTGGTAATGGAGAGAATGGAAACATGCAAGTGGTAGGGTTTGATTTTAGACATTCTCAAAAACTAAGTAGAGAAATAGTTTGGGTTAACCGTTTGGCAGCAAGTTCTTCTTTTGGTTATGAAAAACTTATTTATTACCTCGGTTCTGTTGATGAGTGGATTCCTGTTGGTGGACAAGAGCGTTTTATTAATCAAGAAGACATTGATTTTACGGTAAATTACCGTTATCACGCCTTAGCAGCAAACATGAGAGGTTTTTCTCAAAACATTAGAAGAGGAACTAATTTTGCTGTGTTTAATAGTGAAGTTAGGTTTCCAGTGTTTAAATATTTTATTAGAAGACCAATCCGTTCTAAGTTTATTAAAAACTTCCAATTTATTGGTTTTACAGATGTTGGTACTGCTTGGAATGGTTTAAACCCTTGGGGGATAGAAAACTCTGTAGATAAAGAAATAATTACTGATGGACCAACACAAGCACCTTCAATTATTGTAACAGTTTACAAAGACATTAACCCAATTGTGGCTGGCTATGGATTTGGTTTAAGAACCACCATGTTGGGGTACTTTGTCCGTTTAGATTGGGCTTGGGGAGTTGAAGACAATGTAAGTACCCAAAAACCAATGTTTTATTTATCACTCAGTTTAGATATTTAATTATGAGTATAACTACCTTATTAATTTTAGTAGCCATTGGCGTTTTTGCTGGTGTAGTAAGTGGGATGGTAGGTATTGGTGGCGGAATTATAATGGTTCCTGCTTTGGTTTACTTTTTAAGTTTAAGTCAGTTTGGAGCTCAAGGAACAAGCATTGTTGCCATGTTGCCACCCATCGGAATTTTAGCTGCTTACAACTATTACAAAGCTGATGCAGTAAATTGGAAATATGCCATTGTAATATCGTTGGCATTTGTTATTGGAGGTTATTTTGGGTCAAAACTTACCTTAGGTTTTATTAGTGAAGCTACGTTAAAAAAGTTGTTTGGCGGGTTGTTGTTGATTGCTGCACTTAAACTAATTTTCTTTTCTAAATAAGTATTAATGGAAGATTTAAAAAAACTCATACAACAAAAAGCTGCTAGTTACCAACAGGAAGTAATTGCTATTCGTAGGCATTTACACCAACACCCTGAGCTTTCTTTTAAAGAGTTTGAAACCAACAAATATGTTTGTAGTAAATTAGATGAGTTTGGCATTGAATACCAAACAGGCATTGTTAAAACGGGCATTATTGGGTTAATTAAAGGAAACAATCCTACCAAAAGAACCATTGCGTTGCGTGCAGATTTAGATGCTTTGCCAATTACCGAAGAAAACGAAGTAACATACAAATCAGTTAACCAAGGAGTAATGCATGCGTGTGGACACGATGTGCACACTTCCTCTTTATTAGGTGCTGCAAAAATATTAAACGAAGTAAAAGACCAATTTGAAGGAACCATTAAATTGATTTTTCAACCAGGTGAAGAGTTATTGCCTGGAGGAGCTTCATTAATGATTGCGGAAGGAGTTTTGCAAAACCCTACCGTACAATCTATTATTGGGCAACATGTTTACCCACAATTAGAAGCAGGTAAAGTTGGTTTTAAAAGTGGTATGTACATGGCTTCTACCGATGAGCTGCATGTAACTGTTCACGGAAAAGGTGGGCACGCAGCTTTGCCACACTTAAATGTTGATCCAGTTTTAATTACTGCACACATTTTAACAGCTTTACAGCAAGTTGTTAGCAGAAACAGCCACCCAACAACACCAACCGTTTTATCGTTTGGTAAAATGCATGCCAATGGAGCTACCAACATTATTCCTGATAAAGTAGAATTGGAAGGTACCTTTAGAGCAATGGATGAAGTTTGGAGAGCAGAAGCGCATATTAAAATGAAAAAAATGGCTGAAGGCATTGCTGAAAGCATGGGGGGGAAGTGTGATTTTAGAATTGAAAAAGGTTATCCGTTTTTGGTAAATGATGAAGTTACTACAGAAAGAGCCAAAGCAGCTGCCATTAGTTATTTAGGTAAAGACAATGTAGTTGATTTACAGCTAAGAATGACTGCAGAAGATTTTGCTTATTATTCTCAAATAGCACCAGCTTGTTTTTACCGTTTAGGTATTAAAAATGAAGCCAGCAATATCACTTCTGGTTTGCATACTTCTACGTTTAATATTGATGAGACTGCTTTAGAAACATCTATTGGATTAATGGCTTGGTTAGCTATTAATGAGTTAAGCGCTTAAATAAACACAATCTATCTTTTACTACGCTGCTTTTTAATAAATTCGCATTTTTAAATAAAGCGATATGATTTCTGTAGATGCAATTAGTGTAGAGTTTAGCGGACAAAACTTGTTTAGTGATGTTTCTTTTGCAATTAACGAAAACGATAAAATTGCCTTAATGGGTAAGAATGGTGCAGGTAAATCCACCATGATGAAAATTATTGCAGGTGAACAAAAACCTACTCGCGGACACATTCGTTGCCCTAAAGAAGCCATTATTGCTTACTTGCCTCAGCATTTATTAACGGATGACAACTGCACGGTGTTTGAAGAAACCGCTAAAGCATTTGGGCAAATATTTGCCATGCGCGATGAAATAGATGCACTCAACAAAGAATTAGAAACCCGTACCGATTACGATTCTGATGCCTACATGAAAATTATTGAGCGTGTTTCGGAATTAGGCGAGCAATATTACTCCATAGAAGAAATAAATTACGATTCGGAAGTTGAAAAAGCCTTGATAGGATTGGGTTTTAAACGTGAAGATTTTACCCGACCAACCAGCGAGTTTAGTGGTGGTTGGCGGATGCGAATTGAATTGGCTAAAATTTTACTACAAAAACCCGATTTAATTTTGTTGGATGAGCCTACTAACCATATAGATATTGAATCGGTAATTTGGTTAGAAGACTTTTTGTTGAACAAAGCCAAAGCAGTAATTGTCATCTCTCACGATAAAGCCTTTATTGATAACATTACCAACCGAACCATAGAGGTAACAATGGGTAAAATTTACGATTACAAAGCCAATTACACGCATTATTTGCAATTGAGAGCAGAAAGGCTGTCTCACCAAATAAAAGCGTACAAAGAGCAGCAAAAGATAATTGCCGATAACCAAGCATTTATTGATCGTTTTAAAGGTACTTACTCTAAAACCAACCAAGTAAGCTCACGTGAGCGAATGTTGGAGAAATTACCTATTATAGAGATTGATGAAGTAGATACTGCTGCATTAAAATTAAGGTTTCCACCTTCGCAACGCTCGGGAGATTACCCAGTGGTAGCAAAAGATTTGTGTAAAAGTTATGGTGACCATGTTGTTTTTAAAGATGCCAACATGAGCATTGCCAGAGGGCAAAAGGTTTCTTTTGTGGGTAGAAATGGCGAAGGAAAATCTACCATGATAAAAGCCATAATGGGTGAGATAGAGTTTGAAGGCGAATGTGCTTTGGGGCACAATGCCAAAGTGGGTTACTTTGCACAAAACCAAGCGGCTTTGTTAGACCCTAATTTAACCGTGTTTCAAACGGTAGATGAAGTAGCTGAAGGAGACATAAGAACACAAATTAAAAACATTTTAGGCCGCTTTATGTTTAGTGGTGATGACATTGACAAGAAAGTAAGCGTACTCTCTGGTGGAGAAAGAACCCGACTGGCAATGGTAAAATTGTTGTTAGAGCCTGTTAACGTGTTAATATTAGATGAGCCCACCAACCATTTAGACATTAAATCGAAAGATGTACTAAAAGAAGCCTTGTTGGCTTTTGATGGTACGTTAATATTGGTATCTCATGATAGAGATTTTTTACAAGGCTTGGCAGAAAAAGTATTTGAATTTAAAAACCAACGGGTGATAGAACACTTTGAAACCATTGACGACTTTTTAACCCGTAACCGTATTGCGAGTTTGAAAGAGATAGAGTTGAAGGGGTAGAATATAATTTATGTCGCTTTACAAAATTTATTTAGTTAAAATTATCAATTTAACTATTGTTAGGTTTAGTATTTGTTTTTTTTTGATTTATTCCATCAAGTAATTTAACAAAAGCTTTTTCTGGAGCTTCGCGTATAATAAATTCTTCTTTAAATAAAATCTTAAAGGTTTCTTTAAAAGTGGCACTTTCTCTGAAAATTTTGAAAAGCGGCCATTCTTGGTAAGCCTCTTTATCTAACTGTTCATCATTAGATCCAATCTTCATCATTAATTTTTTTGCCTCATCATAATCTTCTAATAGAACTACTTTTGCTAATTTAAATTCATTACCGATTGACCAATCTTCTTTATTTAATATATTTTTACATCCTTTTTTATCGCCAGAAAGATAAAAAGCTAATGCTTTATTTATGATTAAGGTTTTAGTCATCTCATCATTTCCATTTTTAGGGATGATTTCAGTAGCAAAATGAAGAAGCTCTTTAGCTAAATCATAATAACCTGTGACAATTAAATCATAGCAAATATTATTTATATTTTTATCAGCTTCAATAATTCTATGAGGAAGAAATTTTCTCCACAAAACTTGACCAAGTTTGACACCAACATCAAATATTGCATGATACGCTTTCTGAAAATATAGAGGTTCAACATCTAATTGCTCATTGATAGATATTTTAGAAATACCCTGTACTTTATGTTTTGAACATACATCTAGATATTGACGTGAAACTATTCCATTGCAATGAACAAATAAGTTTCTTCTTTCTGTTACCTCAATAAAATTAGGTAATGAAGGGAGGTTGGAGGTGAGAGTGAAATTCTTTCCTGTTAATTTGGTAACTCTCTTTTCTAGAGTCTTTAATTGTTCAAAATGACTATCACGGAGTAAGTTCTCTATTTCTTTTTCAACTACAAAATCTTTTAATTCATCAATATCTTCAAATTTTAATATCTCTTGAAAATTCATTTCTTTTTCCAAGGAAAATATTAAATCAGGTTTAGATTCAAAGAGTGTACGGTAAAGCTCACCTAAGTAGGCATCATATTGACTCACAAGAGAAACAATAAAAGTTCTGGGAAGTATATTATATGCTGCTTCAGCACTTCTTACTTCTGTGTTTAATCTGTTGAATTTATTAAATTCATCTAAAGGAATTTTAAAACTTTTTTCTCCATCTTCATTCTTTTCTGTATTGTCATCAAAAAATTTATCTAATTTTTTATATGTACTACGATACTTGGTTTCAACTAGTCCAATAATTAAAGGTAAGGATTCAGCTAAAGCATCTATTTCTATAATAAAATTATCAATAGCTGATTCAAATAGTTCAAAATCTTCTATTTCTTCTATGTTATTTTCTTTTTCCTCTTTCATTGGTCAAATAAGTCTAACACCCGAATAAAAATAAGTTTATTTTACTTTTAAAATTTAAGTAGCTAAAATAACAATAAATAAACCATTAAAACAATACGTAATAACACGTAAGTAGTTTGTTGTTCAAAACTTTAAGTGTTAAACACCAAATATTCTTAAAACGCTTACGCCTAAACCTTGCCACCAAGGGGCAACATACCTTAAACGGGGTTTGGTAGCTTCTGCTGCTGTTACTATTTTATTTACAATGCTGTTGGTGGTGCTTACTTCGGTAAGGTTAAACTGCTTGTTTTCTTCGGTTTTTAATTCGGCAATTTTATCATAAAACAAAGAGCTTTTATCCATCCACTCGTATTTTTTGGCTATGTTTTTTTGGTTAAAGCCAGTGTGGTAAGCACCAGGTTCTACCAAGGCAATGTGTACGGTATTGCTAATCTTTTTTAATTCGCTTCGCAACATGGTAGCTGCGGCACTTAACGCATATTTAGTCATGGAGTAAGGTCCTAAAAAAGGCATGGGTATTCTGCCAGCCAAAGAGCTTATAAAAATAACGGTACCACGTTGTTTTTTAAGCATGCCTTTTAATGCCAATTGGGCAATTTCCAAGGTAGAAAATACGTTGGTTTCAAAGTTTGCTCTAACCTTGTCCATAGGTACTTCAGCCAACGAACCCGATTCACCAATGGCTGCATTGTTAATCAATACATCCAAGTCAAAATCTAAAATTTTGTTTCTATCCTCTGCTAGGGTAATGTCTAACTTAAATACCTCCAAAAATAAATTGGGGTAGGCAGTAGTCAATTCCATTACCGATTCTTCTCGGTGCGTAGTAGCAATTACTTGATGTCCTCTTTTAGCTAATGCTACAGCGGTATCTCTACCAAAACCACTTGCGGCACCAGTAATTAATATTGTTTTGGAGGTTTTGCTCATTTTATAGTTAAATCAAGTTGTTTACAGGAGCTATTTTAGCTGCCAAGTGTATTTGTTGGTTTTTAATGTCAAAACCACTAAAAGGGTCGTTCTAACTTTTGGTTGTTGTTTGTTTAGAATTTACTTTTTCTTTTTAGGTTTTTCATTGCCTAATACTGCTTTTGCATTTAAGGGGCTTACCACTTTTTTACCTGTTTTAGATTCTAATTCTTTTAGTGCTACTTTTGCTACATTACCGCCTTGCTTGGCTACTTTTTTACTTGCGTTAAAATCTTTAGGTTGCACTGCTACCGAAATATCTTTAGTAGAAGCTTCTGCCAACATGTTTAATATGAGTTCGGTGTTCGTCATATTATCTCGGAGGTTTTCTTTTTTCAATCCTTTCAACACTTTATATTCTTTGGTGGTTTTGCCTGCCCAAGCTTTGGTAATTATATCTGTAAGTGTTGCAAATTGCTGTCCTTCTTTTAATCCTCTATTTTTCCATTCGTCAGTTAGTTCTTTGCGAATTTCTATGCTTTTTAATCGTTGGTTTATCCAACTTTCGCTGTAGCCCAATTTTACATATTGTTCTAATGCTCTATCTATACTCAGTTCAGGGTCTTGCATTTCATCCAATCGCTCACTAGCTACTTGTGCCAGCCAAAGTTTAAAAGGTTCTGCTTTGGGCGAAGGGATAGATTGTATGAGTCTAAACAATTGTTCAGTATCAGCTACATCAGTCATTCTCATTTTTCCATCTGGAGCAAGCATTTTCAAACCGTGACAATTCGTCACGGTTTCATTTCCTTCGGACTTTAATCGTTGTTTAAGCTTACGCCAATAAGCATTTGGGTCAATGCTTTCCGTTAAAACCGCTACTACATCTATAATAGAAACGTACCATTTTTCTTGCTCTGCATTCCAAAGCGTTCGTACTTGTTTGTCTTCAAATAGTTGTATGGATTCTTTTTTACTCATTTATTTTACTCATTTTTTGATAAATCTATAGTAGGGAGAACCAAATAAAATTGATAAGCTAAAATACCAATAAAAAACAATTTGTAAAAATACATGAGTAGTCAGTAGGTAATTATTTATGGGTAGTGTTAAATTAACTTGTTTACAGGAGCTATTTTAGCTGCCAAGTGTATTTGTTGGTTTTTAATGTCAAACCCCGTAAAAGGATCGTTTTTGTTTAAAAATGGGGCATCTAAATCTGCCATTGTACACTGTGTAGCTAAAATTGCTGCTGTTGCTACTCCCAAAGAAGATTCAGACATACAGCCAATCAGTTTCATAAAATTAGGGTTGTTAGTCTCAAAATCTAATAACTGTTGTGCTTGTAGTATGCCGCCACATTTTATCAGTTTAATGTTTACACCCGAGTAAGCCTCGTGGTGCTGTATTAAATCTTCCAACAAACAAATGGATTCATCGGCTATAATGGGCAGTTGTGTGCGTTGTGTTAGCCAAAAATGTTCATCGTGTGCAGTATCTTTTAAAGGTTGTTCTAGCAACACAGCATTCAATTTTTCTAGCTGGTCAGCCAATTTTATGGCTGCTTCTTTGTTTTTGCAACCTTGGTTTACATCTATACAAAAAGGCAATGCTGTTTTTTTTCTAATGGCAGTTACAAACTCCACATCATCGGCACTGCCCGTAAGCTTTAATTTTAAATGGGTAAAATGTTTTGCCAAGTCTAGCTTTTCGGCAAGGTAGGGGAAATCATTTTTGGTAACGGTTAAGGTTAGCTCAGGTGTTTGCTCTCCTTGCTTAAAGTAACTCGCCAACGAGTTGTTTTCGGAGGCTGCATACCAATTTAAAATGGCTGTTTGCAGGGCATTAGAAGCTGCTGGGTTTTCTGCCGAAAAAGGTATTTCGTTTGGGTGTAAAAAAGGGTTGGTGCTTAATAAGTCTGCCACTTGCCCCAATTGTTGCTTTACCCATTTGGTAACTGAGGCAACGGTTTCTTTACGGTAGGGAGGTAGTGAAGCTTCGCCATACGCAACAATGTTGTGGTGCTCAATTTTTACAAAAGCTAATTGGGTGCCTGTTCTGGTGCCATGTGCTAACGCAAATGGGTGGTAAAATTCTAAATAATAAGGGCTTACTTCAAGTTTCACAAGCCTAAGTTATTTAAGGTTTACACCTAAATTGTAAAAGGTAAACGCCCAAATGTCAGCCCATTCTTCAATTAGCTTGCTTTTTGGTTTACCTGAGCCGTGTCCAGATTTGGTGTCTATTCTTATTAATGTTGGGTTGTCGCCTTGTTGTTGCTTTTGCAATTCTGCAGCAAATTTAAACGAGTGGGCTGGCACAACTCTATCATCATGATCTGCCGTTAATATTAATGTTGCTGGATAGCTTGCAGGTTTTACATTGTGTAAAGGTGAGTAAGCATATAAGTTCTCAAAGCTGTGAGAATCTTCGCTATTTCCATATTCTACTGCCCAAGCCCAACCAATGGTAAACTTGTGGTAACGCAACATGTCTAAAACCCCCACCATAGGCAATGCTACTTTAGCAATGTTAGGTTGTTGAGTCATAACTGCTCCAACTAATAAACCTCCATTAGATCGCCCATGAATGGCTAATTTTTCGGTGCTAGTGTATTTTTCATTTTTTAAATAGTTAGCAGCATTCATAAAATCATTAAACACATATTGTTTGTTGTCTAGCATGCCTCCTTTGTGCCATTTTTCGCCATACTCACCACCGCCACGCAAATTAACCACTGCATAAATACCTCCGTTCATCATAAATACCGATTTGGCTACATCAAAACTTGGTTTGTAGCTAATGTTAAAACCTCCGTAACCATACAATAGTGTAGGGTTGGTGCCATCTTTTTTTAGACCTTTTCTGTAAGAAATAAACATCGGTATCGTAGTAGCATCTTCATCTTGAAAAAATACTTGCTCGGTAACAAAATCATCTGAATTAAAGTTGGTTTTAGGCTTAAAGTAAAGTGATGTTGTTAAGTTGCTTACGGTTAATTGGTAAGTAGAAGTAGGGTTGATAAAAGAAGTAAAAGAGTAGTAGGCTTCATCTTCTCCTTTTTTACCAGAAACACCATAACAAATACCTATGCCTGGCAGGGCTAAATCTTTTAAGTAAGTACCGTCCATTTTATAGATTTCTATTTTAGATTGTACATCTTTTAAGTAAGTAGCAAAAAGCTTATCGCCAGCTATGGAAATGCTTTCTAAAACGTAATCCTTTTCAGCAATAAAATCTGACCAGTTTTCGTTTAAAGGATTTTCCAACGAAGTAACTGCTACTCGGTTATTTGGAGCTTTGTAATTAGTGAATATTAACAACTTATCTTCTATGTTGTCAATTAGATAGCTATCGTTATCGAAACCATCGATTAAAGTAATAAATTCACTGTCTTTTTTACTTAAATCTTTCACCATCAAGTTGTTTCCGCTTGTTCCTTTAGAGCCAGAAATGGCTAAAAAACGACCATCTTCTGTAATGCCACAATAATGGCTTTTTAATGGGTTTTTCTCATCCTTATAAATCGTTTTATCTGTTTTTTGTGGTTGTCCTAACTCGTGGTAAAACACCGTATGAAATTCATTGGTGTTAGAAAACTCTTTGCCTTCTTCTGGTATTGCGTAACCACTGTAGTAAAAACCGTTGTTGTACCAAGCAATTCCCGAGAACTTGCTCCAACGAACAGTATCGGTTAAATATTTTTTGGTAGCTACTTCTAGTACCACAATCTCTTTCCAATCCGAACCCGATTTAGAAATCATGTAAGCAGCGTATTTGTTATCTTTAGAGAAGCTTAAGTTAGAAATAGAAGTAGTTCCATCACTAGATAAGGTATTTGGATCTATAAAAACTTCTTCTTCGCCATCATTACCATTTTTAATGTAAGTAACTGCTTGGTTTTGCTTGCCATCGTTTTTAGACAATACATAATAATTACCGTGTTTGCTTGGTGCTCCCATGGTTTCGTAATCCCATAAATCAGCTAATTGGTTTTTAAGTTTATCCCTAAAAGGAATTTCACTTAAATATGCATTGGTAACTGCTCTTTGTTGTTCCACAAAGTTTTTGGTAGCCTCAGAATTTTCATCTTCTAACCAGCGGTAAGGGTCGCTTACTTGTGTTCCAAAATAATCTTCTACTACATCGCCTTGTTCAACATCAGGATAGGTAATTTTTTGAGCGTTAATTGTAGTCGCAGCTAATATTAATAAGGCCGAAGCAGAAATTTTTTTAATCGTCATGTTGTAAAATTTTGTTAAAGATAAGGAAGCTAAAATACATTGGCAATGCTTCGTCTGGTCAACTTTAAATCTTGTAAAATAGCCGATTTAATTTTTATGGTAAACAAATAACTTTGTCGTTGCCCAAAAGGAATCCAGTTAAACATCATTTCCCAACAGTGTAAATCTCTGTAAATGTCTATAGAAGTGTAAGAGAGGTCTTTTTGTTCAAAATCGTAACCAGAGTTAAAACCAACTTTCCATTTAGGTGTTAAACTAAAATCTCCCGAAAAGTTTAATGTTTGTATTACACTAGATTGGTAAAGCGGTTTAGAGTAACGGATGTTGTAGTTCATGTTTAAGGTCCAAGGCACATTAAAATCAATGTAAGCATCTGGGTTTGCCCTAATGTATTCTAACTCTTGTTCTGTTCCGTATTCGCTTTCTGTAGGTTTTGTAGTGGTTTTACTTCTTAAAGAGAAGCCAATTGCTGCACTGGCAGATGTTAGTCTTCCTAATCGTCCGTTTCGTTCTAATTCAGAGTTGTTTATCCTTGAAATTTGAGTTGTAGTTGTGTTAGAGTCTAATACATAAGGATCAAAGCTGCTGTTAACGTTTAACGATATCTTTTTTAAGATGTAGGTTCTTGCTCCTATTTGTATGTTGCTCCAGTTTAACGAATCTGCTGCAACATTGTAGCTGGTGTTGATGCTTAAATTTTCTAACAACTTAATTTTAGAGTCTTGTCCTAAGCTATCTTTTCGGTTTCTAACTTTCATTTCAAAGTTGTTTAGCAAACCTAAATTAATTAAGCCTGCTTCAGCAGTGTTGGTAGTTCCATAAATTCCATTTTGAAAAATAGAGTAGTCCACTGAGTTTCCTGTAGAATCAGTATAGCTTCTTATTCCGCTATTATTTTCTGGAGTGTAAGAGAAGCCAATACTTGGAGTCATAACGTGTCTCAATGCTTTAATTACTTTGCCTCTGTATTGATACATACCATATATTTTAGTAGTTAAACTAACGGAAGAACTGTAAGTGTTTCCTCTCACAAAACCAGCTACAGTATCAGCTTTTTCTATATTAGTTGAAGCATCTAAGCTTTTACGAACAGACTCTAAATACCAAATTTCAGAGTAGTTAAATGATGGGTTTACCGTAAAGTTCTTCAACACTTTAAACGAAGTGCTTAATGGTACAGAGTGTTTCATCCCATTTTTAAACTCTTTTTGAAGTAAGTCAAAGTTTCTGGTACTAAACAAAGTATCTTGAGCAGTAACTTCATTTTTAGTATTCATAGAGTAGCTCAAGCCAATTTTTTCGTAAAAGCTTTGTTTTCCAAAATTAGATTTTTGCTTAAACGGATAAATACGAGAAACATTAAAAGCAAGCTCCGGCAAACGTAAGGTAACGGTTTTGTTTAATGTGTTCTGACTATGGTAACCGTTAATAGACATGTTAAAAGGCTTTCCTGTCCATGATTTTCGGTAAGAAACAGAAGAGTTAAAAGAAGTAGTTAAATATTGAGTTCCAGTACTGTTAAAGTTGTTGGTGTAGTTTTCACTATTACCAAAGTTTACATCTGCAGAAAATATACTGTTTGGCCGTGCTTTTGGGTCTTGTGTATGATTCCATCTTACAAAAAAGTTACTTGTTTCTGCATATCCTGGAAACTCTTTATAACCATCTTTAAAAACAGAATAGTTGGTATTAAAATTACCACTATACTTATAACGTTTTTTATAGTTCGTTAACCAGTTTCCTGCCCAACTCCCTTTGGTGTAAAAATCTCCAGTAAACTGTGTGCTAATGTTATTGCTTACCGCCCAATAATATCCACCGCCTAATAAGAAAAAACCGTATTGAGCACTTTCTCCAGGGCTAGGGATAAGAATTCCAGATTTTTGCTTGTTAGAGTTCGGGAAAAATCCAAAAGGAATTCCTAAAGGAGTAGGAACATCTTCTATAACTAAGTTCGCAGGACCTGTTATGATTTTATCTTCAGGTATTATTTTAAGCTTGCGTGCACTAAAAAAGTAGTGCGGATGGTCTAAATTACAGGTGGTGTATTTTCCATTTTTGATGTATAAAATGTCATCAGGTGTTTTGTAAATTTTTTCACCGTGTATGTAATTTTCGCCTTCATGCGTAACAGCATTGATGATTAATCCTTTTTTCGTATCAAAATTGTATTTTATTTCATGTGATTTAACTTCTTGTCCATTTTCTTTAAAAACAGGTTCGCCAAACCATTTACCGGTTGAATCTTGTTTTCCACGAGCTAAAACAGTGTTAGAGTCCATGTCTATCTCTATTTCTTCAGCTTTCAGCTCTATGTTTTCATAATAAACTTCTGAGGAACCAAATAAATAGACCAACTTACTTTTCATGTCAAAACGGATAGAATCTTTCGCTTTGTAGCTCACTTTTGATTCTAATGCATCAGGAGAAATTAAAGTGTCAATTGCAATAGAATTGGTTTTTAAAGTATAAACATCTTGCCCAAAAACAGTGGTAGTAGGTGTTACACAAAAAAGCAGTAAGGCAGCTAATAAGGTAAAAATGGAGCTAAAAGGCTTGGTATAAAAGTTGTATTCCATCAAAAGCTAATTTCTTATCAATAAATGGTGTTTAGCAAACGTTTTGATAAGAATTATTAACATTAAAGTTGTGATAATTAACTATTTTCTTTGAGACATCAAAGCTAAAAAAAATAACTTTTGTACAAGTAAAAAGTATTGTATTAACATATTTATAACTCAAATAATGAATAAACGCTTAATGTCTTGTTTTCTTGTGTTGTTGGGATTATTGGTTTCTCAGTCAACACATGCGTTAGATAAATCTGATTTATTTGGTGTTAAAGTAGTGTGTATCGATGCTGGTCATGGAGGACATGATGGCGGTTGCCAAGGAGCAAGTTCTAAAGAAAAAGATGTGGCATTAGCCATTGCACTAAAATTAGGAAAGTACATTGAAGATAATTTTGCAGATGTAAAAGTGGTTTACACTAGAACTACAGATGTATATTTGAAACTATGGGAGCGAGCAGATGTTGCCAATAAAGCTAAAGCAGACTTGTTTATTTGTATTCATGCCAATGCTTCTGATAATAAAGGAGCTTTAGGAACAGAAACCTTTGTAATGGGGTTGCACAAAACAGAAGCGAACTTAAATGTAGCAAAAAGAGAAAATTCTGCCATTTTATTAGAGGATGATTACAAAACAAAGTACGAAGATTTTGATCCCAACTCACCAGAATCATACATTGTGTTAACGATGAGACAAAATGCTTTTATAGAGCAGAGTTTAAGTTTTGCGTCTAAAATCCAAACACAATTTACCGATAGAGTTGGAAGAAAAAACAGAGGGGTAAAACAAGCAGGTTTCTTAGTGTTGCACCAAACCAGCATGCCAAGTGTATTGATTGAGACTGGGTTTTTAACAAACGAAGAAGAGGAAAAATTTTTAACTTCTGGTATAGGACAAGAATACATGTCTTCAGCAATTTTTAGAGCATTTAAAGATTATAAATACGAGTTGGAATTTAAAACACAAGATCATAACGAACAACCAGAAAAAGTAGAAGAGAAAAAAGAAGTTCCACCTAAGGTAGTTGATGAAAAAGAAGATAAAAAACATCACAAGAAAAAAGATAAAGCACCTGAAGTGGAAAAAGGAGTGGTTTTTAAAATCCAAATTGCCACATCATCCATTAAGTTAGAGTTGTTGCCAGAAAATTTTAAAGGAGTTGAAGATGTTAGTATCTATGAGGCAGGTGGGTTGTATAGGTACACCGTTGGAAACGAAAAAAATATGACGGATGCAAATAGGTTGCAATTGCAATTAAGGGCTAAAGGTTTTGAAGATGCTTTTATTGTTGCATTTTCTGATGGAGAAAGAATTGCAATAAGCGAGGCTATTAATCTTCAAAAGTAAGTTTGATTTGCAGTTTTTAAACTTGCTATATCAAATCACATTAACGATATTTGCAGCATAATTAAATTGAATGAAGTTATCCAAAGAAATTAAGGTTGGTTTTGTAGCTATTTTTGCAATTGCAATATTGGTTTGGGGATATAACTTTTTAAAGGGAAGAAACATTCTTTTTGCATCTAAAATTATTTATACAGAATACCCTTCTGTTGGTGGGTTGGTAAAATCATCACCAGTATTGGTAAATGGTTTTCAAGTAGGGGTGGTTAATGATATTTATTTTAATCCTGATCAGTCAGGTAACATTATTGTTGCTATGACTATTACTGATAAAACCATTAAAATTCCGAATAACTCTATTGCCAATTTAGTAAGTTTAGATTTATTAAGTTCGAAAGCAATTGGTTTAAAATTGGGAGATTCTTCTAAAGAATTACTTGCAGGAGATACAGTTCAATCATTTTTTGAAAAATCAATGTTAGATGATGTTTCAGAACAAATATTACCAATTAAGCAAAAAGCAGAAAATTTAATGATGTCAATGGACTCTGCAGTTACCGAGTTTAAAGCTACTATGGCAAATCTAAATGATGTGTTAAACGATAAAAATAAACGAAATTTATCAGCTGCTTTAGCTAATTTAAGCACCACCATGCAAAGCTATGATGAGTTAGCTAAAAACTTAAATTCTACCATTAACACATCTGTTAAACCTACCTTAAAAACATATAAAAATTTAGGAGATTCTTTAGCTGCCTTAAACATGAAAGCAACGTTAGAAAAAGCTCAAAAAGCTTTAGATGGCATTTCTGCTGTAATGGATAAAGTAAATAGAGGTGAAGGTACTTTAGGTCAATTAATGCATAACGATAGTTTGTACCAAAACCTTGAAATGGTGAGTAAAGACATGGATAAGCTGATGATTGATATGAGAGAGAATCCAAAAAGATATGTGCATTTCTCAATTTTTGGAAGAAAAGATAAAAAAGTAAAAGATTAGTTAAAACATAAAACTTAATGAATATTTCTAGCATAATATTTATTCTAATTTTACTCGTAGCCATTGGCTTATTTGCCAAAAATGTTAGAACAATTATTCAAAACATTAAGCTCGGTAAAGATTTAGATAGGTCAGACAATAAATCAAAGCGATTTAGTTTAATGGCAAAAGTAGCATTGGGACAATCTAAAATGGTTGTTCGTCCTGTTGCGGGTTTATTGCATATAGTTGTGTATGTAGGTTTTATCATTATTAACATTGAGGTTTTAGAAATTGTTATTGACGGTATTACTGGTCAACATAGAATTTTTGCCTTTATGGGCGGATTGTACAAATTTTTAATTTCTGCATTCGAAGGTTTAGCTTTATTAGTTTTAGTTGCTTGTGTTATCTTTTTAATTAGAAGAAATGTTTTAAGGATAAAACGATTTTTTGGAGCTGAAATGACGAGTTGGCCAAAAACTGATGCCAACCTTATTTTAATTACAGAGATTTTATTAATGAGTGCATTTTTATTAATGAATGCAGCTGATACTCAACTACAAGTATTGGGTAGCGAACATTACATACAAGTAGGTTCTTTTCCAATTAGTAGACATTTAGTTGGTTTGGTTGATGGAATGAGCCAATCAAGTCTAATAATATTAGAAAGAGGAACTTGGTGGTTTCACATTGTCGGGATTTTTGCTTTCCTAAACTATTTGCCATACTCTAAGCATTTTCACATTATGTTGGCATTTCCAAATGTTTTTTATGCTAACTTATTGCCAAAAGGTAAGTTTAATAACATGGAAGCTGTAACAAAAGAAGTTTCGTTAATGTTTGATCCAGAGGCTGATCCTTATGCAGCTCCTGCGGAACCTGTAGGTGAACCAGAAAGATTTGGAGCTAAAGATGTAACCGATTTAACTTGGAAACAGTTGATGGACAGTTATACTTGTACCGAATGTGGAAGATGTACTGATGTTTGTCCTGCTAATATTACAGGAAAAACGCTTTCTCCTCGTAAAATCATGATGGACACGAGAGATCGATTAGAAGTAGTAGGTAAAGGAATTAGAACTGCTAAAAATAAAGGAGCAGCAGCTTTTGATGATGGGAAATCATTGTTGAGAGATTATATTACTGAGGAAGAATTATTAGCTTGTACGAGTTGTAATGCATGTACAGAAGCTTGTCCTGTTAACAATGACCCATTATCGGTTATTGTAGATTTAAGAAGGTATTTAATTATGGAAGAGTCTAAAGCTCCTGCAGAATGGACAGGTGTTTTTACAAATATAGAAAACAATGGTGCTCCTTGGCAATTTGCTCAGGCAGATCGTTTAAATTGGAAAAACGAAGAATAAATGACTGCAAAATTAGTTGAACAAATAGTAGATGGTCAAAAAATTAGTCCTGGTTTACCAGGAGGGATGAAAAACTTTATGATTGACATAGATGGGACTATTTGCGATGACATACCGAATGAAGAGCCAGAGCGAATGATAACAGCTAAAGTTTTTGATGGCGCATTAGAAACCATTAATAAATGGTATGACGAAGGGCATGTGATTACATTTTTTACTTCGAGAGTTGAAGAACACAGAGCCGTTACTGAAGAATGGTTGAAAATACACGGGTTTAAATACCATGGAATGTTAATGGGAAAGCCTAGAGGCGGAAATTACCATTGGATAGATAACCATATAGTTAGAGCAACTCGTTATGAAGGTAGGTTTACAGACTTAACAACAGAAAAAGCGGTAATAGAAGTTTTTGAAAAATAAAATAAGATGAGCGAATTAAAAGTACCAACAATGGCCGAAATGATGGCTTCAGGACAACAACCTGAAGTACTGTTTTGGGTAGGTTGTGCAGGAAGTTTTGATGATAGAGCAAAAAAAATAACGAGAGCCTTTGTTAAAATATTAAACAAGGTAGGCGTTAATTTTGCTGTATTAGGTACTGAAGAAAGCTGTACTGGAGACCCAGCTAAACGTGCAGGAAATGAATTTTTGTTTCAAATGCAGGCAATGGGTAATATACAGGTACTAAATGCTTATGAAGTAAAAAGTATTGTAACTACTTGTCCACACTGTTTTAATACCTTAAAAAATGAATACCCAGAATTGGGTGGGAATTACGAAGTAAAACATCATTCACAATATTTACAAGAATTAATTAATGCAGGAAAATTAACAGTAGAGGGTGGAGTTTTTAAAGGTAAAAAAATAACATTTCACGATCCTTGTTATTTAGGAAGAGCAAATGATGTTTATGAAGCTCCTCGTAACTTAATAGAAAAACTAGATGCAGAATTGGTAGAAATGAAAAGATGTAAATCTAAAGGTTTATGTTGTGGAGCAGGTGGCGCACAAATGTTTAAAGAAGCAGAAAAAGGAAACAAAGAAATTAATATAGAACGTACTGAAGAAGCTTTAGAGATAAAACCAGATATTATTGCAACTGGTTGTCCTTTTTGTATGACCATGATGACAGATGGTGTTAAATTAAAAGAGAAAGCAACGGAAGTACAAGTATTTGATTTAGCAGAGCTAATAGCAACTGCAAACGATTTGTAAGAAAACGAATGCCGTCATTGCGAACGTAGTGAAGCAATCTCATTAAGCAGATAGCTTCGTCATTCTTCCTCGCAATGACGAAAAAACAAACAAAATGAACGAAGACTACACTAAATACCCCGATAATGCAAAAGTTTGGATTTACCAAAGCAGCAAAGTATTGGATAAAGATGAAGTTGATTATTTGAGAGTACAAATTGATCATTTCCTTTCTACTTGGGAATCGCATGGTAAAATGCTTACCGGAACTTTTGAGATTTTTGATAATTTATTTGTTGTACTTTTTGTTGATGAACAAGGCGATACGATGTGTGGTAGAGCACAAGATGCTTCTGTTAAGTTAATGAAGCAACTAGAGCAAGAAATAGAAGTAGAGTTTGTAAACAGAATGATACAAGCCTATAAAAAAGATGATAAAGTAGAAGTAGTTCATATGAATGATTTCGCTACTTTATTAGCAGACAATGAAATTAACGAAAACACCATTGTTTTTAATAACACTATTACTACTAAAGCAGAGTTTGATAGTAAATGGAAAGTACCTTTAAAAGATAGCTGGCACAAGCAATTGTTGGTGGTTAATTCTTAGTCTTCTTTCTTGTGATATAGCGTTTGTGTTGGGAAAGCCATTTCTAACCCGTTCTCATTAAATTTGCTTAAAATGTCAATATTAATAGCCGTTTGAGTGTTTAATATGTCGCTTTCTTTTTTAATGTAATAAATAAACATGATACCTAAAGAAAAGTCATTAAAAGCATTAAATGATACCAAGTAATTCTCTTCAACATCAGGATTGTTTGCGGCTATTTCTTTCAATAACTCAATTCCTTTCTGCATTTGAGCAGCTGTCATTTCGTAGGTTAGCCCAATATTTAAAATTACTTTGCGGGTAGGCTCGGCAGTAACATTTTCAACCATGTTTCCAGTAAACTGAGAGTTAGGAATGGTGACTAATCTTCCTTCTAACGTTCTCATTCTACTTGTTCTTAATCCAATTTCTTCTATAGAACCATCAAAACCATTAATTTTTATACGATCACCAATTTTAAAAGGCTTGTCGGTAAAAATCATTATCCCACCAAAAATATTGGACACCGAATCTTTAGCTGCCATTGCTAAGGCTAAACCTCCAATACCTAACCCAGCAATTAAAGCACCAACATCATAACCAGCATTATTTAGGGCGACAATAATTCCTAAAATCCATATAGCAGCTCTTAATCCTTTTCTAACTACAGGTATCACCTGATCATCTAAATCGCTTTCTGTTTTTTCGGTAAGTGGCACAACATATTCTTCAATAATAGCATCAAATAAACGAGCAATTAACCAAGTAACATTTACGGTAAGCAAAATATGATAAACTTTCCCCATCCAGTCGTACCAATTTTCAGGGAATTCTAATCGGTGTAAACCGTACCATAAACCAGCAATTGTAAGCGCCAAAATAACAGGCTCTTCAATCATGTCAACAATAATGTCGTCTATTCTAGTTTTTGTTTTAGCCGTTAACTTCTTAACTACATTACCAAAAAACCAATATATAATTTTTCCTGCTATAACTGATGCTAAAATAATAAGGATAGTAATTCCCCAATCACCAACATTATTGTAATAAAATTCCTTAGCTAAAAACTCTTTCATAAAAAAATAAATTATAAACGCGAAATTAGGGAAAATCGATTGTCAACAAAAATCTGAGTAAAATCATTTTTATAATTTTTTAAATTACTAACTTTCAAAAAAGATATTTAACAACTAAAATAGATAGCTATGGCTTTAAAGGATAATGATTATATGTGCTCAAAATGTAACGGACACTTAAATGTAGGGGGGTATTTGGTGTTTGCTACTAAAACTCATAAGAGACACAAAGGATTAATATTATTAAGCCCTAAAGTTGGAGAATACAATTATTTACACCATGAAAAATTTCAGTTAGAGAAAGGCGAACTGGTGGATTTTGAATGTCCAATTTGTCAAGCAGACTTAACTTCAGCTAAAAATAAAGAACATGCAATGATTTACATGGTTGCTGCAGAAGATAATACAGAATATCAATTATTTTTCTCTAAAAAAGCAGGAAATAAGAGTACATATTTAGTTTCTAATGATAATGTGGAGGCTTTTGGTGAAGATGCTATGGATTACGAGGATTTATTTTATGAATAGTTTCTTTTAAACTTTCATATTCTTTACTCTCACAATTTAACCAGTGGTTATTCTCATTAGTTATTAAATCAGCAATATAATTTCTATCAGGTAATATTTTAGCTTTAAAATAATGAATTGTTTTGCTAGATCCTAAAACCTGAATTTCTTCAAACTCATCGTTAGAAATTATTTTAAAAAAAGATTTACCATTACTGTATTTTCGATATTGTGGGTATTTAATTTGTTCATCCATTGTTAGGATTCAAAATTAACAGATAATTAACTAATATAAACACCTAAAAACTTCTATTTTTTGTTAATTTTGCTCGAATTTTAATACCAAAATTCATGAGTAATCAATCAGATAAAATTATTGGAGAAGGTTTAACTTATGATGATGTACTGATGGTACCATCATATTCAGACATTTTACCAAGAGAAGTGAATGTTTCAACTCAATTTACAAGAGGAATAAAGTTAAATGTACCAATAGTTTCTGCAGCTATGGATACAGTTACTGAGTCTAAATTAGCTATAGCTATTGCTCAAGAAGGTGGTATTGGAGTTTTGCATAAAAACATGACCATTGAGCAGCAAGCAGAAAAGGTAAGGATTGTAAAGCGTTCAGAAAGTGGTATGATTCAAGATCCTGTTACTTTATCAGTAGACGCAAATGTAGGTGATGCTTTAGATTTAATGGCTAAACATAAAATTGGGGGAATACCTGTTGTTGATAATAAAAAGGTATTGGTTGGTATAGTTACTAATAGAGATTTGAGGTTTCAAAAAGACATGACTGCTGCTATCAAAGATATTATGACAGCTGGAGATAAAGTAATTACTACAAAAAGTACAGATTTAGAAATAGCAAGAGAAACTTTACAGGAATATAAAATTGAAAAGTTACCTGTTGTTAATGATAATAATGAATTAATCGGTTTAATTACTTATAAAGATATTACCAAGGTTAAATTAAAGCCTAACGCATGTAAAGATAGTTTTGGTAGATTAAGAGTTGCAGCAGGAGTTGGAGTAACAGCTGATGTAATGGAAAGAGTTGATGCTTTATATAAAGCGGGTGTTGATGCAATTATTATTGATACAGCACACGGTCACTCAAAAGGTGTTATAGAAACGTTAAAAAGAGTAAAAGCACAATATCCAAATTTAGAAGTCGTTGTAGGAAACATCGCAACAGCTGAAGCAGCAAAAGCTTTAGTTGAAGCTGGCGCAGATGGAGTTAAAGTAGGAATTGGGCCTGGTTCAATTTGTACAACAAGAATTATTGCAGGAGTTGGAGTTCCGCAATTATCAGCGGTTATGATGGTTGCAGAAGGATTAAAAGGAACAGGTGTTCCATTGATTGCTGATGGCGGAATTAAATTTACAGGAGATATTGTAAAAGCAATTTCTGGTGGTGCAGATTCTATCATGGCAGGTTCTTTGTTTGCTGGGGTTGATGAATCACCAGGAGAAACCATCATTTACGAAGGTAGAAAATTTAAAGCATACAGAGGAATGGGATCTATTGAAGCAATGCAAAAAGGTTCAAAAGATAGATATTTCCAAGATGTTGAAGATGATATTAGTAAATTAGTACCCGAAGGAATTTCTGGTAGAGTTCCTTACAAAGGATTTTTAAGCGAAGTAATTTATCAAATGGTAGGAGGGTTAAGAGCTGGAATGGGATATTGCGGAGCAAAAAACATTGAAGAATTGAAAAAAGCAAAATTTATAAGAATAACTAGTTCTGGAATAACAGAAAGTCATCCACATAATATTACTATTACTCGAGAGGCTCCAAATTATTCAAGAAGATAATCAATTAAATTAAAATAACAGTATGAAAAAAATTGTTTTAGTATTATTAATTAGTGTTTCAGCATTTACTTTAAAAGCACAAGAAAAAGATCCTGTTTTATTAACTATTGGTGGTAGTGATGTTAAGATATCTGAATTTAATGCCATTTTTAATAAAAATAAAAACAACGAGAAAATTACTCAAGAATCTATTAATGAGTATTTGGATTTATACATCAAATTTAAATTAAAAGTAAGAGAAGCTGAGGCTTTAGGGTATGATACTTTACCTAAATTTATTAATGAATTAAAAGGCTACAGAACTCAACTAGCTCAACCTTATTTAACCGATAAAGAAGTTACAGAAGGATTAATAAAAGAGGCTTATGAGAGAATGAAGCAAGATATTAGAGCTGCTCACATTCTAATTGAAGTTAAAGAAGGTGCTTCTCCAGCAGATACATTGGAAGCTTACAATAAAGTAATGAAACTTAGAAAAAGAGTTTTAGCAGGTGAAGACTTTACAAAATTGGCTAAAGAAAACTCATCTGATCCATCTGCACAAAAAAATGGTGGAGATTTAGGTTATTTTTCTGCATTACACATGGTTTATCCTTTTGAAACTGCTGCTTATACAACTAAAATTGGTGATGTTTCTATGCCAATAAAAACTAAGTTTGGATATCACATACTTACAGTTTCAGACAAGCGACCTGCAAGAGGAGTAATTAAAACTGCACACATTATGGTTAAAATGGATGCTAAAGAATCTGATGAGGACCAAAAAGCAAAAAAACAAAAAATTGATGAGATATACCAAAAATTAACTACCGAAGGGCAAGATTTTGCTGCTTTAGCAAAACAATTTTCTGATGATCAAGGTTCTGCAAGAAAAGGTGGAGAATTACCAGAGTTTAATACTGGAAAGATGGTTGAATCTTATGAGAATGCAGCTTATGCTTTAAAAAATGATGGAGATATTTCTCAACCAATTAAAACAGAATATGGTTGGCATATTATTAAAAGGTTAGGGTTAAAAGAATTAGAATCTTATGATGACTTATACAATACAATTAAAGCTAAAGTTTCAAGAGATTCTAGATCTAACAAAAGTAAAGAGGCATTAATAAACAAGATTAAAATAGAAAATGGTTTTGTAGAAAATATAAAAGAGAGAGATGATTTTTATAAATTAATTACAAAAGATCAATATTTAAAAGGAGAATGGACAGCAGATAAAGCAGGTAAAAATAATAAACTGATGTTCGCTTTTTATGCGAAAGATGGAGATAAAGTGGAGTATACACAAACTGATTTTGCTAACTACTTGGAAAAAGCTTCTCCAAAAGGTAAAACAGATGCAAATATGGTGTTAGAAATTAATAACATATATGAAGGGTTAGTAGAAAAAACGGCCATTGAATTTACAGATTCTCGTTTATCAAAAACAAATGAAGAGTTTAGATTATTAATGAAAGAGTATAGAGATGGTATTTTATTGTTTGATTTAACTGATGAAAAAGTATGGTCGAAAGCAGTTAAAGATAGTGCTGGATTACATGGATTTTATGAGCAACACAAAACTAAATACATGTATGATCAACGAGTAAAAGCTACTTTATATGTTTGTGACAATGCTGATATTGCCGCTAAGGTTCAGAAAATATTAAAGAAGAAAGCTAAAAAAGGTTATACGAATGCTCAAATATTAGAAATGATTAATACTGATAGCCAATTAGCACTGAAGATTGAAGAAGGTAAATTTTCTAAGGGAGATAATGACGATGTTGATAAAGCTACTTGGACTAAAGGAACGCAATCAAGTATTAAAAATGATAAAAGTGTAACTATTGTTGAAGTAGAAGATGTTTTAGCTCCAACACCTAAGGAGTTAGATCAAATCAAGGGATTAATTACTTCGGACTATCAAAATTATTTAGAAACAGAATGGGTAAAGGAGTTAAAAGCTAAATACAAAGTTACTGTTGATAAAGAAGTGTTAAAATTAGTTAAGTAATCACTATACAACAATATAAGCCGTTAATATTGCATTTGAGTTAAAGTATATGAGAGTATTAACAATGTTATTGATAATTAGTATAACTTCTTGTTCTTTTTTTGAAGAAGAAAAACTAGATGGTGCTGTTGCAAGGGTAAAAAACAAACAGTTGATGCTTTCAGATATTGTAAGCATAGTTCCTGAAGGATCGGCAAAAGAAGATAGTATTCTTATCATCAATAGTTATATACAAAGTTGGATTAAAGAAAATTTAATTCTTCAAAAAGCAGAATTAAATTTAAAAGGAAATGAAACTGATTTTGAAAAACAATTAGAAGATTATCGAAAATCATTAATCATTTTTACTTACGAAAAAGAATTAATTAGTCAGCGTTTAGATACAATAGTAACCAAAGAAGAGATTGAAGCCTTTTATGATATTAATAAACAAAACTTTGAGTTAACAGATGACATTGTTAAGGTAAGGTATTTAAAAGTGCTTAAAAATGCTCCTCAAGTTAATAAGATAAGAAAGCTTTATAAATCTACAAAGCCCGAGGATATTGAAAAATTAAAAGAATTGTCTCATCAATATGCTGAAAAGTTCCATTTTAATGATGGCCAATGGATATTGTTTGAAGAATTAAAAAAGGAAATTCCGTTAAACATTACAGCAACGGATGTTTTTTTAAAAAATGTAAAAAATGTAGAAGCTGAAGATTCACTTTCATATTACTTTGCATACATTACAATGTATAAATTAAAAAATGGTGTTGCTCCGTTAAGTTTTGAAGCAGCAAACATTAAAAGTATTATCATCAATAAAAGAAAAACAAAGTTGATGAGTAAAATTAGAACTGATTTATACGAGGAAGCCTTTTTAAATAAGGAAATAGAAATTTATGATAATGTTAAAAATGAGAAATAAATATATAATTGCCCTTACTTTATTATTTGCTACATCTTTTCAGTTAGTAGCACAAGAAGACGGTAAGGTATTGGATAAAATAATTGCGGTTATTGGTGATAATGTAATTTTAAAATCTGATTTGGAGACTCAAATAGTTTCGCTTAGAGCCAATGGTGTTTTAATTGATGATAAAGTGAAATGTGAAATGCTTGAGGAAATTTTATATCAAAAGCTTTTATTACATCAAGCAGATTTGGATAGTGTTGTTGTTAGTGAGAATGAAGTTGAATCTGAAATTGATAGAAGAATGAATTACTTTATTGCTCAAATTGGTTCAGAAAAAAAACTGGAACAATACTATAAAAAATCAATGTTAGAGATTAAAGAAGAGTTTAGAATTATTGTTAAAGATCAAATGACTAGCCAGCGAATGCAGAGTAAAATTATGTCTGATATTAAAGTTACTCCAAAAGAAGTGAGAGCTTATTTTAAAAACTTAGAGGCAGATAGTATTCCTACAATTGAGTCGGAAGTTGAATATGCTCAAATATTGATAAACGCAAAAGAGAGTAGCGAAGAAAAAGAAGAAGCAAGAGAACGAATTAAAGGTTTTAGAGATCGTATCATTAATGGAGAGAATTTTTCTACGTTAGCAATATTGTATTCTGAAGATGAAGGTTCTGCTAAAAATGGTGGGGAGCTAGGTTTTTTAGGAAGAGGGGAGTTGGTAACCGAATTTTCTGTAGTTGCTTTTAAATTAAAAAATCAAGCTGTTTCAGAGATTGTAGAAACCGAATTTGGGTTTCATATTATGCAGCTAATTGATAGAAGAGGGCAAAAAGTAAATGTTAGACATATTTTGGTGAAAGTTAAAATTGGTGATGAACAAGTACAAAAAGCTAAAAATTTAGCAGATAGTGTGCATGCGCTTTTAACAACAGATACCTTAACGTTTGAACAATTAGCAGAAAGATATTCTGATGATAAACAAACCAATAAAAATGGAGGTTTAGCTGTAAATCCAAATGCAGGTAATTCAGTATTTTTAATAGACCAGGTAAACCCTCAAATTTATTATAGTATAGAAAAAATGAGTGTTGGAGAAATATCTTTGCCAGTTCCTGCTCAAGGACAAGATGGTAAAAAAGGGTATAGAATTATTAAACTAATTACCAAAACTGACCCACACAAAGCTAATTTAGATCAAGATTATGATAAAATACAAAATGCTGCTTTAGTAAGTAAACAAAATGAAAATACATCTAAATGGATTAACAATAAAATTAGTCAGACTTATATAAAATTAGATGATGACTATAAGACTTGTGAATTTGAAAATGTGTGGGTGAAGTAAATCTATTTTAGTATTTTTAGTTGATAGAAATTAAATATGGCAGAAAATAATTATAAATCAGAAGTAGAAGCAGTTGATGCTTTTGTAGGTAGATATAAAGACCTTACTAAAGAAATAAGCAAAGTAATTGTTGGGCAAGATGATGTAATTAAAAATGTATTAATTTCCATTTTTAGTAGAGGACATTGCTTATTAGTTGGTGTGCCTGGTTTAGCCAAAACTTTATTGGTAAGCACTATTTCTAACTCATTAGGGTTAGATTTTAACAGAATACAGTTTACTCCAGATTTAATGCCCTCTGATATTATTGGTTCTGAAATTTTAGATGAAAGCAAAAATTTTAAGTTTATTAAAGGGCCTTTATTTGCTAATATTATTTTAGCTGATGAGATTAACAGAACTCCACCTAAAACACAATCGGCTTTGTTAGAAGCAATGCAAGAAAGAACGGTTACTGCTGCCGGACACCAATATAAATTAGACGAACCATTTTTTGTGTTAGCTACACAAAACCCAATAGAGCAGGAGGGAACTTACCCGTTACCTGAAGCTCAATTAGACCGCTTTATGTTTAATGTATGGGTAGATTATCCAAAATACGAAGAAGAGCTAGCTATTGTAAAAAATACCACTACTGATACTCATGTACAGCTAAATAAAATAATGGATGCGAAAGAAATCATTTTCTTTCAGCAATTAATTAGAAAGTTACCTGTTGCAGATAATGTAATGGAATATGCTGTTAAATTGGCTTCGAGTACCAGAGCTGGTAATCCATTTGCATCTGAAGTTGTAAACAATTACCTAAGTTGGGGTGCAGGACCAAGAGCCTCGCAATATTTAATTATTGGAGCAAAATGCCATGCAGCTATTAATGGTAAATATTCGCCAGACATTGAAGATGTTAAGGCTGTAGCTGAACCAATTTTACGCCACCGTATTGTGCGTAACTACAAAGCTGAGGCTGACGGTTACTCTATCGAAAAAATTATTGAAGGGTTGTTGTAAATTACTTTTCTTCTTTGTTAATAATCATTTCAATTAAGGCTAATGAATCTTTATAAAGATCAGATAGAATTAGGATGTTATAGCTTCCTATTTCAATAACGAAATTGTCTTTAACTTCTGAACTATAAAAATTAATGTATTTTACAACATCTCTTACTTTTACTCTTAAAGTATAAAGTACATCACTAAAATAGCTCCTTTTGTCATCTTCAGTAGGAGCATCGTATCCCGATTCGTGCACGTAATCTGTAATTTCTATTTCTACTAAATCATTCTTATTACCTATTGTTGAACTTCCATTACTTGACAATGTAAATGCTTTCCCAAATTGCGCTTGTTCTATAATTAGATATTTATTATTATTTTCAATTGTAAAAGTGAAAAAGTAGTTATTATATATTTTGGTATAATATCCTTTTGTTAGCTTATTATTATCAATATAAAAATCTACTATCGGTTCACTATTATTATCAACTCTAAGGTAGATGTTTCCAATTAAATGAGCTTCTGATTTATCATCATAAACTTGTAGAAAAGTGCTTATGTTTAGTTTGTTATGTTTTATATTACTTACAGCACCTTCTTTTAGCAGTAACTTCTTCATAACATCTTGCGCTCCAATACTATTTGATATAAAAAATACTGTTATTAATATAGCTATTTTTCTCATTTCATATTTAATTGTGGTTAACGCATGTGTATGAAACGTGCTTTGCTGTTTCAAGTACTTATAAAAGTAATAATTTTTGCCAAAGTACCAGTTTAGTGTGAAACAAATAAACAGAACCAAAGCAAACCAACCTATGCAAGGATGCAACTTGCAACTTATTTGCTTGTAGCACAAGCAAAAATTATGGTGTAAACTGCCCATGTTTCACAAAGCTGAAATGCCAGCAACAAAGCATATTATATATAGAATGTTAGCAAAAGTTGATTATAGCCCAATTATTTTATATCTTTTTTTTAGTTCGATCATGTAATCTTCTTCCCAAAGCTCTTTTTTTAATATATTCTTAATATCAGTTCTGATTCTTTTTTTGAATTTTGAGTTCATTTGGTTTCGATAAAGATCTATAACAAAAGTGTATATATAAGGATCTTCAACCTCTCTTAAAATATTAAGTAAATTATGGTTAATATTTTCTTCGTTAATCTCTGATAATTTCTTAACTAAAATTTTTTCAAATAGAGAAAATTCATATCTCAATTCTAGTTGCAAGTAATTAATAATGGTAGTCTTCATTTTCACAGAATCGATTTGAAGTAGAATATCAATGATCTTTTCTGTTAATAAATCATCTCCTAGAAAACAAAGAGAATACTTATTCTTTGAGTTACAAAAAGAATTTTCTTTATAATATTTCTTAATGTTATTTATAGCTCGTCTTTTATTTGAATTAAAAAAATGTTCAAACCCATTAAGTTCTAAAATGTTATAATTTTCCCAACCAAACCATAAAATTGAATCAACATAATTGCTTTTTTTTGCTTCCCTGTAAAATCTGTTATAGTTGTTTTCTAGACCACGTTTAATATCTGGACATTCATAAATTAACAAACTATCGATAATTTGATTTCTTATACTTGTATTAATATAGATATCTGCTTTTCTTAAATAGAATTCCCCTAAAGTTTGTTTACTTCTTGTACATGAAAAACGACTTTCTATTAAATTTGTGTCATTTATATTTTTAGTAAGAAAAGGGAATAAATCAATATTTTCTCGTGTACTTAAGGCTAAATAAGAACATGCTCTAATATATTTGTCTTTATGGTTTAGTAATATTTTCAAATCAGTTGTGGATGCTGTTTTTTTGAGATTTTCAAGTGCCATGTATTGAGAGATTTCTTTTTCCTGACTATGGTAGTCTCTATAATCAAATGGTTCTGAAATTAATTGACGAACTATAATGTCAGTTAAACTATCAACTCTTTCTTGAGAAAAAAGGATGGAAAATGAAAATAATAATGCTAAAGTCAGATTATACTTCATAATTTTTGCTAACAACCGAATAAACGTAACGGTACGTTTATTCGCAATCTATTATTAATCTTCTCCTAATTCAGCAATTAAATCGTTATCAGCGGTACTGTTTAAATCGGGTGCATAACGGTAATACAAGCCAACTATGGTAGAAACGATTAATGCCATCATAATGGCTCCAAACAAGGTTTGTATCGCCATTTGTATTACTACACCTATAAATGGTATTAACGCAAACAATCCAGATATTAAGCTAATAATTAAACTAGCACCAACTAACGCCATCATTACCAAAATACCAATCCCAAACATTTTTAAAGCTCTTGCCCAAGTAATGTGGTAAAAGCTATAAGCAAAAGAGGAGTTTAAATCGTAATTTCCAATAACGTAAGCTGGCATTACCAGTAAAAAGCGCATGGTAATTACACACACCACTAAAAATAATAAAAAAGCCAATAAGCCAGAAAAAGCTACACTCATAATGGCAGCTATAAACATAATATAGATAATAATGTTTAGTAATAAACTAACGCCAATTAACTTAACTATTCCATAACTAAAAGAGGCTCTAAGTAGTTGTGAGAATTTTAAACTGTTCTCTTTTATTTCATTGTCAACAGTATTAAATGCAAAGTAGTAATTCCAAGAGGCGAGGATAAGTACTACAATAAATACAACAATAAAAAGCGTAATAAACTCAGGTGTTAAAAATATATCCGAAAGTTGTTGAAGTAACAGCAAAGAATCTTCTGGAGAAGGATTTTTAAATATATCGGCAAATATGGCTAAATCAGGAGCTAACATAATTCCGACAGCAGCAATTGCACCACCTATCACAAAAAATACTCCAGTATAAATTAAGTGAGCATAAGTAATGTTTAACCATGTTTTTTTGGTTAACTCAAATACCGCATTAAAAAAATCTGTTCTAAATTTTTGTTGAAAATAATTCATGTATTAAAAGTTATTTCGATAAAATTTTAAACTCAGTTCTTCTATTTTCTTGGTGTGCAGCTTCTTTTTCGTCTTCAAATTTCAGTTTAGCAATTTCTGCATCTTGTTTAATTAATTGCTGCTCTCCATATCCTTTAGAAACCAAACGATCTGTAGAAATTCCTTTACTAATTAAATAATCAACACAAGATTGTGCTCTTTTTTGCGATAAATCTTCATTGTATTTATCTCCACCACGAGAATCTGTATGTGCAGAAAGTTCAATTTTAAGTGTTGGGTTTTCATCTAATAATTTTGTTAAACGGTCTAACTCATTTTTAGATGCATCACGTAAAGTTGCTTTATTGTAGTCGTAAAAGATATTTTTCAATACAATAGAACTACCCACTTTAATTTTCTTCAAGTCAATGTTCTTTTCAACTTCTTGGTAAGCAGCAGTAGAATCTATATTAAAGTTCTCTGAGTGAAAGAGGTAACCATCTTTTCTAACAATTAAACCATAGTTTTTACCAGAAGGTAATGATACTAAGTATTTACCAGTAGATTCGTTAGATTCAAATACAGCTAAGGTTTTATTGTCTTCAACATCAATTAATTCAATAGATGCTCCAACAGGTTTTAATGTTTCTAAGTCTCTAACAACACCTTTTAAAATCGTAATTCTTTTGGTAAGTGCATCCACTTGTTTTTCAATTACTTTTTCGCTTACTGGTTTAGCAATACTTGCTAATAAATTATCTTCAGAGCTTAATTGTAAAGGCTTTTCAGGACCTAAAAAAGTAATCATGTAAATATCTTTCTCACCTAATCCATCTGCTTTAAATGAAGAGTAATAACCTCTTCGTCCACTGGCATTAATTACAAAAAACACATCATCATCAACACTATTAATAGGGTAACCCATGTTTTCAGGAGTACTCCAGCTTCCATCTTCTTTTAAGGTAGATTTAAAAATATCATATCCACCCATAGTTTTATGCCCTTGAGAACTAAAATAAAGTGTTTTACCATCTGGGTGAATTAATACAGCTTCTTCGTTGTATTTGGTGTTGATAGTCGGTCCAACATTTTTTGCTTCTCCCCAATCTTTTAGTTGTTCGTCCCATTTCGTAACATAAATATCGTGGTTACCAATACCATCTGGTTTTGCACTAACAAAATAAAGTGTTTTACCATCGTTAGAATAACTTGCAGAAGATTCGTGGTATTTGGTGTTAATGTTTTTATTCAATGCTTTTGGCTTACTCCAAGTAGAACCAACTAACTTACATTCATATAAATCGCCATTTCCTTTATCTCCTTTATAAATAATCATACTTTGAGCATCAGGAGCAACAGCAGTTGTTGCATCATGTTCTTCAGTATTAATTGGAGCTCCCATATTTTCTGGCTCACTCCATTTTCCATTAACTTTTTTAGAAATGTAGATATCTTCAAAATAATAAGTTACTCCTTCTGGTAATTTTTCAGCACCTGTAGAAGTATTTCTACGAGAGGTAAACATCATAATAGATTCATCAGCCGAAATAATTGCACCATATTCTGGGTATTTTGTGTTGACAGGTCTATTAAAGTTGTCAATAAATACTCTTTCAGGTTTAAGTATCAATTCTTTGGCTATTTTACATTCTTCAATTCTTTTATTTACATCTTCTAGTTCTTCTGGATTTTTAGAAACTAAAACTGATTTATAGTTATTAAATGCTGTAATCGCTTTATCAAACTTCATGGTAACATGGTAAGCTACTCCTAAATGATATTGAATATCCTTACTAACATTAGCGTTTAATTGTAAGGCTTTTTCTAAATGAGGTACAGCTTCTTCTTTATAAACAGCATTCATCAAATAAGCTCTACCAATCCTATAATTTAACTCTGCATTGCTAGGATTAAATTTATTAGCATTAAACATAGGGGTTAAAGCCTCTCGGTAGCTAATCATTCTTTCTTTATACTGTGGATCATTAATATCAAGATAAGTAGATGGATAAACTTCAAATAAAGCGTACCCTTCTTCTAATTGAGCTTTGGCTGCTTTAAATTCATCTTTTCTTTCTTTAAATAAACCTTTATCAAAAGGTACATCTTGCGCTTTTATAGTAGTAGCAAAAAATAGTATGGCTAATAAATATGTATATTTTTTCATGTCTTTTAATAATGTCTTTGATTAATTACAACTTTGCTGAGCAAATGATTTTCCGTTTTTTAAGCCAAAAGAGGCAGCTTTATTCCAATCCTCACAAGCTTTGTCTTGTTCACGAGTCATCTCTCTAGCATTTCCTCTATTTAAATAAGCGGCAGCATTTTCTGGTTCTAAAACCAATGCTTTATTACAATCTTCTATAGCTCCTTTATAATCTTCTAATTTGAATTTTGCAGCAGCTCTATTGGTGTAAGCAAAAGCATAACTCGCTTTAAAACGAAGGGCATCATCATAATCCTTAATAGCACCTTTGTAATCACCTTTTTCAAATTTTGATAAACCACGATTATTATATGCTATGTAATAATCATTTTTAAGTTGAACAGCCTTGTCATAATTAGTTATTGCTTCATCGTATTGTTTATTATTTCGTAAAGCACTTCCTAAGTTATTATAAGCAAAAGAAAGTTTTGAGTCAATTAGAATAGCTTTTTTATAATCTTTAATTGCACCTTCTAAGTCTTTTAGTTGTCGTTTAGCACTTCCTCTATCATTAAAAGCATAAGCATAATCACCTTTATTTTTAATAGCATTGGTATAATCATCTATTGCTTCTTGGTATTTATCTTCTAGAAAGAACATACCACCTCTATAATAATAAGCTTGTGCATTAGTATTGTCTATTTTTATTGCTGCATTAAAGTCTGCAAGAGCATCAACATTGTTATTTAATTCTTGGTTTGCTCTTCCTCTTAAAAAATGAGCATTATTAGAATCAGGATTTAATTCTATTACTTTGTCAAAATCAATAATTGCTTCTTTAAAATTACCTAACTGATATTTAATAGAACCTCTATTAAAATAAGCTTTGTCAAAACTTGGTAATAATTCTATAGCTTGATTAAAATCAGCCATAGCACCTTGTAAGTCTTTTGCATTAAATTTTTCTATACCACTGTTGTATAGTTCTTGTCCTTGCATATCTGTTAATGCTGTTGAATCTCCAACATTCACTTCTCCCTGAGCAAATACAGAAACTTTCAATGCGATTAAACCAATCAATAATATTTTTTTCATATGTTAAATTTTAATAGCAGCAATTTAATAATATTTTACTTTATCTAATAAGGATACGGTTTTAAATTATAATAAGTTAATAACAGTAATTATGCCGCTTAATATTTTTAATTTTGATTTTAATGAAAATACCTAATAATAGTATCAATGCTACTGCGAATTATTTTAAGGACGAACTAAAAAGTATTTTTGGCGCATCTGAATTAGAACAAATTTTTCAAATAACATTTTCCCATTTTTTCGGATTAAGTAAAATTGACCTTATTTTAAAAGGAGAGGAGCATTTATCAGAATCAGAATTATTAAAAATTATTTATACGATTAAAGATTTAAAGCTTAATAAACCATTGGCTTACATACTTGGTAAATGGGAATTTTATGGATTGCCTTTTAATGTTACAGAACATACGCTTATCCCTAGACCAGAAACAGAAGAGTTAGTTGATTTAATTTTAAAAGAAAACACAGGGACGTTTAATTTATTAGATATTGGAACGGGTTCTGGCTGTATTCCTATTTCGATACAAAAGAATAACCCTAAAGCTACTATTTATGCAATTGATGTAAGCGAAGAAGCATTGATTGTTGCCAAACAAAACGCATTATTAAACAATGTAACGGTTGATTTTTATCAGTTAGATATTTTAGAATATAGAAATAAAAATTTTGAGTTTCCGTTGGATGTAATAGTGAGCAATCCTCCTTACATTACTTTAGAAGAAAAAAAGTTAATGCATAATAATGTATTAGATTTTGAGCCTCATTTAGCCTTATTTATTGAAGATGAAACACCTTTATTGTTTTATGATGCCATCAGTGATTATGCTAAAGTCAATTTAAAAATAGGAGGTAAGCTTTATTTTGAAATTAATGAACATTACGGAAATGCTGTTAAAGAGCTATTGACTAATAAAGGATTTAAAAATGTTAATATTGTAAAAGATATTAATGAGAAAGACAGAATAATAACTTGTAACAGTTAAAACTATGAGTATTAAATTAGACATATTAGCAATTGGTGTTCATCCTGATGATGTTGAATTAGGCTGTAGTGGAACAATATTAAAACACATTGCTCAAGGTAAAAAAGTAGGGATCTTAGATTTAACAAAAGGAGAATTAGGAAGCAGAGGGAGTGGAGAGTTAAGGTTGGTAGAAGCTAAAAATTCGGCTCAAATTTTAGGTGTTATTGTTAGAGAAAACTTAGGTTTTGCCGATGGATTTTTTAAAAATGACAAAGAACATCAATTAGAAATAATTAAAATAATAAGAAAGTATCAACCAACCATTGTGTTGGCAAATGCGACAAAAGATAGGCATCCAGATCATGGTAGAGCAGCTCACTTAGTAAGTGAGGCTTGTTTTTATTCAGGATTACTAAAAATAGAAACTACTTTAAATGGAGAGCAACAACTACATTATAGACCTAAAGCTGTTTATTATTACATTCAAGATAGATTTTTAAAACCTGATTTTGTTGTTGATATTACACCATTTATAGATAAAAAAATGGAAGCAATCTTAGCTTTTAGTTCTCAATTTTATAATCCAGCGTCAACTGCTCCAGAAACTCCTATTTCGAGCAAAAAATTTATGGATTTTGTTAAATCAAGAATGGCAGACTTTGGCAGAGATATTAATGCAGAGTTTGCTGAAGGATATACAGTAGAAAGAGTAGTAGGGGTTGAGGATATTACGCTTTTAAAATAATTAGTCAATTCTTTTTAAGTAATTAAAAATTGCAAACATAGACGCAATTCCACTTATCCATAACAAGATACTAGTAGAATAAGCAGCTCCAATTATACCATATTCTTTTACCATAAAGTAGTTTAATATTACATCTAACAACAATACACTAATAGATAAAACTGCACTTATTTTAGCCCAACCTATAGCATCTAAAAGGTTTCCAAATAAATTTCTAAAAACGAAAGCCCCAATTAATCCTATACCAAATACTGTTACTAACTCAGCAGCTTCAATGTATTCGTTTCCAAAAAATTGCATAATATAAGTGGAGGTTAACCATAATACAATTGCTGTAATTATTGATATCATAGAGAATAATTTGAGGTAATTGTAAATGTATTTTTTTAGGAATTTTTTATTCTCATATTCTTGAGTTAGTTTGATTAAATCAGTTTTTATAAAACCATTAGGAATAAACAATAAGCTAAAAGGTATTATACTCGCCACTTTATAAAGGGCTACCTTAGTTTCACTTTCTAATATGTAACCAATCATTAAAATATCGATAGAAAAAATTAATTGTGCTGTTAATCCACCTAAGCTTGTAAAAAATCCATATTTCCATAAGCTTCCCTTTTCCGTTTTATTAAAATTATATCTCGGAATTTCCTTAAACGTTTTGTACTTTATAATTAGAATTATTGCTATAATAATTGGAGTAAATACTAGCGCAGAAATGTATCCGTCCGACTTAAAGAAGTAGGTGAAAAGAACTCCTAATATCAGTAATAATAATGTATGAGCTATTTCTATGTATGCATAAATTTTATTTAATCCATAAACTCTAAAATAAATCTTAACTGTTTCTAAAATAAATAAAGACAGAATTAAAAAGCTTAAATAGATTAAAGGTTGTTTAGCATTAGGTAAAGATTGACTTAAAAAGCCAGAGAAAGCTATTACTATAAAAACTAATATTAGAGATGCTAAAACTCCACGATAAAAAACAAACTTAAATAATTGTTTCTTTTTAAGTTGAGATTCAGCAATTGGGCCAAATCTATTTAAGCTTTGATAGATACCAAATCCCATAAATGGTACTATAAAGCTAATTATGTTATATGCGTAGCTTATATTCCCAAACTCTATAGTTGTTAGTTCATGAATCACATAAAAAGAAAGAATAAAATTAAAAAGTTTACTAATAATAATAGACGAAAGAATGTATCCCCCTTTACGATTTTTAAAGGATTTAATGAATGATAGTATATCTATAAATTGTTGATTCAATTAATAATTTGCTTATAAACTCCTAAAAACTGTTGTGCTACCTTTTCATAAGAATACTTATTTATGGCATTATTTGATATCGTAGTATTATCATAAAAATCAAGATTACTTAATTGTTCGTTAAGTATCTTATAAAGGTTATCTTCATCTTTTGGCTTTAATAAAACACCATTACTTGTATCTAACATTTCGGGAACGCCACCAACATTAGTAGATATTACAGGTAAACCCATTGCTAATGATTCAACTATTACACAAGGCAAATTTTCATAATTACTAAACAATAAAAATAAATTGCTTTTAGTCATTAATTGTGCAACTTCAATAGAAGATTTTTTACCCATAATTTCAATGTTTGCAACCGGAACACCTATACTCTGAGCATATTTTTGCCAATTTTCATAATCTCCATTACCAGCAATTGTAATTTTAAAATCGCTCCTAACTTCACTTAATCGTTTTATAACTCTTATAATCCCAGAAATATTTTTGTGTTCTTCTTTTAATGTAGAAACATGTAAAATATTAATTGGTCTAGTTTTATTAATTCCTGTAAACTTAAAAACGCTAGTATCAACTATGTTCGGAATGATTTTAAATTTTTGATTTGGAGCAATTTTTACTAATGCTTTTTTTAAATCTTCTGAAACAGGGCACAGCATAGCTGCATTTCTATTAATTGAATTCACATAATAATTTTCCACAAAATTAAACTCCGTTGGATCGCTGTCTAGTAGTACTGTCCAATTTTCAGAAACAATATAGGGAATTTTGTGTTTACGCTTTAAGTATAATGCAAAAGTTCCAGCAGGAAAGCAAACATTTAAATGGGTTAAATCTATTTTTTGATGTCTTTTTATAATAGATTGAAATCCTAAGAGATGAGCTTTTTTTCTAAGTATGATTTTTTGTATTTGACTTAATACTAGGAACGTAGATGTGACTTTTTTATAATAAACTATAGTTTCCTCAACATTATTAACAGTGTTTGTTTCAATTGTAAATTTTTTATCCTGTATCCTTGGAGCAATATGTAGTGCAAATACATTGCAATAAGCAGCAACACAGCGGGCGTGTTGTTGAATAAAATTACCAGCTTGTGGAGAAGTTTTATTGGGGTACCATGAGGCTAAAAACAATATGTTATATTTTCTTTCCATTAAACCTTATATACCTTCTTCCAAATAGCAAAATTAATCAATCTCCACAACCTTTGGGTATTTGATTTTAATGCGCTATTAAAGATGTTTTCAAAATTTGCATGTAAATCCTCCCAACTTACATATTCATCATTTTTAAGATTGCCAACAACCTCTTTTATATAAGGTTTTAACTCTTGCATCCATTCTTTTTCGGGAGTAGCAAAACCAATTTTATCAGTGCGCTCATATATTTTTTTTGGAATAAGTCTTTTAAACGCCTCTCTCAATAAATATTTACTAGAGCCATTTCTAATTTTATATGTAGCAGATTGATTAAAAACATATTCAACTAATTCTTTATCATCTACAAAAGGAGTTCTACTTTCTATAGAAAAACGCATAGAATTTCTATCTACCAATCTAAGTAAATGCTTTAAAGTGTGTTCCGTAAATTCATTTGCTAATAACTCATTTAGGTTTGTATTAAAATTAGTGTTATAGCTATTTTCTGAATTATTTTTCCAAAATTGTTTGTTTATATAAGCTAACTCCGGTTGAGTTTTGATCAATTTTTTTTGATAACTTTTTTTGAATGATTTAGCGAAAAAATACTTTAGTGGTAAAAAGTAGAGTAAAGATCTTTTAGAGAAATTACTACTTACTCCTGTAATATTATTAAAAAAGGAAGAAAAAGAAAATGTTTTTAAACTATTATAAACACTTGATACATAATGAGGAGAATATCCACCAAATAGTTCGTCAGCTCCTTGCCCGTCTAAAGTAACTTTCACATTATTTTTTTTTGCAAGCTCCATTACCTTATATTGTGAAAAAGAGCTTGAGGATGTAAAAGGAATATCTTGGTAATAAATTAAATCTTCTAATTGCGTTTTTAAATCTTGTGAATTCGGATAAGTTTTATTCCATTTAGAATTAAGCGTTTTAACAACTATCTCTGCCCAATACTCTTCGTTAATAATCGTGTTAGGGTAAACAGCTGTAAATAATTCTTGTTGTTCATTATTTTTTATAACATCATTAATAATACAAGAAACAATACTACTATCTAAACCACCACTTAAACAGTTGCCCACTTTAACCTCTGCATTTAAACGAATTTTAACGGCTTTATACACTTTCTTGTAAATTTCTTCAGTTATTTCTTGTGCTTTTTTCTTATCAAATTTTTCCCATTCATTATTATAACTCAATTCAAAATATTTCTTTGTTTCAAGACTTTTGCTTGATAAATTATAGTTAAAATAATGAGCTGGTTTTAACTCATATATTCCTTTAAAAAAACTTTCAGCACTAAGCTCTAACTTTCCTCCAACTAAGTATTCATAAACTGCTTGAGGATTTAGTTTCTTCTCAAAATCAGGAATATTTATTAATGCTTTAATTTCGGAAGAAAAAGCAAAGTAATTATCATCATTAATGTAATAAAACGGTTTAACCCCAAAGCGGTCTCTGGCTCCAAACAATTCATTTTTGTTTCGATCAAAAATCACAAAAGACCACATACCGTTTAATTTATCTAAACAATCAGCACCCCATTCAATATAGGCATTCAATAATACTTCTGTATCTGTTTGAGTAATAAATTTATACCCTAATTGTTCAAGTTCTAATTTAAGCTCTTGGTAATTATATATTTCTCCGTTATAAACTATCCAATAATTTTCAGTGGGGTCGCACATGGGTTGGTGTCCATATTCTGAAAGATCTATGATTGAAAGTCTACGGTGCCCTAATCCAAGAAAATAACTGGTAGTTAACTCAGATATATTTGAGGTAGGAGTGTAGGCTAGGTTAGAATTTTTGACATTTTCAGGAGTGTCATTGCCGTAAGTAGAAAGAATATTGTTTTTAGAAAAAAAAGTGCAGCCTTCATCATCTGGGCCACGGTGTTTAAGTGCGTCTAAGAGTTTAGGTAAACTTTTAAGAAGTTTATTATTAGTTGTATTGAGTGGAGCTAACCCAAATATTCCACACATAGTTAAGAAATAAAAAAAATGGTTTTACGCCTCATAACGAATATAGTCCTTATTTATTATAAAAAAAGGTAGTTAAAATAACTACCTTTTTTTAAATACTGTTTTTCAAATCAAGTTTGCATTCCACCACAAACGTTTAATGTTTGCCCTGTAACGTATAATGATAAATCTGAAGCTAAAAACAAACATGCGTTAGCAACATCTTCAGGAGTTCCTGGGCGTTTCATTGGAATATCTGCAATCCAACCTTTCATAATATCTTCGTTTAATTGTGCGGTCATCTCAGTTTCAATAAAACCAGGACAAATAGCATTGCAACGAATATTTCTAGAACCTATTTCTTGAGCAATAGATTTTGTAAAACCAATTGCACCAGCTTTAGAGGCAGCATAATTAGATTGACCTGCATTACCCTCAATACCAACAACAGAACTCATATTAATAATAGAGCCAGAACGTTGACCTAAAAGTGTTTTTAAGGCAGCCTTAGTAATGTTAAAAACTGATTTTAAATTGGTATTGATTACATCATCCCAATTTTCTTCACTCATACGCATTAATAAACCGTCTCTTGTAATTCCTGCGTTGTTTACTATTACATCAATTCTTCCAAAATCTGTAACAACATTAGCGATAAAATCTTCAGCTTGTTTTAAATCAGCTGCATTAGATTTATAACCTTTTGCTTTTACTCCGTATGCTGACAACATTTTCTCAACTTCTCTTGCTTGTTCGTCAGAAGACACATAAGTAAAAGCTATTTGAGCTCCATTTTTAGCAAATACTTCTGCAATACCTTTTCCTATACCTCTAGTGGCACCAGTAATAATTGCTATTTTTCCTTCTAATAATTTCATAATTCTAATTTATTTAAAAAAATAGCGAACAGATTTACCTATTCGCTATTTATCAAGATATATATTACTTATGCTCTAACTTGCATTAATTCAGCCATTGCAGCACCTATATCAGCAGGAGAATCAACTACAGTGATTCCACATTCTCTCATTATTCTTTTCTTAGCTTGTGCAGTATCATTTTCTCCACCTACAATTGCACCAGCATGTCCCATTGTTCTACCTGTAGGAGCTGTTTCACCAGCAATAAAACCAACAACTGGTTTAGTTCCATTAACTTTAATCCATTCCGCTGCATTAGCTTCTAAATTACCTCCAATTTCGCCAATCATTACGATGCCTTCAGTTTCAGGGTCATTCATAAATAATTCGATAGCTTCTTGAGTAGTAGTTCCAATAATTGGATCTCCACCAATACCAATTGCAGTAGAAATTCCTAGACCAGCTTTTACAACCTGATCAGCTGCTTCATAAGTTAGCGTTCCTGATTTAGAAACAATGCCAATTTTTCCTGCTTTAAAAATAAAGCCTGGCATAATTCCAACTTTTGCACCATCTGGAGTCATAACACCAGGACAGTTAGGGCCTATTAATCTGCAATTTTTATCTTTTAAATATTCTTTAACAGGAATCATGTCTTTTACAGGGATGCCTTCAGTAATACAAACGATTACTTTTATTCCTGCATCAGCTGCTTCTAAAATTGCATCCGCTGCAAAAGCAGGAGGTACAAATAAAATAGAAACATCAGCTCCAGTTCCTTTAACTGCATCTTCAACAGTATTAAAAACAGGTCTATCTAAGTGTTTTTGTCCACCTTTACCAGGAGTAACACCACCAACAACATTGGTTCCGTATTCTATCATTTGGCTTGCATGGAAAGTTCCCTCACCACCTGTAAAACCTTGAACTATTACTTTAGAATTTTTATTTACTAATACGCTCATTTTTATCTTATTTTTTAGAGTACCAAAAGTATAATTTTAGATTGAAACTTCCGAGTGACTATAGGTTTTTGTTAATAAACAATTAAAATTCAATGATAGCTTACTTTCTATCTCCCATAAATCTTAATAAAAATAAGAAAAGGTTGATAAAATCTAAGTACAAGCTTAATGCTCCCATAATTGCTAATTTATTAGTTTCTTCAGTTCCATATTCAACACCAGAACCAATTCTTTTTAATTTTTGCACATCATAAGCAGTTAAACCAGTAAATATTAAAACTCCAATACCACTAATTACATAGCCCATTGTTTCACTTTGCATAAACATGTTAACAACCATTGCAATTACAATTCCTATAACTCCCATCATTAAAATAGAACCAAATTTGGTTAAATCTGTTTTTGTTGTATAACCCAATACTGCCATTATGCCAAAAGTTCCGGAAGTAATTAAAAATGTACTAAAAATTGAAGCTCCTGTGTAGATTAAAAATATTGTACTTAAACTCATTCCCATTAAAACAGAATACAGCACAAATAAAGCTACTAAAACTATTGATGAAAATTTTTGAAATCCATAAGACATTAATAAAACTAATCCTAAAGGTGCAAACATTACTAAATATCCAATCATATTCATACTTCCTTCTGTATTAAACATTACTGATAATAAGTACATGTCAGTACCAAATAAATAAGCAACAATACCTGTTATCGCTAAGGCTGCTGTCATGTAAGTAAATACATTTGCTAAAAAAGATTTAGCGATAGTTCCAACTTGATTAGTTTCTTCTCTGCTAATTGGGTTGTTAAAGGCATTTTGATTTTCCATAATTAAGTGTTTTTAATTTAAAAATGAGTTGTCAAATTATAATCCAATTTTTAAATAAAGACAAAATGTCATTGTTTAACTTAGTTTTTTTGATATTAAACTTATAAACTCCTTACGAGTACTGTCTTTTTCAAATGCACCAGTAAAGGCAGAAGTAGTAGTTAATGAGTTTTGTTTTTGAATACCTCTCATTTGCATACACATGTGTTGAGCTTCAATTACAACAGCTACTCCTTCAGGATTTAGTGTTTCTTGAATACAATCCTTTATTTGATCTGTTAGTCTTTCTTGTACTTGTAATCTTCTAGCAAAGGCTTCAACAACCCTAGGTATTTTACTTAACCCAACTATTTTTCCATTAGGGATGTATGCTACGTGAGCTTTACCAAAAAAAGGCAACATGTGGTGTTCGCACATAGAGTAAACTTCAATATCTTTAACAATAACCATTTGGCTATGATCTTCAGAAAACATTGCAGATTTTAAAATTTCAGCTGGATCTAAATCATAACCATGAGTTAAGTATTGCATTGCTTTAGCAACTCTTTCAGGTGTTCTTAATAAGCCCTCGCGATTAGGATCTTCACCTAATTTTTTTATAATATTTCGATAATCATTAGCAATATCATCAATTTTAGCTTCATTGTAACGTTCTATTTTTTCGTATCCGTCCATCTATTTATCGTTTAATATTCCGTAATATTCTATTGAATTATTTTCTGTCTCTACTACTTTTACACAATGTAGGAAGCAGTTTAATTTATGGATATCTTCTTCAATTTCATTCCAAATTGAAATAGCTATATTTTCTGCTGAAGTAATTTTACCTTGCATAAAATCTACATCCAAGTTTAAATTTTTATGGTCAATTTTTTCTACTATATTCTCTCTTAATATTTTACTTAACTCCTTAAGGTTGATTACAAAACCAGTCTCTACATTAACTTCTCCTTTAATTGTTACAAAGAGTTGATAATTGTGCCCATGCCAATTTGGATTAGAACATTTTCCAAAAACTTCAAAGTTTTTTTCATCTGACCATTCTTTTCTAAACAACCGGTGGGCAGCATTAAATCGTTCTCGTCTTGTTAGATAAACCATTCAGCAAATATAAATATTTCTTATATGAATAATCACAAATACAGCTAATTATCCTTTCGTATTAAGGCCTTTCTTATAAAAATCATAACAAGAATAAAAATAGAATAAAAAATTAGAATATAAAATAGGTAGTTATTTAATTCTAAAATCAACAATAACCCTATTAATAATAGTTGAAACCCTAATCCATAAATTGAAACAAAAGTCATAAACCAATTCGGTAACTTGTTTAATTTTTGTGCTTCTTTATCAATATTTAAGATAATAAAATCAAATCCTCCATATAAAACCTTAAAGGTGATGTATAAGAAATTGACCATTTTTTGACTTTCTCCATGCAATGCTTTCGGAAAGGAATTTTCATTAATTCTACTAGTTGTATCTCCACCTGATAAGTTGTTTCGTAAAATGGTGTAATAATAATTATAGATGGTACCTTGAAGCTGAAGAGCTATAAATGCAAGTACCATAATCCAAAAAGGGGAAGTACTTATTATATAAATTGAATAAAGAATCCCAAGGTTTAATAAGAGGTCAAAAATAGAATCTAAATACCTACCTATAAATGAAGGACTGTTCCTTAACCTTGAAAGTTCTCCATCTGCTGCATCTATAATTGATTTTAAAATCAATAAAATTGTAGCAGCTATAAAATAATGATTGAGTATACAATAAATAGCAGCGATTCCTGTAATTAAAAACCCATAAGTAACATGAACAGGAGTAACGGGAGTATTTAATAATGATTTTGCTAAAACTCTAGCAATGACTCGCCCATAATCAGAAAAATCTAAAAATTTATTTTCTCTAGCCAGTTTAGACATTCAAAGAAATACTTTTTAAATAATTTAAAGAGTTAGGGCCTTCATTAAAAAGTAAATCAACAATACTTAAATTAGGTTCAAATGGGTTTCTATCATTAAAAACCTGAATATATTCTGGAAAATTTAAAGTATTGTTTTTCTGCTTAGGTGTAAAAGTTGGTCGATAATCAAAAGCGTTATCAATCTTTCCATGATAAGTAACTGTTTGTTCAATATTAATTTGAAGTTTAATTAAACTCAATATTTTTTGATGAATTTCTTCGTTTAAGTCTATTAAAAAGTTAGTTTTTTTATTAAAAATTGGTTCGAATTCATCTTCATAATATTCAAAATAAGGAGAACTACGATAGGCTGCTTCAAAAGATTTCCAATGTAGTTTCTGCCAATTTTCATCGTAAGCAATTTTTACATCCTTAAAAGGTTTTTTCCTTTTTACCCTAATTAAAGGAATTGATAATGTTTGTAAACCATTCGGGCTTAGAATATAACAACGACTTCGATAAGTCTGTTTTACAAAATGTTCATGCAAATCCTGAATAATACTATTATATTGAGTTAAATAATAATAATACTCTATAGGAGCAAAGTAATAACTAGAAAATAAACCTATTGTTTTCATTTTTTTATACAGTGTTGTAAAACTACTATTTTTTGTACGGAAGAATGAAAGCTTTTATCATTGAATCTTGTTAATTAAAATATTGCTTTTGGCAGGATTCGTGTTTGATATTTTCGATATTTGTAACTCATAAAAATTAAAATCATGATTAAGAACATTTTAAGAGTTCTATTACTTCTTATTTTTCCTTATACAGTATTTGCTCAAGCAGAAAACGAAGATAAATTATTACTTTCTGGTATTGTTTCAGAATATTTTAGTGAAGACATATTAGCTGGAATAAGTGTGAAAGTTACAAGTGCTGGACAATATTATAATAATGTAATGACAGATGGTAAAGGTAAATATGATATTTATCTGGATTTTGAAAAGGATTATGAAGTACTTTATGAAAAAGCAGGTTTTGTACCTAAAAAAATATTGGTAAGCACTAAAGGAGTTCCACCTGATAAACGAAATAAAATTGCTGATCTCTTTGTAGAGATGACTATTTTTAAATCAGAACCAGACTTAAAAGTAGATTTTTTATCAAGCCCAATAGGTAAAGCAAAATACAATTCTCAGACAAATGAAATTGATTGGGATATGGGTTATACTGGGCCTATCTCTCAAAAACTAAATGGTATTTTAACCAATTATGTTGCTCAAAAGAAAGCAAAAGAAGAAGCTGAAGTCTTAAAGAAGCAGCAGTATGTTGATGCAATGAAAGAAGCAGATAAATCATTTTTTAAGAAAGATTTTGAAACAGCAAAAACATTTTACGAAAAAGCATTAAGTATAGATCCTTCTCAAAGTGATCCTAAAAATAGATTAGACTTAATAAATACGGCTATTAAAAAGCAAGAAGAAGCAGAAAAACTAAAAAAAGAAGAAGAGGAAAGAGCAGCAGCAGAAGCAAAAGCTAAAGCTGAAGCTGAAGCAGCTGCTAAAAAGCAAGAAGAAGAAAGATTAGCAAAAGAAAAAGCAGAAGCAGAGGCAAAAGCTAAAGCAGAAGCAGAGGCTAAAGCTAAAGCTGAAGCAGAAACAGCTGCAAAAAAGCAAGAAGAAGAAAGATTAGCCAAAGAGAAAGCTGAAGCTGAGGCAAAAGCTAAAGCAGAAGCAGAAGCAAAAGCTAAGGCAGAAGCTGAAGCAGCTGCGAAGAAACAAGAAGAAGAAAGATTAGCAAAAGAAAAAGCTGAAGCTGA
>JBBKXK010000018.1:0-466240 GCA_037969435.1 Vicingaceae bacterium
AACTATCGAATGTAATGTGATCTGCTCCATCTAATCTGATAATAAAATTATCTCCTGTTCCTGTTGATGCGTAAGTAATAGTTTCTCCATTTCCATTAAATGTAATGGTATTGGTAGCACTTGAATTAATAATTTGTGGTATTGTAATTTGCTCATTATAAGGTCCAGAACCTGGTAAAACATTAAATGTAATTGGACCTGCAATACCACAAGACATTGCAGAAACAGCTGCAGTGAAATTAGGATAATTTCCTAAAGCACCAATAGTATATATACCTGCTGGTAAATTAGGGCTTGTTTGTACAAAAACAACAGTTGAAGTATCTACTAATGAGCTATTTGTACATGTTACTTCACATACATAATAAGTATCTACTGTTTGAGATACAGTTTCATTTATTGATGTTGCTCCCGTTATAGGTGTCCATGGTCCTGTTGCAGTTGGAGATGATAACCATTGATATGTTAGTCCTGAACCTATAGATTGTCCTGAAACTGACACATTAAATTGTTGATTTGCACAAACATTAGTTGGCGCAGAAGCTATTCCTGCAGTTGGTGTTCCGGAACATGGGGTGTTAAGATTGTAAATAACCCCACCATTTATCTGTCTTGGGTTAAATGTAGGGGTTGTTCCTGGTCCTGTAAATGCGCAAGAAGCATCAGCAATGATTGTAACAGTTCCATCAGTAAAAGTTGGTATACTTGTATTTGTTGTAGGGTAAACATTTCCAGTCCACTGAATAAAAATACCAAAAGTATCCTGAGGTTGCATAATTAAGCTTAATGGTATTGGTATTGTTTGAACTACTGGGCTTGTAGAAGCAGGGCTCAGTCCTGCAAATGGAGCCGAAGTACCTAAATTAACCCACCCATTCCCCGTAGAGACATTAGGGGCACCATTAATTTTTTGTGGATTATACCAAATATTAGCAGTCCCTGTTCCAGTACTAAAAGCACATCTTAAATTTTGGATAGTAATACTTTGATTAGTAGTAAAGTTAAAAGAAACTCCCCCTAAAGTATTACCACCACCTGACAATGGAGGTACATTGTCAAATGTTGTCTGAGCCATTACACTTTGTGTAATCAAAAACATCAAGGCAAGGTTAAAATAATATAGCTTTTTCATCGCTTATTGGTTTTGGTTAGATTAAAAAAATTAATTGAAAAATGATAATAATATATAGTACAAATGTATTACATATTAATTATTTAGAAATAAAATAAAAGTAAAAATTATGAACATTATTTGTATTTTTAAACTAAAAAATAATTGACCTAAATACCACAAAAATAAAAGTTTAAAAAATTATTTTTGTTAAATAAAAGCCAATAATTTTTAGAATATAGTTCCCAATTCACTTTTAATTACACATATTTTTTTCCTTTACTTACTTTGAATATAGTATCATTTTTTTAAATTCCATAAAGCCGTAAAAAAAAAATGTTCAACTTTGTAGCTTAGGCATTAAATTGTTATATATTAGTTCCATGAAAGCTCCAAGGTTTTTACAAAAAATATTATTTATTCTAATATTCATTACTCCTCTAAGTAGTAATGTGTTTTCTCAAGAGTATATTAAAGAGAAATTCTTTTTGCTATCTAATACTCTTGGTTCAGTTACAGGTATAAAAACATCTTGGAAAGCATATCCAGAAAAACAAGCGCTTTACATTTATAACTTTATTAGAAGTATTGATTGGCCAAATGCTAATGAATTAACTGCATATAATATTGGTGTTTTAGGCGATACGAGCAACTTAGTTTTTGATGAATTAGTTAAAGAAGCTGAATCAAAAAAGGTTAAAGATTTACCTATTACAGTTAAAAGATTAGACAATCTAGATGATTTAGAAAATATCCAAGTATTATATTTTGATAATGAATCTACTTTAAAACTAGAAGATGTGTATAAGGCTATTGGTAAAAAGCCTGTTTTAATGGTTACTCAAGGTTATCCTTTTGGAAAATCCATGATAAATTTTGTAATGGATGAAGATAAGGTTCAGTACGAATTAAATGAAAAAAAATGTAACCAAGCAGGTTTAAAGGTTAGTAAACTACTCTCTATTGTAGCCATTAAATCAGAAAAAGAATGGGATAGTTTGTTAGAAAAAATGGAGAATTTAGCTGATACTCAGGATGAAACAATTAAAATAGATAGAAAAGATTTAGCAAAAATTATTAATGAACAAAAAAGATTATTAGTAGAAATTGAAGCAAATACAAAAAAACTTGAAACACAAAAAGAAACCTTAAAAAAACAACAAGAAGAACTTTCATCAAAGGAATTGTTACTTGCCGAAACTAAAAAAGAAATTGATAAACAAAAACAATTGATTGGCGATCAATTAAGAAAAATTGCTATTCAAGAAAAAAACTTGGCTAACATTAATAAAAATGTAGCTATTAAACAACAAGAACTTGTTGTACAACAAAATAAATTAGAAGCAGAAAAACAAAGCCTATTAGCCATACAAAAAGAATATGCTGATATTGAAAACAAACTAAAAGATAAAGAAAGATTGGTTTCCGAACAAAATCAAAAAATAGATGACCAAATAGATGATATCTTAAAAAAATCTAGCAAGATTGAAGAACAAAAAGAAATTATATGGCTATCACTTCTTTTTATAATTATAGTTTCTATTCTAGGAGTTTTAGCCTACCGTAGTTATCGTTTAAAAAATAAAGCCAATAAGTTGGTCATGCTTCAAAAAGAAGAAATTGAAGAGCAACACAAAGTTCTAGAAGAGCAACACAAAGAAATTACCGATAGTATCAATTATGCTAAAAGAATCCAAGATGCTATCCTTCCACCTTTAAAATTAGTAAAAGGATATATGCCTGATAGCTTTATTTTATATAAGCCTAAAGATATTGTTGCTGGTGATTTTTACTGGATGGAAGGAATTAATAATTTAATAATTTTTGCTGCTGCAGATTGTACAGGGCATGGTGTTCCTGGAGCAATGGTAAGCGTAGTATGTCATAATGCGATGAATAGATCTGTAAAAGAATTTATGTTGGTTAAACCAAGTGATATTTTAGATAAAACTCGAGAAATTGTGATGGAAACGTTTGAAAAAAGTGCTGAAGATGTTAATGATGGAATGGATATCGCTTTGTGCAGCATCAATACGGAGTCTAATAAACTTAATTTCTCTGGAGCAAACAATGGCCTTTATGTTGTTAGAGATGGAGATATTATAGAAATTAAACCCGACAAACAACCTATCGGTAACTACAAAGATGCCAAGCCTTTTACTAATCATGAAATGAGTTTACAAAAAGGTGATGTAATTTATGCTTTTACAGATGGTTTCCCTGATCAATTTGGTGGACCAAAAGGCAAAAAATTTATGTACAAACCTTTTAGAAACATGTTAATTGACATTCACCAAAATCCTATGGATCAACAACATGAAACACTAGTTAAAGCATTTAGCGATTGGAAGGGTGATATTGAACAGATTGATGATGTTTGCGTAATAGGTGTTAGAATATAACTATGGAACAACAATACAATATCTTTGGGCAACCTCTAATTGAATGCAGCACAACTCCATTAACTGGTTACTTTAGAGATGGCTGTTGTAATACCGATAATGCTGATTTAGGGATACATACAGTATGTATTGTTGCAACTGAGGAGTTTTTAGAATTTTCTAAATTAGCTGGTAATGATTTATCTACTCCAATGCCAGAATGGTCTTTCCCAGGAGTAAAGGCTGGAGACAAATGGTGTTTATGTGCAGAAAGGTTCAAACAGGCTCACGAAAATAATGCTGCTCCAAAAGTCTTGTTAGAAGCAACCAATGAAAAAACATTAGAGATTATTGAAATAGATGTTTTGGTTAAGCATGCGTATTATGCTGACAAGGTTTAAATAGCATATAAATTACACATAACTTACCCCAATTTTTCAACTATTTTTTTTATTGAATCAATTCTATAATTGATTCAATAAAAATGAAACTATATTAGGAATTTTTAAAGTTGGAAAACTTACTTCTGCAACAGTTTCTGGTGCTTCAGTCTCTCCTGACACTTCATCTTCGGTATTTTCAATTGGTGTTTTTTCTGTCCAAGGAGAAATTTTATATTGACCTTTAGCCAGACCCTCAATTTTAGCTATAATTTCTTGCTCTGATAGTTGAGTTTTATCAAATTCTATGTGAGCCTTACCCTCTTCAAAATTAACAGAACAAGCAGCTATACCATTCATCCCTAAAAGTTCATCTTGAATTGTTTTAGCACAACCCATTGCGCATACCATACCATCAACTTGGTAATCACTAACTAAAATATTTTCTGGAGCAATTTCAGTAACCGTTTCTTTTTTGGAATCATTACCTCCACATGAAGATAAAACAGAAAAAAACATTAATGATGAAAGAATTATTGAGCTTAATTTTAAAATTTTCATATTAAATAAGTTTTTATATTACAAGTACAAAATTAATAAAATAAGAATAGAAATGTAACTACATTTGTCGCTTATTATTTTTTTATGAGCTTTTTTGATTTAAGTAAGAAATCGTGGCAATGGGTAGTGCTTTTATTTCTTGCTTTTATTTGGGGAAGTTCCTTTATTTTAATGAAAAGAGGCCTTGAAGTCTATTCTCATTCAGTTGTTGCAGCACTAAGAGTTAGTATCTCTTTTATATTTTTACTCCCCTTTGCTATTAAACATTTTAAAAAAGTTGATAAAAAATATTGGAAATATTTAATCGCGACAGGGTTCTTAGGTAATGGAATTCCTGCTTTCCTGTTTACAAAAGCACAAACTGAAATTTCGAGTTCGCTTAGTGGCATGCTCAACTCTTTAACTCCAATTTTTGCATTAATTGTTGGCATTTTGTTATTTAAAACAAAACCTTTAAAAGCCCAAATTATAGGAATTTCAGTAGGTTTTGTTGGAGCTGTCATATTAATTGGTTCTAACGGTATTAACCTAAAAAATTCAAATCTATCTTATACTCTTTTTATAGTTATAGCAACCATTTGTTACGCATTTTCAGTTAACATTATTAAAACATTTTTAAAAGAAGTAAACTCAATAGCAATAACTGCTTTAGCATTTATGTTTATAGGTCCTTTTACAATCACTTATCTTTTTACTACTGATTTTATTGATATTACTATTCAAAATCCTTTAGCATTTAAAGCACTTTCTTTTATCTCTATTTTAGCAATAATTGGTACTGCTATTTCAGTAATGTTATTTAATATGTTAATAAAAGAAACTTCTGCCCTATTTGCTACAAGTACGACTTATTTAATTCCAATTTTTGCTATTATGTGGGGCTTTTTTGATACTGAGAGCATTAACTATACACAGATATTAGGTATAAGCATAATCCTTATTGGAGTATATTTCACTAAAAAAAGATAGCTAATGCAACCTTTTTTTATATTTTTACATCTTGATGTTAAATTTTATTTAAAAATATTAAAAAAATGAAAAAAGGGCTATTACTAATATTTTCAATCTTACTCTTAATTCCAATAACTAAAGCATCCCACGTTGTTGGTGGAGATATTTATATTCAATGGATAAGCGCAAACACATATCATTTTAAGTTAAGAGCTTATAGAGATGATGTAAATGGAGTTACGATGCCTGCATCAATTACCATTAGAATACATGATGCGGTTACAAAAGCAACTATTTATACTCAAACATTAAATAAAACTAATGCTTTTACATTAGTACCATTAGGTGACCCTTGTTATACCCCAGACCCTAATGTAGTTAGAATTGAAGAAGGTATTTTTGAATCTCCCGTAAACATGACTATTGCTAATAATCCTAATGGGTATTATGTTGAAGCACAAATTAGTGCAAGAAACTCTTTAGCAATTAACGTTCAAGCTGGAGGTACTATGACATGGTTTGCAATGATGCCAGATCCTGCAATAGGACAAAATTCTTCTCCTGATTTTGGTAACTACCCTAATGATGCATACTTCTGTATTACTGGTCCTAAAATATTTAATTACCCTATTACTGATGGTGATGGTGACTCCTTAGTATATTCTTTAACTGAACCTTTAGGTTCAGCTGTACTTCCTACTTACCCATATTATGGCGGGTTAACTTGGAATGGAGGATATAGCTTAGCTAATATTATCGGAGGGCCAACACCAATGTCGATAAATCCAGTAACAGGAACTATTACAGCACAACCTGCTTTACAAGGTTTTTTCACTTTTGCCATTAGAGTGGAAGAATTTAGAGATACTACTACAGCTCAGAATGGACCAAAAGTTAAAATTGGAGAAACTCGTAGAGACGTTCAGTATATTAGTTTAAATTGTACCAACGGAAACCCTCCTCAATTTTTAAATACTGTACCTGTTATGAATCAAACATTACAGATACCATATAATAAATTGTATTGTAAAGATTTAATTTTTAATGACCTTAATACTGGTGATACCATTTTCTTACAATTTGTTTCTCCAATATTTGATTCCGGAGCTTATTTAGCAACTGTACCTCCAGATATTAATGGAGACTTACATTACTTTTATAACTTTAATGGAGTTATTTGGCAAGATTCAGTAGTAATTCCTCCAAATCAATTTGATACGACAGAACAAGCATATTTTAATGTAGGTACTGTTGCAAATCGTTTTTGTTGGACTCCTGGTTGTGATGAAATTGGAAAAACTTTCCCTTTTCAAGTAAATGCTTTCTCTTTAGGTTGTGATGGAAAATCTCAAGACAGTATTTTATTTAACCTCCAAGTTGTTCCTCCAGTTGTTAATTTAGCAAAACCAGATGATGAAGAAATACCATTTGGTCAAGAATATTGTAGAAATATTGTATTTAGCGACACTAGTCTTGTAGATTTAATTGGTATTGAAGTAACCTCTTCAATATTTAGTGAAGGAGCTGAATTTCCAACAGTAGATAACAACTTCTTTTACCAAAGTTGGGTAACAAATAGTGTTGTTACGGGAGTGCCTAATGGTGCAAACAATACCCAAACTGTTGCGAAAAGATTTTGTTGGACTCCAGACTGTGAGCACATAGGAACTACTCACACCATAAAAGCAGCTATTTTCTCTGTTGATTGTGAGGACGCTTTCTCTGATACAATAGAATATAATATTACTGTAAAACCTCCATTTGATAGTTTAGATGTTATACCAAACGTAATTACTCCAAATGGTGATGGTGTTAACGATTTTTACACTTTTGGATACACTAACAGTAATGGTGATCATATTGGTGGTGTTTCTAACCCATGTCATGATGAAATTAAAATTCAAATCTTTAACAGATGGGGATTATTAATTTATGAAAGTTTGGAATATCCTGAATTTCAATGGAATGGGACTAACAAAAGTGGGAATGATGCTCCTGCCGGAACTTACTTTGTTCTTGTAACAGGTACTTATGGAAACGAGACGGTAACATTAGACCAAAGATCTGTTACTATTCTAAGATAATATAATTCTTAAAAGAATCAAAAAGGGACTTCAATTGAAGTCCCTTTTTTTATTAAAAATAAATGTAAAATAAACTAACATTAATCCCCTTTAAACCTTTTAATATTTTTAAATTTGCCCTTTAATTTTAGCTATATTTAAAAATGCCATCATCAACTAAGTATATTTTTGTTACAGGAGGAGTAACCTCTTCATTAGGGAAAGGAATAATAGCTGCTTCTTTAGCTAAACTTTTACAAGCTAGAGGTTATTCAACAACTATTCAAAAATTAGACCCTTACATTAACGTTGATCCAGGCACTTTAAATCCTTATGAGCATGGCGAATGTTTCGTTACCGAAGATGGGGCTGAAACTGATTTAGATTTAGGTCACTACGAACGTTTTTTGAACGTTAACACCTCTCAAGCTAACAATGTAACTACAGGAAGAATATACCAGTATGTAATTAATAAGGAACGTGAAGGAGCTTATTTAGGTAAAACAGTACAAGTTATTCCTCACATTACTGATGAAATAAAACGAAGAATTAAATTACTTGGTAATACAGGTAATTATGACATTGTAATTACTGAAATTGGAGGAACAGTTGGTGATATTGAGTCTTTACCATACATTGAAGCTGTTAGACAACTTAAATGGGAGCCTAATTTTGATTGTATTGTTTTACATTTAACTTTAGTTCCTTATTTAGCAACATCAGGTGAATTAAAAACAAAGCCTACTCAACATTCTGTTAAGTCATTATTAGAATCTGGTGTTCAACCAGATATTTTAGCTTTAAGAACTGAATACAAATTAACAGAAGGAGTGAAAGAAAAAGTTGCGCTATTTTGCAACATTTCTACTGACGCTGTAATTCAAGCAATAGATGCAGAAACAATTTATGACGTTCCTCTTTTAATGAAAGAAGAAGAATTAGATAAAGTTGTTCTTAAAAAATTAAATCTTCCTTTAAAAGAAGAGCCTATTTTAGAAGCTTGGAATCAGTTTTTACACAAACTAAAAAATCCAAAACATAAAATAACCATCGGGTTAATTGGAAAATACATTGAATTAAAAGATTCTTACAAGTCTATTGCCGAAGCATTAATACATGCTGGAGCAAACAATGAAACAGAAGTGAAAATTGATTGGATACATTCAGAATCAATCAATGATAATAATGCTGATAAGAAATTAGGCCATTTAGATGGTATTCTTGTAGCTCCAGGTTTTGGTGAAAGAGGAATTGAAGGAAAAATATCTACCGTTAAGTATGCTAGGGAACAAAAAATACCATTTTTAGGGATTTGTTTAGGTATGCAGTGTGCAGTAATTGAATTCGCTCGTAATGTTTTAGGCCATAAAGATGCTCATTCTACCGAAATGGAAGAAAAAACTTCTTTTCCAATTATCTATTTAATGGAAGAACAAAAAACAATTACTGAAATGGGCGGAACGATGCGTTTAGGTGCATACCCTTGTCAAGTAAAAGACAATTCAAAAGCTTTTGATGCCTATCAAAATAATTCAATTACCGAAAGACATAGACATAGATACGAATTTAATAACAAATACATTAAAGAATTTGAATCAGCTGGGATGACTGCTTCAGGAATTAATCCAGATAACAACTTAGTAGAAATTGTAGAAATTAAAGATCACCCTTGGTTCGTAGGTGTTCAGTTTCATCCTGAATACAAAAGTACCGTAATAAAACCGCACCCTTTGTTTATAAATCTTATAAAGGCATGTGTATCTATTAAAGAACACAGTAACGAAGCTGCAAACAATTATTAAATTTTACCAAATTAAATTAGTAGGAAAATAGAAATGAGTGCAAAAGGATTTGATAAAAACTCAATTATAGGTTTAGTATTGATAGGAGCGATTTTACTGATTTTCAGTATAATGAGCAGCCCAAGTGAAGAAGAACTAAAAGCTAAAGAAGAGCGAACAAAAAAAGAGAAAGCTAAAACAGAACAAATAGATAACAAAAAAACTCCTGTTATAGCTGAAACAATAACAGATACTTCTAATGAAATTATTGACAATGTAATTGACAGTTTAGCTTTTACCGAAAGAGATTCTATCCAAAATTTAGAAATGCAATTGTCTTATGGTGGCTTTTTAGGAGCTACAAAAGGAGAAGCGAAAGATTACATTATTGAAAATGAAAAAGTAAAAATTACTATTTCTAATAAAGGTGGTAGAATAAGTAGTGTAGAGTTAAAAGGTTATCATACTTATGATTCTCTACCATTAATGTTATTCAATGCTGATTCATCAAGATTTAACTTAGAGTTAACTACTAATGATGGAATTGGCGGAACCAAAGTTATCAATACAGAAAATCTATTTTTTCAAACAGAAAACAGTTCTTTCTTTGTTGAACAAACTAGTTCAAAAAGTTTCTCAATGAAACTTTTTTATGGAGGAAAAGATAAATACCTTGAATACAAATATTCACTTAGTGGTAATTCTTATCTCGTTGATTTTGAAATCAACTCAGTTGGTTTTAACGATGTTATTTCTAAAGGCTTTCCTTATTATGCAAATTGGAGCATGTTTACCCCTAGCCAAGAAAAAACAATTGCTAACCAAAAGCAACACAGTACTATTTATTATAAATATAATACTGGTGATATTGATTATATTTTTGAAACCAAGTATGAAAAAGAAGATATGGAAGCTAACGTTGATTGGATAATGTTTAAACAACAATATTTCAATTCAACTCTTATAGCTTTAGAAACAGCTTTTGATTCAGATACAGAAATTGAAACTATAGACTTACCAGAAAACCCAGAAAGCAATTATGTACAAGGTATGAATGCTAACATTAGTATTCCTTATACTGGTACTAATATTGAATCCTTTAAAATGCAATATTATTTTGGTCCAAACAGACATGAGGATTTAGCCGCAGTTGAAAAAGATTTAGAAGAAAGTTTAGATTACGGTTGGGGAATTTTTGGTTGGACTAACATTATTTTAATTCGCCCTGTATTTGATTTCTTAAATAGTTTTGGAATGTCTATTGGCGTAATTATTTTATTGCTTACCCTAATTATTAAAACACTCCTCTTCCCTATTACATGGAAAACTTATTTAAGTAGCGCTAAAATGCGTGTATTAAAACCAGAAATAACTGAATTAACAGAAAAGCACAAAGGTGATGCAGTAAAAAAACAACAGGCTACTATGGCATTATACCGACAAACCGGAGTTAATCCTTTGGCAGGTTGTATTCCTATGTTAATACAAATGCCTATTCTTTTTGCATTATTTAGGTTTTTTCCTGCAACATTTGATTTACGTCAAAAAAGCTTTTTATGGGCTGAAGATTTATCAACCTATGACTCTGTATATGATTTAGGATTTCATATTCCAATGTATGGAGATCACATTAGTTTATTTACCTTATTAATGGCTATTTCTATGATTTTTTATACTCGTGCAAACAGTCAAATGACTGCTGGTGCTGGCATGGAGGGCGCTATGGCAAGTCAGATGAAAATTATGACTTACTTAATGCCCGTAATGATGTTGTTTTTCTTTAACAGCTACGCTGCAGGATTAAGTTTATATTATTTAATTGCTAACTGTATTACCATTGGGCAACAATTTGTTATCAGAAAATGGATAGTTGATGAAGATAAATTAAGAGCTAAAATACAATTCAATAAAACTAAGAAAAAAAAGCAGTCTGGTTTTGGAGCTAAACTTCAACAACGAATGAAAGATGCTCAAGAAATGCAACAAAAAAGAAAGAAAAAATAAACTGAATGAAGGCTATCATTTCATTTTTAATACTAACCTCCTTTGCTACAAATAAACCTGTTGCACCAAATGATAGTTTTACCCCAATTAAAGAGAGTGTTTTTATCACCATGGAAAGAACACCTTGTTTTGGAAAGTGTCAAAGTTATAAATTAACTATTTTTAATACCGGTAATGTTAATTACGAAGGTTATACGTTTGCTGAAAAAGAAGGCAATTACCAAACGAAGCTTAGTAAAGCACAAATAACAGAACTTAAACAACAAATTGAAACCATTAACTTGTTTCAATTAGAAGATAAATACGACTCTCCTATTACCGATATCCCTTCATGCATAGTAATTGTTAACCATAAAGGAAAAACAAAGAAAATAGTAGATCGACATGGAGGTCCAAATGAGTTAAAACAATTTGAAAAACTTATTGATTTTTTTGTATTAACTGATGACTTAAAAAAAGTCAATAAATAACATACTTTTTGTCTATAATTTAAAAATATGGCCATTACCATTAGAGAAGTTAAAGAAGCTGAAGATTTTAAAAATTTTGTAAACGTTCAATTTGATATTTACAAAGGAAATAGTTATTGGATTCCACCTATTAAAAAAGATGAACTTAAAGCCTTAAAAAGTGATTTTAACCCTGCTTTTAGGTTTTGTACAGCAAAATTTTGGAATGCCTACAAAGATGGTAAATGTGTAGGCAGAATTGGAGCTATCATTAATGATAAGTATAACGATAAAACAAACACCAAAACAGGAAGGTTTAGTAGAGGAGAATTTATAAATGATATTGAAGTTTCTAAAAGATTATTTGAAACAGCAGAAGCTTGGTTAAAAGAACAAGGGATGACTGAAGTTCAAGGTCCACTAGGTTTTACTAACTTAGATCACCAAGGCATGTTAGTTGAAGGGTTTGACCACCTACCATCTGCAGCATCAGAATATCATTTACCATATTACAAAGAACACTTAGTAAAATTAGGTTACGAAAAAGAAATTGATTGGATAGAGTTTCGTTTGTTTTTAGAAGGTATGCCCGAAAAAGCAAAAAGAGGTGCTGAAATAGTTAAAAAGAGAAGTAATTTAACAGTAAAAAGTTTTACTAAAAATTCTGAATTACAAGTATATGCTGTTCAATTATTTGAAATTTTAAATGAAGCTTTTAAAGATTTGCATAGTGTTGTTCAACTCGATAAAGAGATGATTGACTATTATGTTAAAAGATACTTAATGCTTTTAAATCCTGAGTTTGTTAAATTGGTGTTTGATGCAGAAGATAAATTAATCGCTTTTATTATCGGTTTACCTTCTCTTTCAGAAGCATTGCAGAAAGCAAATGGTAGTTTATTCCCTTTTGGATGGTATCACTTAAAAAAAGCGTTAAAAAGCCCTAAAGTTATCGACCTAATGTTAACAGGAATTTTACCTGAATACCAAGCGAAAGGTGTTACAGCTGTATTGTTTTACGAATTACACGAAGTAATGGAAAAGTACGGTGTAACGGAAATGGAAACTACAGGTATTTTTGAAACCAACGAAAAAGTAATTATCAACTGGAAAAACTACGAAAACATTCAACACAAAAGAAAAAGATGCTGGAAAAAAGCACTTTAACCACATCAATTTATTAATTTTAACATTCTTAATTTTTTAAAATACATAATTCATGATCAAATCAATTTTAACACTAATTATAACTTGTACTATTGGAATTACTTACGCTCAAGTAAAAAATGATGATGGTAATTATAAAGTACCCGAAGATAAAAAGCAAAACGATACCATAAAAAATAAAGAAGATGGTCATTATTATTTTCAATTAGTTGCAGATAATGAAGCAACAGGTATCAAAAACCAAAATAAGACAGGAACTTGCTGGAGTTTTTCCTCACTTTCATTTTTCGAATCTGAATTAATTAGAACAGGAAAAGGAAAAGTAGAATTATCGCCAATGTACATTGTTAGAAACGCTTATTTAGGTAAAGCTGAAAACTATTTAAGAATGTATGGTAACTTTAATTTTGGAGCTGGTGGAGCTTTTCACGATATTCCTTGGGTAATTGAAAGATATGGAATTGTCCCAAACGGTGCTTATGGAGGTTTGGCGTATGGTTCTGATGAGCATAACCATAGTGAAATGGATGGAATGTTATCTGCAATGCTAAAAGTATTAAAAGAAAAGCCGCAAGAAAATAAACTAACAAAAAACTGGAAACAAGCATACATGGGTGTTGTAGATGCTTACTTAGGTGATGTTCCAGATAATACAGAAGATTTTAAATTTAAATATGAGGGAAAAGAATACACCCCTAAATCTTTTTCTAAACATTTAGGAATGGATATGAGTAACTATGTATCTTTAACTTCATTCACTCACCACCCTTTCTACTCTACTTTTATGATAGAAGTACCGGATAACTGGGCAATGAAAACGTCTTATAACCTGCCAATTGATGAATTTATGACTGTAATGGAAGAAGCTGTTAAAAACGGTTATACTTTCGCTTGGGGAGCTGATGTTTCAGAAAAAGGATTCTCTTTTAAAAACGGTTTAGCAATTGTTCCTGAAGATGAAAATACAATTAAAGTAAAAGGCAAAGACAACAAACATTTTAGTGATGCAGGTGCTGAAAAAGTTGCTGATTGTTTTGATGAGCCTGTAAAAGAAAAAGAAATAACTCAAGAAATGCGTCAAGAAGGTTTTGATAACCAAACAACAACTGATGACCATGGAATGCATGTAACTGGTATTGTTAAAGATCAGAAAGGAACAAAATATTTTATTGTGAAAAATTCTTGGGGAACAGAATTCAATGATTGTGATGGTTATTTCTACGCTTCATTTCCTTATGTGAAATACAAAACTATGAACATCTTAATACATAAAGATGCTATACCAGCTCCAATTAAAAAGAAACTAGGTTTAAAATAATTAATTAATGAACATAAATACTAAAGACATAAAAATTGGTATTGGCTTAGGCGATATTGAATTTGGTTGCACGAAAGAAAAGTTAAAATATTTACTTGGAGAACCTACAGAAAAAGACATTTACAATGCTTCTGGTGAAGAAGATGGATACATGACAGAATCTTGGCATTATGATGAACAAGAATTTTCAGTATCATTTGATGAAGAAGATAATTGGAAGTTAACAACCATCTCTTCAAGTTCGGAAGATACCATCTTTAAAGGTAAAAGTTTAATGGGTAAAAGTATGGAAGAAGTTCTAGAGCTTTTAGCTGATGAAGATTTAGGAGAAAATGAGTTAGAGGATATGTCTGACGATGAAGTAAATCAAAAACTAATTACTTTTCTTGCTTCTTCATTAAACTTATGGTTTGAAGATGATGAATTAACAGAAATACAATGGGGTATTTTATGGAGTGATGAAGATACTCCTATTTGGCCTTAAAAAACAGATTAAAACTTACAATTATTCCTTTTATCCTAATTAAACACCATTGGTGGAAATTAAGGTAAAAGGAATTTTAGTATTAGTAATTTTGTATAGAAACATTATAGCTATGAAACAACTTACATTTATTTTAACGCTAGTTTTAGCGCTTAACTTATCCGCTCAAAATAATTCAGGAATTATTACTTACAAAGAAGTAATTAATACTAAACCTGACATGAAACAAGCCGAAGAACAAGGATGGGCACAATGGGCAGACATGGTTCCAGATTCTGTTGTTTTTCATAAAAAATTAATCTTTAATCAAGCAGCATCTTCATATATCAATGTGAAAATTGAAGAAGACCCAAACGAGCAAAACTACATGAAGAAGATGATGACTCGATATGCAAATGCTGATAATCAAACTTATATCAATTCAGAAACTGGAGATTATGTTGAACAACAAGATTTTATGGGTAAAACCTTTTTAATTAAAGGAAAACCAGAGGAAATAAAATGGAAAATTACTGGAGAAATGAAAGTAATAATGAGTTATCCTTGTTTAAAAGCTACCTATAATGATACCACAGAAACTGTTGATGCTTGGTTTACAACTGAAATACCTTCAGGTATTGGTCCAGAAAAATATGGCAATTTACCTGGTGCTATCCTGCAACTTTCAACAAATAAAGATAAAAGACCTAAAACTTTAACAGCAATTACGATCGATTTTAAAGAAGTGACTACAGACGAACTATCTGAACCAAAAGAAGGAAAAGAAGTAACTCGAGAAGAATACAATAAAATTGTTCAAGAGAAAATAGCCGAAATGAAAGCCAATGGTGGTTGGGGTGGGCATGGAAAAATGAGGTAACTTGAACAACAAGTCTTTAAATACAACAAAATTTTTATTACTTCTATTTATAGTTCTTTTTAGTTTTAGCTCTTACGCTCAAACTATTAATGTATCTGGAAAAGTAACTGATAATGAAAATAATAGTACCCTACCTGGTGCTACAGTAATGCTTTTACATCCTAAAGATTCTACTTTTTATAAATTTGGAGTAACTAATCCCGAAGGTATTTTTAATATCAAAGGTGCTGATGCCGGTAATTACATTTTTCAAGTTTCATTTATAGGCTATAACAGCTATTATAAAAATGTAACATTAAATTCTGACAACAAAGAACTCAATTTAGGAGATATTGTTTTAGAAACTAAAAAAGAAATGCTTCAAACTGTTGACGTGATAGAAGAAATGGTGCCAGTGATTATTAATGGTGATACTGTTGAGTACAATGCAGCTGCATTCAAAGTAAAGCCTCAAGACAATGTAAAAGATCTTTTAAAACAACTACCAGGTTTAGAGGTAGATAAGGATGGAAAAGTTACTGCTCAAGGTGAAGAGGTAAAAAAAGTATTGATAGATGGTAAAAGCTTTTTTGGTGATGACACAAAATTAGCCACAGAGAACTTACCTGCAGATATGGTTAAAAAGGTTCAAGTTTATGATGATTTCTCAGACATGAGTAAAATGACTGGAATAGATGATGGAGACAGAACTAAAACCATCAATTTAAAAATTAAAAAAGACCGTAAAAAAGGACTTTTTGGTAATGTAACTGGTGCAGGTGGTTTAACAGCTAATAATTGGAATCAATTAGAAAATGAAAGAGGTTTATACTCTGGTAAGTTTAACATCAATAAATTTAAAGACGATATGCAGATTTCTACCTTGGGCTTATTTAATAATAATAATGAGCAAGGCTTTTCATATAGAGATTATATTAACTTTTCTGGTGGAGCAAGCAAAGTAATGAGTAATAATGGTGGTGATTTTAGAAATTTGAACAATACCTCTGGTGTTCCTTTAAATAGCAATCCAAACGATGGTTTTTCAACTACAAAAGCAGCTGGTATTAATTTTAATCAAGATCTTTCTAAAAAAGCAAACATCTCAATTAGTTATTTCTACAATGAGGTTGACAAACACATTTTTAAAGAAGCTGACAGACAATATATTAATGATGACCAAAATAATTTTAATTCACTCACAAAAACAAATCAATTTGAGTTTACCCAAAACCACCGTGTAAATTTAAAGTACGATTTAGATATAGATTCTACTCAAGATTTAACCATTAAAAGTGATTTAAGTGTTGCTCAAGGAACTATCAACTCACAATCGAGCAGTAAAACCAATTCAAGTACGGGAACATTATTAAACTCAAGTAATAACAACAACCAATCTGCTGGCAACAATTTTACTGGAAGTGGAGAAATAACTTACGGCAAGCGTTTTAATAAAATAGGTCGTTCGTTTGTAACAAATTTATCTATAGGAACATCAGATTCTGATAAAGATTATTTTGTGAAGTCTGAAAATAGTTTTAGAGATAGTTTAGGAAACTTATATACAACCGCTACCACTCAAACTCAAAATGAAACTAACACTAATTTTAATTATTCAGCAAAGGTTAATTATACTGAGCCTTTAGGTGGTGGTAAATATTTAGAGTTAAATTATTTAAGACGTAATAACAATTATGATTATCTAAAAGAGTTTTATGATGTAACTGGACCAAATACTGAAATCTACAACACTACATTAAGTTTAGATTACACGAATAATTATGTTTACGATAATTATGGCTCTAACATTCGCTTTAATACTGAAAAATCAAACATTTCTTTTGGTGGAGCAGCCCAAAGATCTAATTTAGATGGAGAAATAGCTTCAACAAACTTTAAGTTAAACAGAACACAATGGAATATTTTACCAGATTTTAAATGGAAATATAATTTTACTAAATCAACACGTTTAAACTTTGATTATCGTACCAATGTAAACGAACCAAGCATTGATCAATTACAACCAACAATTGACAACAGTAACCCTTTAAACTTATATGAAGGTAACCCTAACTTAAAAACAGAATATCGCCACAGCGGTAGTTTAAGGTTTATGTCATTTAATCAATTTTCGTTTACTAATGTTTTTGCTATGGCAAGTGCTATGTACACCAAAAATAAAATTACTAATGCCCAAACCTTAAACAATCAATTTATACAAACCACAACACCTATAAATGTCGATAATGATTTGTTTTTAAACGCTTATTTCTATTTTGGAACTCCCGTAAGAAAAATAAAAAGTAAAATCAATATCCGATTAAACAGTTCATACAACAAAAGCATATTATTTATAAATACTACTGAAAATAATGTAGATAGAATTACTAATGGTATTGATTTTAGTATCGAGAACAGGAATAAAGATGTAATTGATGCAAAAATAGGAACAAGATTAAGTTACACCACTACCAAATATTCAATCAGTAATTCTCTAAATCAAAACTATGTTTCTACTGTTTATTATGCTGAATTTTTAAAAGAATTTAAAAAAGATTGGATTTTTGAAACTGAGGTTGAATACACCTTATATTCTGGAGATCAATTTGCTAACAATCCCAACATACCTATCTGGGAAGCTTCTTTATCTAAAGCTTTCTTAAAAGGAAAAAGTGGCTTGTTACAGCTTTCGGTATATGATATTTTTAACCAAAATGTAGGGATTAATAGAACTAATAACTTAAATTATATTGAAGATGAAAGAGTTATCACTTTAAGTCGTTATGTAATGTTAAGCTTTACATATAAGGTAAGAAGGTTTGGTGGTAAGCGAAAAAAAGATAAAGAAGAAGCAGATAAAACTGAATAATTAACTAAAAATCTTCTGTATCGTTTTTAGTATGATAGAAATATCTGTACTTAAACTCGGATTAGCAATGTACTTTTTATTTAATTCAATTTTTGCAGGCATCACCTCTTCAATATAAGTTTGCTCAGGATTAGTTGATTTTGCCAATAAATCATTTTCATTAAAATATTCTAAGGATGCAAAATCGGTAATACCTGGTTTAACTAGTAAAATTTGTTGTTGATCTTCATTATACAAATCAACATATTTTCTAACTTCTGGTCGAGGCCCAACAAAGCTCATTGTACCGTTTAAAACATTTATTAACTGTGGTAATTCATCAATTTTATATTTCCTTAAAAAATAACCTATTTTGGTAATTCTACTATCTCTACTTCCTACCGTTAACAATCCTTTTTTATCAGAATCCGTTTTCATAGTTCTAAACTTAAACAGTTTAAAATCAGCACTTCCCTTCCCTACTCTATTTTGAAAATAAAATATTCCTCCTTTAGAATCTAACACTATAAAAAGAGAAATAATTAAGAAAAAAGGAAGTAAAACTAAAATTCCAAACAAAGAAAACACTATGTCAAATACTCTTTTAAGCATTTAAAATTTTATCTACAGCTCCAGCTACTGTTTTAATTACTGTCTGTACGTTGGCTTCTGATAAATCATAATAAACCGGCAAGCTTATTTCTCTACTGTAATTATCATAAGCAACAGGATAATCTTCCATTTTATAGCCTAAGTTTTTATAAAACGATAACAATGGTAGCGGCTGAAAATGAACATTCACAGAAACATCAGCATCAAATATCAACTGAATAATAGCGTCTCTTTGTGCTTCAGTTACTCCATTTATTCTTAACGGATATAAATGGTAAGACGTTTTAGTAATTCCATTTTCATACACAGGAATTTGAGCCCAAGCATAGTTTTTAAATCCATTGGTATAAGCATCAAAAATTGCTTTTCTTTTAACCAAGGTATCTTTTTGATAATATTTTAATTCAACCAAGCCCATACATGCTTGTATATCTGTCATGTTTGTTTTATAACCTGCTTCAATAACATCATATCTCCACGCTCCTTTTTGAGACTTAGCCAGCGCATCTTTATTTTGACCGTGCAAAGTTTTAATACACAAATAATTATAAATTTCTTGATTATCAAAAGGCTCAGGTAGATTTAAAGCAACTGCACCGCCTTCTGATGTAGTTAAATTTTTAACCGCATGAAAAGAGAATACAGAAACATCTGTTAAACTTCCTGTTTTTTTACCTTTATAAGCTGCCCCTAATGAATGAGCAGCATCTGATAAAACTAATATCCTGCCTAATTGCTTTTGAATATCAGTGCTAGCAGTAAACTTTGCTTTAATTTCGGTAATATTTACCAATTCATTAATTGCATCATAATCACAAGGAAAGCCAGCAAAATCGACAGGCATAATTACTTTTGTTTTAGAAGTAATTGCATTCTTAATATTATCAATTGCAATATTAAAATCATTAGCAACATCAACAAAAATAGGTTTTGCTCCACAATGCATAACTACATTCGCTGTAGCACAATAGGTATAAACAGGAACAATAACTTCATCTCCCTCTTTAACTCCAAACCATCTTAAAATAATTTCTAACCCTGCAGTAGCAGAATTTAAACACAAGGTATTTTTATGCCCACAATAGTTAGTTAATTCTTTTTCAAACAACTTTGTTTTAGGTCCAGTTGTAATCCATCCAGATTTAAGTGTGTCAACTACTTCATCAATTATTTCATCATATATTTTTGGTGGAGAAAATGGAATCATACCTTATTGTTTTAAAGGGGTAAAGTTAAATTTAATCATCGAAACAACATCGTTAATAGTTTTTTTTTTAGAACATTTAGGTGATTAATTTTTTAACAAAATTTGCATTAATGTTAAAAAATTATTAGGTTTATATACAAATTCCTATTTTTAAAAAATCTTAATGCAACTCATACTCATTTTTAAGAGTCATAAGTATAAATAAAGTAATTATGATAAAACAATTAACAATAATTATTCTCATAGCTTTTTTAAGCCTTTCTGTTAAAGCTCAACAACAAAACACAATACTTTCACAAATTAAAACATCAACATACAGTGATGTAAATAAAAATTTTGTGGTTTATAGTTTTTCGGTAAACAACCCTATTTCTGCTTTATTAGAGCAACAAATGAATTCAGAATTATTAAATAAGGATGGAATAAAAAGTATGAGTTATAATCCCTCTACAAATATTATTACTATCACATCGCTTGCTTCTGTTAAAATTGATGAACTTAATGTAGTTCTTAACCCTTTATCAATTATACTTATTGATAAAGACACAACACCAAAGACAATTTTAGATAAATATTCTACACAAACTAGTACAAATTAATTTAAAAATGGTATTAAATAAAATACAATATACTTTATTAGTTACGGGATTACTTTTATTTACTTCAATCAAGTTAACTGGACAAGTTAATAATTGTGGGGCAAATGCAATTGCTGTTAATGCAAGTTGCGTTACCACAAATTATAACATTGCTTCAACATTCACTAATTCTGGAACAGGAACTCTCTCATGTGGAGTAACGTCCTTTAGAGATGGTTGGTTTACTTTTACAGCTACTTCTACTTCTACTACTATTACAGTTACCAACACTAACCGTTCTATGGCTTTTGCTGTATATACTGGTGGATGTGGATCACCAACAGAAGTAGCTTGTGTTGACAATTTTAATGGTTCTCCTACTACTGAAACTACGACCATAACAACATTAATAGGAACTGTTTATGGTGTAAGAATAATGAGAGTAAACAATGCAGGTATCAATGACATGAATGGTACTATTTGTGTTTTTAACGCTCCTGTAGGTGCGGGACACAACATTGGAACAGGTAATTTAAATGCTTGTAGTGGAACTTTATATGATACGGGTGGTTCTAGTGGAGCATATTCCAATAATGAAACTATTACTGAAACGTATTGCTCAAATAGTTCTAATTGTATTTCTGTAACCTTCAACACCTTTAGCACAGAGTCTTGTTGTGATGATTTAACCATTTATGATGGGCCAACTACAGGGTCTCCTTTAATTGGTGTTTATGCAGGTACTTCATTAGCTGGACAAACTATTCAATCTACTACTGGATGTTTAACTTTTGTTTGGGATTCTGATTTTTCAAATACTAGTGCTGGTTGGGATGCTACCATTAGCTGTTCGGCTTGCCCTACTTGTATTGATGGAATCCAAAACGGAACTGAAACTGGAATTGATTGTGGTGGAACAACCTGTCCACCTTGTCCTTGTTCTGATGTAACAATAGCTGCACTACCTTATACTGTTAGTGGTGCAACCACTTCTGGTTTTGGAGACGACTTTGACTCTGGTGATGCTTGTGGAAGTATATACATGAATGGAGATGATATAGTTTATAGCTATACTCCTACTGTTAACCAATCATTAAACATAAACCTAACAAATGCAAGTACAACTTTTACTGGACTATTTGTTTTAGATAATTGTCCAGATGCAGTTGGTGCTAATTGTATCTCTAGTAATACTGGATCTGCAACTCTATCAGTCTCATGTTTAAATGTAATTGCAGGTAATACATACTATATTGTTGTGTCTACATGGCCTGCGCCACAAACAGTAACATACGACTTGAGCATTACAGTCAATGCTGGAGGGTCTCCAACTTGTGGTTTAAATTATAGCTATTCTACTATTGCATATAATGCCGCTTCTTATACTACTGGAAACTTAATATCGTTTAGTGATGATAGGTTCGCTTCAGCTTACACTTCAATAGGCTTTGATTTTTGTTATGATGGTGTTATTTATCAAGATGTGTTGGTTTCTTCAAATGGATATATTGTTTTTCCTGGGTGCTATTCAGCTCATCCTTTTGGAACAGCAGTAGCTCCGTCAGGTTATTCGGAATATGCAATTAATGCAATTGTCCCTAACACAACTAATGCACCAGTTAATGCTATTATGGGAACTTGGCAAGACATTTATCCTTCAACCTTAGCTATAGATGGTGAAATAAGAACACAAACTACAGGTGCTGCTCCTAATCGTAGGTTTAAAGTATCTTTTTATGATGTTCGAATGTATTCATGCACGGGTGATGACTATAACGGCCAAATATTTTTAAGGGAAACTTCTGATAATATAGAAGTACATTTAGGTGAAAAAACAGTTTGTACTGGGTTTAATGGTGGAGCAGCTGTTATGGGGATAACAGATTATACAGGAACTTTAGCAAATATTCCTGCAGGTTACAACTATCCAACTCAATGGACGGTGCCTACTGGATCACCTGAAGGGCATCAATGGACAAGTAATTGTGGAGTATGCACAGTATTACCAGTTAAACTTGTAGATTTCAAAGGCAATGATTATGACAACCACAACTTAATTACTTGGAGAACTGAAACAGAGGTAAACAATGATTATTTTGTTTTAGAACGGTCTAATGGTGGCGCAACATTTTATGAAGTAGCTACAATAGATGGAGCAGGAAATTCTAACAATATGCTAGAATATTCTTATCGACATAACAATCCTCAAGAAGTAGAGTATTACAGATTACGTCAAGTTGATTTTGATGGCAAAGTAGCTTATTCTAAAATTATAGTAGTTAGAAGAGAAGATAATGTTAATGTTAATCTTTTCCCAAACCCAACAAACAATAATTTATACTTTGAAATAAATGAAAGTAATGATGCCGTTTATACTGTAAAATATGCTACAATTACCGGTAGTATTGCTGAGGAAGAAATTGTTATTTCAAAGGGAACAAATAAATATAAATTAGCTTTATTTAACACTCTTAAACAAGGCATCTACTTTATCAATATAACTGATGAACAAGGCAACACAATCAAAATTGATAAAATCATAAAGAAATAATTCAAAAAATTATTATATAAAAAAAGCGTTCAGAAAATTCTGAACGCTTTTTTTATGTCTATTTAAATAGTTTAATGATGAGAAGATTCTCCTTTATTAAACATTACTATTGCTATTACTGCTCCAATTATTACCACTGCCATTGATAAAGCCTGTAACAATTGCGATTCAACCGAAAAACTAATATAAGCCGTTTGAAAAGCTGTAAATATTAAAACTAAGAGTATTCCTAAGGCTATTAATTTACTTTTATTCATAATTCTAAATTTTATGTGATAAAGATATAAAAAAATCGGAATTTAAAAAAAACTCCGATTTTATTTTTATAAAAGACTAATTGTTAATTCTATAAAGTTCCTCTTTTTTCTTGTTCCCTTTCAATAGATTCAAATAAAGCTTTAAAATTACCAGCACCAAAACCTCTTGCACCCATTCGTTGAATTATTTCAAAAAATAAAGTTGGTCTATCTTCTAACGGTTTTGTGAAAATTTGTAATAAATAACCTTCCTCATCAGCATCTATCATAATTCCCAAACCTTTTAAAATCTCAATATCTTCTTTTAATTTATGGTTATGAGCATCTAATCGAACTGGCACTGATTTATAATATTCTTCTGGTGGTGTGCTTAAAAATTCAATTCCTCTAGCTCTTAATTGAGATACCGTAGTAATGATATCATCTGTTGCCATTGCAATGTGTTGAACGCCTGGCCCTTCATAAAAATCTAAATATTCTTCAATTTGAGATTTTTTCTTTCCTTCAGCTGGTTCGTTAATCGGGAATTTAATTCTTCCATTACCATTACTCATTACTTTACTCATTAGAGCAGAATATTCTGTATGTATTTGTTTGTCATCAAAGGATAAGAAATTTACAAATCCCATAACATCTTCATACCACTTCACCCAAGTATTCATTTCATTCCACCCAACATTACCAACCATGTGGTCAATAAATTTTAAACCTGTTGGCTCTGGATTATAATCTGACTTCCATTCTTCATAACCTGGTAAAAACAAGCCTTTATAATTTTTACGTTCTACAAACATGTGAACCGTTTCTCCGTACGTATAAATTCCTGCTCTAATTACTTCTCCATGTTCATCAGTTTCAACTGTTGGTTCCATAAAAGATTTAGCACCTCTTTTAGTCGTCTCTTCCCATGATTTACGAGCATCTTCAACCCAAAGAGCAGTAATTTTAACTCCATCTCCATGCTTCACAATATGGTCATTAATTGGCGATTTTGAATTTAAGGGTGTAGTTAATACTATTCTAATTTTATCTTGCTTTAATACATATGAAGCATACTCTTTACTACCAGTTTCTAAACCTTTGTAGGCATAAGATTGAAACCCAAAAGCAGTTTTGTAAAAGTGTGCTGCTTGTTTTGCATTTCCTACATAAAACTCCACATAATCAGTTCCTAAAAGTGGTAAGAAGTCCTGTGCTCCTTCAAATATTTTTTCTAATCCGTATTCTACGTTTTTTATATCTTTCATTTTCTATTTTTTTACGTCTTTGCTAGTGCAACGAAGCAATCTTTCTATTCAACAGATTGCTTCACTCGTTCCTCGTTCGCAATGACGGTTATTATTAAATTAATGCTCAAGCCAAGATTGGAAATAAGTTCCATCCTCAATATCTAATGCTTGTTGTGTTACTTTTAATGGTGCAAAAGTATCCACCATTACCGCTAACTCTTCGGTTTTTGTATGACCTATACTACGTTCCATTGCTCCTGGGTGCGGTCCGTGAGGAATACCCGCAGGGTGTAAGGTAATTTGACCTTTATCAATATTGTTTCGGCTCATAAAATCTCCATCAACATAATACAATACCTCATCAGAATCAATGTTACTATGATTATATGGAGCGGGGATTGACTCTGGATGATAATCGTATAAACGTGGTACAAATGAACAAATTACAAAAGCACTAGTCTCAAATGTTTGATGCACTGGTGGCGGTTGATGCACCCTACCTGTTATTGGCTCAAAATCATGAATAGAAAATTTGTAAGGATAATTATATCCATCCCAACCAACAACACTAAAAGGATGTGCAGCATAATTATACTCGTGCATTATTCCTTGTTTTTTTACCTTTACAGTAAAATCACCTAACTCATTAAAAGTTTCTAATTCTGTTGGTGGGTGCATATCTCTTTCGCAATAAGGCGAATGTTCTAAATGTTGACCGAACCAATTACGGTAACGTTTTGGTGTGTAAATTGGATGTTTAGATTCTACAATAAATAAACGATTATCTTCTGTATCAAAATTAATTTGATAAATCATTCCTCTCGGAATAACGATGTAATCTCCATTTTCAAAATCTATGTTTCCTATGTGAGTTCTTAGTTTACCTGTTCCCTTATGGATAAAAAGTACTTCATCAGAATCGGTATTCTTATAAAAATATTCTGTTAAAGATTTTTTTGGAGCAGCCAATGCAATAATACAGTCGTTGTTGAACAAAACTGGCACTCTACTTTCTAAATAATCATTTATTGCTGGTAAATCAAAACCTTTTAAACTTAAAGATTTCATATTATGCTCAACAGCAGCAACAGGAGCAACACTGTAAGATTTTATAACCTCCTTTACTTGTGTTGGTCGTTGTGTATGATACAATAATGATGACATTCCATCAAAACCAATTGTACCAAACAGTTCTTCATAATAAAAATTGCCTTCTGGACTTTTAAAAATGGTGTGTCTTTTTTTAGGTATGTTCCCTAATTTATGATATCGTGGCATTTTATCTTTTATTGATTAATTATTATTGATTAATTCCAATTCAATCAACCAATATCATTCGGGATTTCGTTTGAGTTCCATTTTGGTTCTCGCTTTATATTTTACAATACTTTTATTCATTGTTTGGTAAAGATACAAAATTGTAAAGTGCAATAAAAATGATAGTCATCAGAATCGATTAATTATCTTCTGCAAACCATTCAGCATAAGAGTTTGGCGTTTCTCTCAACAATAAATAAGTAAGCTCAATATTAGTAGGGAGTTCTTTTTTTATCATCGTAGCATAATAAACTAATAGATTCTCACAAGTTGGATTAAACGGAACTAATATTAAATTATTCATAAAATCAAACTGTGCTTTATCAATTTTCATTTTATCCCAAAGCACCAAAGAATGATCATATTCTTTTACAATTAACCTATCTACTATATTCTTAATAATAGTAAAATCTACTACCATTCCTTCATCAGAATCGTTTGTCCCATTCTTCACTTTCCCTTTAACACTTACTTTAAGCTTGTATGAATGTCCATGAATATTTTTACAAGGACCATTATGCCCAACTAATGCGTGAGCCATTTCAAACTTAAATTCTTTTGTTATTCTGATTACTGACATAATTATACTTTAGACTGCAAAGCTATTAAATGCATTTAATATTAATTATTTTTAAATTGAAACTTATTCGATTTCTTATTATAACTTAGTTTAATGGTATCAAAATTATTACTAATAATTTCCCAATCACTTTCAATAATTTCTATTTCATTGGTTGGAATATAATCACATACCGCCAAGGTTGCTAATATAGTAGTCCCTTTTTGAGGTAAAATATATTTTATTTTATACAACTCACTTAAAAGATCATCAATGGTAGCATTTGAATCTAAATAACTTCCCTGTAATTTAATGAGATACTTATTTAGAACTTCTATTGTCGCTGGAGTTGTGATAAAATCTAAAACTTTAATTTTTGGTAACACATTATTTTGCGTTTCAAAAAATATAGAATCTCCTATTTTAGATAATTTAGAAAAATGAGTCTGATAATTAAAGCAGGCAAAATCCCATTCGCAAGTTGAAACTCCTAATAGTTTACTTCCATCACTATTATTAAAAATTGCAGCTTGTCTTAAAATAACATCTTCATGAATCTCGGCATAATATCCATTTTTTAAATCGATAATAGTATCGTTTGCCCTTAACTCCCCTTCTTTATAGACTTTAATATTAGATTCTGCTAATTTTAAATAATCAACTATATTATTTTGAGCCCAAACAAAAGAAGAGCTGAATAAAACTAGGGTAAATAATAACTGTCTCATTTTAATTGATTGGGGTTGGATTATAATCTACTTCCAATTACAATTACATCATCAATTTGTTCATGTTGCCCCATCCATTGATTAAATTCAGTTTCTAATTTTTGCTTTTGTTGTTCCATTGGCAAATCATTCATTTCCAATAAAAGCTCTTTAAATTGTTTATACCTAAATTTTTTGCCGTTTTTGCCACCAAACTGATCTGCATAACCATCTGAAAATAAGTAAATCGTATCTCCAGCATTCAATTGCAAGGTATTATTGGTAAAGGATTTTGTTTCTTCTGAATAATTTCCAATCGGAAAACGGTCTCCTTTAATTTCATACAATTTCAAACCAGCTTCATTTTGTGCAGTTGGCACTAGATTCAAATCTGTTTTTAACTGTTCTTTACTTATAATATATAACGGATTATAAGCTCCAGCATATTCTAAGGTTTTATTTTTCTTATCAAAACAACACAAAGCAATGTCCATTCCATCTCTTATACCCTCCTGCCCTGTTTCTTTTTTTAAGGTGTTTGCAACCCCTTTATTTAATTCGCCTAAAATTTTAGCAGGATTTGTAATTCCATATTCTCCTACAATTTTATCTAATAAATTGTGCCCTACAATACTCATAAAAGCACCAGGAACACCATGCCCTGTACAATCAACTGCAGCAAACAATATTTTATCATCTTTAGTGGCCAACCAATAAAAATCTCCACTCACAATATCCTTTGGATTAAATAAAATAAATGTTTGACTTAACGCCTTTGTAAACCGTTCGTTAGTCGGCAATATCGCATCCTGAATTCGTTTCGCGTAAGTAATACTATCAATAATGTCTTTATTTTTACGCTCTATCTCTTTACTTTGTAACACTACTTCTAGAGTTCGCTCTTCTACTTTATCTTCTAAGATTTTTTTCTCTTTAATCAATTGCTTTTCTCTTACTTTAATAAATCCAACTACTAACACAATCAATAAAACGACACATAGAACAATAAACCAAGCCCTTTGCCATATTGGCGGAACAATTTCAAAACGGTATGTAATTGGTTTAGAATTCCAAACTCCATTATTATTTCGTGCTTTTACTTTAAAGGTATATTTACCTGGAGGTAATGGAGAATAATTAACAAATGTTTGCTGTGTTTCTGGCCTCCAATCTTCATCTAAAGGTTCTAATTTTACTTGGTAATAAACTTCATCAGGATTAGTTAAACAAATACTCGAATAATTAAATACAATAGATTTTTCTTTGTAATCTAAACTTAAATCATCTATCATCACCCTATTTTCAAGATTAACAGTAAGTTTTGTTATTTGGGTTAAAGGTTCTAGTTGATTTATTTTTTCTTCATTTTTATTAAATTTCACTGCTCCTTTTATTGTTCCAAACCATAAATTACCATCTACATCTTTATAAGTCGCATTGTGTTTAGATTCAATTCCAACATAACCCATTTTTTCTGAAAAAGAATAAAACTTGTCTTGTTTAATATCATATTTGTTTAATCCTTTGTTTGTTCCTATCCAAATATTTCCATTATCATCAATGTTTAACAAAGAAATATAATCAGACAACAATCCATTAGTTACACCATATTTTTTAATGATTTTATCTCCATTAAACACCAACACTCCTTTACCTTCAGTACCTATCCATAAGTTCCCTTTTGTATCTTCTATAATGGAGGTCGCAGTAATTTTCTGATTCAATTCAACTTTTTCGATGTTAGCCCCAGTAATTTTTGTAATTCCTTTACCTCGTGAACCAACCCAAACCACATTTTTAGAATCAGTGAATAAAGCAGAAATTTCATTGCCTGCAATTCCATTAGATTGTGTTAACCTATCTGTCAACTGGTTATTAATTTCATAATAAACCAAACCATCAGTTGTTCCTACCCATAAATTATTGCTTTTATCAATGGTCATAGCCGTAATTAAAGGTTGATTCATATATGAATTAACTCGATAATTCATTTCAAATCTGTTAACTTTGGCATTGAACTCCATTACTCCACCACCCCAAGTTCCAGCCCAAATTTTTCCATTTTTATCAGCTTTAATAAACCGAACTTGTTGGTAAGGAATTCCTTTATCCTCATTATAAGTATTGATTAACTTTCCATCTTTAAAAACAGAAATACCCTCATTGGTTCCTATCCAATCATTCCCTAAGTTGTCTTTTAATATTGCCCAAACTTGCTCGTTTGCCAACCCATCTTTAATGCTGTACGTAACAAATTGACTCCCTTTGTAGACCAATAACCCTGTTTCCTTAGTACCAAAAAGCATGTTGCCTTCCCTGTCCTGATTAATACATCTTATATGACTATCAGCTAACCCTTTATCTTGATTAATAGTTAATACTTTTCCATTGCTAATTTTAGAGATTCCTCCGCCCCAAGTACCAATCCAAATATTACCTTTTGTATCTTCATTAATGGTACTAATCCAGTTAGACGCTAAGCCATCTCTCATGTCATAAATTCTCAATTGGTCGGTACTTTTTTGATAATGGTACAAACCACCATTATAAGAGCCAAACCATTGGTCATTATTCTTTGCTTCATACATGTAAGTTATTTGGAAATAAGTAGGCATGTTTGGAACTCTGTAAAAATCAAACGTATTTTTTTGAGCATTGTAATTTTTAACACCTACATCTGTAACAAAATAAATATGACCGCTGCTTATTTTTTTTACTTGAAAAACAACATCGCTCAATCCTTCTTGGCCTTTGTATTGTTTAAAATCAAGCGAATCTTTAATACCAGCATAAGGATTGTTAATTTTAATAACCCCTTCACCAAAAGAACTTACCCATAAACTTCCTTCATTATCTTCTTGAAAAGAAGTAATATCAGCACTCATGCTCAATGCTACTTCAATTTTTCCTTTGCTAATTCTTGTTATTCCTCCATCAACATGCCCCAACCACATCGTACCAACAGTATCTATATGGATAACTTTTACAGCACCATCTGCTAAACCATCTTCAGTAGTATAATTAACAAACTCTTTTCCATTAAAACGAGATAAACCACTGGCTGTTCCTAGCCATAAAAACCCTTTCGCATCTTGCTCTACCGCATACACACTACTTTGTGCCAAGCCTTCTTTTACACTGTAATTATCGAAATGGTATTGTTGTGCCAACAACTGATTGGTAAGCAGCACAAAAAATAATATTAATACTTTGATTCTCATATTTTTAAGAAAAGCTAAATGTAAGGATTAAAGTATTTTTTTGCAAAAAAATAACCGACAAGATAATGCTTGTCGGTTAGTATTTATTTAAATATAAACTAAATTAAAAACAAACCCCTACCGAAATATCTAAACGGCTCGATTTATCGTTATTATATCCTTTATCAACAATCTTATTCAATCTAAACCCTCCAAAAACTAGCCAATCTGTATAAACATCTACTCCAAAAGTTAAAAATTTAGGGTTCGGGTAATCTTTATCAACTACTTCATCTTGTGTTTTACCTAAAGTAATATCATAATTAACATAAGCATCAACCCATAAAAAATCAGTAACTGCATAAGAAGCCATAATTGCAGGCCCAACAGCAATGTAATAACCTCTTGGATCTTGGTTGTTATAACCCAACTTAGCTGTGGTATATCTGTTTCCAAAAATATAATCGCCACCAGTTATCCCTGGGCTTATTAAAATTTTATCTGTAGCCACAACATTCATATAAGCTTGTGCCCAACCTAAAAAACCACCACCATGTGCATGGTCATCATAAACTTGTTGGGTTGAAGTACCATTTTTTACATCTTTAGATAAATTTACAATTGCATAAAGAAAATCACCTATAGTAGGATTCTCATACCGTACTCTTGCTCCCCAAGGCTCATACCTATCAGATTTTAACGCTAAATTTACCGTATAACCACTAAAATTTGGCGTGTAAGTACTTTTAAAAGAAGAATGTCTTACAAATACTTTAAACCAACCATCCTCAAAGGTGTCATAATCATCAAAGCTTTGTGCGTTTACCGAACCGCAAAACAATGTTGCCATAACAAATAACAAGCTTATTTTATTCCTTCTCATTTTATCTAAATTTAGTTTAGGCAAAGTAAAAAAATACTGCCTAAAATAAACATACGGCAAATGCACTATTTAAAGTCTAGGATTATGCTACCAGCATCTACATCCTAAGAAAATAAACTTGTTGTTTTTACCTTACAGAAAATTTATACTATTGCCATTACAAACAACTTAAAACTTTGAACTTCCTACCCCCCCCTTAGTTTACTTCATATTTTTCATAAAAGTAAAATAACCTATGTTTTGTGGTATCTACTTTATCAAAATTATGAATCATCCCTCGCATAAAATTATGATTCTTATTTTCTAAACTAATTTTAAATTCTGCCTTATTATTTTTTACTGGAATAATTCTAACTTTTTTATTCTTTAAACGAAAAAACTCATCGTAATCACCCAATTCTAGATATGAAGTATCTTTAAATTTTGGAATATCAAAATTAAAATGAACAAATAAAGAATCATGGTCCATTTTATCAGGAGAAAATTCAAATGAATAATAAAAACTTTTATCTCTGTCGATACTTTGTGTTATCGAATCAAATTCTGCTAACTGATTACGATAACTATAATCTCCGTCTTTTATCACGACATGATCACAATATCTTTTTTTTAAACCATTAGAATAGAATGATTTATAAATACCTAATAGTGCACCGCCAGCATAATAACAAGAATCTTTCAAATTCCCATTTTCATAATAGGATTTATAAATACCATGGATAAGAGTATCTCCTCTGGTTGTATATTTTTCCTTTAACTCTCCTGTAGAGTAATATATTTCACAGTATCTATCTGTATTACCATCATTCAAAACGGAGTCAATACAATTATTTAAGCTATTTCCAATTGGAGTGTTAATACTATTTGTATTTTCTTTACAGCTATATGTAATTAATATAATCAGTATTATCAATAAACTATTTTTCATATTTTTTTTAATCTAAAACAATAGCTTCTTTAAATGTGTTTTCTGATTTATCAAGAGCATTTTTAACCTTGTAGTATCACTCGCAGGAATTTTCATTGTATCTAATTCTCCATTAGTCCATATACTACGCTCACCGTACGTATTTTGAAGCCAAGCCTTTGTGCGTAATAGCAACTACAATCTTCATAATAATTCCCATCGCTGGTGCGAGTTTAATGAAGTGCAACTCGTTCCTTCTTTGATTATAACACAATTACTTTTTCATAAAGAAGAAAGTCCCATTTTCATCTTCTAAGCCAGCAATTTTACCAAATTTTGGTTTTTGGTTAGAGCCATCTTTACTTACCGCAGATTTTACTTTGGTAACTACTGTTTCTATTGGGATACATGAGTTAGGGTTACTTGTTAATGTATTGGCAAATGTTTTAGTAAACTGAGAATTATCGGTTGCTAACTCGTAACCAGCAGAAGAAAATACTTGTGATGATTTGAATTTTGTTGCTTGCCAATCGTTACAACTTTTATCTTCTTCTGATGAACGCATTGCTTGGTAAAATGAAGGTCCAGATTCACAAGCATCAGTAACAACTAAAGTATGTGTAATGTCTTTCGAATAAGACTGCATTCCAGCTTTTAAGTTGTTAATGTTAAAATAAGTAAACTCATCATCTCTCTTCGCATCGGTTGGAATCCAGTAACCCGATTCATTAATAAATTTACCATGCCCAGCATACCAAACCAATAAAGAGTTTACACGGTTACTCTTTACCAAATCTCTTAACTCAATAGAAAAGAATCTTTCTAATTGAGCTTTACTCATGTTCTTTTTATGCACTACATTGTGTATCTTATATTTTGCAAAAGCAGATTTCATCATGGTAACATCTTTAGTAGGTCCATCTAAACTTGAAAAGGTTTTGTAATCAGCATTTTCAATAAAGACTACCCATGTTTTACCCATTGGGTTATCTGCTAATAAAGCAACATTTTCTCTATTAATAGTAAACTTTTTTTCGACTTTGTTTCCAAATTTATCTTCAGCAATCACATTAAACTCATTCTTATTTTTAATGTTGATAGTAGCCGAAAATTTTGGATTTTTTTCCTCTAAAATATAACTAGCAGTTGCGCCATCAATTAAAACGCTTTTTATAAGCGTTTCATCTTCAATAACACCTTCAACATACAATGTTGCATCATCAGAATCTAAATAAACTGTACCATCATCAGAAGCATAAGGTGCCATTAATTTAACTATTGGTGCATTAATTTCTGTTTCTTCTATTTTATACATCCATGTTTCTGAGTTTTGATAAATATCAAAAGCAGTAATGTTAATAGATTCTAAATCTTGAATATTTACTTCTAATTGAAAAGTTGGGTTTAATGTATCTTTACTAAAAACAGCATCTTTACCGTTAACCTTTATAAATTCAACAAGACTCTGATCTTTAATTTGTCCTTTTACAGTATATAAAACTTTATTTTTTGCTACCTGAACAATTCCTGCTTCTGGCGAAAAAGGGTCTATCATTACAATTTCTGGATTGTTACTTTCTTTATTTAACTCATACAATCTTTTTTTAGCTTCATCATACAATTTTAAAGCTCTACCATCATAAGGGTCTAAGGTCTTTAATTTTTCATAATCTTTAATTGCCGATTTATAATCAGATAATGACTCATAAGATTTTGCTCGTTGGTAATAAACATAATAATCATCATTTTTTATAGATATTCCTTTTGTATAATCTGCAATTGCATTTTGATATTGCCCTAACTGCTGATACATTTCTGCACGCATCATAAAATATTTTAACTCATTAGGGTAATGAGATATAATTTTGGAAATATCATCAACCGCTTTTTGTGGGTTGTGGTTAGCCGCATTAATTTTAGAGCTAACAATTAAAGCTTGAATATTTTTAGGCTCTAACTCTAGAGCTTTAGTAATAGCTTCTATTGCTTTTGGATAATCTGCTAATTTCATTTGAGAAAAAGCCATCCCAATATGCACCTTAGCTGATTTAGAATCATAAAAAATTGCTCTACTAAAACTACTTGCAGCTTCTTTAAAATGCATTAAACTATCTTGAGCAACTCCTAAATTATAATAAGTATCTGCTGATTTTTCTTTTAAAACTGCCACTTCTCCAATTTCAACGGCATTTGTAAATTGTTTTAAAGCAATATTTGCGTAAATATTGTATTTATAAGCTTCTAACAATTTTTTATCCATATCAATGGCTGTCGTTAAAGCTGTAACAGCTTCGGTATGTTTGTTTAAGAAATAATAAGCTCTTCCTAAGTTACTATAGTATTCTGCTTCTTTAGTTTTATAATTTACTGCTTTTTTAAAATCTTCCGCAGCTTTTTCATAATCTTTAATACCCTCATAAGACAAGCCTCTTAAATTCAGTGCTCTATCATGGTCATTTTTTAATTCTAAAACTTGGGTAAACTGTTCAATAGCTTCAGCATACTCTTGGTTGTTATAAAAATTTTCTCCAGCATTATAATATTTAAAGTATGCTTGAGAAAAAACACTAAGGTTAATTAAGATAAACAGGGATAATAATTGTAGCTTTTTCATAATTATATATTTTATAAACTATTCATTTTCAAGTAATCACCAAATTTAAAGATTTTTTCGATGACTATCTTATTAAGATAGACAAATTTCGGTTTTATGCCAATTAAAAACAACCTTTTTACTATTAAGTTATCATCATTATACTTAATTTCACCCCCACTAAAACAAACTATTTTGTTAAAAAAAGATAAAATTAAAATCATTGTAATTGCCATTTTAATAGGTTTATTCGCTACTTCCTTTTTTATTTTCGGAAAAGATGCTCCAGAAATGAAATACGCAAGTGGCTTTTGTTTAATTGTATGGTTAGGAACAATGTTTATTGTTAATAAAAAATACAGTTAATTATGTTTGGAGATATGCTGAATAAAAAAATGATGGAGAAAATGCAGGGGCAGATGGAAGAAGTAAAAAGTAAGCTAAATAACATAAGCGTTATAGGTGAAGCTGAAAACGGAAACATTAAAGTTAGTGCTAATGGTAATAGACTATTAAATAGTATTACCATAAATAACGATTTTTATAAAACTGCTACGAAAGAAGAAATTGAAGATTTAATTTTAACTGCTGCAAATAGAGCTTTAGAACAAGCCGAAAGAGTTGAAAAAACTGAAATGAGTCATACTGCTATGGGAATGTTGCCAGGCTTAGGCTAAACTCTTAGTTTGAGCATTAATCACTGGATTAGCATACATTTTTAAAAATAATTCTTTGGCTTTTTCGTTGCCAATAAAATTTTCTAATCTTTTATTTAAGTAAGCTTCAAACTGTGCTTTACTTTCATTAGAGTATTTATCAGCATAAGTATTGTTATTGTGTAGCAAATCATAAGCAACATAATTAGAATCCCACAGTTTGTAATTTTGATAAACGTGTTTATCTAAAACTTCTGCAACATTTTTAAGTAACTCGTTTTTGTTTTTAATTGCTCTAAACTGTTCTATTTCATCATTTATTGGTGAGCCAAATTGGATGTGTACATTTCCTTTATAGCCTTTAATACCTAATACCATGTGCATATTATCTTCACCTTCCTGTTTTGTATAAGTTAACCCTTCCGATTTTTTTAACAATTCTGGAACTTTTAAATTATCACAAGGATCTAATTCATAAGAAAGGCTAACAGGGGTAATGTTTAAACTTTGTAAATGATCTAATAAGCCATCTTCAGCAGCCATTCCAAACATTTTTAAAAGTCCAGGATTAGTTTTATCAAACCCATCTTTTGCTCTACCTTCTCGTTGCGCAATCCAAACTGATTGTTTTTTCTCTTTTAAAGTGTAATTGATATAAGCAGAAAGTGTTCTTGATGCTTCCAACATCTGATCTAAAGGAAGATTCCTTTTAACGATAAAACTCTTATTAACCCTTACTAATTGTTTTATCCATGGCTGAGAAAGCAAATTACTGCCAATAGCTATTTCACTGGTATTGTATGCTCTTTTATTTAAACAATAGTTAATTAAAGCAGAGTCTAACACAATATCCCTATGATTAGAAACTAATAAGTAATTAGTGTTTTTATCCAATCTTAATATTCCATCATAACTAAATTGATTAACAGAATCTAAAATAATTCTATCAATCACCTTACAAACCATTTCACTTTGAAAGTCTTGAATTTTGGTAAATGAAAATAAAGTGCTTTTTATTTCATCAATAGATAATTCTGGTAAATAACTTTTAATGGTATTCATTAAGGGTTCTACCTCACATAGTTCCTTAATTACCGATAAGTATTCATCATCTTTATATGGACGTATATCTTCAAAATTCATACTCCAAAAATAGAAATTCTTATCTGATTACATAAATATTTAATAACTTTAGAAGCTAATAGATTTAATCCCTTATGAAACATATACTAATCATAACTGCTTTTTACTTGTTAATTCAGCCACTTGTTAACGCTCAAAAAAATAATTTACAACCTAACAATAGCGGAAAAGACAAGCATAAATCTATCGTAATCAGCAACATTAATGATATTACTGAAGGGAAAACATCAGAAGAAAGAACCATCAATTGGTTATCTACCAACAAACAAATGCTGAATATTAAAAACTTAAATGATTTAAAACTTTATTTTAGTAGAGAAAGTTTATCAGGAAGCACATTAAGATTTCAACAAAACGTAAATAATACCCCCGTTTATCAAGCAGAAATAGTTATTCATATTTCTAAAAACAATAGAGTTACTTATGTTACTAATGATTATGATGCAGCTATTCAAAACATTAATACCAATCCTAGTATCCTAAAAAATGAAGCTTACAGCATTGCCTACAAAAAAATTGATGTAAAAGGAAATGTTGCATTTCAAGATATTAAACTACTTGTTTACAATAAATTAGATAACACAAAATTAGTTTACAGAGTAATTATTGAGCCAGAATATCCAACTGGTAGCTGGGAAATTCTTATCGATGCAAATAACGGTGAAGTAATTAATGCTGAAGACAAAGCTTTTTATCATAACCACAATCATAAAAAACAGCCTTTACCAAAGCCAATACCAGTTAACGGAAGTGGAATGGTATTTAACCCCGACCCTTTGTCTGTTACAAATAATAGTTACGCTGGTAATTACACAGATAATGGAGATGCTACAAATACACAATTAGATGCCGCAAGAAGTTCTGAAATTTTATTTGATATTGACAATACTGCTGGTGTTTTTACTCTAAAAGGTCCTTATGCTGAAATACAAGATTTTGAATCACCAAACAGGGGGCTTTTTACCCAAAGTACTGGAACCTTTAATTTTAATCGTTTTGATAATGCTTTTGAAGCAGTAAACTGCTATTACATCATAGATAAAATGATGCGTTACATCAACACAACTTTAGGTATTACTTTAATGCCTTATCAATATTCCGGTGGTGTTAGGTATGATCCGCATGGCTTAAATGGAGCTGATAACTCCCACTACGTAAGTGGTTCTGGAAGAATTGCTTTTGGTGAGGGTGGTGTTGATGATGCTGAAGATGCTGATGTTATTATTCATGAATTAGGGCATGGAATCCATGATTGGTTAACAGGAGGAAATTCATCACAAGTAAATGGTTTAGGAGAAGGTTCTGGTGACTACTGGGGGCAATCATACAGCAGAAGCTTAGGTCAATGGACAACTTCTGACCCTGAATACAATTGGTTTTTTAATTGGGATGGACATAATTCTTTTTGGAACGGTAGAATTACTAATTATACAGCACTTTATCCTGGAGGTTTAGTAGGTCAAATACATACTGATGGACAAATTTGGGCTACTTCATTAATGAGAATTTATGATATTTTGGGTAAAGAAAAAGTAGATAAAGCTTTTTTGGAAGGTTTAGCTATGACAGGGTCATCTACTAATCAACAAAATGCCGCTATTGCTGTTAGACAGGCCGCTATTGATATGGGATATAGTTGTGCTGATATTGATGTTTTTACTCAACAATTCACGGCTACAGGTTATACTTTACCTCCATTAAACCATGTATTAGTTTCTTTAGGACCAGACACTATGATTTGTAGTAACTCTGTTATTACATTAAACCCAGGGTCATACTCTAACTATCTTTGGCAAGATAATTCTACTACCCCTAACTTTTTGGTAGATGGGAATGTCACTGGGATTGGAACATTTACCTTTTGGGTAGATGTAACTAAACCTAATGAGTGTGTTAATAGAGACTCTGTAATAGTTAATGTTTCTGTTTGTACAGAAGTTGAAGAGTTTAATGTAAAAAATATTAGTATTTATCCAAACCCTACTTCGGATTACATTACTATTAAAATGAATGAATTTAAACCAAACACTTCTATTCGATTGATAGATAATACTGGAAAAATAATAAAACGTAAACAAGCAAAATCTAATCAAGAAATTATTGAACTATCTAAATTGGCAAATGGTATTTACACCATTGTTATTAGTATAGATGGAAATGACTTCACAAAAAAAATTATTAAACAATAAATCTTACCAAAATCATTAAATATTTTGCATATTTTTAAATCTTCAAAAAATAAAATTTTATGCAAAAATTATCAAAATCATTCCTGAAACAAGGAATAACTTTATTATTAATTTTAACTGCTTTTGTTAGGTGTGGCAATGACCCAAATGAAATTATTGAAATAAACCCAGCGTTTAGCCAATATATTTCAGCTTTTACTTCAGGTGTTATCTCAAGTGAATCAACCATAAGAATTCGTTTAACTGAAGAAAATGCCCATTTTAATAATAATGGAGAGCCTATTGATAGAGATTTATTTGATTTTTCGCCAAGTATTGATGGTAAAGCTTATTGGATTGATGAAAGAACCGTTGAGTTTATACCTGAAGAAAATTTACCTTCTGGCACTCCTTTTATCTGTGAATTTGAATTGAATGAATTACTAGACAAACTTCCTAATGATTTAGAGGTTTTTAAATTTCAATTTCAAACTATTAAACAAGCTTTTTCGGTAGAATTAAGAACCTACCAGACTTATGAAAAAACTAAGTTACAATTAAACAAACTCCCTGGCACCGTTATTACTTCTGATATTATTGAAAATGAAGCGATTGAAAAAGTATTATCTGCATCTCAAGATGATAAACAATTAAAAATCACATGGCAGCATGAAGGTGATAGAAAAACACATAACTTCCTAATAGAAAGAGTGGTTAGAAAAGAAGCTGCTGAAGAAGTAACTGTTAATTGGAATGGTGATGTAATTAATATAGAAAATTCTGCAGGTGTAGAAGTAGTTGAAATTCCTTCTTTGAGTGATTTTAAAGTCTTGAATGTTGAGGTAGTTCAGCAACCTGAGCAATATATATTATTAGAATTTTCTGATCCTTTAAATGAGACACAAAACCTAGATGGATTAATCCGTTTAGAAAACAACAGTACCCTTAGACATATCATTGAAAACAATCAAATTAGAGTTTACCCACCTATTCGACAAACGGGAGCAAGAAAATTAACGTTAGAAGCAGGCATTAAAAACATCTTAAATTATAAGATGAAGAAAAGAACTGATCTTGAAGTTGTTTTTGAAGACATAAAACCAGCTATTCGTTTAATAGGTGAGGGAGTTATATTACCTAGTACAGATGGCTTGACTTTCCCTTTTGAAGCGGTTAATTTAAGTGCTGTTAATGTGAAAATTATCCAAATTTTTGAAAATAATATTGCTCAATTTTTACAAGTAAATCAATTAGATGGTGATAGACAATTAAAAAGAGTTGGAAGATTAGTTCATAAAGAGACCATTCAGTTAAACTCTAAGTCTCCTATTGATTTTGGAAAATGGAACACTTTCTCTTTAGACTTATCAAAGTTAATTGCAACAGAGCCCGGAGCAATCTACAAAATCGAATTAAGCTTTAAAAAAGCTTATTCTCTTTATCCTTGTGAAGGTGATGACAACACAGATAGTGAGATGGAATCGATGGAAGATAATTGGGATGATGACGATGAAACAGAAAGCAGTAATTGGGATTATTATGAAGATTACTATTACGATGACTATTATTACTATGATGATTATGGATATGATTACAATTATGAGGACAGAGAAGACCCTTGTACAAAATCATATTATGGAAAAAGAAGAACAGTAAGTAGAAACATCTTGGCTTCTGACCTAGGTATTATTGCTAAAGCAGGAAACAGTGGTTCTATGAATTTTGCTGTTACAGATATTAGAACAACTCAACCTTTGGCTGGTGTAACCTTAGAAATTTATAACTATCAACAACAGTTATTAGGAACAATCCAAACTGATAATCAAGGTTTTGCTAATTTAAACATTGATAAAAAACCATTTTTATTAATTGCTAAAAAAGGAGCTCAAAGAGGTTATTTAAGATTAGATGATGGTTCATCCTTATCACTTAGTAAGTTTGATGTACAAGGCGAAGTTGTTCAAAAAGGAATAAAAGGCTTTATGTATGGAGAAAGAGGTGTCTGGAGACCTGGAGACTCTTTATTTGTTATGTTTATTTTAGAAGATGAAGATAAATTACTTCCTAAAAACCATCCTGTATCTTTTGAGCTAATAAACCCACAAGGACAATTAGTTACTAAAACAGTTAAAACAAACGGATTAAATGGGTTTTATAATTTCTCAACTAAAACTGAGGCTGATGCTCCAACTGGAAATTGGGCTGCACAAGTTAAAGTTGGTGGAGCTACCTTTAGAAAAACAATAAAAATTGAAACCATTAAACCAAATCGCTTAAAACTTAATTTAGATTTTGGTGCAGAAAAATTAACAAAAGCTAATAGTGGAATGTCTGGGAAGTTAAATGTTAAATGGTTACACGGAGCTATTGCTAAAAATTTAAAAGCAAACATTACCACTACCCTTTTTCAATCTAAAACAGAATTTAAAAAGTACCCAGATTTTACATTTGATGATCCTGCTAGAAGATTTGAATCAGAAGAAATAACTGTTTTTGATGGGAAAATTGATTCCGAAGGAAATGCTAATGTGAATGTTAATTTAAACATATCAGACGAAGCACCAGGAATGCTTAAAGCAAACTTTGTTGCAAGAGTATTTGAAGAAAGTGGAGACTTTAGTATTGATAGATTCTCAATGCCTTATTCACCTTATGATTCTTACGTTGGTATTCAATTACCAAAAGGTGATAAAGCCCGTGGAATGTTATTAACTGATACCAACCAAACAGTAAAAGTTGTAACTGTTGATGAAGAAGGTAATCCTGTTTCAAGAACTGGTTTAGAGGTTGAAGTATATAAAGTTGAATGGCGCTGGTGGTGGAGTACTGGAACAGATAACTTAGCATCTTATGTAAGTAGCTCTTACCACACTCCTATCATTAAAAAGAAAGTAAACACTACAAATGGTCATGGAAAATTTGACTTTAGAATAGATTATCCTGAATGGGGAAGATATTTAATTCGTGTTTATGATCCAGTAAGTGGACATGCAACAGGTCAAACTGCTTATATGGATTGGCCAGGATGGGCAGGTCGTGCACAACGAGAAAACCCTGGAGGCGAATCTATGTTAAGCTTTAGTGCCAATAAAACTAAATACAATGTTGGCGAAAATGTTACGGTAAACTTTCCTTCAGCAAAAGATGGAAGAGCTTTAGTAAGTATTGAATCGGGCTCTAAAGTAATTGATGCTTATTGGGTAGAAACTAAACCCAATGAAACTAATTTTAGCTTTAAAGTTACGGAAGAAATGACTCCGAATGTTTACATCAACATTACCTTAGTTCAACCACATTTATATACTGCTAACGATTTACCAATTAGACTTTATGGAGTTATTCCAATTTTGGTGGAAGATCCTAGAACTAAAATTCAGCCGGTATTAAACATGCCTAAAGTTTTAGCTCCAGAAGAAAATGTTACAATTAATGTAAAAGAAAAAGATGGAAAAGCAATGACTTATACCATTGCTATTGTTGATGAAGGATTATTAGATTTAACTCGATTTAAAACTCCTGACCCTTGGAATAGTTTTTATGCTAGAGAAGCATTAGGTGTAAAAACTTGGGACATGTATGATATGGTAATGGGAGCTTATGGTGGAAAAATAGCTCAGTTGTTTTCTATTGGTGGTGATGGTGAAAGTGAAGGTGCAAAAGGAAATAAAGCCAATCGTTTTAAACCAATGGTTAAATTTTTAGGACCTTTTGAACTAAAGAGTGGAGACAACCAATCGCATACTTTTAAAATGCCAAAATACATTGGTTCTGTTAGAACAATGGTTATTGCTGGACAAGATGAAGCGTATGGTTGGACTGAGAAAACTACTCCTGTAAGAAAACCATTGATGGTTTTGGCAACTTTACCAAGAGTGGTTGGACCAGGTGAATCAGTGAAATTACCTGTAACTGTTTTTGCTATGGAAAAACATGTGAAAAACGTTTCTGTAGAAGTTAAAACAAACGGATATTTTACCGGAAGTGCTAAAAAGAATATCACTTTTAATGAAATTGGTGACCAAATCGTAAACTTCGATTTAGAAGTTGCAAAACGTTTAGGTGTAGGCAAAGTAAGTGTTGTAGTAAGAAGCGGTAAAGAAGTTGCTGAATACGACATTGAAATAGATGTTAGAAATCCGAATCCAGCAGTAGTTGATTATTTTGATGTAGTTATTGAAGCTGGACAAAGTTGGACACAAGATTACTCTCCAATTGGTATGTCTGGAACTAATAAAGGAACATTAGAATTATCTAACATCCCTCCTATTGATTTTGGACGAAGGTTAAAGTATTTATTACAATACCCGCATGGTTGTGTAGAGCAAACAACATCTGCAGCATTTCCTCAGTTGTTTTTAAGCAACGTAATGGAAGTTGACGATAAATTGAAGGCAAAGATTAGTACGAATGTGAAAGCAGCTATCAGTCGCTTAAAAACATTCCAACTCGCTAATGGAGGTTTAGGCTATTGGCCAAACTCTAACGAAGTAAGTGATTGGGGAACTAATTACGCTGGTCATTTTATGTTAGAAGCAGAACAAAAAGGGTATAATTTACCTATTGGGTTTAAAGCTAATTGGATTAAGTATCAGAAAAAAGAAGCTAGAAACTGGTCTCCAAAATCTAAAAACAATAAGTATTATTATGACACCCAAGACTTAGTTCAAGCATACAGACTTTACACCTTAGCATTAGCTAAAGCTCCAGTTTTAGGTGCAATGAACAGATTAAGAGAGCAAGCTAACCTATCTACACAAGCTAAATGGCGTTTAGCTGCTGCCTATGTATTGGCTGGTCAACCAGAAGTAGCTAAAAAGTTAACCGCTAATTTAACAAGCACAGTTAAAGATTATGCAGAGCTTTCATACAGCTATGGTTCAGGAGATAGAGATAGAGCCATGATTTTAGAAACAATGAGCTTAATGAAAGAACGCTCTAAAGCTGTTTCTATCATGAAAGAAGTTTCTGCATCATTAAGCAGCAGCAGATGGTTAAGCACACAATCTACAGCTTATAGTTTAATTGCTATGTCAAAATTTGCTGGAGATAACTCAACTTCTAAAGAATTACAATTTACTTATAACATTGGTAAAGGAAATGTAAATGCAGCAACTAAAAAAGCTGTTTCGCAAATTGATATGGGCTTAAAAGGCAAAACTGATGGAAAAGTTACTGTTAAGAATAACGGTTCAGGAATTATTTATGCAAGAGTTACGCTACAAGGTATTCCAGAAACTGGAGACCAAACTTCAGCAGCTAATAATTTAAGTATGGATGTTCGTTACTTAAATATGAAAGGGCAAGAAATTGATGTAACTCAATTAGATCAGGGAACCGACTTTATTGCTGAAGTAAAAATTGTTAACCCAGGCATTTTAGGCAACTACAAAGAAATGGCGTTAACACAAATATTCCCATCGGGATGGGAAATACACAATACACGTATGGATGGGTTTACCAGTGTTCATGCCGCAGATGTTCCAACCTATCAAGATATTAGAGATGATAGAGTTTATAGCTATTTTGATATTAGTAGAAACAAATCTAAAACATACCGTGTTTTATTAAATGCTGCTTACTTAGGTAAATTTTACTTACCTACTGTTTATTGTGAAGCAATGTATGACAATAAAATTAATGCCCGTAAACCTGGTAAATGGGTAGAAGTAACTAAACCCGGAGTTGAATAAAATTAAAACTTATGAAAAAACTACTTTACGCCACATTGGCATCACTTAGTTTAATTCTAATAGCTTGTCCTTATGAAGGAACAGTTGATTTGAATACTTATGAAGAAGCATTGAAACCTGATAAGCAACTCATTGATGAATGGGTTGCTTACAATGCAGAAGGAGGACGAGAAGAACTAACCATTGAAAAAGGTGGGAAAACTGTATTGTTCGTTTACCATAAACAATTTGAAAAACACAAATTAGTTGGAAACTTTAAGTACCGAATTTATGCTACTGAAATTGGTGGTAAAACCATCTATAATATAGAGAATGCCGAAGGAAAATATCTTTTTGCAAACTTAGAATGGATGGGTAAAAACGAATTTGATATTGAATTTCTTGAAAGCGATTTTATGGACAATAATTTTAAACCTGATTCGGTTTGTACAGAAACACTAAGAACCTTTTTAACCGAAAACATCAGTAAAGATGACTTATTTAGTGATAAACTAGAATTTTACCGTAAATACTCTCCAGAGTATGAAAAAGTAAGAATGTTTATGGCTAAATCGGGTTTTTAGTTTTTAGTTAGACTCAAAGTCAGTACTAATTACTTTAAAGTTAATTATTCTGTTTTCTTGACTCCATTTTTCTTGATCATTTTCTTTGTTCCAATAATTAGAAAATTCTTTGTAATTACGTATTCCACCATCAACCGCAACCAAGCGTTCACTATCTATACCCAAACTAATTAATTTATCAACATACATTTGAGCTCTTTTAGCAGATATTTTCTCTATTTCAGAAATGTCTTGATAACCAACAATTTGAATTACCAAGGTGGGGTTTTCAACCATTAATTCGTAATAATATTTGTGAGGAATTTGATTATCATTAACATCCCATTCACCTACATCAGCTTTATAAGATATGGATTCATTCTGTTTAAAATATTGTTTAAACAATGGTACGGAACAAATAATCAAAGGCGCTAAATTATATTTATGAACGAAATGTTCACTTTGTTTTAAACCGACAGTAGTCTCAATCCCTTTCCCAATTAAATGCTTTGCTCTAAACACAACTATTGAATATGAAGTGTTAGAATCTAAACTTATAAAAGGAAAATAACCATTTGTATTTGAATTAAACTCTCTTGATGAACCATCTGTACCAACTATTTTAATATTAGCACCATCAATTTTCTTTCCTGTTTCTGCATCAAAAACAATTATCTCCAATGTGAACTTGACAGAATCTAACTCTACTGCGATATTATCAGACTGTCCTTTCACAAAAAAGGAACACATTAAAACTATTATTATGAAAACCAATCTCATAAACTAAAAATAATAAAAAAGCCTCAAGTAAGTTGAGGCTTTTTATTTTATCTTATTTTGGTTTATCCACCAAAATCATCAAATCTTATGTTTTCATCAGCAATACCAAAGTCTTCTCCCATTTTTTGAACTGCTTGATTCATCAATGGTGGTCCACAAAAGTATAACTCTATATCTTCTGGTGTTTCATGTTTACTTAAATACTGATCAATTACCACATTGTGAATAAAACCTACGAAACCATCCCCTTCTTTATCATCTATGTCTTTCATTACTTTCCAATTATCAGATTCCATCGGCTCTGATAATGCCATAAAAAACTTAAAGTTTGGAAAGTCTTTTTCTAAATCTCTAAAATAATGGATATAAAATAGTTCCGCTTTAGAACGTCCACCATACCAATAAGTAACTTTTCTACCTGTTTTTAAGGTTTTAAATAACTCGTATAAGTGAGAACGCATTGGAGCCATACCTGCTCCACCACCAACATACAACATTTCTGCATCAGATGGATTAATAAAGAACTCTCCATAAGGTCCAGAAATAGTTACCTTATCTCCTACTTTTTGATTAAAAATATAAGAAGAAACTACACCAGGATTTACATCCATCCAAGCATTTTTAGCTCTGTCCCAAGGTGGTGTTGCCACACGAACATTCAACATAATTTTTCTTCCTTCTGCTGGGTAAGAAGCCATTGAATAAGCTCTAATCACATCCTCATCACTTACCATCACTAATGGTCTTAATCCAAATTTATCCCAATCAGCTTCAAACTTTTTAGGCTCTCCTGGATGATCTTGAGGATGAGCCTCAACGTCCATTTCGGAATATTTTATAGTACAAGCTGGCACATTAATTTGAATATAACCTCCTGCTTTATAATCCATATCTTCAGGAATCTCAACAATAAACTCTTTAATAAATGTTGCAACATTGTAATTAGAAACAACAGTCGCTGTCCATTCTTTAATTCCTAAAATTTCTTCTTCAATCTCAATTTCCATATCCTCCTTTACCTTCACTTGGCAACCTAATCTATAGTTTGTTGCAATTTCTTTTCTGGTAAAGTTAGGAACCTCAGTAGGCAAAATAGAACCTCCACCACTGTGAACTTGACAAATACATTGTACACAAGTACCACCACCACCACAAGCTGAAGGCAAAAATATACCTTGTCCACTCAATGTACTAAGTAAAGTTTCCCCACCATCTACTTCTAAAACTCTTTCTCCATGGTTAATGTTTATTTTTACCTTGCCTGAAGGCATTAGTTTTGCCTTAGCAAATAACAATACTGATGTTAATGCAAGCACTACTGCTAAGAAAACTATTATTGTTATAATTATTACGCTAAAATCCATAATTTGTATCTTATAAATTATTAAAGTTCAAATCCTAAAAAGCCTAAGAAAGCTAACCCCATAAGACCTGTTAATATAAATGCCATACCTACACCTCTAATTGGTGCTGGAATATGAGAATATTTAATTTTTTCTCTAATTGCTGCAATTAAAACGATTGCTAAAAACCATCCAAATCCAGAACCTAACCCATAAACAGTTGCTTCTCCAACATTTGCAAATTGTTTTTGCTGCATAAATAGAGCTGCTCCTAAAATAGCACAGTTTACTGCAATTAATGGTAAAAATATACCCAAAGCTCCATACAATGCAGGAGAAAATTTCTCTACCAACATTTCAACCAATTGAACAATCGATGCAATTACTGCAATAAACATAATAAAACTTAAGAAGCTTAAATCCATTGTTGCGTACTCAGGTCCTAACCATGTTAACGCTCCTTCAGACAACACATAAGTTTCTAACAAGTAGTTAATTGGTATTGTAACTAATAATACAAAGATTACTGCCGAGCCTAAACCTACTGCTGTTTTTACAGTTTTTGATACTGCTAAATATGAACACATTCCAAAAAAGAAGGTGAAAATCATATTATCAATAAAAGCACTTTTTATAAATATATTGATGTATTCCATAACTTTTTATAATTAAATATAATACTAGCTTTCAATTAAATCTGGGTTACGTTTCTTTTGTACCCATATATAAATACCTACAATAAATAATGATGAAGGTGGTAACAACATTAATCCGTTATCCATATACCCCATACCATATAATCCTGTCATATCAGTTGCATTACCTAATAATTCAAGTTTACCAAGACCAGGAATTGTTAATGCTCCAGAACCAAGAAGTTCTTTAAAGAAAGCTACAATAACTAATACCAATCCATATCCTAAACCATTACCAACACCATCTAATATAGATGCCCAAGGTTTATTACCTAAAGCAAATGCTTCTAAACGCCCCATAATAATACAGTTGGTAATAATTAATCCAACAAATACAGATAGTTTTTTAGACACATCGTACACATATGCTTTTAAAACTTGATCAACTATAATTACCAATCCAGCTACAATAACTAACTGAACGATAATTCTAATTTTACCCGGTATGATGTTTCTCATTAAAGAAACAATTAAGTTTCCTAACACCAATACTGCTGTTACTGCAACTGACATTACAATTGCATTATCCATTTGTACCGTTACCGCTAAAGCAGAACAGATACCTAATACCTGAATGGTAACTGGATTTATTTTATTTAACGGGTTTGTTATTAATGCTCTGTTTTTCTTAGAGAATAACGGTTCCGATTTTTTTACTTCGCTCATAATGATTAATTTACGTTAGCGGTAAGGTTATTTTTTATTATTTTTATTTCTGTTCTTCTGTTTTGTGCTCTTCCCTCTTCAGTTTCATTATCAGCAATAGGCTTAGATGCTCCATGACCTACTGCAGAAATTCTAGCTCCTTCAATTCCGTTTTCAACCAAATAGGTTTTAACAGCATTTGCTCTTCCTTCTGATAAAGTTAACAATACTGCTTCTTCTCCTTTGTTGTCAGTATGCCCACTTAATTCAACCCATGCAGCTGGTGTGTTTTGTAATCCTAGTAAAATTTTATCCAATGTTTCTTTACTAGATTTCACATTGATGTTTGAACTACCTGCAGAAAATTCTATTCCTTGAATTATAAAAGATTTAGACTCTCCATCAGCTAAACTATCATAATGCATCAATAATATTCCAAAATCATCAGCAAATACTCCTGTAAAAGCAAGGGATTCGATAAAACTCATTGTAGTTCCTCCATCTCCTCCATTCGCTGGAGCTTCAGTTTTAGCATTAGTACTAAAATCAGGACTATTTTTAAAGAAATTGTAATAAACATTCATATTTCTTCCTAACATTTCATCTACACCTACTCCTGTAAAAGTTGCTCCACTAATTCCATCTACTTGGTGTTCGTTTAAGTTCTTTCCTGGTTTCAATACTTTTATTGGTGTATATTCTCCATTTTCAGCAATTGTTTTACCAATAAATTGATCTTGAAACCATGCTTCAGCTATTTTAGATCCTAAACCTGGTGTTTCTCCTTTATGATCGAATACAGAACCATTAATGGTTGTTGCATCAGATTTAAAGCCAATATATCCCCAGATATCATCCCATAAACCTTTACCACTTGCAGAAAGCACATAGTAAGTTTCACCGTTACTTTCACAAACAAAAATTGGAAAATGAATGTCTTCCGAAGCTGATAATGCTTCTTCTATTTTAGCTGCATCACCTTTATGTTTATTCATAATTGGTTTTACATATCTAGAATATTCTTTTCTGATATTAATGTTAAATGCCTCTAATTTATCTAATGGATCAATTGCATCTTCAAAAGTTTTATCACTTACAATTTCTCCTCTGTAATTAATAGTGATTCTTCTTTTTACAAAATCATTAAACATTTTACCAGCTTCATCTCTGGTTACACCATTGGTTTCTTCAATACCAATTGCTTGCAAAATATTTTGCATTTTTTCGTTGGTTACATTTGTTTGTTGCATTGGTTTTAAACCCATAGATACAGCGGCTAATAAACCACCAACAACTACCACCATAATGGTTGCAAAAACAATTGTATATACGTTACTATCTCTATTAATAGCCATAACTTATGCTGTTTTAACTCGTTTTAATCTCTTTTTAATGTTTGCATTTACTACCATGTGATCAATCAATGGTGCAAATACATTTCCTAATAATATTGCTAACATTACTCCTTCTGGGTAAGCAGGATTTGCCACCCTAATTAATATGGCAATAAATCCTATAAATACGCCATAAATAATTTTACCAGTAGCTGTTTGAGATGCTGTAACAGGATCGGTAGCCATAAATACAGCTCCAAAAGCAAATCCACCCAACATTAGTTGGTGCATTGCAGGAACTTCTAAAAATGGACTTCCGCCAACTGCATTAAAGATCATTCCCATTAAATATCCACCTACAAACATTGATAAGATAATTCTAAAACTACCAATACCCGTTGCGATTAATAATAAAGCTCCTAATCCAATTGCAATTACAGAGGTTTCTCCAATAGAACCCGGTATAAAACCTATTATAGAATCCATAATCGAGGGTATGGCTTCAACACCTCCTTGAATAGCATCAGATAAAGGTGTAGCACCAGAAAATCCGTCAACTAATTTTTGTCCTTCTTCTAAACTTGTGTCAATCCAAACTTGATCTCCAGACATTTTTGTAGGGTAAGCAAAGAATAAGAATGCTCTAGTTACCAACGCAACATTTAATACATTCATTCCTGTTCCACCAAATACTTCCTTACCAATAACTACAGCAAAAATTGTTGCCACAGCTACCATCCATAAAGGAATATCAATAGGCACAATTAATGGTATTAACATCCCCGAAACTAAAAATCCTTCGTGTATCGAATGTTTATTAACTGCTGCAAAAACGAACTCTACACCTAGCCCTGCTCCATAGGAAACAATTACTAATGGCAATACTTTTATTGCTCCAAAAATAAATTTATCCCAAAACATTGCACAAACACCATCGCTAGCTAAACATTCGCCAATTGCTAAAAAGTGTTGATGACCAACGTTGTACATTCCAAATAATAAACATGGAATTAATGCTTTTACAACAATTATCATTGTACGCTTCAAATCCACACTATCTCTAATGTGAACTCCGTTATGATTTTTATGACCAGGAACAAACAAAAAAGTATATGTTCCATCCCAAATAGCATGAGCAAGCGGAAACTTGCCGTCAGCTTTTGGTTTCATTTTTTGCATGAATTTATCTAATGCTTCCATTTATTTAAATGTATCAATATGTCAATAAATCAATGTGACAATTATTTAATTTTCACATTGTTTAATTGGTTCATTATTCTAAGAAGTTTCTTTTCTTACTAAATCTAAAGCTTCTCTTACTATTTTTTGCGTTTCAATTTTTGAAGTACATCCATATTCACATACAGAAAAATCTTCTGGAGCAACTTCATAAACCCCTAATTTCTCCATTAAATCAATGTCTTTAATAATCATCGATTTTAATAAGTGAACAGGGTAAATATCCATTGGAAACACTTTTTCGTATTCACCAGTCATAACAAAAGCTCTTTCTTCACCATTCATATTGGTATCCAAATCTCTTCGTTTATTTGGAGTTAAAAATGAAAAAGAAGTTCTTGATAAACTAAATCCGTTATACCCTAAAAATGGCAACCATCCAAAAAATCTATTCTTACCGCCTTCAGTAATCACTGATAATTGGTAATCGTAAAAACTTAAATGTCCATTTTCTGCAATTTGAGTTCCACTTAATGGGTTACCACTAATTACTCTTCCACCCTCTTCTATGTTATTTTTTAAGATATCTGCTACGTTAGCACCTAAAACAGTTTTGTAATAAGTTGGAGTTTTTACTTTTGCTCCGACAATAGCAATAGAACGAGAAGCATCAAATTGACCTGTTTTAAATAACTTACCAATTGTTAATACATCTAAGGCATTTAATGTCCAAACCACTTCACCTTTATTTACTGGGTCAATATGGTGCAACTGAATTCCAACATTACCTGCTGGGTGTGGACCTGAAATTTTATTTATTTGTACATTTTTTGCTGATCTAAAAGCTTCATCCGCATTAGCATTTCCGTTAATGTTTAAATGAACTTTACCAGCTGTCAATTTAGTTAAAGCATCTAATCCGATTTGTAAAACATCAGCTTGTCCGTGAGCAACAAAATCATAATCTGGAGCTAAAGGAGCTGTATCAATTGCTGTTACATGAATCGCTTTCGGAGCATCATCAGGATTAGCAATTACATCGTAAGGTCTTTGACGGATAAATGGCCAAACTCCACTTTTAAGCAGATTATCTAAAATCTCTTCCCGAGACAATGAATTTGGATCTGCTTGTTTAAAAGTTTCATAAGTATTAGCACCATCCGACTTTACTTTAACTTCTAATATTTTTCGTTTCTCACCTCTGCTAATCTCAACTACTTCTCCGCTTATTGGGGAAGTAAATAAAACCCTATCATCCTCTTTGTTATAAAAAATAGGAGAACCTGCTTTTACTTTATCACCAATTTTGACAGATAATTTAGGTGTTAAGCCAGGAAAATCAGTAGGTTTTAAAACAATATCAGAAGTAGAAACAGGATTGGCGTACATTTTGTCAGCTACACCTAGTAGCTTAATATTTGCGCCTTTACGAATTTTTACGTCTCTTGACATATATTTATTTTTGTAGAATAATGGACAAATTTATAAAATAGAATATGTATTCAAAGTAATTTGTTATGATTTTTTAATAAAATAGATAAGTTAGTAAAATTCTAAGTTCAATATAGTAATTTAGCATACAAAGTTAATGTTTATGAATAACCTTTTTATACGATTTAGTACTCTGATTTTTATTGTTTTAGGTATTCTATTTTTTTCCTCAACTTCTTTCAAAAAAAACGACCACAAAAAATCTGATATAGACGATTATGCCAAAGATAATTTTATTCGTTACGATGATTACATTTATGATGACAGTATAAAATCTGTTTTACTTTACAATACTCGTTCAGAATTGAGTTACCCGATAATTAATTTAGGCAGTGGTGACCTTATTAAATTAAGTTTTGATGACCTAAGAAGAAGTGCAACTTCAAACATTTATTACTTTACTATTATCCATTGCAATGGAAATTGGGAACCTTCAGACTTATCGCAAAGCGAATACATACAAGGTTTTTATGAGGATGAAATTTTTGATTATAAATATTCTACCAATACTGATTTAGCTTACACCCATTACAACATTACTTTTCCGAATGAAAATATGTCTATTACCAAATCGGGTAATTACATTTTAAAAGCATACAAGGTTAATGATAGTGATAACCCTATTTTAACCAAACGTTTTATGGTTGTTGAAAGTAAAGTAGCTATTAGCATGACCACCAAAAGAGCTACTGATGTAAACGAAAGTTATTTTAGACAAGAAATTGATTTTAAAATAAACCATGATGGTTATGATTTAGCCAATGCTTTTGACAAACTAACTGTTGTACTGATGCAAAATTACCGTTGGGACAACGCCATTACTAATTTAAAACCAAGGTTTATAAAAGACACTGAATTAAATTACGATTATAACAACAGTGAGAATGTGTTTGATGGTAATAATGAATATAGAAACATTGATTTAAAAAGTATTAAGTACCAAACCATTCGGATTGACAATATAAAATATGAGCCTAGCGATAAAATTGTACATGTTAAAGTTTTACCAGATGAAGTTCGCTCTTTTAAACAGTATTATTCTGAACCAGATTTGAATGGTAATTTTTTAATTAAAAAAAATGAAGGTATTGACAGCGAAACAGATGCTGATTATGTAAAGGTGCATTTTAGATTGCCTTATAAAATGCCTTTAACTGATGGTAACCTTTATTTGTTTGGAAAATTTAGTGATTGGAAATTTAAAGAAGAACTAAAATTAGAGTACGATACCATACAACAAGAATATGTAAAGGAAGTGTTGTTAAAGCAAGGTTATTACAACTACATGTATTGCTTTGTTAAGGATGGATCTAAAAACAAAGGTGATTTATCGGTAATAGAAGGCTCACATTACGAAACTGAAAATGAATACAGCATTTTAGTTTACCACAGAGGGGTAAATGATAATTTTGACAGGCTAATTGGCTTTGCAACTGTTAAAAATAGGGATTGATATCCTTTAATTTACTAAATTTGACAATACATAATGGGGATATGTTGCACTAGTGCAACATATTACTACGTTGGCGTGCATTAAAGAATGAAAAGTACATACACATATATAATGGAGTTTCGGGACGGGACTTACACAACTCAAGTTCAGGCTGAAACTCATGAATTGTCAATAGGCAACTGGATTGAAAAAATTAAAGAAGAACAAGAACAAATAGATCAACTTGGAATTGTAACAATCGAAGAAATTAAAGAACAACTCCTGAATAAAAACGCAGATGAGAAACCAGTCCTTTTAAATGGCTTGATAAACGTATGGTATTTTACATTTAGTACGAAAAAAGGATTCGGAACTGTACATATTATTAAAACGGAAAAAGAATAAAAACGACACGCCAACAAGAGCTAAAATGCATGCCCAACCAACCTAACCGTTGCACCTCATTTTAGCCAAACCGTTAGTTACAATTAACAGAAATGATTGAGATAAAATTCGACAATACAGATGCTGAAGGATTTAAGGAGATTGTTAAAACTATTGTCAGCAACCTAATTGAGACTTTTAATCCAGATGAAATCTCAATCGTCAGAATTAAAAACTGGTTTGACCATAAATGGCTGAATTATTCTGGAAAGCAGATTCTGAAATACGACACCAAGACTCATCCTGCAATACCATTTGTTCTTGAGCCATATTGGAATAAAGAAATTACAGTTCCTCCGTTTAATCCAAATCGAGTTTTATCGGAATCGGGACATAGAAAAAAAGGAACAAGGAATGCTCTTTTTGAAGAAGCACTTCACAAATTTCAATGGAGTACGGAGAATAGAAACAATCTGATTTCAAGAAGAACTAATAATGGACTTTGCATTTGGATTTCGTCAAATTCAGAAACGAATAGACAGGGAAGCTTAATGGTATATCAAATTAAGAATTCTAAAATTCAAAGTTGGTATGCCAGTATTGAAGAAAAGGGTGTTTGGAAAGTGACTAAAACAAAAGGAATTGATAAAAACCAGATTCAGTTAATGCTGACTGAATTGAAAGAAAAATATAAAAGCTACTAACAAGGTGTATAGTGCATACTCTTTGGGATACGCACCATATACAGACCGTTAACCAGAAAATATAAAAATTCTATTTCCCAAACTCCTCCACTATCCCACCTGTTAAACGAACCAAATCGGCATGAGCGGAAATGGCATTAAAAGTAGTTTCTAATTGCGTAGCAATGGTGTTTAAATAAGCTGTTTGTATCTATAATTAGGAATTAGCTTACTTAAAAATTGGTTCTCCAAAATAAAATTCTAACACCTTTAGTTTAAACATAAAATCGTACTTACTCTGTATCAATTGTGATTGAGCATTAACAAGATTGTTTTTAGATTGATTAAAATCAAAAGAATTTATTGCTCCTGAATTAAATCGTTCTTGAGAATATTCAAACGCTTTAGCTTGAGCCTCAACAGAAAAACTAGCAGCATCATAAGCCTTAGAGGCTGACCTAGCATCTGTGTAAGCCGATTGTATTGTTTCTTTTAATCTTAATTGTTCACTCTCTAAGTTCAGTGTTATTTTTTGATAATTTACCTTAGCCTTATTCACATTACTTCTAAACTGATACCTACTAAAAATTGGAACATTTAAAGAGAAAATAATTGATTGTCCTAAATTATTATCAATTTGATCACTAAACAAAAAAGGTGAGAAATCTGCTTGCCCTTGTCGGTGTTGATAAATGGTATTCATCCCTAAGCTCATTGTTAAAGACGGATAATAATTTGCCTTAGACAAAGCAATACTCTTTTCTGCACTTGAAATATTTAATTCGGCAAGTTTAATTTCTGGAAATGCAGCATTTGCTTTTTCGTAAATTGCTTGAACATCATTACCCAAAATAGTTTGATTATTAATACTTACCTCCATTGGTTCTACTTCAATTACATCGGTATTTAATTGAAGTAATTGTGCCAACCTCAATTTTGCAATGGTTAAATTATTTTGGTTAACAATTAAATTTTGGTTGTCTGTAGCATAGTTTGATTTTGCATTAAATAAATCTCCCTCAGCTAAAGCACCTGCATTAACTAACTCTTTAATTCGCTCAACATTGCTGGCACTTATTTCTACCTGTGAACTTGCTACTTTAAGTTGTTCTTCTGCAAACAATATTTGCAAATACATATTAACCACATTTAATGAAATGTCGTTTTTAATTTTAGAGATTGCTGCCTCCTGAACTTCAATTCCTATTTGAGCCTGCTTTAATCCTTGAATGTTTGCAAAACCATCAAAAAGATTAATGGAAGAATTTATTCCAAAACTATTAGACCTAAAATCTGCTGAAGCTCTTGCTCCTGAAGCAGTAATAGAAGACCCGAAATTATAATTTTGAGAAGCGTTTGCATTTAAATTGGGTGCGAAATTCCATTTAGCAGCTTTTAAATCTTCTATAGAAATATCCTTATCTAATTGTGCTTGTTTTACTGTAATATTATTTTCTACAGCATAATTAACACACTCTTGCAATGTCCAAACCTTACTCTCTTGAGCAAAACCAACATGAACAAATAATATTAATAATATTGTGATTTTAACTTTCATACCTTATTTTTTCTTTTCTTTTTTATCGTCTGCATTTTTAATTGGCTCTGTAATGTTCCATACCTTAACCTTATCTTTCTCAGTTAATCCACCAATAATCTCTACCATAATACCATCAGAAATACCTAACTCAATATCTTTTCTTTCAAATTGTTGATCTCCTTTCTCTAACTCCACAAAAGGTTGTTGAGTATTTTCATCAAACTGAACTAAAGCTTCTTTAATTGCCAAAACATCCTTCTTTTCTCCAATAACAATTGTGGCATTTGCACTGTAACCAGCTCTTACAAAAAAGTTTGAATCTAAAGATACGTTTGCTTCAATTTTAAATTGAACAGCTCCTTGCTCTTCAACACCTTGTGGTGCAACAAATCTTAGTTTCGCATCAAAGGATTTATCATCTATTGCTCCTAAACTAATACTTAAAGGCATACCTATTGTTAACTTACCCACTTCTGCTTCATCCACTTGCCCTTCAAAAATCATAATGGTTAAATCGGCAATGGTTGCAACGGTAGTACCTGGATTAAAATTATTACTCTCTATAACTTGATCACCCTTTTTTACAGGAATATCTAATACAGTTCCTGCAACTGTTGCTCTAATATTTGTATTTGCATTGCCTTTACCTACAGTTCCTAACTGAATAATTTTTAAATCATTTTGTGCATTAATTAACTCTTGTTTGGCTTGGTTATACCTCAAGTCAATTGCAATAAAATCTTGGTTGGAGATAACTCCTTTTTCATACAATGCTTTATTTCTTTTAAAATCAATTTCACTATTACTTAAAACTATTTCAGCATTGTTCACACGTCCAGTAGCACTATTTAATGCTGCTTCATTTGGAACTACTTTAACTTTAGCAATTAAATCTCCTAACGAAACAATCTCACCTGCTTTAACATAAATTTCTTCAATTATTCCAGAAACTTGAGGTTTAATTTCCACCTGATCCTCAGGAACTACTTTTCCTGTTGCAACGGTTTTCTTTTTAATAGTTGTTTTTACAGGATTTTCCGATTTGTATTTTACAGGGTCTTGATTATTAGTTGATATAAAAAAGCTTGTTGCATATACTACTCCTAGAATAAGGAGTATAATTAGTAGGTATCTGAATACTTTTTTCATTCGTTTTGTTTATTTTAATATTAATTATTTATTCTTCTCTTAGTGCGTCTATTGGCTTAATACTAACTGCTCGTTGTGCTGGTATTAATCCTATTAATGTTCCTAAAACTACCATTATAAATAAAGCCCCTAAAACATAAGGTATTGGTACGGTTGGGTTAGTATATGGTATGTCTGTATCTTGACTTGCTAAATCTATTATTTTTAAGACAAACGAGCCCAACACTATTCCAAAAATCCCAGCTATTAAAGTTAAAAATACAGACTCTAAAATTATTTGTCCTCTTACTTCTGATGGAGTTGCTCCCAATGCTCTTCTAATACCCAATTCTTTTGTTCTTTCTTTTACAGAAATTAATAAGATATTTCCAATACCAATAACTCCAGCTATAATAGTTGCAATACCTACAACTAATGATAAAAAGGTAAGCCCTTTAGCAAAACCGTTAATTTTATTAAACAATTCCCCCAAGTTAAACGAACCCAAAGCTCTTTCATCATCAGGTGATATTTGATGAATTTTTTTGAGTACATTTTTAACATCTTGTTCAACTTTAATTACATCGGCATCATCATAAGCTGCAATTGCCAACCACCCCACATCAGTTCCAGTATTGTATAATTTTCTATAAGTAGAAAAAGGAATAGTAACATCTCCATCATTACCAAAACCACCTCCATCTTCAAATTTTTTCACTCCAATCACTCTAAAAAACACATTATCAATTTTTATAAACTGTCCGATAGGATTTTCATCTTTAGCAAAAAGTTCTTTTTGGGTTCTTTCACCAATAATACAAACCTTTCTATTTTCTTTTATATCGCCTTCATTTATAAATCGCCCTCCAACGTATATCTTTTGGGTAGATATTTTAGACAATACTGGAAAATCGCCATAAATACTATATGAACCCACTCTTTGATGATTAACCACAGTTCCTGACTCACCACCAAAAGCTCCTTTAACAATTCTTGGAGCAATATATTCTATTTCTGGTATTCTTGCTTTGAGCATCCCAACATCATTCAATTTTAATTGAATTGGTCGCCCAGTTTTAAACCCTGCATAAGGAACACTCGTTTGTTGTGCCCAAGCAAACATACTATTCATGGCTACATCCTCAAATTTCTCTTCAAACCCATGATCTAATCCTTTTGCAGCACCAGAGAGTACGATATAAATAAAAATTCCCCACAATACTCCTATTACCGTAATAGTAGTTCTTGCTTTATTTTTTTTAATAGAGCCAAATATTTCTTGCCATGTATCTCGGTTAAATAATAACATTACTCGTCATTTAAAGCTACAATTGGTTTTATTCTGGCTGCTCTTTTTGCTGGAATATATCCTGCAATTGCACCAAAAACAATTAAAATTACAGTTGCAAAAACTGCTGTCCCCATATTTATATATGGATTTTTAATAAAATAATCATCTAAGGTATCTCCTATATTATTCAATAATAAGATTCCACCAAAAAGCCCAATATAACCGGCTGCTGTTGTAATAAATATCGATTCTTGAAGAATCATTAAAATTACCGAGCGTGGTGAGGCTCCTATTGCTTTTCTAATGCCTAACTCTTTGGTTCTTTCTTTTACTACATAAACCATAATGTTACTTATTCCGATAATTCCTGCAATTAAAGTTCCTAAGCCGACAAAAGTGACCACCATTTGTAAAATACTTCCAAACTGCTGATTCTGTTCCATATCATCTGCCACGTTTCTCAAAAATATTCCACTTTGATCGATTGGATTAATGTCATGTCTTGTTTTCATAAATGCCATTAACTCCTCTTCAAATTGCATGGCTCCATCATATCCTATTTCTGGTTTAAAAGCAACTATAATTTCACCAACTTTATCCGTATTTTTTTCAATTAGCTGATTAGTTGTGTATGAAATATAAACGTATCGTTCTTCATTATCTCCTCCATCATCTTGAAAAACGCCAATCACTTTAAAAGACCTTTTTCCGATATCTACAAACTGCCCCAAAGCATCCTCCCCATTAAAAAGGTCTTTTTCTACCAAACGACCAATAACCACATACTTGGTTTTATTTTTAATATCCTCATTATTAATATACCTCCCTTTCATTAAAATGGTTTTTTCTGAAGCTTGATGACCAGGAGCAACAGCTCTCAACCCATAATTATTGGATGTATTTTTATATTTAACGGTATAATTTCTTGTAATACGAGGAGTAATATAATCTAATTGATGACTAAAATTCTTTTGAATAGCTTCCAAATCAGCATTATCAAATTCTATGAATCTGCCTGACTTAAATCCATTATAAGGTATAGTTGTTTTTCCTGGAAATAACCGAAAGATATTCGTAGCATCATCAACAAAAAACTCCTTAAAGGAGTTTTTTAATCCATTTCCAAAGCCGAATAGAATAACAAAAATAAATATTCCCAATGCTACGGTAAACCCTGATAAAAATGTTCGTAATTTATTTTTAGAAATGGTTTCGAATATTTCTTGCCAGCTATCTCTACTAAACATGATCTGAGGCTCTTACTTGATTGATATGCTTATCCTCTATTATTACTCCATCCTTTAGCTGTACAATTCTTTTACACATTTTTGCAATATCATCTTCATGTGTAACCACTAAAATCGTTTTACCTTCATCGTTAATTTCCTGAATTAACTGCATCACTTCGTAAGATGTTTTAGAGTCTAATGCTCCTGTAGGCTCATCGGCTAACAATACTTTAGGTTGAGCAGCCAATGCTCTTGCAATTGCTATTCTTTGTTTTTGTCCACCAGAAAGTTCGCTTGGTAAATGTTCTGCCCATTCTGCCAAACCTACTTTAGCCAAATATTGCATGGCTTTTTCATTGCGTTCTTTTCGAGCTACTTTTTGATAATATAAAGGGAGAGCAACATTCTCTATTGCCGTTTTGTAATTAATTAAGTTGAATGATTGAAAAATAAAGCCTAAAAACTTATTTCGGTATTTAGCTGCTTTGGTTTCGTTAAGATCTTTAATCGGAAAATCATCTAAGGTATAGGATCCTTCATCAGCCACATCAAGCATTCCTAAAATATTTAATAAAGTAGATTTTCCTGAGCCTGAAGAACCCATGATGGCGACTAACTCGCCTTCTTTAATAGATATATTGATGCCTTTAAGAACATGCAATGAATTTTTCCCAATGGTATAAGATTTATGTAAATCTTTAATTTCAATCATACCTATTATAAGCTATATATTTAGCTAAATTAAGTCGTAACTGACTATTAATAGTATTATTTTACATAAATGGAAAAGACAAATGATAAGTGGTTAAACTTACTTTTTTTTTCCTTTTTTATTTTTGAATTTATGCTTTTTACTCACTATAAATAATATAACAAACACAGTTCCTAAAACTGCTGCGGTAATAATTCCGGTTAAGATTCCTTCGTCCATAATTAAGTAATTTAGTAGTTAAAAGAGCAAACAACAGATAAACTAAAATATTGTATCGATTAAAGCTTATTTATTGACTATTAATTTAATACGTAAGGATTTTATTTTTTGTTACCTTTATCATTCAATTATTATGACAAAACACATTAATAAAATAAAAATACCTAGTAAACAGCAACTTTCTGTTACTGAATATTTTAATGGAATTAAAGCCGGTAATCGAACAATACTTAGTAAAGCTATCACTTTAATAGAAAGTTCTAGTGAAAGTCATCAAAAAATTGCAGAAGAATTAATTGAATTATGCCTACCTTTTTCTGGAAAATCGATTAGAATAGGAATTACTGGCGTTCCTGGTGTTGGAAAAAGCACTTTTATTGAAGCTTTAGGAACTTTTTTAATTGAACAGAAAAATAATAAAATTGCCGTATTAGCTATTGATCCTAGTAGTAAAAAAACTGGGGGAAGTATTTTAGGAGATAAAACTCGGATGAATAAATTATCAGTTAACGAGCATGCTTTTATACGTCCTTCCCCATCTTCAGGAACATTAGGAGGAGTTGCAGAAGCAACCAGAGAAACCATTATTTTATGCGAAGCTGCTGGTTTTGATACCATTTTAATTGAAACTGTTGGTGTTGGTCAATCAGAAATAGAGGTGAAATCTATGGTAGATTTCTTTTTGTTACTAATGTTAGCAGGAGCTGGAGATGAATTGCAAGGTATAAAACGTGGTATTATGGAAATTGCTGATGCAATTATCATTAATAAAGCAGATGGAGATAATAAAATAAATGCAAAATTAGCTATTCGAGAATATAAAAATGCCATTCATCTTTTCCCTGCTAACTCAAATGATTGGATACCAAAAGTAGATGCTTGCTCAGCAATTGAAAACACTGGTATTGAAAATGTTTGGAAAATAATTGAAAGTTTTAAAAATTTGACTATTTCTAATGGTTCTTTTGAAGAAAGTAGAAAGCAACAAGCAAAATTTTGGCTAGAGCATACTGTTAATAGTTCTTTACAAACACTTTTTTACAACGATAAAAATGTAAAGGACAAACTATCAAGCATCGAAAATAAAGTTGTTAGCGGAGAAATTAGTCCTTTTAAAGCAGCTAAAGAATTACTCAACATCTTTAAAAACTAAGCAAAATCATATTTTACTTAGTTTTTCAGTTTATCTTTGTGAAAATTAAAAATCAATAATGCGTTTAAAAGTATTCTGTTTTTCTTTCTTGTTTATTATTTTATTTGCTGATGCAACAAAAGTTAATGCTCAAGAAGAGACATCTAACAAAGGTAGAATATATGTTTTTTGGGGTTGGAATAGAGGTTGGTATAGCAATTCTGACATTCATTTTAGTGGTAGCAACTATGATTTTAAATTAAACGATGTTGAAGCAAAAGACAGACAAACTTCTTTTGATTTTGGGACTTATTTTGGACCAAGTACCATTTCAATCCCTCAAACCAATTTTAGATTAGGTTATTTTATTTCTGATAAAATTGATATTTCGTTTGGTGTTGACCATATGAAATATGTAATGGTGAGCGTTCAAGAGACAGAAATTAGTGGGAGTATTAATGACCGAACAATATACGATGGTATTTATGATAATGATGAATTTGAAATAAACAAGCCATTTTTAGAGTATGAACATACTGATGGTTTAAATTATTTGAATTTTGAAATTACTAGAAATGATGATTTAGCAAAAACTTTAAAATTTAAACTGAACCCTTCTAAAATTCAAATTAATACTTTAGTTGGTTTTGGTATTGGAGCTATGATGCCTAAGTCAAATGTTACCTTATGGAATAATGAACGTAACGATGATTTCCATTTTGCTGGTTATGGCTTTTCTGGTAAAATTGGATTAAACACAACCTTTTTTAATTACTTTTTTTTAAGAAGCGAGTATAAAGTTGGTTTTATTGATATGTCTGATGTTAGGACTTCTCCAGACCCAATTGATAGAGCAAGTCAACATTTCTTTTTTAGACAACTTAACTTTAGTTTCGGCTTTACTTTTAATCCGTTTAACTAAAAAATCTGTCTAATCTCTACCTTTAAAGTATCTATTGCTATTTGGGTTGGTGAAGCATTTAACGTACTCATTATTTCAAATATTTTTTGCCCTAAATTAGCACCTGTTGCCAAATTATCCATTTGCGATCCTGCAATGGTAATTACTTTAAGTGATTCGTCTTTCGCTTTTTTTACTGCTGCCCATGAGCTTGACGCTACATAAACTTGTTGAGTTAAGTTATGATTAAACTCTTCATTAACGGTTCTAACTAATTCTGCCTGCAACATTTTAGCACTCATCCCTGGCTTATGAACTCTTAACACCAATTTATCCATAGACATTCTTTCTAAAAACAATATCAACCTTTCAAATGCCTGTAATCGTAAGGGAGTTATATCCTTTTGATTCTCTCTTCTTAACATTAATAATTGTTTTCTATAATCATTATCTAAATACTTACTTAAAACAAAGTAAGTAGCTCCAAAAACAATTAATGAAGGCAAAATATATTTTAAAATCTCTAAGAAAGTATCCATGATTTATTTTTAAAAAAGTTGAAGTGTAAAATTATAAAAAAAAGAAACATTTATAACAATCATTAATATTAACGAAATCAACACAATTTTATTAGTTTTGTTTCCTATTTATTTCAATATGGACAATAGACTATCACAAACTATTAATAACCTTAGCGAATCAGAAACATTAGCCATGACTAGAATTAGTCGCGAGTTAATAGCCGAAGGTAAAGATGTTATTAACCTTAGTATAGGAGAACCAGATTTTGATACTCCTCAATTTATTAAGGATGCTGCAAAAAAAGCAATTGACGAAAACTATACACATTATACTCCGGTACCTGGTTATCCCGAGCTACGAAAAGCTATTTCTACTAAGTTTAAAAGAGATAATAATTTAGATTATAGTGTAGAACAAATCGTAGTTTCTACAGGAGCAAAACACTCGTTGGCAAACATAGCATTAAGTATCTTAAATGTAGGTGATGAAGTTATTTTACCTGCTCCATTTTGGGTAAGTTATAAAGAAATAGTAAAATTAGCGGGAGCGAAAACAATTAGTATTCCTACAACCATAGAACAAGATTTTAAAGTAACTGCAGCTGATATAGAAAGGGTTATTACTCCAAAAACAAGAATGATTTGGTTTAGTACTCCTTGCAACCCTAGTGGATCTGTTTATTCTAAAGAAGAACTAGAAAGTATTGCTTTATTAATAAAAGATTATCCTAACATTTTAATTGTTTCGGATGAAATATACGAGCATATTAGTTTTACAGGAAAACATGAAAGCATTGCTCAATTCGAATACATTAAAGATCAAGTAATTACTGTAAATGGTGTTTCTAAAGGATATGCCATGACAGGCTGGAGAATTGGCTACATTGGCGCTCCTAAATGGATAGCTGATGCATGCACTAAAATGCAAGGACAATTTACATCTGGAACTTCAAGTATTTCTCAAAAAGCAGCTCAAGCAGCTTTAGAAGCAGACTCATCTTGTACTCATGAAATGCGTGTGATTTTTGAAAAAAGAAGAGATTTAGTAGTTTCTTTAATGAAAGAAATTCCAGGCTTAAAATTAAACAACCCTAAAGGAGCTTTTTATGTTTTTCCTGATGTTACAAGTTATTTTGGGAAATCAGATGGAGAAACAACTATAAACAACGCAACTGATTTAACAATGTATTTATTAAATAAAGGTTTAGTAGCTCTTGTTAGCGGAGATGCTTTTGGTGACCCTAATTGTATGCGTTTTTCTTACGCAACATCAGAAGATACATTATTAGAAGCAATAAAACGAATTAAAAATACGTTGGCGTTACTACATTAAGAAAATGAATAAAAACGAAATAGTAGAACTTTTTAAGAACTTCAATAAACTCAATGTATTGATTATTGGAGATGTAATGATTGATTCTTATTATTTTGGTAAAGTAGATAGAATTTCGCCAGAAGCTCCAGTACCTATTGTAGCCGTTAACAAAAAAGAATTTAGATTAGGTGGTGCTGCTAATGTAGCCTTAAACATTAAGGCATTAGGGGCTAATCCTATTTTATGTGCAGTTATTGGCAATGACAATGACGGTGAAAATTTCAGTTCATTATTAGCTGCGGAAAAACTATCAAGTGAAGGAATTGTTAAAAGTAATGCTCGAATTACCACTGTTAAAACGAGAATTATCGGCAACAAACATCAAGTATTAAGAGTAGATTCAGAAAATAGTAATCCACTCTCCGAAACTGAGAATAGTGAATTAACCAACTCCATAAAAACAGTAATAAAAAACAATAAAATTGATGTTGTTATTTTTCAAGACTATGACAAAGGTGTAATTACTGAGCCTTTAATAGATAACATTATTAGTTTTTGCAACGAAAAAAATATACCTACTGCAATAGATCCAAAAAAACGAAATTTTTGCAATTATAAAAACGCAACCTTATTTAAACCAAACTTAAAAGAATTAAAAGAAGGTTTAAACATAGATATTAATCCATCTAATTTGGCTGAAATTGAAGCTGCAATTGACCAATTAAATAGTTTACAGCAAAACAAAATTAACTTTATTACACTTTCAGAACATGGCGTTTTTATAAAGGATAAAAACAGTAAAAAACATATACCTGCTCACTTTAGAGATATATCAGATGTTTCTGGTGCTGGAGATACAGTAATTAGTGTTGCATCTCTTTGCTTGGCACTCAACCAACCCATTACTATGATTGCTGAAATAGCAAACTTAGCTGGTGGTTTAGTTTGTGAAAGTGTTGGTGTAGTTCCTATTGATAAAGATTTATTGCTTTCTGAAGCAATAGATAACCTAATATAATTAAAATTGAATGGCCGTAATTCCTTATAAAGAAGAAGTTGGAAGTAAAAAGGAACAAGTTGCGACTATGTTCAACAATATCTCTAAGAAGTATGATTTTTTAAATCACTTTTTATCGTTGGGTATTGACATTATTTGGAGAAAAAAAGCCATTCGGTTATTAAAAGAGCAACAACCAAAACAAATTTTAGACATTGCAACAGGTACTGGAGATTTTGCCATTACTGCATTAAGATTAAATCCTGATAAAATTACTGGTATTGATATCTCTGAAGGTATGTTAGCCGTTGGACGAGAAAAGATTAAAGCTAAAGGCTTGCAAGATAAAATAGAACTGAAATTAGGCGATTCTGAAAATTTAGAATTTGCTGACAATACCTTTGATGCTTATACCGTTGGTTTTGGTGTGAGAAATTTCGAAAACCTTGAAAAAGGGTTAGCTGAAATGTTAAGAGTTTTAAAACCTAATGGAACAGCCATCATTTTAGAGTTTTCTAAACCTAAGTCATTTCCAGTAAAACAACTTTACAATTTTTACTTTAATAAAGTATTACCGGGTATTGGTAAATTGGTTTCTAAAGATGCTTGTGCTTATACATACCTACCAGAATCTGTTAATGCTTTTCCTGATGGGGAAAAATTTATAGATATTCTAACTAAGGTTGGTTATAAAAACCCTATTAATATCTCTTTAATGTTTGGAATTGCTTCTATTTATAAAGCAAACAAATAAAACTAAAATTTAAGCGTTTATAGTCTCAAACTGATAATGCAAAAAAACAAAATAATCATATTATTACTTGCTGTTGTTTTATTTACTAACGTATATGGACAACGTGAAACGACTAAAAACTTACCAAAGTTTGATCATCGTTTTATGCATTTTGGTTTTTTATTAGGAATTAATTCTGCAAATTTTGTTTTAAACAGAAACCCACCAAGTGATGTTATTCCTGATAGTGCTTTTGTTGTTGAACCATCTGCAGTTACTGGTTTTAATTTGGGTATTATTTCTGCCATGCACTTTGGCGAATATTTTACTTTACGCTTTACTCCTAACCTAGCCTTCTCATCAAGAAATATTAATTATACTTTTGAAACGTTTGATGGCACAAAAAAATACACTAAAGCCATTGAATCTACTTTAATTAATATGCCTTTAGGTATTAAATATAAATCTGTTAGGGTAAATAACTTTAGTGCTTACCTTTTAGTTGGTGGTGCATATAGTCTAGATTTAGCTTCTAATGCAAATGCTGAAAACAACTCTAAAAACCCTAAAGACATTATTGTTAAATTAAAACGTGATGATTTTATGGGAGAAATAGGCTTTGGAACAGATTTTTACTTGGAGTATTTTAAGTTTGGCATAGAACTTAAAATGTCCTACGGATTAAAGGATTTGTTGGACCATGACAACACTCAGTTCTCAGATCCTATCGATAAATTAAGTTCTAAAATGTTTTTACTCTCTTTAACTTTTGAAGGATAATTTCTTTAGTCCTAAGATTTAAGAGTAAAAGATAAAAGACTTTAAACTAACATTTCTTTCTATCTTTCTTGTATCTTGCAGCCTTGTAATCTTTTAATATGAATATGTTAACCTTACAATTCTCTGTGCTTCCAGAAGAAGCAAACAGCACTATTTTTCTTCAACAAAAAATAGCACAAGAAATCAAGCAAAATGATTTTCAATTTAAAATTGTAAAACGCTCTATTGATGCCAGAAGAAACCCTGTAAAAATTAATTTACAAGTTGCTGTTTACCTAAACGGTGAACCCATTGAGGATACAATTACTCAACCAGAATACCCTTCTGTTCATTCAGGAAAACCAGTTATTGTTGTGGGGTTTGGTCCTGCAGGGATGTTTGCTGCTTTAAAATTGATAGAAAAAGGGTTAAAACCAATTGTTTTAGAGCGAGGCAAAGACGTAAGAAGCCGAAGAAGAGATTTGGCAGCAATTACCAAACATCACATTGTAAATCCTGAATCTAATTATTGTTTTGGTGAAGGTGGTGCAGGAACTTATTCGGATGGAAAGCTTTATACACGCTCTAAAAAAAGAGGGGATGTTACTAACATTTTAGAGATTTTAGTTCAACATGGTGCTGCTGAAGATATTTTGGTAGATGCTCATCCACACATTGGAACAAACAAACTACCTAATGTAGTTACCAACATTAGAGAAACTATTTTAAAAGCTGGTGGCGAAATACATTTCAATACCAAACTAACTGACTTAATTATTGAAAATAATCAGGTAAAAGGTATTATTAACCAGCATGGAGATAAATTATTTTCTAACCATGTTATTTTAGCTACAGGGCATTCGGCTCGTGATATTTTTTACTTATTGAACGTTAAAGGAATTGAAATAGAAAACAAACCTTTTGCTTTGGGAGTTAGGGTTGAGCACCCACAACAACTAATAGACAGTATTCAATACCATTGTGATGAAAAAAGTGAATACCTCCCTCCTGCTTCTTATAAATTAGTGCAACAAGTAAAACAACGTGGCGTTTTTTCTTTTTGCATGTGCCCTGGAGGCATTATTGCCCCTTGTGCTACTGCTCCCGGAGAAATTGTAACCAATGGTTGGTCGCCCTCCAAACGGAATAACCCTTATGCCAACTCTGGCATTGTGGTTACGGTTGAAGAAGAAGATTTAATTCCTTATAAAAAGTACGGAGCTTTAGCTGGATTGGAGTTTCAAAAAGCAGTTGAGCAACAAATGTTTATTGCTGCTGGGAACAAAGGAGAAGAAGGACAATACGCTCCTGCACAGCGATTGGTAGATTTTGTAAATGGTGTTACTTCTAAAAATTTACCTGATTGTTCATACACACCAGGCATTGTGAGTGCGCCTTTGCACGAAGTATTACCCAAAGCCATTGCTATTCGTTTACAAGAAGGATTTAAAGCTTTTGGAAGTAAAATGAGAGGCTACCTAACCAATGATGCGCTAATTGTAGCAGTAGAAAGCAGAACTTCTAGCCCCGTAAAAATACCAAGAGACAAAGAAACGTTACAACACACAACCATAAAAGGTTTATATCCTTGTGGAGAAGGTGCAGGTTATGCCGGGGGTATTGTTTCTGCGGCTATTGACGGACAAAAATGTGCAGATGCTATTAGCTAATTATTAACATTGATTGACTTTCTCCTTAAAAACAACTAATTTCGTTTAACACTTATGTAAGTTGAATTATATCTCAACCAACAAAGGCGTTAAACGAAAAGTCTAAAAACTCTCTACCAAACACTTATCGTTTTCCCATTTACCTTTTAGGTTTTCTTTGGGTATTGTATTTCCTTCACAATCTAAAAAATTACCGTGTGTGTCTGTTTTAATAATTTTGCATTTGCCTTGTAAAATGATTTCTACTACAATGTTTTTTAATTCAAACTCAACACTTTTTTTGCCTATTTCTATACCTACATTGTTATTGTACAAATCCATGTCTGAACTTGCTTTGTCAGGCAAAGCTCCATCTTCTAACTGATGTTTTTTATAGTCTTTGTAATTTCCTTTTTCGTGGGCTATTCCTAACTTTTTGGCTCGCCTCCACCCTATTTCTTGTGTTAACTTAGCCATCCAAAAAGTATGTCTAAATGCATCTGCTTGGTCGCCATTTCCAACACCATTTAATTGCTTTTCAGTTTTAACTTGTTCTGTTGTTATTCTTGCTAATTCAGAAATTTTTAGAGCTTTTTTTGCTACAAAAGGATGCCATATTACCCAACACTTTTCTGGACCACTTAATTTTTTAAATTTCTTAAAATTAGAATCTTGCCCATAGCCTGTTAAAAATGAAACTAAAAAAAGGGTATTTAAAATTAATTTAAACTTCATTCTGCGTTTGTTCAAAAGCTTTTAATAAGTAGCCAAAATACTTATATAATTGGTATGAAAAATAGAATTTTTAAGCTATTTTTGTGACTTTCGTAAAAATAGATTTTAACAAGGAAAAGATTAAGCATGGCGCAAGTAGAATTGATAATGCCTAAAATGGGTGAAAGTGTTGCAGAGGCAACAATTATAAAATGGTTAAAAGAAGTTGGAGATACAATAGATGCAGATGAATCTGTTGTTGAAATTGCTACTGACAAAGTAGACTCTGAAGTTCCTTCTACATCTGAAGGAATATTAGTGAAGAAGTTATTTAACGAAGATGACGTTGTTCAAGTAGGACAAGCCATTGCCATTATAGAAACTGATGGAGATGCTGCTACTGCAGCACCAGCTCCTCAACAAGGAGAAATTAAAGAAAGTTCACCAGCTCCTGTAGCTGCAAGTGCAACAGTTGCAACACCAGTTGTAGCAACTAAAATTGAAAAAACATCTGATACTGGCAAATTTTATTCTCCATTAGTAAGAAGTATTGCTGAAAAAGAAGGCATTTCTTTAGGCGAATTAGAGGCGATAAACGGTTCTGGAAAAGACGGAAGAGTTACCAAAACAGATATTTTAGAATATATCCCTAACAGAAATACTTCAACAACAGCTGCTCCTGCTACTCAACAAAGTACTGCAGCATCTATTAGTCAACCATCGGTAAAAGCGACTCCACCTAAGCAACATGCTTCTGTATCAATTAATGCAGGTGACGAGATAATTGAGATGGACAGAATGAGAAAGTTGATTGCTGAACACATGGTAATGTCTAAACATACTTCCCCACACGTTACATCTTACGTTGAGGCTGATATGACCAATATAGTTAATTGGAGAAACAAAGTAAAAGATGGATTTAAAAAACGTGAAAACGAAAACATCACTTTCACTCCGATTATCATTGAAGCTATTGTAAAAGCAATTAAAGATTTTCCTCTAATTAATATCTCTGTTGATGGAGATAAAATCATTAAAAGGAAACAAATAAACATTGGTATGGCTGCGGCTTTACCATCAGGCAATTTAATTGTACCTGTAATTAAAAATGCAGATCAATTAAACTTAGTTGGATTAACTAAGGCAGTAAACGATTTAGCAAACAGAGCAAGAAACAACAAATTAACTCCTGATGATATTTCTGGTGGAACTTATACCGTTACCAATGTAGGAACATTCGGAAATGTAATGGGTACTCCTATTATCAATCAACCTCAAGTAGCAATTATGGCTGCTGGAGCAATTCAGAAGAAACCAGCTGTTATCGAAACGCCTAGTGGTGACGCAATTGCGATAAGACATAAAATGTTTTTATCACATGCTTATGATCATAGAGTTGTTGATGGTGCTTTAGGAGGAATGTTTGTTAGAAAAGTAGCCGATTATCTTGAAGAATTTGATGTTAATCGAGAGTTTTAATTAATTGATAGAAAATTTGTTAGCGCATAAAAATTTGATAACTGTAACAAATAAAATATATTTGCAACATTACTTAAATACCAGAAAAAAAAATTGATGAGAAAAATAGCCCTTATATCCGCCCTAATTATTGCTTCATTTACTATAAATGCTCAAGAAACATTTAATCAAAAATTTCTTGAAGCAAATACATTAATAGAAGAAAACCAATATAATGTAGCATTACCCATATGGCTGCAACTTCAACTAGAAGAACCTGATAATTTTAATGTTAATTATAAAGTTGGATTATGTTATATCCATTCTGCTAATGAGAAGAAAAAAGCTTTAACTTATTTAGTTAAAGCAGTACAGAATACAACAAATAATTATGACCCTTTTTCTACCTCAGAAAAAAAATCTCCTGTAGAATCTTATTTTTATTTAGCTAGAGCATATCATATCAACTATGAGTTAGATTTTGCAATGTTAAACTATAACTCATTTAAAGAAAAAATAAGTAAAAAGCATTACTTGTTTAATGAGGTTGACCATCACATTGAACAATGTAAAAATGCAAAAATTGCTTTAGAAAATCCTGTTAATATAAAAGTTAACAACATGGGAGGTATTATAAATTCTGAATTCGCAGATTATAGTCCGGCATTATCTTTAGATGAATCATCTATCTATTTTACATCTCGAAGAATTAGAAGTGACAGCTCAAATTATTATATCAAAGATATTTCTGATGGACAACATTTTGAAGACATTTATGTATCTCATAATTATGATGGCGTTTGGAGTTCTCCAGAACTACTTGGCATTAATACTGAAGGTCATGAGGCTACAGTAAATATTTCAGCTGATGGGCAAACATTATTTATTTATAAAGATGATAACGGTGATGGAAATATTTACATCAGTAAATTTGAGGGTGAAGATTGGACTACTCCATTAAAATTAGGTTCTGATATTAATCTAGAATCTAGAGAAACACATGCTCATGTGACACCTGATGGAAACACGTTATATTTTGTTAGCGATAGAAAAGGTGGTTTAGGTGGATCCGATATCTATTCATGTAAAAAACTACCAAATGGAGAATGGGCAAAAGCACAAAATATAGGTGCAGCTATCAATACACAGTATGATGAAGATGGTGTATTTATTCACCCTGATGGAAAAACCATGTATTTTAGCTCTAAAGGGCACAACAGTATTGGTGGTTTTGATGTTTTTTCATCTATTATGGATGAAGAAGGCAATTGGTCTAAGCCAGAAAATATAGGGTACCCTGTAAACTCTACAGATGATGATGTATTTTTTGTTACATCTGCAGATGGAAAAAGAGGTTATTACTCTTCTTTCCAAGAAAAAGGTTTTGGAGAAAAAGATATTTATAGAGTTTCTTTAGAAGATGCAGCAGAGAAAAATGTTACTCTTTTAACTGGTCATATTAAAGTATTAGATGAACCTGAATTACCAGAAAACGCACAGGTTCTTGTTACAGATAATGAAACGGGTGATTTAATTGGGATTTATAAGCCTCGAAAAAAAGATGGTAAATTTAGTATAATTCTAAACCCTGGTATGGATTATCATATCGTATATTCTGCTTCTAAGTACAAACAAGAAGAAGATTTATTTATCCCTGCACAATCTGCTTACCAAGAAATTAATAAAGATATAGGATTACAGGATGTTATTTTTGGAACACCAAAAGACACCATCAAAAATTTAATTAGCACAAATACTAAAACAGATACTACTAAAACTCAAGATCCAAAATGGAACTTTGATGAAAATTCTGAATTAGAAAAATTAAAAGCTGTTATTGCTAAATTAAATGAACAAATTGCTGAATTAAAAAATGAATTAGCTAAAAGTAAAAATAACAACACCCCAGAAACAAACAATAGTAATGATGCCCGTGTAACTGCATTAGAAGACATTATTAAAGATTTGAAAAAGCAAATTGAATCTTTTAAAACCAATGTTAACTCAAATGTAAATACAAACTATACACCTAGTGGAGATGTTATTGCCTCTTACCAAGAATACTTTAACTATAATGTAAAAAGTATAAATGTATCTAACACTAAATATGTTGAAATGATTAATAAGGCTGCCGACAAAGCAAAATCAGCAGGAAAAGTAACAATAGATATTGAATCTAGTGCTTCTAAAGTTCCTACAAAAACTTATGGATCTAACTCCAATTTAGCTTATAAGAGAGCTCAAGCAGCAAAGGAACAAATAATTAAATCCTTAACTGAAAAAGGAGTTAGTAAAGAAAATATTATTATAAATAATGTTGCTTCAGAAGTTAATGGACCTAAGTATAATGATGACTTTATGAATACTAACATATATGAGAAATTTCAATATATTATAATAAAAATAAAATAATTTTAAAAAATATTAATGAGACTAATTTATTACTCAATTACAATAGTTCTTTGTATTTTTTTTCAATTTAACACATCTTTTGCTCAAAAGATAAGTAAAGAAGAAAAGCGCACATTCAAAAAAGCAAGAAAAGAGCTTGCAAATGAAAATTATAAAGAAGCACAGACGCTTTATTTAAAATTAATTGAACTAAACCCAACTAATGATTTATATAATTTTGAAGGAGGGTTAAGTTATTATTTTTCTGATTTTGAAAGATCTAAATCTATTCCTCTTTTAGAATCTGCATTAAAGAATTCTAAAGAAGATACTATCCCTGAACTAAAATATTATTTAGGAAGAGCATACCATCTCAATAGTCAATTTGAGGAATCTAAAAAGACTTTAACTGAATTTACTCCTTTTATTAAGCAAGAAACTAATGCAGGACAAGAATTATTAAAAGAAACCAATTATCGAATTAATCAAAATGAAAACGGAATTAAACTAAATACTGATAAAAGCAACAATACTAAAATTAAAAACTTAGGAAATTCGATAAATACTGCTGATAGAGAATATGCACCAGTATTTAAAAAGGATGATAATATCTTATTATTTACATCAAGAAGAAAGATTGGAAAAGGTAAAAATGCAAACGATTTATTACCGTATGAAGATATTTTTATTGCAAAAAAAATTGACGATAATAATTGGAAACTTCTTGAAAATAAAGAAGAAATAAGTAAATTTTTACCCGATGGTTACAATACTAAAAAGCATGATGCCGGTATTATTTATTCAATAGATGGTAAAACATTATATACTTATAAAAAAGATGTTTTATGGCAATCTACGATGAAAGATAATAAGTGGTCGAAACTTGAAGAGTTAACGAAAGACATTAACAATAGTCAGTTTAATGTGCCAAGTGTTTCTGTTACTCCAGATGGCAATACAATGTTTTTTGTAGCTACAAAAAAAGATGGCTTAGGTGGAAAGGATATTTACAAATCAACGAAAGATGCTGCCGGAAATTGGTCTTCTCCAGAAAATTTAGGTTCTGAAATTAATACTGAGTTTGATGAAGATGCCCCTTTTTTATCAAATGATGGAAAAATACTTTATTTTTCTTCTAAAGGACATAATGGTCTTGGCGGGTATGATATTTATAAAAGTGAACTAATTGATGGAAAATTATCTACTCCTTCCAATATGGGTATTCCTTTAAACTCTCCTGTTGATGATATTTATTTAGTTATTGATGAAAAAGGAGAAACAGGATTTTTCTCTTCAGACAGAGAAGGTGGTTTTGGTGGTATGGATATTTTTGGGTTTGATTTATCTTGTCCTAACATTAAAAATACTGAACTAAGAGGAATAGTATATAATAAAACAGATAAATTACCTTTAGAAAGTCAATTATCTTTATTTAATATTAATACTAACGAAACAACAAATGAGACAACATCTTTAGCCTCTAATGGTAAATTTTTATTAGTTGCTCCCCCAGAAAACACATATAAATTAAGTATTAAAGCAGCTGGGTTTAATCCACAATCTTTAAATATTACAATACCTAAACAATGTGAGTATTACCCTTTATTTTCTGAGATTGCATTAGAAAGATTAGAAAAAGATGGTAAAACATATCAGATTGCTACTCTTAGAAATTCATTTTATAATACTAGCAATGAAATTGAAAATGCTCAAAAGAACGGCAATAAAATTAATACCTCTAGTTTAGAAAATGAAGTCCCATTAATTCAGTCAGAGACTGATAAAGATTTTGAAAACGACAAATCATTAATGGCTTTAACAAGAACTATCGACACTTCTAATACCTCTTTAAGCTACAATATAATAAGTGATACTATAGAAGTAACAGAGCCCCCAATTAATACATCAATTACATTCTATCAAGAATTCTTCGGGTACAATATAAAAGAAGTAAACACAAATCATCCTGATTATATTGCATTAGTTACAAAAACTGTTGCGAGAGCAAAATCTGGTGGAAAAATTATAATTGAGATCGAATCAAGTGCTTCTAAAGTTCCTACAAAAACTTTTAAAACAAATATTAACTTAGCTTCTTTAAGAGGAGATGAAGCAAAAGAAAAAATTATAGCATCATTAGTTGCAAAAGGAATAAATAAAGATAAAATAGAAATCAATGCTATTAACTCTATAGTTAGTGGTCCTAATTATATTGGAGATTATAAAAACACAGAAAAATATAAAGATTTCCAATACGTAAAAATCACTATTAAATAGTTGATTTTTACGTATTCTATTAATTGATTTTCTTTTTAAGTTTCTAAAAAAAAGTAATACCTTTATGTTTTGGTATTGAATTTGTTACTACGTCAATAAAATCGAACTTTTTGAAGACTAATAAGCTACATATATTAATTATATTTTCTTTTATATTTATTAGTTCCGCTATTGCACAAAGAGCTGACCCCGATGATGCAAAAGAACATTTTAAGTTTGGCAACTTTATAGATGCTCTACCTATTTATGAACAATTAGTAGAAAAAGATCCAAAAGAAGCTGATTACCCATACAAAGCTGGCTTGTGTATTTTATTAACCGAAAGAGATAAATCAAAAGCTGTAGAATATTTAAAAAAGGCTTCTGAAATGAATGCAGATCCTGATGTGAATTTTTATTTAGGCCAGGCATACCATTATAATTTAAAGTTTGATGATGCATTAAAGGCTTTTGAAACTTATAAAAAAAGTGCTGCAGGAACCAAACAAACTGAAGTAGATCGAGAGATAGAAACTGTAAATAATGCAAAAAAAATTGTACCCTCTCCTATTGATGTAACTTTTGAAAATGCTGGCGATAAAATAAATACAGAGTACCCTGATTATTATCCTTTTATAACACCTAACGAATCTTTTATGGTGTTTACTTCTAGAAGAAAAAGTGGAACAAAAGAATTTGATGGATATTATCCATCTGCAATATATTACACACAAGTTGAAAATGGTGAATTTGGATTAGCAAAAAAAGGGAGCGCAATGATTAACTCAACTTACGATGATCAAGCTGTAGGCTTGTCGTATAATGCAGATAAGTTATACATCTATTTTGATGACATAAAAAATGTTGGCGATATTTATGAAGCAGATATTAAAGATTTTAAGTTTAGAAAAAAAGAATTAATGGGTGAGAACGTAAATTCCAAAGGATTTGAAAGTTCTGCAACTATTTCAGCTGATGGAAATACCTTATTTTTTGCAAGTAGAAGAGATGATGGGTTAGGTGGTAAAGATATTTATATGACTCGAAAATTACCAAATGGAGAATGGGCATTACCTCAAAACTTAGGAGAACCTATTAACACAAAATATGATGAAGATTTTCCTAATTTATTTTATGATGGTTCTACTTTATATTATTCTTCAAAAGGGCACAACAGTATTGGTGGTTTTGATTACTTTAAATCTACTTGGAATGCTGAAACGAATACTTGGAGTAAACCTGAAAACTTAGGTTATCCCTTAAACACTCCTTCTGATAATATTTGTATTTCTTTCACTGAAGACCAAAGACATGCATATGTATCTACTTGGAGAAAAGACAGTAAAGGGTTTCAAGACATTTACAAAGTAACTTTTAACGAAATTGATGCATTGCAAACAGTTTTAAAGTCTAAAATATTAATGGAAGGGAGCACTGAACCTATTACAGATGCTTTTGTTAGTGTAGTAGATAACATTACTCAGGATGAAGTAGGAAATTATACTCCAAATCCAAAAAATGGCGGATTCGTTATTATTTTGAAGCCTGGAAGTTACAATCTATTAATAGATGCTCCCGGATATGCTCCAAAAAGTGAAGATATTATCATAAAAGGTAAAAGTGATTTTGAACCTTTTATCACTAAAGAATTTATAGTAACACCTTAAGATTACCTATTTCATGAATTTAAAACTTACTAAACCTCTAGCTTTCTTAGATCTAGAAACTACTGGTTTAAACATTGCTTCCGACCGAATTGTAGAAATTTCCGTTATTAAAATAATGCCCAACGGAGATAAAGACATTAAAACCAAATTAATAAATCCCACCATACCAATACCAGCTGAAGTTACTTTAGTACATGGAATTACTGATGATGATGTAAAAGATAAAGCTACTTTTAAAGAGGTAGCTCAAGAATTATTAGATTTTATTTCAGATTCGGACTTAGCAGGTTACAACTCCAACAAATTTGACATCCCTTTACTTGCTGAAGAATTTTTACGAGCAGGTGTTGATTTTGATGTAAAGACAAAAAAGTTAATCGATGTTCAAAATATTTTCCATAAAATGGAAAAAAGAACGCTTGCTGCAGCTTATCAATTTTATTGCGACAAAGAGCTTAAAGATGCTCACAGTGCTGAAGCAGACACCATGGCTACCTTTGAAATACTAGATGCTCAAATAGCAAGATATAAAGACTTAAAACCCGACACTGACTTTTTAAGTGAGTTTTCTCAAATGACAAACAATGCCGATTTATTAGGTAGAATTGTTTACAATAAAAATGGTGTTGAATCTTTTAATTTTGGAAAACATAAAGGCAAAACAGTTCTTGAAATTTTAGAGAGAGAACCTGGTTATTATAGCTGGATGATGCATGGAGATTTTCCATTGTACACTAAAAAAGTGTTACAAGAAATTAAAGAAAATGCAAAAACAAAACCGCAACAACCAATTGTAAAAAAAGCAACCAAACCTAATGTAAATAAAGATAAGGAGATTACTTCTGATAAATTAGACATGCTTAAAAACAAATTTAATTCTTAATACAATGAAAATTATTTGTATCGGAAGGAATTATGTAAACCACGCAAAAGAGTTAGGGAATACTGTTCCTACAGAACCTGTATTTTTTTGCAAACCCGACACGGCTATTCTACCAAAAAAAGTACCTTTTGTTTACCCTAGTTTTACCAAAGACATTCACCACGAAGTTGAGATTGTTATAAAGATTAACCGTTTAGGTAAACACATTGAAGAACGTTTTGCGCATAAATACTATAATGAAATTGGTGTAGGAGTAGATTTTACAGCAAGAGACATCCAACAACAACAAAAAGAAAAAGGATTACCTTGGGAAAAAGCCAAAGCATTTGATGGTTCTGCTCCTATTAGTAAATTTTATAACATTGATGGTTTTGAAGATATACATAACCTCAACTTTAGTTTGCAAATAAATGGAGAAACCAAACAAATTGGCAATACTAAAGACATGTTATTTAACATCAATCAAATTATAACTTACGTATCTCAGTATTTTACTTTAAAAATTGGTGATTTAATTTTTACCGGAACCCCAGAAGGTGTAGGACCAATTGCCATTAACGATAAAATAGATTGTTTTATTGAAGATAAAAAATTACTAAGTTTTAACGTAAAGTAATTTTTGTGGAAAGCTCTTCTCTAAAAATTCTGTTGCACCAACATTGTTTATTATTAGCCCAACAAAAGGTTAATGAGCTAAACTCTATTTTAAATGATGCCCAAGAGGCTGCTAATAATGAAACCAAAAGCAGCGCTGGTGATAAACACGAAACTGGCAGAGCAATGGCACAGTTAGAAACTGAAAAACTAACTACACAGCTAACCGAAGCGATAAAAATTGAGCAAACCTTACAGCAAATAAACCCAAACCTTACTAACCAACAAGTTAGTTTAGGTAGTTTAGTTGTTACTGATAGCGGAAATTTTTATTTAGCTGCTGGCTTGGGTAAAATTGAGATGGAGAACAGCACCTATTTTGTTATTTCTACTGCAGCACCTATAGCACAACAATTAATTGGATTAACAAAAAATAACTCGTTTACATTTAACGATAAAAAATACAATATTGTAGAAGTTCAGTAGTTAACAAATACTTGACTTTCTCCTAAAAAACGACTAACTTCGTTTAACACTTTGTGTAGAGAACATTGAAACGTTCCAGACACAGTCGTTAAACGAAAAAAACAAAAACATTTCCTTTTAAAAACAAAAAAGAGCAAGAAAACCTTGCTCTTTTTTGTTTTTTTATGAAATTAACTTATTCCTCCTCAGCTGTTTCTTCCATGGTATGATATACATTTTGCACATCATCGTCTTCCTCAATTTTCTCTAGTAATTTGTTTACATCTGCTTCTTGTTCTGCTGTTAGTTTTTTAGTCTGTTGAGCCATACGCTCAAAACCAGATGAAAGAATTTCTTTATTGTTCTCCTCTAAATATTTTTGGATGTCACCAAACTTCTCAAAAGGGCCATAAATAATAATACCATCATCGTCTATAAAAACTTCTTCTGCACCGTAATCAATCAATTCTAATTCTAATTCTTCAGGATCAGTTCCATCATTGGCAATTCTAAAATTACAAGTATGATCAAACATAAACACTACCGAACCAGAAGTTCCTAAGGCACCATCGCATTTGTTAAAGTAGCTTCTAATATTAGCTACAGTTCTATTATTATTATCTGTTGCTGTTTCAATTAAAAGTGCAATTCCGTGTGGTGCATAGCCTTCAAAAATAGTTTCTTTATAATTACTAGTATCTTTATCTGTTGCACGTTTTATAGCTCGTTCAACATTATCTTTTGGCATGTTGATGGCTTTTGCATTTTGCATTACCGCTCTTAAACGAGAGTTAGAGTCTGGATCTGGTCCACCCTCTTTAATCGCCATTACTATATCTTTACCAATACGAGTAAACATTTTAGACATTTGTCCCCAACGTTTAAACTTTCTAGCTTTTCTAAATTCAAATGCTCTTCCCATTTTATTTCTTTAGATTTTAGATGATAGATAAAAGATTTAAGACTAATTATCTATTCCTTTTCTCATTACTTTAAATACAATTATACTAATTTATCTTTGCTCTTAACTCTTTAAATCTATAGTCTTAAAAATTATTTGTCCATTTTTAAAGAGTGACCCATTTTATCTCTCTTAGTCTCTAAATAAGTTTTATTATGTTGATTTGATTGTATTTCTATTGAAACATTTTCTACTATTTCTAATCCATACCCTATTAAACCTGTACGTTTTTTAGGGTTATTACTCATCAATTTAATTTTAGATACTCCTAAATCTCTTAAAATTTGAGCTCCAATTCCATAATCTCTTTGGTCTGCCTGAAAACCTAACTCTATATTTGCTTCAACAGTATCCCTACCTTCTTCTTGTAATTTATAGGCCTTGAGTTTATTTAATAATCCTATTCCTCTTCCTTCTTGATTCATATAAACTACAACACCTTTTCCTGCAGCCTCTATCATTTCCATAGATTTTTTTAATTGAGGTCCACAATCGCAACGGCAAGAACCAAATATATCGCCTGTCATACAAGATGAGTGAACACGAACTAATATTGGTTCATCTTTAGCCCAAGTTCCTTTTACCAAAGCTAAATGATCCATATCATTAGTAGTTTGTTTATAAGCTACCATTTCAAAATCTCCAATCTCTGTTGGTAATTGAACTCTAACTTCTTGCTTAATTAAGGTTTCGTGTTTTAAACGATAAGCAATTAAGTCTTTTATTGAAATAATTTTTAAGTCGTGTTTTTTAGCAATTTCTAATAACTGAGGTAAACGAGCCATTGTTCCATCCTCATTTAAAATCTCCACCAAAACTCCTGCAGGTTCAAATCCTGCCATACGTGCTAAATCTATCACAGCTTCTGTATGTCCTGCTCTTCTTAAAACACCGCCTCTACGTGCTTTTAAAGGAAAAATATGTCCTGGTCTTCCTAAATCTTCAGGTTTTGTATCGGGGTTAATTAATGCCTGAACTGTTTTTGCTCTATCACTTGTAGATATTCCTGTTGTACAACCTTGTCCAATTAAATCTACCGAAACTGTAAATGGAGTTTCATGTAAAACGGTATTGTTCCCTACCATTAAGTTTAACCCTAATTCTTCGCATCTATCTTCGATTAATGGAGCACAAATCAATCCTCTACCATGTGTAGCCATAAAATTGATAATATCTGGCGTTACATTTTTTGCTGCAGTAACAAAATCTCCTTCATTTTCTCTATCCTCATCATCCACCACAATTACTACTTTTCCAGCTTTTATATCCTCAACTGCTTCTTCAATTTTGTTTAACTTTGACTCCATTATCTGTATTTTTATACAAATTTAGACATTAGTACAGAGAAGAAAGAAGTTAGACAAAAGATTTTATCAAAAAAGTCTTTCATCTAAAATCTATTCTCTTTTATCTTAAAAAAATGGCAAAAGTATTAGCAATAGATTATGGTCAAAAAAGGGTTGGCTTAGCAGCTACGGATGATTTGCAAATTATTGCAAGTGGATTAACAACTGTACATGTTAAAGATATTATTGCCTTTTTAGAAAATTATTTAGCTAAAAATGAAGTAGAATGTATTGTGATAGGTGAAGCAAAAGATTTAAAAAATAATCCTTCAGAATCAGCCCGTTTTATTGAACCTTTTGTAAAACATTTAAGCAGAAAATTTCCGACTATTCGATTAGAACGTATAGATGAACGTTTTACTTCAAAAATGGCATTTCAAACAATGATTGATAGTGGGCTAAAAAAGAAAGCCAGACAAAATAAAGCGTTGATTGATGAAATTAGTGCCACCATAATTTTACAGAGCTATTTAGAACAAAAAAATAGGTTTTAATTACTTTTTTATTTTATATTAGCTTCTCATTAACAACTATTTAAAATGAGATTTAACATAACTCCTAACTCAGTTAATTATGATGAGTTACAAACAAAATTAACAGCAAAATTTCCTCAATACACTTTTAAAATGAGAGGAAAACAATTTTTAGTTGCAAGTAAATCTAGCTCTGTTGGAGCAAATATTATTATCAGAAAAAACAAAATGAATGTTGTAGGAAACTTTCCTACTATGGGAGGACAAATAATTTTTTCTTTATGTCTTGTTCTTTTAGGTTTTTTAATTCCTTTAATTATATATTTTATTGCTTTTCATAGTAAATTTAAAGTTTTAGAAAAAGAAATAGGAGCTTACCTTCAAGAAGAGTATGAGGCAAAATAATACAAGATACTTTTTAATTCTACTATCACTTATTTTAATAGGGTTAAATTCTTGTAGCAAAAAAGATGCGATAAGCAATCCTCAGCCAGAAGCTTACTTTACGAAAAAGGTTATTCTTATAGTAATGGATGGGGCAAGATACTCTGAAACTTGGGGTGACTCAGAACATCAATACATACCTTATTTAAGCAATAATATCGCTCCTAAAGGATGTGTAAGTAATGTTTTTTATAACAATGGTCCTACCTATACCTCTCCCGGTCATTTAGCGATGTTAAGTGGTCAATATTACAACCTTAATAATGGAGGAGCTGAATTACCTCCTTTTCCTAGTATTTTTCAATATTTTAATAAAACATATCCTAATAAATCGAGTTGGCTGATAGCTAGTAAAGATAAGTTGGAGGTGTTAACCAATACTTCAGATACATCATATAATAATATGTATTTAGCAAATACGGATTGTGGAATAAGTGGATTAGGTTCTGGTTACAGAGAAGATAGTGTAACACTTTATAATTCTTTAAATATATTATCAACCAATAAACCTGATTTAACGTTAATAAATTTCAGAAATCCTGACTATACAGCACATGCTAATGATTCTCTTGGATATCTTAACCAAATACAGGTTATAGATAGTTTTATTAATGAAATTTTTAACTTTATTGAAACTGACCCTTCTTATAAGAACAAAACAACAATTTTTATTACTAATGACCATGGAAGACATGATGAATTAAATGGAGGTTTCCAAAACCATGGAGATAACTGCGAAGGCTGTAGGCACATTATGTTTTTTGCTTATGGGCCAGATTTTTATAGAGGACGAAACATTAACACCCATTATGAGTTAATTAACATTGCTCCAACAATATCAGAATTAATAGGTTTTGAATTACCTAATTCTAATGGTTTGGTAATGTGGAATTTATTTAAAAATTTATAGGGTTTTATTCAACAAATTTTCTTTGGTTGCCAATTGATGAATATATTTATTTGTAAGACTACTTTCTATCGTCATTAAGTGTTCTATTCTATGGCAATCTGTTCCTACCCCATCAATTAAATTAGCTTCCACTAATTTTTCGGATATTTTTTTTACTTGAGGAGAATAATGACCTGTTAAAGAAAGCAAATTAAGCTGTAATAAGACTCCTTTTGCTTGTAACTCCTCATATATCTCAAAGTTTTCGTGCCAATAGCTATAACGCTCTGGATGAGCTAAAATAGGCTTGTATCCACTTGTTTGCATATTAAAAATAATTTCTTGCAAGTTTCTTGGTTCACTTAAAAATGGTAATTCAAACAAAACATAATTATCACCAAAGGTTAACACTTTTTTATCATTAATCAATTTTTCTAACCCATCATCTAAATTATACTCTGCTGCAGCTTCAATTTCTATGTTAATGTTTTGTTTTGATAATTCATTTCTAACATCATCCAACCCTTTTAAAATAATTTCTGGTGTGTTTTTATAAAAATCGCACATTACATGTGGAGTAGTAATAATCTTTGAATACCCCAACTCTTTAAACCTTTTTATCATTATAATGGATGCTTCCATATCTGGAGCTCCATCATCAATACCCGGTATTAAATGAGAATGAAAATCTACACCAAAAACTGACAATTCAATTGGAGGTAATTTGGGTTCTTTTTTGAATATATTGCTTAGGAAGTTCAAGGTTTCGGGTTTATAGTTTGAGGTTCAAAGTTATTAATTTATAACTTTAATATTTTTTGAAAAAGGATAATGTATTGGTCCATTTTTCGTCATTATCATGATAACTCCTTCAACTAAAGTATCTCCTACTTTTTTAGGTGTTATTGTATAATTGCCCATCCCATTATCAACTACAACAGTGTCAGTAATTAAATCACTTCTAAATTCATTATTATGATAACCTCCTATATAAATATTGTAAGTCATTAACGAATCTAGAGCTCCATAAAATATATTTAATTTAACCTCTACACCTACTCTAGCTATATTAGAAGACTCAACAACTGTGATCACTTTATGATTATAAGGAGAAGTACAAGGTCCATCAATATCAACTAAATATCTATTTAGCATTTCATATTTAATCATATAAAAAAGATTCTTTACCTGACTAGAATCTTTCTTATTATCTAAGCCTTTAAACAAAGTAAAACTTCTGTCCACCCTCTCAAAATAATCTACACTATAAGTTGAATCAAAATTTGACTTCCATATTGAAATTAAGCTATCTAATCTATCAACTATATTATTACCTTGTTTCAACTCTTTCTCTATACTATTTAAAATATTATTCATTGCATCTAACTTCTTAACTGAACGAAATTCTATCATTAGAATATCCATTCGTTGTTGAAAGTTATTCTCTATAAATTCATTATTTATAGCTATAATTTCATCTTTATTATCTTGTTGCTTACAAGAAATAATTATTGATAATAAAATCAATAGAACAGTAGTTTTTAAATATAAAGACATATACTAATTTACAAATTCTTTTCTAAACCAATCTATCGTAATTTCTAATCCTTTTTGAATTGAGAATTCTGGATTATAGTCTATAAGTTTTTTTGCTAAAGAAATATCGGCTAATGAATCTCGAACATCTCCTGGACGTTCATCTCTATAAATTGGTTTAACATCATTACCAACAATAGTTCTAATTGAATTAAATAATTCATTAATGGTAATTCTTCCACCATAAGCAATATTTAATACTTCTCCTTTTACTTTTTTATCAGTAAATAAGGCTTTGATATTAGCTTGAACTGCATTTTCTACAAAAGTAAAATCTCTACTTTGTTCTCCATCTCCATTAATGTAAGGGGATTTATTATTTAAAACAGCTTCCATAAACAAAGGAATTGCCGCTGCATAAGGCCCAGCAGGATTTTGTTTTGGTCCAAAAATGTTAAAGTACCTTAATCCTACTACATCTAAATCATATACATCCGCAAACACTTGTGCATAGAGCTCTTTAGTTCTTTTACTTACCGCATAAGGCGATAATTGATTCCCAATCCTGCTCTCAACTTTTGGGAGTTCTTTACTATCTCCAAAAACGGATGAAGAACTAGCAAATACAATTCGTTTTACATTGGCATCTTTAGCAGCAGTAAGCACATTTAAAAAACCTGTTGCATTAGCTAAATGTGTTGCTATTGGATTTTCTATAGAACGAGGTACTGAACCCAAAGCAGCCTGATGTGATATATAATCTACTTCACTAACTATTTTCTGACAAGTTTCAAAATCAGTAATATCTCCTTCAATAAACTGAAAATTAGGTAATCCAAAAAAGGGTTCTATATTACTTTTATGTCCGTTAGATAAATTATCTAATACAATTACTTTACCTGCATTGTATTTTAGTAAATATTCAACAATATTAGACCCAATAAAACCAGCTCCACCCGTAATTAAAAAAGTATATTTTGAAATGTCTTGTGTGTGAAATGGTTGGTCGTACATATATTAGTTGAAAGTAACCAGTTTATAAAGTTAAAAGTGGTGTAATTAATTATCTATTTGCGTATTGATTTTCGTAGTATTTTTTGTAATCGCCTGAAGTAATATTAATCAACCAATCTTCATTTTGTAAATACCAATCTATAGTATTTCTAATTCCTTCTTCAAATTGTAATGATGGCTCCCATCCTAATTCTTCTTTTAATTTGGTCGCATCTATTGCATAACGCATATCATGCCCAGCCCTATCAGTAACATAAGAGATTAATTTTTCAGACTCTCCAACAGGTCGACCTAATTTTTCATCCATTACTTTACACAATACTTTTATTAAATCAATGTTGGTCCACTCATTATGCCCACCTATGTTGTAGGTTTCACCATTTTTACCTTGGTGAAAAATTACATCAATAGCTCTAGCATGATCATTTACCCAAAGCCAATCTCTAATATTTTCACCTTTCCCGTAAACTGGTAAAGGTTTATTGTTTTTAATGTTATTGATAAACAATGGAATTAATTTTTCAGGAAACTGATGTGATCCGTAATTATTAGAACAATTGGAAATAACTATAGGCATTCCATAAGTATGATGATATGCTCTGACAATATGATCCGAGCTAGCTTTAGAAGCTGAGTAAGGACTTCTTGGGTCATAAGGAGTTGTTTCTAAAAACATTCCAGTATCACCTAAAGAACCATAAACCTCATCGGTAGAAACATGGTAAAATAATTTATTAGTAAAATCATCTTTCCAAATTTCTTTTGCCGCATTTAATAAATTTGCTGTTCCAATAATATTTGTCATTATAAAATCCATTGGCCCTTCAATTGATCGATCCACATGAGATTCCGCAGCTAAATGAATAACATCAGTAAATTGGTAATCTTTAAATAATTGTATTACAAATTCAGCATCAACAATATCTCCTTTTATAAATTCGTAATTCGAAACATTTTCAACATCTGTAATGTTGGCCAAATTACCCGCATAAGTCAGTTTATCTAAATTTATAATTTTATATGTTGGGTATTTATTAACGTATAATCTCACCACATGAGACCCTATAAAACCTGCTCCGCCTGTTATTAAAATAGTTTTATCCATTAAAAACTCCAATAAGTTAATTCTTTTATTTTTCCTTTGTAAATCCCCTTCAAATCAACTAAAACAGCATTATCTGAAGTTATAGATTTAAAATAATTTTCATCCAAATTTGTATAATCTTTATGATTAACCGCCACTATAACGGCATCATAATCATTGGCTATTTTATCTACTAGTCCAAAATTGTATTCTTCCATTAAAGAATCTGAATCTGCATGAGAATCAACAACTTCTACTTTAGCTCCAAATGATTTAAGTTCATTAATAACATCAACTACTTTAGAATTCCGGATATCACTCACGTCTTCTTTAAAAGTAGCTCCCATTACTAAAATTTTTGCTCCACTAATATTTTTACCTTCAGCAATAATTTTTTTAACTGTTTGTTTTGCAGCATAACCTCCCATTGAATCATTAACAAAACGACCCGCATTAATTATTTGAGCATGGTAACCTAATTCTTTTGCTTTATAAGTTAAATAGTAAGGATCAACCCCGATACAATGTCCTCCAACTAATCCCGGTGAAAACTTTAAGAAGTTCCATTTAGTTCCAGCTGCTTCTAAAACATCATAAGTATTAATACCCATTTTATTAAAAATGATAGAAAGCTCGTTTACTAACGCAATGTTTAAATCTCTTTGAGTATTTTCAATAATTTTTGCTGCTTCTGCTACTCTAATTGTTGTTGCTCTATGCACACCAGCTTGAACAACCTCTTCATAAACTTTAGCAATTTGCTCTAATGATTCATCACAACAACCAGAAACAACTTTAATTACATTTGTTAAGGTATGCTTTGTATCTCCTGGATTAATTCTTTCTGGAGAATAACCCACCTTAAAATCTTCTTTAAATTTTAACCCTGATAATTCTTCTAAAACAGGAATACAATCTTCTTCTGTACAACCAGGATAAACAGTAGATTCAAAAACTACATAATCCCCTTTTTTTAATACTTGCCCAACAGTTTTTGATGCTCCTAATAGTGGTGTTAAATCAGGAAGTTTATGTGAATTTATTGGCGTTGGCACAGCAACTACGTAAAATGTTGAATCTTTTAAATCGTCAATATTTGCGGTAAACTCAATGTCACATCCTTCAAAAGCTAAACTGTCTAATTCTTCACTAGGATCAATATTGTTTTTCATCATATCAACTCTTTTTTGATTGATATCAAATCCAACAACTTTCATTGTTTTTGCAAACTCTAAAGCGATTGGTAAGCCAACATAACCTAAGCCAATTACAGCAATTTTAGTTTCTTTGTTTTTTAATCGATCGTAAATTCCCATTCTATATTTCTTTTAATTCTTTACTTGTATTTTGTTTTAAGAGATGACTTTCTCTTAACTGATAAATTCTTTCAATAATTTCAACAACCTTTAAGCCTTCTAAAGCATTAGTTGTAGCTTTTGTTTTTCCTTTTAATGTATCTACTACATTTTCTATAATATAATGATGATTGGCAGCAGACCCTTTATAAGGTCCATAATCATTTGGAGGATTTGCTGCAGCTAATTCAGGCATGTCATAGCCTTCAATATTACATACTTCTACCTCATTCATGTATTGTCCTCCAATTTTCACACTTCCCTTTTCTCCTATAATTGTAATACTGCTTTCTAAATTTTGTCCAGCAACTGCTGTAGAATAGTTTAAACTGCCCATTCCTCCATTTATAAAATCAAAAGCAACAAAACCTGAATCTTCAAAATCTGTTGAATTTTGGTGGGTAAAATCATGAAATTTTGCTTGAATGTTTTCAATATCTCCAAACAACCAATACATAATATCTATAAAGTGAGAAAATTGAGTATATAGTGTTCCACCATCTAGATCTTTAGTTCCTTTCCACCCTCCTGCTTTATAATATCTATCATCACGGTTCCAGTAACAGTTTAATTGAACCATATAAATATCTCCTAAAATTTTATTATCAATTAACTCTTTAATCCAAACAGAAGGAGGAGAATATCTATTTTGCATTACCGCAAAAACTTGCTTATGGTTTTCAAGAGCTTTAAAAATTACTTGCTCACATTTTGCTTTTGATAATCCTATAGGTTTTTCAACAACAATATGGTATCCATTATCTAAAGCTAAAGAAGCTTGTTCTGAATGCAATCCATTAGGAGTACAAATATTAACCACATCAATATCTAATTTAGCTAACATTAAATCTTCAATTGAATTAAAAAACGGAACATTATATTTTTCAATCCCTAAATCATCTTGATTAGCTGCATCACACAATGCTACTAATTCAGCATTAGGATTGCCAACAATCATTTCTGCATGACGTTTACCAATATGACCGCAACCTACAACTGCAAATTTTATTTTTTTATCTTCAGCCATCATTCTGTTATCTTTTGTACTAATCCGTTTTCAAATTTATACTTTACTTTACTTTCTTCACAAACAGCTATTCCGTTTGCATCAAAATCTAATCGATGCCCATATTCGCTAATCCAACCCATTTGTTTTGCCGGATTACCTACTACTAAAGCATATGGTAAAACAGTTTTTGTAACCACTGCTCCTGCTCCAATAAATGCATATTCTCCAATATCATGTCCACAAACTATTGTTGCATTTGCACCAATTGATGCTCCCTTTTTAACAGTAGTTTTTGAATATTCTCCCCTACGATTAACAGCACTTCTCGGATTAACTACATTCGTAAAAACCATTGAAGGACCTAAAAAAACGTCATCTTCACATATAACTCCTGAATAAATTGAAACATTATTTTGAACCTTAACATTTTCTCCCAACATAACTTCTGGAGAAACAACAACATTTTGACCAATATTACAGTTTTTACCTATTTTACAATTAGACATAATATGTGAAAAATGCCAAATCTTTGTTCCTTCGGCTATATCACAACCTTCATCTATTACTGCTGTTTCGTGGGCAAAATAATTCATTACTTAACGTATTCGTCAAAATTTTTATGTTCTATTTTATTTAGTTGTTCTTGAGACAAGCTTTTAAAATATTCATAAGTTATATTAAGGCCTTCTGCTCTGCTAACTTTTGGTTGCCAATCTAATAATTTTATTGCTTTATCAATATTTGGCTGACGCTGCATGGGGTCATTTACAGGTAAATCTTTGTAAATTATTTTTTGGGTTGTTCCAGTTAATTTTATAATTTCTTTTGCAAAATCTAAAATTGTTATTTCATCAGGATTGCCAATATTAACAGGTTCTACATAATCACAATGTAACAAACGATAAATTCCTTCTATTAAATCATCAACATAACAAAAAGAACGCGTTTGATTTCCCTTACCAAAAACAGTTAAATCTTCCCCTCTTAAAGCTTGTCCTATAAATGCTGGTAAAACTCTACCGTCATTTAATCGCATTCTAGGTCCATAAGTATTAAAAATTCTAACAATTCGTGTTTCAACACCATGATAAGTATGGTAAGCCATTGTTATAGCTTCCTGAAATCTTTTGGCTTCATCATAAACTCCTCTTGGACCAATTGGATTCACATTACCATAATACTCTTCTGTTTGTGGGTGAACTAAAGGATCTCCATAAACCTCAGATGTAGAAGCGATTAACATTCTTGCATTTTTTGCTTTAGCTAACCCCAATAAATTGTGAGTTCCTAGCGATCCTACTTTTAAAGTTTGTATAGGTATTTTTAAATAATCAATAGGACTTGCTGGTGAAGCAAAATGTAAAATATAGTCTAAATCACCTTCAATTGTAATATGTTCAGAAACATCATGATTGATAAATTCAAACCTAGCATTATCCTTTAAATGCTCTATATTTTTTAAATCTCCTGTAATCAAATTATCCATTGCTATTACATAATAGCCTTCTTTGATAAAGCGGTCACATAAATGAGAACCTAAAAATCCTGCTGCACCTGTTATTAAAACTCTCTTCATAATTAATTTGATACTAATGATCTTCCAATACTACAATAATAGAATCCTAAATCTTTCATTTCAGTAACATCATATAAATTTCTTCCATCAAAAATTACTTTTTGATTCATTTTAGCTGCTAATTTATCGAAATCCGGATTTCTAAATACTTGCCATTCAGTAGCAATTACTAGAGCATCTGCACCTTCTATTGCTTCATCTCTACTTAATGCAAAGTTTATTTTATCTCCTAATAATTCTTTCACATTCGACATTGCTTCAGGATCAAAAGCAGTAATTATTGCTCCTGCTTTTAATAATTCATCAATAATATACAATGCTGGTGCTTCTCTTATATCGTCAGTATCTGGTTTAAAAGCCAATCCCCACAAACCTATCTTCTTACCTTTTAAATCTCCTTTAAAATAGTCTTTAATTTTAGGTACTATGATAGTTTTTTGTTTTTCATTAATTTCCATTACAGAATTTAATATTCCAAAATCATACCCATATTCTTTACCTGATTTAGCTAGTGCTTGAACATCTTTTGGAAAACAACTTCCTCCATAACCTATGCCGGGAAACAAAAATCTTTTACCTATTCTTTCATCAGAACCTATTCCAATTCTAACCATATCTACATCGGCACCAACCTTTTCACAAAAGTTAGCAATCTCATTCATAAAGGTAATTTTTGTTGCCAAAAATGAATTTGCAGCGTATTTAGTAAGCTCTGCTGATTTTTCATCCATAAATATTATTGGATTTCCTTGACGAACATAAGGCTTGTATAAATGATCTAATATTTTTCTTGCTTTCTCAGATCTTGTTCCAATTACTACTCTATCAGGTTTTAAGAAATCATCTACAGCATATCCTTCTCTTAAAAATTCTGGATTAGATACCACATCAAACTCAACGGTTGAGTTTTTAGCAATAGCTGCAGTAACTTTTTCAGCAGTTCCAACAGGAACAGTACTTTTATCAATGATAACCTTATAATCTTTTATAATCTTACCAAGATCTTCGGCAACCCCTAAAATGTAAGATAAATCTGCTGAGCCATCTTCTCCTGGAGGGGTTGGTAACGCTAAGAAAATCACTTTTGCATTTTCAACTGCCTCATTAATGTCTGTTGTGAAAGTTAATCTACCTTGTTTAATATTTCGTTCGAAAATCACATCCAAATGAGGTTCATAAATGGGAACAATCCCATTTTGCATTTTTTCAACTTTCTTTTTGTCAATGTCTACACAAATAACATCATTACCTGTTTCTGCCAAACAAGTACCTGTTACTAATCCAACATAACCTGTTCCTATTACTGCTATATTCATATAAAAAATTCTTTAACCGATTCTGTAATATATTTTAATTGATTCTCATCCAATTCCGTGTGCATAGGTAAAGATAATACACTATTACACAACTCCAATGTTACTGGATAATTTTTATCATCAAATTCAGGTCGCACATAAGCTTTTTGATGATGTAATGGTACTGGATAATAAACCATTGAAGGAATACCTTTTGCTTGTAAATGTTCTTGCATTTTTTTTCTATCTACACCAGTTAATTTAATTGTATATTGATGAAAAACATGGCTAGATTGTTTGTCTATAATTGGAGTTTCAATTTGTTTGATAGCTTCAAATGCTTTGTTGTAAAATTGAGCAGCCTTAAGCCTTGCTTCGCAATAACTATCTAAGTATGGTAATTTAATTTTTAAAATTGCCGCTTGTATCGTATCTAAACGAGAATTAACGCCTATTTCATCATGATAATACCTTTCATACATTCCATGATTAATAATTGCAGCTAATCTTTTTGCTAATTCAGTATCGTTTGTAAACAAAGCTCCTCCATCTCCATAACAACCTAAATTTTTTGATGGGAAAAATGAAGTTGTACCAATATGACCAATTGTGCCTGCTTTTTTTATTACTCCATTCTCAAACGTGTAGTCAGCACCAATAGCCTGAGCAGTATCTTCAATTACAAATAAGTTATGGGCATCTGCAATATTCATTATAGCTTCCATATTAGCACATTGCCCAAATAAATGGACAGGTATAATCGCTTTAGTTTTAGATGTTATTGCCTTTTTTAGTTCTTCAACATTAATATTAAAGGTATCTCTATCAACATCTACAAAAACAGGCGTTAAGTTTAATAAACCAATTACTTCAACTGTTGCAGCAAAAGTAAAATTAGCTGTAATTACTTCATCACCCGGTTTTAAACCTAAAGCCATTAATGCTATTTGCAAGGCATCAGTCCCATTACCACAAGCAATAACATGTTTTACATCTAAATAATTTTGTAAATCTTCTTGGAAAGCTGTTACATCTGGCCCTTTAATAAACGCTGTAGTATCTATTACATTAGAAATTGCCGCATCTATCTCATTTTTAATCTTTAAATACTGACTTTTTAAGTCAACCATTTGTATGTTGTGTTCTAACATTAATTGCTCGGTTTTATAGACAGGTCGCTAAATTAATTAAAAAGTAGCTTATATAAATGGATTTTGATGTATTAACGATTGACTTGTAATTTTAGTTGATTTTATTCGTTATTTTGTAGTCTATCAAAAAATAATGAGGTTTTTAATATTCATACTTATACTATTGTCAAGTTTAGTTTCAAATGCTCAATTTGTAATAGAAAAAGCAGTAATTCCCGATTCTTCATATACCATTCCTTTTTTTACTGCTTCTTACGCATACCAATGGACCTCTGCTGATATGGGGGTACGATTTAGCTCTAACAGTAATGTTGGAGGAAGTTTTGCTGTAAAAACAAAAACCAACTGGTATTATGGCTTTAAAGGTAATTTTTTTTGGGGAGGTGATGTAAAAGACACTCGAGTATTAAGAAACATTATAACTGATGATGGTTATGTAATTGATAACCAAGGGAAATTAACTGATATTTATTTAGGAGAAAGAGGATCTTCATTCTTCTTAACAGGTGGTCGTCTATTTAATGTTTTAACTCCTAATAAAAATTCAGGAATATTAACTTATGGTGGATTTGGTATGTTACAGCATAAAATAAGTATTAAATTTCAAGATGACATTGTGTCCCTTTCTGACGAACACAAGAAAGGATATGATAGATTTTCTGTAGGGTATGCTGTAAACGGTTTCTTAGGATACATGTTTATGAGTAAAAATAGGTTAACCAACTTTTTAATTGGGTTTGATTACACACAAGGATGGACAAAAAATTTACGTAAATATAATTACGATACCCAAGAAGTTGATAACAAAAGACATACAGACATACTTTATGGTATTAGGTTTGGATGGATTATCCGTTTAAACAAAAGACAAGATCAAGAGTTTTATTATCATTAATTATTTTTAATTGATTTTATTTTATCAAATAACCATTTACACTTATTTAATTGCTGTAAAAATTGCCGCATTGTTTAACCCTAAAGCAAAATTATGGGTAAATGGACGTAAAGATATTTTTGATAAAATAAAAGCTACCATTAAACCTAATGAAGAAATTTATTGGTTTCATTGTGCAAGTTTAGGTGAATACGAACAAGGTAAACCGCTAATAGAAAAATTAAAAACTGATAATAACAGCTTAAAAATATTGGTTACTTTCTTTTCTCCATCTGGTTATGAATACAGAAAAAACGAAGTTTTAATCGATTATTGCTTTTACCTACCAATTGATACTAAAAAAAATGCTCAAACATTTATAGAACTAATAAAACCTAAAAAAGCATTTTTTATTAAATATGAATTTTGGTTTTTTTACTTACAAGAATTACATCAACAAAAAATACCAACCTATTTAATTTCAGGTGTTTTTAGGGAAAATCAATTGTTTTTTAAATGGTATGGATGTACTCATAAAAAAATGTTAACCTTTTTCAGTTTCTTTTTTGTCCAAAACGAAAAATCTAAACAGCTATTAAATAGCTTAAAGTACACGAACGTTCTAGTTGCAGGAGATACCAGAATTGATAGAGTATATAAAAACTCTTTAACCCCTAAAGCTCTTAATTTAATTGAAAAATTTAAAGCCAATAAAACGATAATAATTGGTGGTAGCACTTGGCAGCCAGAAGAAAAAATTTTATGTGACTACATTTCTTCTTCAGATAAAGATTTTAAATACATTATTGCACCACATGATGTGAGTAAAATACATATAGCTGAAATTGAAAAATTACTTGGAACTACTAATTACATTAAATACTCCGAAGCAACAGCTGAGAACATTAATAATTATAATATTTTAATAATTGACAACATTGGTATTTTAGCCAATACTTACCAATACACAGATATTGCTTTTGTTGGTGGTGGTTTTAAAAACTCATTACACAATGTGTTAGAACCAGCAAGTTTTGGCAATGTTATTTTATTTGGTAAAAAACATCATAAGTTTCATGAAGCAGAAGAACTATTAAGCAACAATGCTGCGTATGAAATAAGTTATACTGATGACTTAATTGCAGCTGCCAACCATTTATTAGTAGCTGATAATTTAGCAAACACCAAAAATGCAGCTAAAGCTTATATTAAAAATAATCTTGGAGCTACCGATTTAATTTTAAAGAAAATTACCGTTTAATTTAACTCTTGACTTTCTCCTAAAAAAAGACTAACTTCGTTTAACACTATGTGTAAAGAACATTGAAACGTTCCAGACACAGTCGTTATAGGACATTAAAAACTAAACAAATGAAACAAATTTTGCTATTGAGCTTTTTGATAATGTCCAATTTAATCTATGGACAATTATTATTAAGCAACGCAGATTATTATGTATATAATAATTCAATGGACACACTTTATTTGACTAAAATTGATTTTAATACAAACAAACTTTTATCTACAAAATCATCCCAAATTTTCGATACAATTCAAATTGATGGAATTGGTTCTAAAGAAATCATATTTGAAAGGTCTTATAGTGGAAACTTTAGAAACATTATGCAAGCACATCAAGAAGAGGAGTTTACTAAAATTCATAAATATGAAATCTGGAATATAGATACCAAAACTCTTTTATTTGAGGCTATCAGTTTTTATGAATTCCGCTTTGAGTACTGGAGTCTTCTGACCAATTACGCAACCGATAATAATAATAATAATGGCTGGAGTAGAGGAATTTGTTCATATAATTATGATTTTTCCATTGATAGCATTGGAAGAATTAAAATTAATGGAACAAAGACAATAAGTACCAATAAAGAATGTACCCCAGACAAGGAAGAGGGCTTCTACATTTTCACGAATGGACAATACAAAAAAGAATAAAAACGCCCTATAACACTGTATATAGCAAATAGGGCCTTCGGTGGTTAACGAAAGTTTAGTGCTATTTACAAACAACGCCAAATCGTTGATTTGGCTTTAAGAATGAATAATATAAAAACAAAATACAACGCTTTGGCTCAGTGCAAACTCGAAAGTTTATCGCTTTCCTCTGCCCTACTTGCCATATACTAAACGTTAAACGAAACCACTTAAACAAAGTAAGATAAATTACCCTTCTCCCCCACCATCAAAATTATCAAACTCTCGTTCTTCACCTTTCTTTTTCTTTTGGTTTATTCTATAAGTAAGACTTACTCTCAAATACCTTGAGCGCCATTGGTGTTCACTTTCTGAAACAAAGTTTTCGCCATAAGAGATACTTCTTCGTTTTCTGGTATTAAATACATCTTTTACATTAAAACTAACCGTACCATTTCCTTTTAACATATCAAATGAAAAACCTGTATCTAACGAGTACCTCGCTTTTGTCTCTCCTTGAGGAGATTGTTGTGGAGCATTGTAATTAAAAGAAGCTTGTAAATTAACCTTTTTTTTAATGTTCCATTTAGAATTTAATCTGGTTGACCACGCTAAAGCATCACTACCATAAGTAACTCCAGCATATTCTCCCTCAATTATTTGTCTGTAAAAATTAAAACTACCTCTTAAATCCCACCATTTCACTAACTCGTAAGAACCCGAAAATTCAACACCAAAAGCATCCGTTGTTCCTAAATTAACAGGTAAACGTTGGGTAATTCCTTCTGTATTAGAAATACTAATTCTTTCTATAGTACCAGTAGTATATCGATAATAAACACTCGATAAAATAGAGCCTTTACTATAATTTTTTAAGTGCCCAATCTCATAAGAATCTGTAAACTCTGGATTTAAATTTGGATTTCCAGAAAAATTATTTCGTGAATCGCTAAAATTAAAAAATGGCAATAAATACCAATGTCTTGGTCGTTGTATTCTTCTACTATAACTAGCTTGTAAAGAATGTTGTTTTTTTAACTCATAAGAAATATGTGCACTTGGAAAAAGATTAAGGTAGTTACGCTTATTTACTTCATTAGTAAAAGTTAAATCTGTAATTATCTCCGTGTTTTCAACCCTTGCACCTAATTGGTAAGAAAATTTATTGATTTTGTTTCCAAACATTAAATATGCTGCAGCAACATTTTCTTCATACAAAACATAGTTTTTATAACCTGGTATATATTCCCAATCATTTATTGTATCATTAAATTGTTCTACAGCATAGTCATCATCAATTTTTTTAATGGTGTATTTTAAACCTAATTCTAACTTTCCTTTTTTTATAGGGTGAATGTAATCTGTTTGAAACAAATAATCTTGACCTCCTTCATTATTAAAAACGCGTTGTTCTAAGTTTTGATATGCCAATACATTATTTGTTTGAGATATGGTTGAGTGTTCATCATCTGTATTATCAGCATGACTAAAATCAAAAGTTAATAACCTATCTTTTAACTTAAAGGTTTTACGATAATTCATGTTAATTCCATAAGAGAGTCTTTCCTTATCTTCATCTTCCAATCGTTTAACAGTTTGGGTAGGAATATCTAAATCGTTAAAATCTGAATAAATTAACTCTGTTTGATTGTTACCTGTTCCAAAACTTGTGTTTCCAGAAATAATTAAAGTATTGTAATCATTGATAAATATTTCTGTCCCTAAATTAAAATTATTGTCAAAATCAAACCGTTGTGTTTCAGATGTACTATTGTAACTAAAAGATGTATCTGGATAAGTAAAATTTTGTTGTGAGCTAGATGTGCCTGGTGAATTCCTAAAACTTACTCCATAACCAGTGAATACGCTAAAATTTTTCCGTTTTATCGTGATGTTAAAGCCACCTCCATAATTATTCGGATATCCAAAATTAGCATTTACAGAACCGTTAACTCCCTCTCTTTTATCTCGCTTTAAAACAATGTTAATAATACCAACCTCTCCTTCAGCATCATAACGAGAAGAAGGATTGGTGATAACTTCAATTTTTTCTATCTGGCTACCTTGTAATTGTTTCAAAGCTTCTGAAGTACTGATTCCAACCATTCCAGATGGTTTTCCATTAATCAAAATTCGCACATTTTCACTACCTCTTAAACTTACATTCCCATCCACATCTACTGATACTGATGGAACATTATCTAAAATTTCTGAAGCATTTGCTCCTTGATTGGTAACATCTTTTTCTACATTATAAACACGTTTATCCAAATCTAATTCCATTAGATTTTTTTCTTCCACCACTGCAAATTCATCTAAATTATTAACTGATGGTTTTAAAGCTATCTTTTTTAAATCAACATCCTTGTTAGTAATTACAATGTTGTTAATTGTTTTGTCTTCAAAACTTAAAAAAGAAATTTTAGCATAATAAGTACCTGCCGGAATTTGAGCAGAAAATTTACCATTTATCTCAGTTGCTGCTCCTTTAGTGTAACTGGAATCTTTCGCATTAAAAATACCGATAGAGACATAAGGCAATCCTTCACCATTATCATCAAGCACTTCACCAAATAAACGAAATAGGTTTTTATCTTGGCTAAAAAGATTAACCGAAAGCAATAATAAAAATATAATAAAAGTAGATTTTTTCATAATTTTTTTGGCAGCTACAAAACTACTTATCATTCATCAAAATATATGTTTATACATATACTTTATTTCAGACTATAAATTCTGTTAATGGTTTAATCAAAGACATAAAAAAAGCCGCTCAATGAGCAGCTTTTTTATTTAACATGAACTTTTATTAGTTATTTCCTAAAATTAATGGCAATCCATCTTTACCTCCAACCACAACAACCTTAGTATTAGGCGATTTAGCTAGTTCTAAAGTAGCTTCAATTCCTTTTTCTTGTAGGATATTTGGAGTTAAAGACGCATTTAATATTCTATTTGCGTCTGCTTTTCCTTGTGCCTCAATTTTTACTTTTTCAGCTTCTTTAAGTGCTTTTTGTAATTTAAACTCATATTCTAATGACTCTTGCTCTTGTCTTAACTTCCCTTCAATTGCTGTTTTAATTGTTGGAGGTAAAGTAATGTCCCTTACCAATACTTCGTTAACTTGAACAAATTGCTTATCCAAAATCTTTCTAGTTTCCTCAAAAATTTCAGTTTGAATAGCATCTCTTTTACTAGAATAAATTTCTTCAGGAGTATATCGTCCAATTACACTTCTACTAGCAGAACGAATAGCTGGTTTCACCACTCTATTCAAATAATCTTGTCCTTTTTCTTGGTGCAATTTTGGTAAATCTTTATGGTCCGGTTGGTACCATGTCGAAACTTCTAATGAAATTTCCAAACCATTAGATGAAAGTACCGCCATATCTTCTAATACTTCTTGTTGTCTTACTTCATAAATAATCATTTTATTCCATGGAGCAATTAATTTCCAACCTTCACCATAAGTGTTTTCAGTATCTACACCATTACCTAAAGTCTCGAATAAGACACCTGATTCACCTGCTCCTATTGTAACTGAACTTTTCCACATTACTATAATTAGCACAAGGCCTATTACTACACTTAATATAATTCTTTTGCCATTTTTAGGGAATTCGGGCATATCCATTTGTTGATAATCAGCCATAATTAGTTTTAAAGTTTAAAGTTTGAAAGCTCAAAGGTATGTAAAGTAATTCGATTAGAATATATTAATACCTAAGTTGTCCTTTTAACTTTTCAGCTTTTCAACTTTCACCTCAATAGCTGTCAATTTAACATAATATTCTTATAAAACCTGCCATAATTACCACAATAGACTAATGGACTATGTTTTGATGACTCCTAAGTGAATTAAAAAATACATTATGAATTTAAATAATTTTACCATCAAATCTCAAGAAGCTATTCAACATGCTCAGCAAATTGCCATGGAAAATCAAAACCAAAGCATTGAAACTGGACATATACTAAAAGGTATTTTGGAAGTTGATGAAAATGTTACCCCGTTTATTTTACAAAAACTAGGTGTTAATGTTAATATATTTAAACAAGCACTCGATAAAATAGTTGAATCTTATTCTAAAGTAACTGGAGGCAGTCAATATTTATCTCAAAATTCTAATAAAGCAATACAAGAAGCAACTGCATTATTAAAAGAGTTTAAAGACGAATACGTTTCCATAGAGCATCTTTTACTTGGACTTTTAGCCACTGGCGATACCATCTCTCAATTATTAAAGGATAATGGTGTGAAAGAAAAAGAAATGAAAACCGCCATTAAAGAATTACGTAAAGGCGAAAATGTTACCTCCCAAAGTCAAGAAGAACAATACAATGCGTTAAAAAAATATGCAAAAAATTTAAATGAGTTAGCCAAAGAAAATAAATTAGACCCTGTAATTGGTAGAGATGAAGAAATACGAAGAGTATTGCAAATCCTATCAAGAAGAACTAAAAACAATCCTATTTTAATTGGTGAACCTGGAGTTGGTAAAACAGCTATTGCAGAAGGTTTAGCTCATAGAATTATCGCGGGAGATGTTCCTGAGAATTTAAAGAACAAACAAATTTTTTCATTAGATATGGGTTCTTTAATTGCTGGAGCAAAATATAAAGGAGAGTTTGAAGAACGATTAAAAGCTGTGGTTAAAGAAGTCGTTAGTGCTGAAGGAGACATCGTATTGTTTATTGATGAGATACACACTTTAGTTGGTGCTGGTGGTGGTGAAGGTGCAATGGATGCAGCTAACATTTTAAAACCTGCTTTAGCCAGAGGAGAATTAAAAGCCATTGGTGCAACTACTTTAAACGAATATCAAAAATATTTTGAAAAAGATAAAGCCTTAGAAAGACGTTTCCAAAAAGTATTAATCGATGAGCCAAGCACTGAAGACGCCATTTCTATTTTAAGAGGTATTAAAGAGAAATACGAAAACCATCATAAGGTTCAAATAAAAGATTCAGCAATTATTGCGGCAGTTGAGTTATCTCAACGATACATTTCTGATCGTTTTTTACCAGATAAAGCTATCGATTTAATTGATGAAGCAGCTGCTAAATTACGTATGGAAATAAACTCTAAACCTGAAGCTTTAGATGAAATTGAGCGTAAAATAATGCAACTTGAAATTGAACGCGAAGCTATAAAACGAGAGAAAGATGATAAAAAATTAGGCAAAATAAAAGAAGAATTAGCCAACCTCAACGAAGAAAAAAATAGCTTGAGTGCCAAATGGCAAGCAGAGAAAGATGTGGTTGAAGGTATTCAAAAAGCTAAAGAAGAAATTGAAAATTTAAAATACGAAGCTGAACAAGCTGAACGTGCTGGAGATTTTGGTAAAGTTGCTGAAATCCGTTACGGAAAAATGAAAGAAGCTGAGGTTTTGTTGGAAAAATTTAAAGCTGATTTAATTTCTGTCCAATCAACTTCTAAACTAATTAAAGAAGAGGTTACGGTGGAAGAAATTGCAGAGGTGATATCTAAATGGACAGGCATACCGGTTTCTAAAATGATAGAAAGTGAGCGTGAAAAACTGTTGCGTTTAGAAGATGAGCTACACAAAAGAGTTGTTGGACAAGATGAAGCCATTAATGCAGTTGCTGATGCCGTAAGAAGAAGTAGAGCTGGTTTACAAGATGAAAAAAGACCTATTGGTTCCTTTATCTTTTTAGGAACTACTGGAGTTGGTAAAACAGAATTAGCCAAAGCATTGAGTGACTTTTTGTTTAACGATGAAAATGCCATGATACGAATAGATATGAGTGAATACCAAGAAAAACATTCAGTTTCTCGTTTATTGGGTGCTCCTCCGGGATATGTAGGTTATGATGAAGGTGGACAATTAACTGAAGCTGTTAGAAGAAAACCTTATTCTGTAATTCTGTTAGATGAGATTGAAAAAGCTCACCCAGATGTGTTTAATATTTTATTACAAGTATTAGATGATGGACGATTAACGGATAACAAAGGTAGAATGGTAAACTTTAAAAACACCATTATTATTATGACTTCTAACATTGGTTCTCACATTATACAAGAAAGTTTTGAAGATATGGGTGAGATAGACAGAGACAGCATCATCGAAAAAACAAAAATTGAAGTATTTGGTTTGTTAAAGAAAACTATTAGACCAGAGTTGCTAAACCGAATTGATGAAACCATTATGTTTACACCGTTAACAAAGGAAGATATCCACCAAATTGTAGAAATACAATTGAAAGGATTAGCTAAAATGTTAACGAAAAATGACATTGTGTTAACTTATACAGATGAAGCCGTAAACGAAATTGCTAAAATTGGTTACGACCCACAATTTGGAGCAAGACCAGTTAAACGAGTATTGCAAAAAAATATACTAAACCAATTAAGTAAAGAAATATTGGCTGGTAAAGTAAAAGCGGATAGCAGCATTTTGTTAGACCAATTTGAAGGCCAGTTTGTGTTTAGAAATGCTAAGGAGAAGACAAAAGCCAATTAATTAAAAAGGAGAGCTAAGCTCTCCTTTTTAATATTATTTATAAGATATCTTATTTATAAAGTATACTCTTCTTTTTTTGTTGGGTCCTTTCTCTTCTTTATTTTTTATTTTTTGATTACCATAAGCTAAAAAGTATTTATCATACCAATGCTCCATGTTAGAATAAGTATATTTTACATCATCCTTTTCATCTGCCGTTTCTATAAACGCAAATTTTTCCTCATTAGCTACTTCCCCATTGGCAAAAAAGCTTTTAGATTGGATTTCTGATCTACTAGAAAAAAGTAAATCAATTTTACGATTATCATCATGCACAAAAGAAGTAATAAATTTTTTCTTAAAAAATGGTTTATAAGACGGCCACATTTCAAAAGTGTTATCCCAAATCATATCTCCATCTTTATTAAAGCCTGCTAATACAGCATGCGTATATTGATACCCATCAAATACTCTTCTGGTAGAAGTTACAGGTTTACCATTTACATAAGTAGTATAAACCTCTGTTCTGTAAGTTGGATAAAATGCTTCTCCTAAATATAAATATTTGTCATCCATCACTACAATATCATGTGAAGCCATTAAATAGTTTATTTTTAACTCTTTCCCTTTATCTTCTTTTTTAGCCTTTTTCTTTTCTATTTTTTCTTGTTTTTTTTCTGGTAAATATGACAGGAATTTATTAAAATCTAAAAAATTATAAAATTTAATAAACTTAACGTTGTCTCCACTAGTACTGCATAAATAAACACCCTCAGAAGTAGCACTACTCTTAGCTGAATAAGTTCCCGTATAAATGTATTTGCCATCTCCTAAATAAGAAGCTGATACTGATGATAGTTTCATTTCATGTCCTTCTGTTAAATTTACAGTTCCCTTCTTATCTCCATTATCATCAAACTTTAAAATATGAATGTCATGCTCTTTTTTATTGTATGCATTCAAATAAACCAATACTTCTTTAGATTCTTCTATTACCTGAACATTTTCAATACTTATTGATTTAGAATCATAGCCCGGCACAGCTATAGGTATTAAATTTTGTCTTTCCGATTCTATATCTAACGTAAATAGCATTGGAGCTTTTTTCATAGACGCATTAAAAAATGCTACATTTCCTAAAATGTTAATTTTAAAAACATAAGTTTTTGGAGGTAATTCACCTAAAACTTTTTTAACCCTTAACGTTTTTGCATTAATTCGATAAAAGCTATATGCCCCTTTTTTACTTGCAAAAAACAAATATAAATCAGAATCGTTTGTATAAGATTCTGAGAGGTATTGATCTTCAGGAATAGTAATTGTTTCTGTATTTTTTAATTTTAAGGTATTACTATATTGTTCTATTTTCCATTCTTCTGGTTCAGATTTTTTACCCGCTTTTCTAGAGTAGAATAAAATACCATTCTCTTTAAATTGAGCCAATTGATGATTTTCATACCCTTCTTTTAGTTCAAATTCAATTCTTTCAACAGTTTCAACCTGTGCTATAAGACTTGTTATTAAAAAATGTATAAACATTAAAACGATTAATTTCTTTTTCATGATATAATGTATTTATATAATTATTAATGGGCTAAAAAGCCTATACCTATTTTTAAATTAAAAAATTGACTTGTAAATACTCTTTCTGAACCAAGCTTTTTAAACAATTCCGTGTCAGAAGATAATTTTTTATTAAAAGTATTAGGAGAAAATCTCCCCTCTTCTACCCCTGTATAATCGGTAAAATCATATTGCCCCCTCCAATCTTCACCCCAAGCATTAAGTGCAGAAAACATTAATACCACTTCAAAACCAAAATTTATAACTACCTTATCAAATAAAATTCTATTTACTCCCATACCATACGTAAAACCCCATTCGATAGAACTAGGAGATTTTCCAGATAAATCGTATACAAGAACCTCTGTTTGATTGTTATTCGTATTTGTAAAAGAACTGAAATTTACTTGAGATAAATCTGTACTTGCATAAAGTATCTTAATACCAATATTAGTATGCCTCCCTAATGGAGATATACCGTTACGATAAAATGATTTAAATAAAGTTAACCCGTAAGTATTTAATACTGCATCATTCTGAGCGTTATGACCATTAATTTGTGTAATTCTATTATTTTCTATTACTCCTTTACCTAATGTTATGTTAGAATAATCAACACCCGTAGTAAATAATTCCAATGATGCTCCATAAGCCGATTTTCTATTGATAGAGTAACTTCCTGTTAATTTATGTCCATAATTCATTGGGAGTTTAAAATCTGGAGGAAAAATATCTATACCACTTTTTCCATTTTTATTAATTCTAAATAAGGCTGGAGCTCCAGTAACAGAATATTCAATAATTAATTTTTTACCCATGTATCCTGGCGCTGTTTGTGCAACACACAATTTTACCAAGAGCATTATTATTCCTAAAATTATAACTTGTTTAATCTCTTTCATCCTCACTATTCTTTTGTTTTAGTAGTTATTTGATGGTACGAATCATAGATGTATGATTTCATTACATCATTATGATCTTTCATTTTAACATAATCTTCTTTTGACATCAAAAAATCATAATTAGTTATATCAACAAGATAGGTGTAATAAAAGGTATGATTTTCTGGCGTTAATGCATAATAAATTCCAATAGGAATTCCCATTCCGTAATATAAAACCGACAATCCTATCCATCCCCACCCTGTTTTTTTTGTTCTTAGAGAATACATACCAGACCATCCAAAATATGTCGTTCCATATTTTTGTACAAGCCCGTCAGTAAATAGTTTACAATAAGGATATATGTGTAAATTTTGATGTTCGAATCTTTCATCCATCCAATCATTCAATAAACTCATGTCATTATATTTATCTGTACTTTCAAAAAATGTATTACTAATCATACTTAATTCTACACCTGTTTTTTCAGCACATTTTATATTTAAATCAATAAAATCTTCTTTTCTACCTTCTGAAAATTCATGTTGTTCAGTAACTTGTTTTCTTAAATCAAATCGTTTATAATTGGGTGAAACCATAACAACTTTTTCAATTCCTAATGCTCTTCCTTCCTTTTCCTTTCTTCGTGCTTCTTCACGTTTATTTTTTTCTATTTCATCTCCATCTTTAACTTTATTCACATATTCTTTCTCATATTGATTCATTAACTTTTCAAATTCAGGATTTTTAAACAAATTAACAAAGGCATATTGAATTTCATTTTCCTCTGAATCTTTAAGTTTTTTTATTCTATCATATTTACTGACTTTCGTCTCAACTACTTCTTCAGCTAGTTGAGAAGTATCTTTCTCTGGAAATATTTTTTTATAATCTGATTTTCTAGCACCCGATTCTAATAATAACTCTTTCAGTGCATCTTCAGCAATTACACTTAGAAAAGAATTGTCTTTATCTTCCCCTTTTATATCCCATAAATATTTAACAGCAAGAGTTCCCATAGTTTTCTTTTCCATTTTATCGAACAAATAAAATACCTGTTGAGATTCCCCTTGAATACCTGAATAATCTGTTAATACTTTATGAATTTTACCATCATTTCTGTATTTTGACATAGCATATAAACAATAACCTATGTTGGTTTTTAAAAATTTATTATTCGGATAAGATCTAAGCAATAAATAACTATTATACAATGCTTCTCCATATAATCGTTGTTTTGTATATAAATATGAAAGTTCGAATTGAGCAAGTGTTTTCACATGCTTAAATGCTTCTGTTGAATAAATAAATTCGGTTCTTCCTTCATTCGATTTACCTTCAATTTCTGAAGCCATTATAGATCTTCTTTTATTGATGTTTGGATGGGTATGATAATCGTCATCATCATCTTCATCATCGATTGGCTTAATCGGTTCTATTTCTTCTTTAATGTAGTTTTTTAAGACATCAAACTCTTGATCATTAAAAATTTCTGTATTAAAAGGAACATCATCAATAGGTATATGAGCATATTGTAATACATCAAAAGCTCCATTAATTTCTTTAAAACTATATTTCGATTTTAAAAATATTTGAAGCCCATCTATATCTGCTTGTAATTCTAACTCTTTAGAATATTTACTTTTATTCAATTTTTTATCCCAATTATCTCTTCTATATTTCCCTGAGTTATGCTCAATACGTTGTCCTTCAACATAACCAGTTCTTGCATGTTTATTTTTATAATGTACTATTTCATGAGATAAAATAAATGCTAATTGTGCTTCATTTTCTATTTGAGCTAAAAGTCCAACAGTAATAAAAATAGTCCCCCTATCTGTTGCAAAAGCATTTACAGTAGGTGATTTAAGTACGTAAAACCTTAATTGATTTCTTAATTCTTTATCATCTTCTAGTAATACTGTTGCAACATTTCCAATATATTCACACAAACTCTCATTGTATAAAATTGCTCCATTAGATAATAATTCATCTATAAAATAATTACTTTCTAAAATAAATCGTTTAGCAGATTTTTGATCTGTTAAATTATCTTTCTTAGATATTGTTTTGATTCCTTCTTTAACTTTCTCTGATGATAATGTATTAAATTCTTCAGGAACATCTCCTTTGGATTGTAATATTGAAAAGTTATCAATATCTTGACTAAAAAGAGCCAAAGAAAAATGTGCCATAAAGGCCAAGAACAATAAGCGCATACCTTATTTTTAGGTTAAAAAATGATGCGAAAGATAATTATTTTTTTTAGTTAAACAACAAAGTATTTTGTTTACAGAAAAATCATTTCCCCATCCCAAGCTATTTCTATAAAGCCAGGTAGTTCTTTTTGTACCTCATCATGTTTGCCTAATAAATGACTGATGTGGGTTAAGTAAGCTTTTTTAGGTTTAAGCTCTTGTAGCAACTCAATGGCTTCCGATAATTTGAAGTGAGAAATATGGTCAGTTTTACGCAATGCATTGATAACAATAATTTCAGAACCCCTAATTTTTTCAAGTTCCTCCTCCTCTATTCTGTTGGCATCAGTGATGTAAGTAAAGTTACCAATACGAAAAGCTTTAACTGGCATTTTGTAGTGCCAAACATTAATAGGTGTTAAAGTAACATCTCCTATAGTAAAATTTTCATCGGTGATGGTATGGAGTTTTAATTCAGGTACTCCCGGATATTTATATTCAGCAAACGCATAATGAAATTCTCTTACCAATGCACTTTGAACTTCTGCTGTAGCATAAATGGGCATGTCACTTTTTTGCTTAAAATTAAAAGCTCTAACATCATCCAATCCTGCAACATGGTCTTTATGCTCATGAGTAAATACAACTGCATCTAACTTTTGCACATTGGCTCGCAACATTTGCTGTCTAAAATCAGGACCAGTATCAATAACGATTACTTTTCCTTTGTCTTCAATTAAAATAGAAGTTCGGAGTCTTTTGTCTTTGGGATTTTCAGATAAACACACTTCGCAGTTGCATGCAATAACGGGTACACCTTGTGAAGTTCCTGTTCCTAAAAAAGTGATTTTCATACTGCTAATTTAAGCAGTTACCGCGAATAAATCTTTAATTACACTAATTGTGTAATCAATTTCTTGTTTAGTGTTGTATTTACTAAACGAAAAACGAATAGAAGGTTTGGTCATATCAGTACCAATGTTACGCAATACATGCGAACCAACATTACTACCTGATGAACATGCGCTCCCTCCTGAAACTGCAATCCCTTCAATATCAAAATTATACAATAACATTTCATCCATTTCACTATTTGGAAACTGAACATTTAACACAGTATATAAACTATCTCCTTTTGGATCTCCATTAAATGTTACTCCAGGAATAGTGGCTTCCAATTGCTCAATCATGTAAGTTTTTAAACCTTGCACATGATTTTGATGTTCTTCTAAATCACGATAAGCTACTTCCATCGCTTTGGTTAATCCAACTATCCCTATTATGTTTTCAGTTCCTGCTCTTACATTTCGTTCTTGAGCACCACCAGTAATGATAGGCTTAATTTGTATATTTTCGTTTACATATAAAAACCCTATTCCTTTTGGTCCATGAAATTTATGTGCAGAGCAAGTCAAAAAATCAATCCCTAACTCTCTTACATCAAAACTATAATGACACATGGTTTGAACTGTATCAGAATGAAAAATAGCTCCATATTGTTTACAGATATCTGACACTTTTTTAAGCGGCAATCTGTTTCCAATCTCATTGTTAGCGTGCATTAAGGAAACTAATGTTTTTCTGTCTTTATTTTCTTCTAACAATTGAATTAAGCTATCAATATCCACATAACCTTTGGCATCATGTTTTACCAAACTCAATTTTAGGGTTGGATAAGTTTTGGCTAACACCTCGGCAGTATCAATAACTGCATGGTGTTCCGTTGCAGAAGTTATAATGTGTGTAACTCCAGAATCTTGAACTGCACAACGTAATACCATGTTATCCGCCTCAGTTCCTCCTCCAGTAAAAACTATCTCGCTTGGTGCAGCATTAATATATTTAGCAACTTGTTTTCTCGATTTCTCAATAATTGCTCTCGTTCCTCTACCAAAAGCATGCACAGAAGACGGATTCCCAAAACCTGTCTCCATAATTGGAATAATCGCATCAATCACCTCTCTATCCATTGGCGTTGTAGCCGCATTGTCTAAATATACTTTCATTCTTTAATTAGTTACTTGTTGTTTGTTAATAGTTGTTAGTTTCCAATCTAAATACAAGTTTATTTCTTTTTACAAATAAAAGATAATTCTAAAATTTCTGGTTGGTTAAGTTCTCTTATTAATGGATTTCTAAATTTTGATTTTCTTTCAAAAAACCATCAACTATTAACAAACAACCTGCTTAAATCATTCCTTTTACATCATTAATAATTTGTTGTGCTAATTTATCAGCAGCTTGCATCGAACTGTTTTCAGAATAAATTCTAATAATTGGTTCCGTATTCGATTTACGCAAGTGTACCCAGCCATCAGCAAAATCAATCTTAACACCATCAATCGTATTAACTTCCTCGTTTTTATATTTATCTGCCACAGCTACTAAAATTGCATCCACATCAATTTGTGGAGTTAACTCAATTTTATTTTTAGAAATATAATAACTTGGGTAAGTAGCTCTCAATTCTGATACTGAATTTACACCCGCTTTTGCTAAATGTGATAAAAACAGAGCTATACCAACTAAGGCATCTCTACCATAGTGTGACGCTGGATAAATAACACCTCCATTTCCTTCTCCACCAATAATCGCATTATTCTCTTTCATTTTAGTTACCACATTTACCTCTCCAACTGCTGCTGCAAAATATTTTCCACCATGTTTTTCCGTAACATCTCTTAATGCTCTTGTTGAGGATAAGTTAGAAACTGTGTTTCCAGATTTATTTTTCAAAATATAATCAGCAATCGCAACTAAAGTATATTCTTCTCCAAACATTTCTCCGTTTTCGCAAACCATACACAACCTATCAACATCCGGATCAACCACAAAACCTACATCAGCTTTTTGGGCTACTACTTGTTTTGCAATCTCAGTTAAGTTTTCTGGTAATGGCTCTGGGTTATGCGGAAATTCTCCGTTTGGCTCACAATACAATTCTACAATATTGGTAACTCCTAATGCTCCCAATAAAGCAGGCAAAAAGATTCCTCCTGTTGAGTTTACACAATCTATTGCTACTTTAAAATTTTTACTTTTTATAGCTGCTACATCCACTAATTCTAAATCTAAAATAGATTGTATATGCTTATCCAAATAAGAATCATCTTTTGAATAGGTTCCTAAATTATCAACTTCTGCATAATCAAATGCATTTGCTTCAGCAATTGCCAATAAATCTGCTCCATCTTGAGCTGAGATAAATTCTCCTTTTTCGTTTAACAGCTTCAAGGCATTCCATTGTTTTGGATTATGACTAGCAGTTAAAATAATTCCACCTTGAGCTTTTTCCATCGGCACAGCAACTTCAACTGTTGGAGTTGTACTTAAATCTAAATCTATAACATCAATACCCAAGCCTTGTAAAGTACCACTTACAATATCAGTTACCATTTTACCTGATAATCTTGCATCCCTACCAATAACTACTTTTAACTTAGTTTTTAGTTTGGGTTCCGCATCAAGTTCGGAATTTTCGCTTCGCTTCAATTTTAACCAAGTGCCATAAGCTGATGTAAATTTTACTATATCTAACGGTGTTAAGCCTTCATCTGGCTTTCCTCCTATAGTTCCTCTAATTCCAGAAATCGATTTTATTAATGTCATCTTTATTTATTTTGAAGAACAAATTTAGCTTTAATAAACACAATTATCAATAATGTAATATTGCTTTAAAATTTAAAAGAAAAATCAGCTTTAATTTCATTAAATTTGGATAAGTATCTACAAAATATGAAACACCTTTTACCCATAATTCTTTTTCTAACTTTATGTAATATATTACATGCTAAAGATCTCAAAATAAAAATTTTACATGAAGGCAATAAACGTTCATTAATTATTCATCTTCCAAAAAACTACAACTCAAACATAAATCACCCTTTAGTTATAGCTCTTCATGGAGGAAAAGGAACAGCCAAGAGGTTTAATCGAAGTACTCAGAATAGATTTAACGAATTATCTGATAAAGAAGACTTTATTATAGTTTATCCACAAGGAATGTATAAATCTTGGAACGACAATAACAAAAGAAGTAATTATAGTAAAGCCCGAAAAGAAAATATAAATGATGTTGGTTTTATAGAACAAATGACTTATTATTTATCATCCAAATATAGTATTGATACATCTAATATTTTTGCTTGTGGAATTTCTAATGGAGGCTTGATGTCAGCAACTTTAGCTGTAAAGCTACCTAATCAAATAAAAGCAATAGGGATGGTTGCATCCAATTTTAGCCAATTCTACCTAGAAGAAATAAAATTAAATCAAATAAAGCCGTTTCCCATCATAGTTATACATGGTACAAAAGATCCTATTTTTCCATTTGAGGAAGGAGAAATATCTTTTTTTGAACAAAAAAGAGGTGTTGTAATCGGTGTAGAAAAAACAATCTCATTTATGTGTGATTTGAATAAAAATGAACTAAACGGTATTAAATCTAATATTGAAGATATTGATAAATCAGATAAATGTAACTCTTATCGGGTAGTTTATACTAATAATTTAAATTTACCAGTCGAAAAAATTATTATTATTAATGGTGGTCACACATGGCCAGGTGGTGTTCAATACCTTCCAAAAAAATGGGTCGGTTTAGTTACAAAAGATTTTAATGCTTGTGATGAATTGTGGCGTTTTTTTAAAAGTACAATTCATTAATATTGACTATAAATTATTCATAATCCAACATCATTAAAGTGTTAACTTTTTTGTTAATAATAAACAACAAAAAATGCCTTATGTATAACTAAAAAGGTAACTTTACATATAGCCCATGGAAGACAATTTTGATTCATATAATGAGGAAGAGGATTACACTGCTTCATTGACAAAGTTTGAAAAGATGCTCAAACAAAACGAGCATTACTTTTTTGATGTGGAAGAATTTGAAACCTTAATTGATTATTACTTAGAAACAAGTGATACCGATAAAGCTAAAAAAGCGATTAACATTGCTTTAGAACAACACCCTGCTTCTACTACATTAAAATTAAAAAAAGCACATCTATTAGCTGCTACTCATAAACCTAACAAAGCTTTAGAAATATTAAATGCTATTGAGTTGTTAGAACCTTTTAATCCTGATATTTTCTCTATAAAAGCAAGCGTACATAGTCAATTAAGACAACATGCAAAAGCTATCGAAAATTATTACAAAGCGGTTAAATTGATTAATGACAGCACTGAAAAAACAAATATTTACATACACATTGCTTTTGAACACGAAAACTTAAATCAGTTTGATAAAGCAATTCTTATTCTTAAAAAATTACTTTTAGAAAACCCTGAAAACGAAACCGTTATATATGAGTTGGCATTTTGCTACAATCTTAAAAACGATAACGAAGGTTCAATTCAATTTTTTAAAGAATTTATTGATGAACACCCTTATAGTTTTCCTGCATGGTATAACTTAGGTGTTGCATATAACAGAGCCGAACTTTACGAAAAGGCCATTGATGCTTACGATTTTACCATTGCTATTAAGGAAGATTTTGCTTCAGCTTATTTTAACAAGGCCAATTCTTTAGCACAATTGGGTAATTACAAAAAAGCTATTGCGGTTTATAAAGATACTTTTTTATACGAAGAGCCAGATGCAGCTACTTATTATTACATTGGTGAGTGTTATGAAAAAATAGGTGATGCTAAAATGGCATTATCTAACTACTTCAAAGCTACCAAATTAGATCCGTTTAATGCTGATGCTTGGGCTGGTTTAGCTGTTATAAATGAAGGAGAAAACAAAACACAATCAGCAGTATATTACGTTAAAAAGGCAATAGAACTAGAAAGCGACAATTCCGAATTTTGGTACATCTACGGAGACATCCTATCAAAAATGGGATTAATGGATGAAGCCATTATTGCTTATTACAAAGTAGTAGAATACGATGAAGAGAATGAAGATATTTGGTTAGACATTGCCGAAGTAGCAAAAGATTATGAAAATGTGGAAAAAGGTATTCTTTACTTATTTGAAGGTTTAGAAAAACAGCCTAACAACTACCTAATCTATGGCCGTTTAGTTGCTTATTTATTAATAAACGGAAAAATAGATGAAGCCATCCAAAATTTAATAATTTTGCTGACCAATAGTAAAGATGATTTAACAGAATTGATCGAGTATTATCCAGAAATGATGAGCTACCCTAGAGTAGTTGATATAATAGAAAATTTTAAATAAAATGATAAATTTCGAATTACCCTACATCCCAAGTAGAGAAGTGCAACCCAGAGAAAATGGGTTGACAATGATGATGGATAAGGGTTTAAGTTGGAGACAAACTGAAAACTTTATTGATACTGCCAGTCATTTAACTGACATTGTAAAATTTGGGTTCGGAACATCTTACGTAAGTAAAGATTTAGAAAAAAAGATAGCTTTTTATAAAGAAGCTAAGATTAAAACATATTTCGGAGGAACACTTTTTGAGGCTTTTATTGCTAGAGGAATGTTTGATGATTATAGAAAATTGTTGGATAAATTTAAAATGGAATGTTGTGAAGTTTCTGACGGTTCTATTGTGTTAGATCCACAGAAAAAATGTGAATACATCTCTACTCTTTCTAAAGATTTTACTGTTTTATCAGAAGTTGGATCTAAAGAAGAAGGCATTTTTATTAGTCCTGCTAAATGGATTTCGATGATGAAAACTGAATTAGAAGCAGGTAGTTGGAAAGTTATTGCTGAAGCGAGAGAAAGTGGAAATGTTGGTATTTACAGACCAAATGGAACTGCTCATGTTTCTTTGGTAAACAAAATTATAGCTAACGTTAAACTAGAAAACATTTTATGGGAAGCTCCTCAAAAATCTCAACAAGTTTGGTTTATTAAACAATTTGGAGCAAATGTTAACTTGGGTAACATTTCTCACGATGAAGTAATTCCTTTAGAGTGCTTACGTTTAGGATTAAGAGGAGATACCTTTTTTGATAACCTACCAGAAGATATAGTTGCTCAATTCAAATAAGACAAGATGAATACGATTACCGCTCAAGAACTTAAAGCCAAAAAAGATAACAACGAAGATTTTCAATTAATAGATGTTCGTGAAGATTATGAGTTTGATGACTTTAACATAGGCGGAATCAATATTCCAATGGATACTCTTTTTAGTGTTGCAGATAAAATAGAAAAAAACAAAGCTGTTATTTTTTGTTGCAAAACTGGTAAACGCTCGAAAGCTGTTACTATGGCTGCTTCTAAAAAATTAAACCTAACTAACATTTATTCATTAACTGGTGGGGTAATGGGTTACAAAGAAGAAATAGGAAGCTAAATGAGAACGCTTAAAGATTACATGTTACTTTCCCTTAAAGGAATAGCTATGGGGGCTGCAGATGTTGTTCCGGGAGTTTCTGGAGGGACAATCGCTTTTATTACCGGTATTTATGAGGAATTGTTAGAAACTATCAATTCTGTTAACCTTTCTGCATTAAAAAAACTTAAAACCGAAGGATTAAAAGGTTTTTGGAAACACATTAACGGTAATTTTTTAATCGCTTTATTTTTAGGAATAGCAATTAGCATCATTTCATTAGCGAAATTAATTACTCACTTATTAGAACATCATGCAGTTTTATTGTGGGCTTTCTTTTTCGGATTAATCATATCGAGTATTTATTTGGTTGGTAAAAAAATAGCCAAATGGGATATTTCAAAAATCATAGGTTTAATAGTGGGGACAGCAATAGCTTTTTACATTACTTTATTGCCTCCTATGGAAAACCCTAATGCCTTATGGTATGTGTTTATCTCAGGAGCAATTGCTATTTGCGCCATGATTTTACCTGGTATATCAGGTAGTTTTATATTATTACTATTAGGTTCTTACGAAATGGTTTTAGGAGCCATTAAAGATGTTAAGCTTTCTATTATTGCAGTTTTTGCTTTAGGCTGTTTAACAGGTTTATTATCTTTTTCTAAACTATTAAATTGGATGTTTAAAAAACACTACGATTTAACCATTGCTGTGTTAACCGGCTTTTTAATAGGCTCATTAAACAAAATTTGGCCTTGGAAAACCACCATCTCAACAAGAACAAACTCTCATGGCGAAATTGTTCCTTTTATGCAAGAGAACATTTTACCTAACCATTTTGATGGAAACCCACACCTATTACCAGCTATTGGTATGGCAGTTTTTGGACTAGCTTTAATTATTGTATTAGAAAAAGTGGCGAGTAAGAAGTAGTTTTTATTTATTCTGCTTTACAATTCAGGTGTGTTTGAAGAAAGCTCAATTATTTTTCAGCTTATTAATTGAATTGGATTTACTAAATTTGAGTTAAACATATTCCCGATAGCTATCGGGAGCGAATAAACGTACCGGTACGTTTATTCGGTTCTTGGCTGAAATTCCATACACAATACAACTTATTCCAACTTTGCGAAATAGACAATGTTTAGAAACTAACTCTTATCTATACTTGAAAAAACTAAATCATTTAAAAATTCAACTATTTCGGTCTCTTTATCCTTTTTGCTAAAATCGGTAAGTGATGAAAGATTATGCATAAAGAAGTTTTGAAAGTGTGCTATTTCAACAATAGTAGAAGCTAAAGATTTAGGGAATTTGTAATTAGGATTGTATTCTAAAATAACATTGCCAATCAATGTACATAAATCCTTATACGGCTGAAAAAATTGTAATTTATTATTTTCTTCAACTTGCTTAGTTAAATAGGCTTTAGAACCTTCTGCAACAATCACAGGGTGAAGCAAGCTTTCATCAATATAACTCGTTTGTTTATCATCCTCTATTGGGGATGATAATAGGCTTATTATTTTATGTAGTTTAACTTTAGGGATTTCTATATTATTGGTTTGAAAACCTATTTGAAATCCAATCCATCCAAAATACCACGCAGTAATATAAATTAATAATTTATGTTTATTTTCAAAGTATCGATAAATCCCAGCTTCTGTCGAACCAATATCTTCAGCCAGTTTTTTAAAGTTGAAGGCTTCAAATCCTAACTTATAAATTAGCTCTACACTGTGTTTCAGAATCTTTCTTCCTAACGCTGTATCTTCAGGATTACGAAGATACAAACCTTCATTCATTTTTATTTTGAACTGATATTCCATTGTTTTTATTCTGAAAAAATTTAGACAAAGCTAAGTTAAAAAAGTTTTACATTTTTTTATAATAGTAATACTTCTATTTAAAATAGTTTAACTACATTCGTAGAAAATTAAAAATAAATGGATATTACTTTAGAGTCTCTTCAATATCTATTAGACCCTAATTGGATAATGAAAAATGGAGGATTATATTTAGTCTTGCTGATTTTATTTATTGAGACAGGAATAATAATTGGATTTTTTCTGCCAGGCGACCCACTTTTATTTATTTCAGGAATGATAATCGCTTCTGCGAATGAAACTCCATATCCTTTTGCCAACCAAATTCTTAACCTACCCTTTTGGATGATGTTATTTACAGGTTCAACAATCTTAGGTAATTTCTTCGGTTATTGGTTCGGCTATAAATTCAAACACATTGTAAATAGGAAAGAAGATACCTGGTTTTTGAAACAAAAGCATATTCAAACGGCACACGATTTTTATGAAAAAAGAGGTGGCTTTGCTATTGTTATTGCACGTTTTTTACCAATAGTAAGAACTTTTGCTCCAATTATTGCAGGAACAGTAGAGATGAACTTTAAAAAATTTGCATTCTACAATGTTATCGGAGCAATTGTTTGGGTAGGAAGTATTACTTCATTAGGTTATGTTTTAGGGGATAATCTTTGGGTTAAAAGTAATCTAGAATATATTTTGATAGGGCTGGTACTATTAGTAACCGCACCTGTAATCATCAAACTATTCATTAGAAAAATAAAAAAATAATCACATTAAAAAAAAGGATTTTTAAACAATTTTATAAAGTAACTTATGATAGTTTGGACAGTATTTATTGTAATAGTAGTATTTGCTTTAATTTTAGACTTAGGTGTATTTAACCGCAAACCTCACGAAATAAAAACAAAAGAAGCGGCAATTTGGACAAGTGTTTGGGTAACGTATGCCATATTTTTTTCGGGAATAATTTATCTTTCTTTTCAGAATAATTGGATTGCGAACCCAACAAATTTAACAGCATCAGATGCCGTATTAAAATATATTACAGGGTATTTAATTGAACTCTCCTTGAGCATTGATAATATTTTTATCATTGCTCTTATCTTTTCTTCTTTCGCTATACCTAAGAAATATCAGCACGAAGTACTATTTTATGGAGTTTTAGGTGCAATTGTTTTTAGAGCATTGATGATTGTTTTTGGAGTAGCTCTAATTACAAAGTTTAATTGGATGATTTATGTTTTTGGAGTATTCCTAATTTTAACAGCTCTTAAAATGTTATTCAGTCATAACAAGCAAAAAGACCCACACGATTTTAAAATTTATAAATGGATTTCTAAAGTTTATCCCGTTACAACGAATGTTGAAGGTGATAAATTTTTTATTAAAAAAAATGGTGTCAAATATGTTACTCCATTATTTGTAGCACTGATAATAATAGAATTAACCGATATCCTTTTTGCTGTTGACAGTATTCCTGCAATTTTAGCAATTACAGCAGACCCATTTATCGTTTTCAGCTCCAACATTCTTGCAATAATGGGTTTAAGGTCTATGTTCTTTCTAATTGTTGGTATGTTAGACAAATTCAAGTTCATCAACTATAGTTTGGTTGTAATTTTAGCATTTGTTGGGATAAAAATGATAATTTCTCATCAAGTAGAAATTCCTGAATGGTTATCACTTGGAGTAATTGTGATCTCTTTAGTTGGAGGAATGGTGGCATCTAAGTTAATAAGAAAGGTCGAAATTAAATAAGAACTACAGCCAACATTGTATAAACGTAATGCGGGAATAATTACTAAAATAAAACTCTAATCTCGTAAGAAAATTTTTGACTAAATGAAAATCGCGTCTTCGAAAACCCAAACTACGCTTATGCTTGACCGTTAATTAAAGAAACTATTACTTTTCAGGAACTACTTCTTTTAAAATACCCAACAGCGCTTCAATGTTATCGTTATCATCCAATTTAGGAATAACAATTTCTTCAATCCATATGTATTCTTCTTTACCAAATGGTTTCATCCGGTAATTAAAAATAGTTTTCTCTTTGGTTTCTATCATTACTTTTTTCTTAGCTACCATTTTCTCAATGTCCTCTGGATGGTAACGACTTGATACTTTTTTCTGAATTTCTGGAGTTACAAATTCATGTTTTTTAAGTCCATAAATTTTTTCAATGCTCGGGTTTAAATATTCAAAAGTTCCTTTTTTATCTCCTGCATAGCGCATCAAATAAATAAACTCTTCTAATCCATCTAAAATAAAACGGTATTTCTCGTAGTTCTCAGTTATTTTTTGATCAAATTTTTTCTTTACATCAATGTCTTTAATTTGTAATAAATAATAGTTATTTTTCTTTGTAACAAAAGGCGATAAAAACAAATGCCCCCAAAACTGACCCCCATCGTGAGTTTTAAATAATACTTCATCTTCATAAAAACCATTCGCACTAATTTTTTCTCTTAGTTCATTTCTTTTTTTATTGATGTAATCCTTTTCATAAAACAAATCATCTAATTTATCTTCAAAAACGATATCATTTGATGGTATTTTAAATAATTTTAGAGCTCTTTGGTTAATATCTTTAATCTCTTTAGAGAGGTGATCAACCAACATAAACCCATCATTCGTATTATTGATTAACGCCTTTAAAATAGATGAATTACTATTTAGATTTCTTAATAATTCTCTACGTTGCAGGGTAACAATGTAACTTAATACAAACGCAAACAGGAACAAGAAAATAATAATGGCTGAAAACTGAAAAGTAGCATCAGATAATATCAAAAAAATAAAAAACCCGGGTAAAACACTTACTCCATAATAAATTAATTTTTTTGGCGTGGGAACCACCTGAAAAATGAGGATAAATACAGTCATCATAACAATAACATATTCCGTTTGAAAATTAATTTTATAACCAACAAACAGTAATACCCATGAAGAAAACACTAAAAAATAAGTAAGTAATTTGTAAATCAATTCGTTTTTAAGTGTAGAGTAAGTCAATCCAAAAAACAACACACAAATTAAAGGTAAACTAAAAGTCAATAATATAAGTCCTATATCATGAGTAAAAATTGAAGTTATTAACGCATAAACTATCGTTAACAAAAAGGCTCCAATCGTTCCTTTTCTTGCCATGGTCTTACCACTTTTAGCAAAACTATGTTTACTATGACTTCTAAAAATATTTACCGACATACTTAACTTATCTCTCGTAAATATACTAAAGAGACTTTAAAAAACATAATGCTTTAAAAGTATCAAATCAGTAATTTCGTAACATGGCTTTTAAAATTGTATCAGACTTTTTACCTACTGGCGACCAGCCAGAAGCTATCAACCAATTAGTTGATGGAATTAATAGTGGTAGTAAAGCACAAACTTTACTAGGTGTTACTGGTTCTGGTAAAACCTTTACCATTGCCAATGTGATAGAAAAAATACAACGACCAACTTTAATTTTAAGTCATAATAAGACATTAGCAGCTCAATTATATGGGGAGTTTAAACAGTTTTTCCCAGAAAATGCAGTAGAGTATTTTGTTTCTTATTACGATTATTACCAACCCGAAGCCTATTTACCTGTTACAGATACATACATAGAAAAGGACATGGCTATTAATGAGGAGATAGAAAAACTCCGTTTAAGCACCACTACCTCACTCCTATCTGGCAGACAAGATGTAATCGTTATTGCTTCGGTGTCATGTATTTATGGTATTGGTAATCCTCAAGATTTTCAGGACAACATTATAAAAATTAAAACGGGCGATGTAATTAGCAGAAACAAATTTTTAATGCAATTGGTTCAAAGTTTATATTCCAGAACCGAAAGCGATTTTCAGCGAGGTAATTTTAGGGTAAAAGGAGATACTGTTGACATTTATCCTGCTTATGCAGAGATCGCTTACCGCATTTACTTTTTTGGCGATGAGATTGAAGACATTGAATCTTTTGATCCTATTAATGGTTCCATGATAGAAGAGTTTGATTATTTAAACATTTACCCAGCCAACATATTTAATACCACTAAAGAAACTTTGCAAGGAGCCATTCATGAAATACAAGATGACATGGTAAAGCAAGTAGAATATTATAAAGAGATAGGAAAACATTTAGAAGCAAAACGATTAGAAGATAGAGTTACTTACGATTTAGAAATGATGCGTGAGTTAGGTTATTGCTCAGGTATTGAAAACTATTCTCGTTATTTTGATAGAAGAGCAGAAGGTTCTCGTCCTTTCTGTTTGTTAGATTATTTTCCGAAAGATTTTATGATGGTGATTGATGAAAGTCATGTTACTGTTTCGCAAATTGGAGCCATGTATGGTGGCGACCGTTCTAGAAAACAAAATTTAGTAGAATATGGATTCCGTTTGCCTTCGGCTATGGATAACAGACCATTAAAATTTGAGGAATTTGCTTCGATTATAGGACAAACGATATACGTAAGTGCTACACCAGCCGATTACGAATTGGGACAATCTGAAGGAATTGTGGTGGAACAGATTATTCGCCCAACAGGTTTGTTAGAACCAGTTATTGAAGTTCGCCCAAGTTTAAATCAGATTGATGATTTAATGGAAGAGATTGTAATTAGAACCGAAAAAGATGAACGTGTTTTGGTAACTACACTTACCAAACGGATGGCAGAAGAGTTAGATAAATACTTTGACAATGCCGGGATTCGTTGCCGATACATCCACTCAGAAGTTGATACCTTGGAACGTGTTGAAATTTTACGTGATTTACGTTTAGGATTGTTTGATGCCTTAATAGGCGTTAACTTATTAAGAGAAGGATTGGATTTACCAGAAGTATCGTTAGTAGCTATTTTAGATGCCGATAAAGAAGGCTTTTTACGCTCTGCTCGTTCCTTAACTCAAACTGCTGGTAGAGCTGCTCGTAACGTAAATGGCTTGGTAATTATGTATGCAGATAAGATTACCAAATCGATGCAAAAAACCATTGATGATACTGACAGAAAAAGAGAAAAACAGATTAAATACAATACTGAACATGGTTTATCGCCAAAGGCTTTAAACAAATCTAAAAACCAAGTATTAGGACAATCAAAAGTTATTGATGATGCTTATGATATTGACCAACTAATGACCAATAAAATTAACATAGCTGCTGACCCTGTGGTAAAATATATGAATAAAGAACAACTAGAAAAACTATTGGAAGAAACGCAACGTAAAATGAAATTAGCTGCCAAAGAAGAAGACTTTATGGAAGCTGCTCGTTTACGAGATGAGATGATGGAGTTGGGGAAGTTGTTGAATAGCTAGGTTTTTTAACTTATTATATTTAAATTTAGTTATTATTTTTTCGTTATATACAATTATGAAAATTTTACCATTAACAGTCTGTTTCTTGTTATTTATAGTTGGTTGTTCTAAAGAAAAAGAACCAAAAGAATTAAGCATTACTAATGTTGTTGAAAGAAAAACAGTAGATATTAATCCTGATGAAAACACTAACAATGGTTCAATTAAAATAGACTTAAATGAGGATAATATTAATGATATTGAATTCTATACGCACTCTACAAGCTCTCTTAATTTTATATCTTTAGGAGTAAGTGCAAAAACTTTAAGTGATTATCAAATTGCTTCAACAATTGATAATTATCCTTTGTGCTCAGATAGTATCTCAAATTTAAATCCTGCATCCTGGGTTTCTAGTAACAATTGTTTATACTGTTACTCTAAAGTCTTAATTCCTCCGCCAGGACAAGTCACTGAAAGTGGATTATGGAAAGATAAACAAGATAAATTTTTAACATTACATCATGTTGTGAATGGAGAGAATTTATATGCGTGGGTTAAATTAACCCATACAGGAGGGACAGGATTAATAATTAAGGAATATACATATGAATACGTCCAATAAAGAATAAAAACATCAGGCACTACTTATTACTCGCATCAAACAGAATGGCTTTTTCAGCACCAGTTAAACTATCGTAACCAGATTTTTTAATCTTATCTAAAATAGCATCTACCGCTTGTTGGTTGTTTACTTTTTGCTTGTTGTATTCGTGATCTGTTTTGGTTTTTCCAGTTTTTTTGTAAACCACTTTCATTTTTTTACCCGGTTTAAACAAAGCTTTTAGGTAATCTAAAAACCGACTAAACCCCAACGTAAAATCTCTACCTTTTTTTAGTTGTTGGATAAACAAAAATCCAAACAATGCTCCACCTAAATGTGCAATGTGTCCACCTGCATTACTTTGTGGAATACTTATTAAATCCAATACCACATAACCAATGGCAATAAACTTAAATTTTACATTGCCTAAAAACATTAAACGTACTACAAAGTTGGGTACATAAGTAGCTGCGGCAACCAACACTGCCATTACAGAAGCAGAAGCTCCCAAAGCAATAGACAATGGCATTACCGCCTTAAAAGCAGGAAATAAATTAAATGCTAAAACATAAATTAGTCCACCAATTAAACCACCCAAGAAGTAAGTAACTACTAACTTTTTTGCATTTAAAAACTGCATAAATATTTGACCACCAAAATACAATACCAACATATTAAACAAGATGTGCATCAACTCTTGGTGTAAAAACATGTAGCTAATAATTGACCAAGGTTGCGTAATAATGTTATTAAAATCTGCAGGTAAAGCTAAATATCGAATAATTATACTTGTACCATTTTCAATATCAAATAAATACAATGATGAACCAATCAAATGAACAACAACAAAAACAGCTAGGTTTACAATAATCAATTTGATTAATGCTGAACCATTTTTGTATTGGTTTTTAATGTCTTGTATGAATGGGTTTGTGCTCATATTCTAATTTACGTTTTGTTTTGTTCTCGATACTATTTTGTTCCGTTACACTTCTCAAAATCACTCGAACTGACAACAAAATTAAATCTGTCCATTCGAGTCACTTTTGATTTTGTCAGTTCGAGTGTTCTCTGCTTTAGCGGAGAATGTATCGAGAACAAAAAATCAAAAATTGTATCGAAAACAAATCAATCCCTCTTTAATTCTCTCTTCTCCAAGGGAGATTTCTAATAAAAATTGCCTCTATCTTTTTTCCACATTTTAATTAAAATAAAACCGAAAAGCATACCTCCTAAATGTGCAAAATGGGCTACGTTATCTTGTGGATTGTTTGCAAACCCCATGTATAATTCTAATGCTCCATAGCCCATTACAAACCATTTCGCTTTAATTGGTATTGGAGGGAATAACAACATCAATTCAGTATTCGGGAACAACATTCCAAATGCTAACAAAATGCCAAACACAGCTCCAGATGCACCAACAGTTACTCCATTTATAAGTCCATTTAGCGTTCCAAGAAAAGGATCTGAAAAATTCTGACCTTGTAATATTGCTTGATAACCTTCTGTCATTACTAAATCCATAACTTGTGGTGTAACAGCATCTCCTAATCCTTGTATTCTTATATAAGCTACCAACAGTTGAATTAAACCTGCTCCAACACCTGTAACCATGTAGTAAATTAAAAAGCGTTTACCTCCCCAAACTTGCTCCAACACCCTACCAAACATCCAAACCGCAAACATATTAAACAATACATGGGTAAAGTCTTGTGAGCTGTGCATAAACATATAAGTAACCAATTGATGAGGATAAAAGCCTGGAGAATCCCAATAATGTAGCCCTAAATACTCGGTTAAATCTACTTGGTTCTTCAACAATATCGTTGCTAAAAAGAATAATCCATTAATAATTAATAGATTTTTAACTACTGGCGGTATGTTTTTAAAATTCATAATTAATAATCAAATTGTTGATTAAGGTCATTTAAATTTAAGGTAATAATGGTTGGTTTTCCATTGGGTAATGTATAAGGCATATCACAAGCAAACAATTGATCAACCAAAGCTTTCATTTCTTCTTCTCCTAACTTTTTACCTGCTTTTATACTTGCACTTCTAGACATTGATAAGGCTAAATTCTCTCTACGTTTTAATTTCAATTCACTTTCATTTAACTTAAATTGCTCTAATAAATTTTCAAGAGTCTTTTTTATATTTTGCTCTTTTAATTCAGCTGGCATCCCACTAATCACAAAACTGTTTCTACCAACCTTAGCTAACTCAAAACCTAAGGTTTTTATCTCTGCTATAATTTCATTCATCAACTCAGCATCAGCATTCGTGAAATCAACAGTTTCTGGAAACAATAATTGTTGGGTGCTTCCTTTTCCTTCTTCTAAGTTTTTAGAAAACTCCTCAAACAAAATTCGTTCGTGAGCTCTTTGCTGATCAATGATTAAAAAACCAGATTTTAATTGCGTTAAAATGTACTTGTTGTGCAATTGTAATAAAGTTTGAGCTTCATCTTCCTCTTCATTGTCCCAATTACTAGAAATAACTTGTTGTGCCTCTTTTTTTGGTTCAATATGCTGAATAATATCAGCAGAATCCTTTTCAAAAGAACTATATAAACTCTCCCAATTGTCAGTTGGCTGTCTTTTTGGAGGTGGTGAAACTGTTTTTGTTTCAAAAGGATTATACCCTGGAGTTACACGAATAGTTGGAGCTTTAATGCTATCAGTATTTTTGAATAAAGGCACATTAAAACTAGATTCTTGTTCAAAATCTAAGGTTGGTGAAATGTTATGTTTGCCTAATGCTTGTTTAACAGCAGTTCTAATAATTGCGTAGATAGAACGCTCATCCTCAAACTTAATTTCTGTTTTAGTTGGATGAATGTTAATGTCAATTTTAGCAGGATCAATGGTCAACTTTAAAAAGTACGAAGGAAACTGGTCTTTGCTCAACAACTGATCAAACGCATTTTGAACAGCATGATTTAAGTAAGCGTTTTTGATAAACCTGTTATTTACAAAAAAGAACTGTTCTCCTCTGGTTTTTTTAGCAAACTCTGGTTTACTCACAAACCCTTCGATTGAGACTAAGTCTGTATTCTCAGTAACAGGCACCAACTTTTGGTTGTACTTATCACCAAACATGGCAACAATACGCTGTCTGAAAGTTCCTTTATTTAAATTAAAAACTTCGTTGCCATTGTTATACATGCTAAAACTAATTTCGGCATGCACCAAAGCAACTCGTTGAAATTCATCAATAATATGCTTTATTTCAACTGGATTAGATTTTAAAAAATTTCTTCGTGCTGGCACGTTGTAAAACAAATTTTTCATAGAAAAAGAAGTTCCTTTACTTGTTGTACAAGGTTCTTGTTCTTTTACCTCACTTGCTTCAACTATTATTTTTGTGCCTAACTCACTCCCCTCTTTTTTTGTTTTTAACTCTACATGAGCAATGGCAGCAATTGATGCCAAAGCTTCCCCTCTAAATCCTTTGGTATCAATTTTAAATAAATCTGCTGATGATTTTATTTTAGAGGTTGCATGTCTTTCAAAGCTTAAACGTGCATCAGTATCAGACATCCCAATTCCATTATCGTTGACCTGAATTAACGCTTTACCCGCATCTTTTATTACCAATGAAATAGTATCTGCCTTAGCATCAATAGCATTTTCGAGCAATTCTTTAACTGCACTAGAAGGTCGTTGAATTACTTCTCCAGCAGCAATTTGATTCGCAACAGCATCAGGTAATAATTGAATAATATCAGACATTTATAACTCTACGTTTAAGGATTCAAAGTTACTAAGAAGTAAAAGGTATTTTTAATAATCTTTAATTAAATTATCAATGAATTAAGAATTGTTAACACTTCGCTCAAAATCACTAACTTCGCACTCTAAATACGATAATTAAGATCTTTTTAACAATGAGTAAAAAAATAAGTCAACCTGGAGTTGGAGGTAAAAAAAACAGACAAAGTACTTTTACTGTTGCTAAAGAAGCTGAATTGCTTAATTTTTTATTAGAAAATTTAAAAGACAAAAGCAGAAACAAAATTAAAGCAATGCTTAGCCACAAGCAGTTTAAAGTAGGTAAAGACATTGTAACTCAATACAACCATATTTTAAAACCTGAAGATAAAGTAACTGTAAGTTGGGATGGCCAATTTAAAAAAGAAAGTTATGACGGTGTAAAAATTGTTTTTGAAGATGATGATGTTATTGTTATTAACAAAAGAAGTGGTTTACTTTCTATTGGTTCTGATAAAGAAAAAAGACAAACTGCTTACCGAATTATTACCCATCATATTCAACAAGACAACCCTGTTGCACGTTTATTTGTTGTGCATCGTTTAGATAGAGAAGCTTCTGGATTGATGATTTTTGCTAAAAACAAACGTTCTCAAGTTTATTTGCAAGAAAGTTGGGAAACTACTCATATTAAAAACATGTACTTAGCAATTACCGAAGGAACAATAGAAAAAGATAAAGATACTATTAGCTCTTATTTAAGAGAAAGCAAAGCCTTAATTGTACATTCGAGCAGCAACCCAAAAGATGGTAAAAAGGGTGTAACGCATTACGATGTGGTTAAAAAGAATGAACACTATACTTTATTAGAAGCTTATTTAGAAACTGAGCGTAAAAACCAATTAAGAGTACATTTAAAAAGTATTGGTCATCCAATAATTGGAGATAAAAAGTATGAAGCAAAACAAAATCCTTTGCAACGAACTGCTTTGCACCTAAGAAAATTAACATTTAAACACCCTACCACTAATGAAGAAATGTCTTTTGAAACGAAAGTGCCCGAAGATTTTTTAAAGGTTTTTAGGTTCAAATATTACGATTAACAGTTCGTAACTAACTATTACAATTTCGTTTTTAGATAAATTGATTACATTTGTTACACAGATGTCAAAAAGAGTATTTATATCAATTATCTTATTGTTCGCCTATTCCTTAGGTTTTGCGCATAATTTGATTCCACATACTCATAGTCATGAAACAAAAGAAGAAATTGTTGTCCATAAAGAAAGTGGACATCCACATCATCATCACAACAACCTTCATCAACATAAAAAACATGTTGACCATGAACACATCTCTCATGGAGACCACTTTGATGAAGGTTTCTATGATTTATTAATTTGTTTTTTACACACGGCTGATAACCAAGCAAAAGATTGTGATGCTCATTATTACATTACTACAGACCATAATAGAACGTTAACAAACAAACAGAAAATACAACTTTTAGCAACATTAGTTGTTTTGTATTCAGAGCCTGAAGAAGTAGTTTTATTTAGTGAACTTTATTCCTTTTCCGAATTAAAAATTCCACCACCACTTATTACCAATTCCCCTCTTCGAGGACCTCCTTCTTTTTTGTAGTATTCTGATTATTCTTCTAATAATCTTTGTTCAATCTTTATAAGATTGAACCTTTTCTGTTATCTATTTTATTAAAAACAACTACAATGAATAAAGCATTTATTTTATTCGTTTGCGTCTCAACATTATTTGTAGGATGCAACAACGAAAACAATGATAATAATAATCATGGGCACTCACATTTGGAGTCTCTGAGTCACACAATCTATACTAATAATACTGAACTATTTGTGGAGTTTACTCCTTTAATAGTTGGTGAAACGACCTATTTTGCAGCTCATTTCACCAAGTTAGGTAATTTTTTCATCCCTATTGAAACCGGAGAAGTATCCTTACAATTAATTGGAAAAAATGATCAACCTTCCTATAAAGCTACTCAACCAACAAGCGCAGGAATTTTTAAACTAGCTTTAAAGCCAATTAATAGTGGTAAGTACCAATTAAAGTTCATTCTAAACACAAAAGAATACACAGATACCATTACTATTAATAATGTAATTGTTTATTTGGACACTAAAACAGCTGAATCCAAACAGATAAAAGAAAAGGTCAAAAATGAAATTGTTTACCTAAAGGAACAAGCTTGGAATGTTGATTTTGCTAATCAAGCAATCTTAAAACAGCCATTTTCTGAAGTTATTAAAACTACAGGACATATTTTACCAGCTCAAGGTGATGAAGTTCTAATAACAGCTACTAATAGCGGAATTATCACTTATACTAGCGATACAAAAATGATAGGTTCTGCTGTTCAAAAAGGTGAAGCATTATTTACCATTCGTGGAGGAGGTTTAACAGAAAGTAACATTGACAAAGATTATCAAGAAGCTAAAGCCAATTACGAAAAAAGTAAAGCTGATTTCGAAAGAGCCCAGCTTTTAATAAAAGAAAACATTATTGCTCAAAAAGAGTTTCAAGAAATTGAACGTAACTATAAAAACTCTCAATTAAGCTATAATACTATTGCAAAAAACTACAGTTCAAATGGAAAAAGCATAGTTACTCCAATTAAAGGTTTTGTTAAAAATATAATGGTAAATGAAGGTCAATATGTCGAAGTAGGACAAACCATTGCCAGTGTTTCTCAAAACCAACGATTAATTATAAAAGCTGAAGTTGCTCAAAAAGATTACGCTAAATTAAATAGTATTGCGTCTGCCAACTTTAAAACTGCTTATGACAATACTGTTTATAATACTGATAGCTTAAACGGAAAGTTAATTTCTTACGGAAAAAGTAGCGATGACCATGCTTATTACATTCCTGTAAACTTTGAGATTGATAATAAAGGAGCAATTATACCAGGTTCGTTTATTGAGGTTTATCTAAAAACTAATACGATTAGTGATGCACTACTTATTCCTTTTTCTGCTTTAATAGAAGAGCAAGGAATTTACTACGTTTATGTGCAAACATCAGGTGAAGCTTTTGAAAAAAGAGAGTTAAAACTTGGTGCAAACGATGGGTTTCAAATTCAAGTACTTTCTGGTTTAGAAGAAAATGAACGAGTTGTCACTATAGGAGCTTATCAAATAAAATTAGCAAGCATGTCAGGAAAAATGCCTGCACATGGTCATGAACATTAAAAGCATCAATTATGTTAAATAAAATTATAAAATATGCGCTGCATAATCGCTTAATAATTATTGCTGCTTCTGCCTTGCTTTTAATTGCTGGTATATATACCTCATCAAAAATGGAGGTTGATGTTTTTCCTGATTTAACAGCTCCTACAGTGGTAATATTAACTGAAGCTCATGGAATGGCACCTGAAGAAGTTGAGAAACTAGTTACTTTTCAAATAGAAACCGGACTTAATGGTGCTACCAATGTAAGAAGGGTTAGGTCTTCTTCAGCAGCAGGTATTTCTATTGTTTGGATAGAGTTTGAATGGGGCACAGATATTTTTAGAGCCAGACAAATTGTAAGTGAAAAGTTAGCTACAATTAATGAAAGTCTTCCTTTGGGTGTTGGAAATCCGACTCTCGCTCCTCAATCATCTATTATGGGTGAGATTATGTTAATTGGACTTTCTTCAGATTCAACTAGCCCTTTAGATTTAAGAACCTTAGCTGATTGGAACATCAGACCAAGGTTATTAGCAACAGGTGGAGTTTCACAAGTAATTGTAATCGGTGGTGAATACAAACAATATCAAATATTAGCTTCTCCTCAAAAAATGAAACATTACAATGTTTCAATGACTGAATTATTAGCAGCCAGTAAAGAATGTAACATCAATGCTTCTGGTGGTTTTATTAATGAATATGGCAACGAATACATTATTAGAGGAATTGGTAGAACAAAAAATCCTGAAGCAATTGGAAATTCGGTAATTAAAGTAATTAATGACATCCCCATAAAAATTTCTGATGTTGCTGAAATAAAAATTGGTGGAGCAATTCCTAAAATTGGTGATGCTTCATTAATGGGAAAAGAAGCAGTGATAATTACAGTTGCTAAACAACCGGGCACCAATACCATTGAATTGACTAAAAAAATAGATCAAGCAATTTTAGAGTTGAGTAAGACTTTACCTCCTGATATTAAAATTAACACTAAAATTTTTAGACAAGCAGAATTTATTAAATCTTCGGTAAGTAATATCCAAAAGGCATTAATTGAAGGGTCTATTTTTGTTGTTATAATTATGTTCTTGTTCTTAATGAATTTTAGAACAACCATCATCTCGTTAATTGCAATTCCAATCTCATTAATCGTTTCTATTATTACTTTAAAATTTTTAGGATTAACTATTAACACCATGTCTTTAGGAGGTATGGCGATTGCCATAGGCTCTTTAGTTGATGATGCCGTTATAGATGTTGAAAATGTTTTTAAACGATTAAGAGAAAATGCAAAGAAGGAAGAATCAAAAAGAGTTGCTACTCTTAAAATAGTTTACGAAGCATCTAAAGAAATTAGGTCTTCCATCTTTAATGCTACCCTTATTATTATTGTTGCATTTATTCCGCTTTTCTTTTTAAGTGGTATGGAAGGCAGAATGTTACAACCATTAGGCATTTCTTTTATTGTTTCGCTATTTGCATCATTAATAGTAGCAATAACGTTAACCCCTGTGCTTTGTAGTTACATGCTTAATAACAACAAAATGTTGCTCAAGCAAGCTAATGGAAGTTGGTTAGAGAACTTCTTAAACAAACATTACAGTAATGCTTTAATAAAGGTAATGAAACTTAAAAAAGCGATGTTAGGTTTCGCGATTATTCTATTTTTAATAGCGAGTTTTTTATTGGTAGGCTTAGGCAGAAGTTTTTTACCTGAATTTAATGAAGGCAGTTTAACAATAAGTGCTGTTAGTGTACCAGGTATATCGTTAGATGAGTCTAATAAAATTGGCAATAGTATTGAGAAAATTTTATTAACTATTCCTGAAATAGCCATAACTGCCAGAAAAACTGGTAGAGCCGAATTAGATGAACATGCACAAGGAGTTAACTCGTCCGAAATTGAAGCTCCTTTTATCTTAAAAGAAAGAAGTAGGGAAGAATTTATGGCTGAAGTAAGAGAGAAACTAGGTGCTGTTACCTCCGCTAACATTACTATCGGACAACCAATTAGTCATAGAATTGACCACATGCTTTCTGGGACAAGAGCAAACATTGCCATTAAACTTTTTGGGACTGACTTAAATAAAATGTTCTCTTTAGCAAAGCAAATAGAAAGTAACATTAATAACATTGAAGGTTTGGTTGATTTAAGTGTCGAGCAACAAGTTGAAATTCCACAAATCCAAATTAAAGCCAAACGAGATATGTTGGCAAAATATGGCATTACCATCGGTCAATTTGCTGAATTTATTGATGTTGCATTTGCAGGAGAAAAAGTAGCTCAAATTTTTGACGCTAATAAGAGTTTTGATTTAATTCTCCGTTTCAATGATGAGAACAGAGGTAAAATAGAGGCTATTAAAAATGTATTAATTGATGATCATCAAGGACATAAAATACCTTTATCTTATGTTGCAGACATTATTTCGTCAACTGGCCCAAATACGGTAAACAGAGAAAATGTTCAACGAAAAATTGTAGTCTCTGCAAATGTTGCTGAACGCGACTTAGGCAGCGTAATTAAAGAAATAAAGACAGCTATTAATGACAATGTACCTCTTCCAGAAAACTACAGAATTGAATATGGTGGTCAGTTTGAAAGCGAAGAGAAAGCTTCCAAAATCCTCTTCTTAACTTCTATCATGTCACTTTTAATTATCTTCTTGCTATTGTATCAAGAATTTAAAGATGTTAAAATGGCAAGTATCATATTATTGAACTTACCATTGGCATTAATTGGTGGTGTGTTAAGTGTATGGTTAACTTCTGGTATTATTAGTATTCCTTCAATTATTGGTTTTATTACGCTCTTTGGAATTGCTACTCGAAACGGTATTTTGTTGGTTTCTCGATATGCTGCACTTCAAAAAGAAGGAATTGGGTTATATGATTCTATTATTCAAGGTTCATTAGATCGATTAAATCCAATTTTAATGACAGCTTTAACAACTGCATTGGCATTAATTCCTTTAGCCTTAACAGGAGATTTACCTGGTAATGAAATACAAAGTCCTATGGCAAAAGTAATACTTGGGGGTTTACTAAGCTCAACACTATTAAACATCTTTATTATTCCGATAGTTTATTTTTTCGCAAACATTAAAAAAGAAACAAAATGAGAACGCTATTATTAATATATATCACATTATTTACAATTACAGCCAAGGCTCAAAACAAAATTGATTTGATTCTTACTGACATTGAAAAAAATAATAAAGCCATGCAGGCGAACAAACAATATTGGGAGGCAAAAAAGTTGCAATTTAAAACTGGCATCAACCCTTCTAATCCAAAGTTAGAATATGAATACCTAACGGGTTCACCAGCAACAGCCGGTAATCAAACAGATTTTTTAGTGGTACAATCATTTGATTTTCCAACGGCTTATAGTAAAAAAAATCAAGTTGCTAACCAACAGATTATTCAATCAGATTTTTATGTTGAAGCTTACCGTCAGAATACGTTAATGGCTGCAAAAGAGTATTGTTTAGAGTTAACATACCTCAACAAAAAACAAGCTGAATTGATTAAGCGAGTTGACAATGCTAAAAAATTACAACAACAATATCAGTTAAAATTAAAGTTGGGAGATGCCAATAGTTTAGATGCTAACAAAGCCACATTAAACCTAATTAATTTAGAGAATGAATTGAGGCTAACAACTAGTGAAATCAATCAATTTAACCAACGCTTAAGCGAATTAAATGGTGGTACACCTGTTGAGTTTAACGAAAACACTTACCCTATAAACCCCATAATCCCAACTTTTGAAGCCTTAGAAAAAACAATTGAAGAGAATGACCCAAACTTAAAAACCATCCATCAACAAAATGAAATTGATCAGAAAAAAGTGGAATTAAGCAGAGCGATGTCCTTACCTAAATTAGAAGGTGGTTATCGTTTACAAAAAATATTAGGACAAACATTTAAAGGAATTTATGCAGGAATTACAATTCCTTTATGGGAAAGTAAAAACTCTGTAAAACACCAAAAAGCTCACTTACTCTACAACAATATACAGGTAGAAGAACACCATAACGAACATTATTATGAAATAAAACAGCTTTACGAAAAATACGAAAGTTTAAATATTGCTCTAAACGAATATCAAAAATTGCAAGCTACAATCAACAACGTAGATTTATTAAACAAAGCATTGGAGCTAGGCGAAACATCTTCTATACAGTATTTTATGGAAATCAATTATTTTTATGCTTCTTATGACAATTACCTATTGTTAGAAAAGGAATTGAACATTACTATAGCTAAATTATTAAAGCATCAATTATAAAATCATTGTCAGTTCGAGTGTTCTCGATACTAAATTCTTACAGAATTTCACTCGAACTGACATTTTCATACAAAATCAAATTGTTAATCCAACATGGGTCTTTAGCCAAATTCTTTTTATTACATTTATCTAAACAAAAAATAAAATGAAAAATACAGCCTACTTTTTTATTACCACTATAGCGATAGTTATTGTATTAATTTATGGAAGAAGCTTGTTGATTCCTTTTATATTCGCTTTGCTTTTATGGTTTATGGTTCGTAAAATAAGGCAGTTTATTAATAAGTCTAATTTTATAAAAACGAAAATTCCTGGCTGGTTTAAAAATGTACTTATTTCAGCAGGTATGATCACCTTGTTAAGCTTTGTTTCTAAAATACTGTTAGCAAACATCAACACCCTTGCTAATTCTTATCAAGAATACCAACCAAATGTTGAGTTGATTATCGCTCAATTAAACGATTTATTAAACATTAATTTAGTTGAAATGCTTAAAGCTAATGCTGGCGATTTTAATTTTGGAGTAATCTTAAAATCCATCTTTAATTCTTTAACAGAAATGCTAGGCAATGCCTTTTTAATTATCATTTACGCACTGTTTATTTTCTTAGAAGAAGCAAATTTTCATAATAAATTAAAAGCTGTTTTTGCTAAAAATAACCGACTACAAGAAATAAGTACTATTTTAGATAAAATAGAAAAATCAACATCCAGTTATATTGGCTTAAAAACCTTAGTCAGTCTAATAACAGGAGCAGCAAGTTACCTTGTATTATTACTTATTGGAATAGATTCTCCTGTTTTTTGGGCGTTTTTAATTTTTATGTTAAACTTTATACCAACCATTGGCTCATTAATAGGCACGTTGTTCCCAGCTATGTTTTGCCTGTTACAATTTGGAGAGTTTACTCCTTGTTTAATGGTGTTAATTTTTGTTGGAGCAATACAAGTGCTAGTAGGTAATTTGTTAGAGCCTAAATTGATGGGTAACTCATTAAACGTAAGTTCTTTCGTTACCATTTTTGCACTTTCTTTTTGGGGGGCTCTTTGGGGAATTACAGGTATGATTTTAAGTATTCCTATTACGGTAATTATGATAATTATCTTCTCTCATTTTGAGAAGACAAAAGCCATTGCCATTATGCTTTCAGATAAAGGGAAGATTTAACCAAAATTGATTAACCAAAAACACTTTGTATAAACTACTTATTTTAATCTTGATTTTAATAATTGCTCCAATTTTAGGAGCATTTTATGGTATAATACATGATCAAATTACTTACACCATTTCGAATGAATATTACACAAAATTTAAATTCATTCAATTTGGACTTAACAATTGGATAGGAGAAAATATTGGAACTGAAACATCCCCAGAAATACAACTTACAAATCCGAGATTAGGAGCTAGTATTGTTGGAATTATGGCAACTTGGTGGGTTGGAATGATTATCGGAATAGTCCTAGCATCTATTGGATTAATACATAGAAATGCTAAAGAAATGTTTAAATCAACAATGAAAGCTTTTCTCTTAACAATTGGAATTGCTTTATTGTTTGGAGTTATTGGATTTTGTTATGGTTACCTGTTCTTAGTTAAAAACAATCCCAATTGGTCCTTTCCTGAAAACTTAATAGATATTGAAAGTTTTATTATTGTTGGTTCAATACATAACTTCAGCTACCTAGGTGGTTTGGTAGGATTGGTGCTTGGAATTATTTATAGTGTTAGACAAAAAAGAAAATATATGAAAACCCTAAAAGAAGAATAATCCCCTATTTTTTCAATCTCGAAACAACAGTTTTAGCAATCATATCATGGATGGTTTGTCGGTTATCCATAAACACTAGAAAGAAACCGATAAAGATTACCAAACTCCAAATACTGCCTAGCGTACTAATTACAAATAAACCGGACATACTACCTAATAACGATAATATGGATGCTCCGTACTTTAACAACGCTCTAATCCATAATTTTTGAGCAGAAGCAGGAGTTCCATCTACATTGGTATTTTTAATTTTTAAAGCCATTTTACCAATAGATTGACCAGTAGAACCTTCAAGAATTATTAGTATAAAACCTACCAAGGTAGTACCAGCAGCAATTTCCATTATTTTAACCATCCATCCATAAAAGTTAGGAAGAATCTTATCAAAATCAGCTCCATAAGAATTAAAAACTGCAAGCTTGTCAATTTGATCTCCAAAAAACACAGGAGCTAAATCTGCACCTATTACTACTCCAACGGCTACACCAAAAACCATTACAAATAAAAAATCTATTAAGTAAGCACCTAAGCGAGTCCAAAAGCCAACTCTTTCGTTGATAGGTTGGGTAATAAGTTGTTCTGCAGTTTCCATAGTTTTTTAGGTTATTAGTTTAAATCTTTCCTCAACACCTCAACAATCCGCTGAGTAGCTTGTCCATCCCAAAACGGAGGAACAGCACCTTTTTTATAGGTACCGTTTTCTATTTCATTAATTTTTTTAGCTACCGCTTCGTAATTGTAAGCTACCAATTCATTACTTCCAATAGTAACGGTTGATGGTCTTTCGGTATTATCTCTCAGTGTTAAACAAGGCACTTGTCGAAACGTAGTTTCTTCTTGTATTCCTCCACTATCGGTTAGCACATATTTACATGCACTGGTTAATTTTTGAAACGCCAAATAATTTAGAGCCTCTGTAATAATCACTTTTGGATTACTTGTTAATTGTTCAAACAATCCGTGTTTTATTAAACTGTTTTTTGTTCTGTGGTGGATGGGCAATACCAAATGGCTATTTTCTGAAACCTTACCAATAATGTTTAACAAAATTTCTAAACGGTCTTTGGTATCTACATTACTTGGTCGGTGCATGGTCATTAATACAAACTTTTTCTCCTCCACTCCTAGCTCTTCTAAAATATTATTTTGTTGAATGACTTCATCAAAAGCTACCAAAGTATCTATCATAGTGTTACCTACAAAGTGTATTTGTTCTTTGGTTTTACCAGCAGCTATTAAATTGTCGTAACCACTTTGCTCGGTAACAAAAAAGCCATCTGCCACTAAATCGGTCATTAACCGATTAATCTCTTCAGGCATTTCATTGTCATAACTTCTTAAACCACTTTCTAAGTGGTACAATTTAGTACCTGTTTTATTCCCAACTATTGCTCCTGCTAAAGTTGAGTTAACATCTCCTACAACAATTAAAGCATCTGGTTGGTGTTTAATAACCGCTTTTTCTATTTCTATAATGGCTTGCCCAATTTGGTTAGCAGGACTAGCTGGAGTTACATTTAAGTATTCGGGTTGTTTTAGTTTTAATTGGGTAAAAAATATGTCAGACATATTTTCATCGTAATGTTGTTGGGTGTGTACTAAAATGTATTCAAACTCATTACCATAAGCTTGAAAAGCTTTTTCGAACTGTGTTATTTTTATAAAGTTGGGACGCGTTCCCACAACAATCATTACTTTTTTTGACATGCACTAAAATTTTAAGGTAAAGATAATCTTTAAAAAATTAATGCCTTGACTTTGTCATTAAAAACAACTAACTTCGTTTAACACTTATGTAAAGAATATTAAAACATTCCCAACAAAGTCGTTAGGCACAACTTTATGAAAAAAATAATTACAATATTATCATTGATTCTTTTTTACTCCTGCGGTAACAATAAGAATGAAAGAATAGTGTCATATTATGACAATGGGAATATTGAATGGTTAGTGAAATATAACTCTGTAAAAGACACTACAAATAAGACCGTAATAGGATATTACTCAGATGGTAACATCAAGTGTTCCAGCGACAAAACAAATGAACTAATAAGGGGAGAACAATCAACTTACTTCCAAACTGGGAAATTAGAAAAACGTTGGTCTATTAGCAATGGACTCCTAACTGGAGAATACATTGAATATCTACCATCAGAAAAATTATCTATCAAAGGAGAATACAAAATAGGACAGAAAACTGGCGTTTGGGAATATTATAATTCTGTTGGGGAAAAATTCGTAAGAAAATACATTCGAGATACGTTACAAGGTAATTCTCAAGAACATAAGAAGGACGGTTCAATAGTTTATGGAAAATACTTAAACGGTCACGAAGTCGGAACTTGGATTACTAAAAGCAAGGACAGTATCATTATAATGGAAACAAATTATATAAACGGTGCTTTGTCTGGACAAGTAAAAGAATATTACAAATCAGGTGAATTATACGTTGATGGATTTTTCGACAATGGGAAAAAGAATGGTGAATGGAGTGTTTATAGTATTCAAGGAAAGTTGGATACAATAGAAATATACAGAAATGATAGTCTTATAGAGTTAGTAGAAAAATAATAGTGCCTAACATCATCTATATTTTATAGGGCAGTTGGTGCGTATTTGAAACTGTAAAGCAATTAATAAACACCGCCAAAACTTTGTTTTGACGTTTTAGCAGAAAAAAAGTTAAACCCCAAAGCCAAAGCTTTGGCTAATTAGGTAAACGAAAAACAGTACTTTTAAATCGCCCTACCAAAACATAGATTGGGCGTTAAACGAAAGTAACAAAATCATTCCACCTCCTCATAATCCACAAACTCTCCAAGTCCATCAGATTCTGGTTTGTCGTGTTTGCTTTTAGTTTTAATTTTAACTTCACCTTCGTGCTCTTTGGCAAATTGGCGCTCTTTTTCTTGTTCTTTAAATTGTGCTTGTGCTTGGTTTTGAAATTGCCCCATCTTTTTATTTAACCATCTTTTTAATAAAAATGGAAATACGTATTTAGCGAATAATTTAAACACATAATAAATAATAAAAATTATTATTATTGTTCTTAAAATACCAGGAATACTAGCTTGATAAATCATATTAATTCTATTTATATCTAGAAACGATATTTACAAAATCCTAACCATTTAATAATTTCAGTCAAAATGACATTCTTTGTCATACCGACCAAAGTGGAGGTATCTTCTAACTTAATTTATTCTAAACTTAAAAGATTCATCACTTCGATTTGTATATTCTTCACTTCGGCAATCTCAGTGCAAGCTCGCTCAGAATGACACACAACATTTTATCTACTCAAATACAAGTTTCTTTCAGCATAAATGTCTCTAAAAAACTTATCTTTTAAACTATCAATAAAATAAATTGCTTCTCCTGTAGATTTCATTTCTGGTCCTAATTCTTTATCCACATTCGGAAATTTCTCGAATGAAAATACAGGGATTTTTATAGCGTAACCTTCTTTATGTGGTTTAAAATCAAAGTCTTTTACTTTTTTATCGCCCAACATTACTTTGGTAGCATACTTTACATAAGGTTCTCTATATGCTTTCGCAATAAACGGAACAGTACGAGATGCTCTAGGATTAGCCTCAATCACATAAACGATGTCATCTTTAATGGCAAATTGAATGTTAATTAATCCAACTGTTTTTAACGCTACCGCAATCTTTTTAGTGATTTCTTCTATTTGTGTGATGATCAAATCTCCTAAATTATATGGGGGTAAAACTGCATACGAATCTCCTGAGTGAATACCTGCAGGCTCTATGTGCTGCATAATACCAATAATGTAAGTATCCGTTCCATCACAAATGGCATCAGCTTCAGCTTCAATTGCTCCACCTAAAAAGTGATCTAACAAGATTTGGTTATTCGGCATTGAACGCAAAATATCAACTACATGATGTTCTAATTCTTCTACATTAATTACAATCTTCATTTTTTGTCCACCCAAAACATAAGAAGGTCTAACTAACAAAGGAAATCCTAAATCTTTAGAAAGTTCTATGGCTTGTTCAGCATTAACAACTACTCCGTATTGTGGAAAAGGAATTTTTAATTCTTCCAATACTTTAGAAAATCTTCCTCTATCTTCTGCAATGTCTAACGCTTCAAAAGAAGTGCCCAATACTTTAATACCATATTTTTCTAATTTCTCAGCTAGTTTTAATGCAGTTTGTCCACCTAATTGAACAATTACTCCTACAGGTTTTTCGTGTTTGATAATGTCGTAAATATGCTCCCAAAAAACAGGCTCAAAATAAAGTTTATCAGAAATATCAGAATCTGTTGATACTGTTTCAGGGTTACAGTTAATCATAATAGTTTCGTAACCAGCTTCTTTAGCTGCCATAACGCCATGCACACAACTGTAATCAAACTCAATTCCTTGACCAATTCTATTTGGACCTGAACCTAAAACAACTATCGATTTTTTATCCGATACGATAGATTCATTTTCATATTCAAAAGTAGAATAGTAATAAGGTGTTTCTGCAGGAAACTCAGCAGCACAAGTATCAACGAGTTTATAAACTCTATTAATATTCATTTCTGTTCTTTTACTGTAAACTTCGCTTTCTAAACATTTCAATAAATGAGCAATTTGTCTATCCGCATAACCTTTTTGTTTTGCCTCATACATTAAATCTTTTGGAATATCATTTAATGTATATTTCTCAACTCTTTTCTCAAGTTTAATAAAGTCTTCTATTTGGCGTAAAAACCAATGGTCAATTTTTGTTTTTTCGTATATCGTTTTAAACGGAATGCCTAATTTAATGGCATCGTAAATATGGAATAGTCTATCCCAACTTGGGTTTTCTAAACTTTTTAATATTTGATCTTGATTTGTTAATTCTTTTCCATCACAACCTAACCCATTTCTATTTATTTCTAACGATTGACAAGCTTTTTGTAAGGCTTCTTGAAAACACCTACCAATACCCATAGCCTCTCCAACAGATTTCATTTGGAAACCTAATCTTCTATCTGCACCTTTAAATTTATCAAAGTTAAAGCGAGGTATTTTCACAATAACATAATCCAATGTTGGTTCAAATAAAGCAGATGTTGATCCAGTAATTGGATTTTTCAATTCGTCTAAATTATACCCTATTGCTAGTTTAGCTGAAATTTTAGCAATTGGGTAACCAGTTGCTTTAGATGCTAAAGCTGATGAACGAGAAACTCTAGGATTAATTTCAATTGCTATAATATCTTCATTCGCATCATTACTTACAGAGAACTGAACATTACAGCCACCAGCAAAATTTCCGATAGAACGTATCATTTTAATAGACATGTCTCTCATTCTCTGAAAAGTTGTATCAGATAATGTCATTGCAGGAGCAACAGTAATTGAATCTCCTGTATGAATCCCCATAGGGTCAAAATTTTCTATCGAACAAATAATAACAACATTATCATTATTGTCTCTTAATAATTCTAACTCATATTCTTTCCAGCCTATTACAGCTTTATCTATCATTACTTCATGAATGGGTGAAGCTTTTAATCCTCTATGCAATGCTTCTTCATATTCTGCTGGATCATAAATTACTGCTCCACCTGTTCCTCCTAATGTAAAAGAAGGACGAATAACTAATGGGAATCCAATTTTTTGTGCTATTTCTTTTCCTTCTAAATATGATTTTGCTGTTATCGATGGTGCCATTGGTATTCCAATTTCTTCCATTTTCTGACGAAACAACTCTCTATCTTCTGTAATTTCAATCGCTTTGGTATCAACACCGATCATTCTTACCTTATGATCTTCCCAAATCCCTGTATTTTCACATTCAATCGCTAAGTTTAATGCAGTTTGCCCACCCATCGAAGGAAGCACTGCATCAATATCTGGATGCTCTTCTAAAATTTTAATAATTGAATTCGTATCTAATGGCAATAAATAAACATTATCAGCAGTTACCTCATCCGTCATTATTGTTGCAGGGTTCGAGTTAATTAAAGTAACAATAATTCCCTCTTCTCTTAACGAACGTGATGCTTGAGAACCTGAATAATCAAACTCACAAGCTTGTCCGATTACGATTGGTCCACTACCGATTATTAAAATGTGTTTAATGCTATTGTCTTTAGGCATAAGATAAGTCTTTTTAGGTGTCTTGAATTAGCCACGAAATTACTTCAAAAGGAGTAAAATAACTAAGCTAACTTTTCAACAGTTTTTAAAAATTTGTTCAAAAAAAAGGGATGCAAATTGCATCCCTTTTTATATATTTAAAATAATATCATTATTTTTTATGTCTTGGTTCGTCAGAAACAGTTAGTTTCTTTCTTCCTTTAGCTCTTCTTCTTGCTAAAACTTGTCTACCGTTAGCCGTTTCCATTCTACTTTTAAAACCGTGCTTGTTTTTTCTTTTTCTTACTGATGGCTGAAATGTACGTTTCATTTTTTTATATTTTTAATACTTTCCCTAAAAATTGGACTGCAAAAATAGACTTTTTTACTTCATTCACAAATATTATTAAAAAAAATAAAATATTTTTTACCTACCAATGTTTTAAAGAATGAACGGTTTAAAAGTTAAAAGTATAAAATTAAAACATCCAACAGCAATTTATATATTCGTAGCATGAATTTATCAGGTAAAGTAGTTTGGTTAACAGGAGCATCATCAGGTATTGGTGAAGCTATTGCTTATGCACTTGCAAAAGAGAATTGTAAAATTGTGCTTTCTGCAAGAAGAATAGTTGAATTAGAAAGGGTTAGAAAAAACATTTCATTACCTGATGAAGATATTTTAATCCTACCTATTGATTTGGAACAACATGATCATGTGAATGATTGGGTTAAAAAAGTGATGGATAAATTTAACCGCATTGATGTACTTATTAATAACGGAGGAATAAGCCAAGAAGGAAGCGCATTAAAAACCAACAAAACAGTTGAGCAAAAAATAATGGACGTTAATTACTTTGGTAATGTAGCATTAGCAAAAGCGGTTGTTCCAATTATGCAGCAGCAACAAAGTGGTAAAATTGTCGTTACCACTAGTATTATAGGCAAATTTGGTTTACCTAACCTGAGTACTTATGCTGCATCTAAACATGCTTTGTATGGCTTTTACGATTCTTTTCGATTAGAATTAAAGAAAGATAACATTGCTGTTTTATTAGTTTCTCCAGGCTTTATAAATACAAATGTTACATTAAATGCAATTACTGCAGATGGTAGTAAGCATAATAAAAATAGTCCTGCTCAAGAAAATGGAATGAAAACAGATGTGTTTGCTAAAAAGTTTATTAAGGCTTTAAAGTCAAACAAAAATCACCAATACATTGGTAAAAAAGAATTGTTGAGTATCCCGTTTAAAACATTGTTCCCTAAGCTGTTTTACAACATTATGTTTAAAATGAATGAGAAAAAATAAATGAGAAATCAGCTTTACATTTTATTAATTGTAATGGGTTGTTGTTTACTATTTTCTTGTAAATCAACAAAAAATATTGAAAAAACAGTAGTTGAAGCACCCGAAATTATTGAAATTCCAAAAGAAGAACCTAAAGAAGAAACCATTGCCAATTTTTTATCGGAATACTTAAAACTAAAGTACAAAGACAAAAATTTTAACAAATACATGTATGTTTCTATCAAACATCAAAAACTGTATTTAATAGAAAATGATTCTACTGTAAAAAAGTACCCTATATCTACTGCATTAAAAGGGGTTGGAAACAAATTACACAGTTTAAAAACTCCACCAGGCTTACACACTATTAAAAGAAAACTTGGAGACAATGTACCTTATGCTGGCATTTTAGAAGCTCGTGAATACAATGGTAAAATTGCCAAGGTATTAACTGATAAACAAAAAGCTGGTGGCGATTATGTTACTACTCGTATTCTTTGGTTAGAAGGTGAAGAACCTGGTATTAACAAAGGCCGAAACATAGATTCTTATAATCGTTACATATACATCCACGGAACACCAGAAGAGGGTTTAATTGGTCAACCCGCTTCGCATGGTTGTATTAGAATGAAAAATAGCGATGTAATGGAATTGTATGACTTAATTGAAGAAGGAACCCCTATCCTTATTTTGAAGTATTAATTCTTTACCAATTTCACATATTTATCTTAACTTTATTGCCTAAGTTTTTGTGAATGGATTTAATGGGTATTATTCTTTTAATTATAGGTATTGGTGTTGGTTTCGCATTGGGTTGGTTACTTAAAAAAGGTAATGCCAACGATGGATTAATGAACAATAACGCTGATGAATTAAAAAGTGAAATAGGAACTTTAACTGGTCGATTAAGTGCTGCCGTAGAAAATTACAAAGAACAAAAGATTCAAATTGAAGAGCTTCTTACCCAAAAAGAACAATTGATTGCCAACAATTCTCAATTAAATACCGAAAACCAAAACCTTGCAATAAGACTAAAAGAGCAAAAAGGCGAAATTGAACAATTGCAAGAAAAATTTACTACCGAATTTTCATTAATTGCCAATAAGTTACTCAAACAAAACTCTTCTGAGTTTGCAGAATCTAACCAAAAAAGATTGGATGAAATTTTATCTCCTTTAAAAGAAAACATTAAATCGTTTGAGCAAAAGGTTGATGACAAATACGAAAAAGAGCTAAAAGAACGCTCTGCATTGATGGTAGAAATAAAAACCCTATCAGAACTAAACCAACAAATGCGTTTAGATGCTCAGAGTTTAACCAAAGCTTTAAAAGGAGACAGCAAAACTCAAGGTAATTGGGGCGAACTAATTTTAGAAAAGATCCTAGAAAGTTCTGGACTGATAAAAGGTGAAGAATATAAAACAGAAGATTATTATACCAATCAAGATGGTGGCGGAAGCAGGTTAGATGTAATTATTAACTTACCTGATAACAAACAAATTATCATTGATTCTAAAGTATCAATTACTGCTTACACTAATTTTGTTGAAACTGATGATGAAACTGAAAAGGCTATTCAAGCAAAAGCACATTTAGCTTCCGTAAAAAGTCACATCGATATTTTATCTAAAAAAGATTACAGCCAAATACCAGGTTTAAACACCCCCGATTTTGTATTAATGTTTATGCCTTCTGAGCCTTCATTTAGTTTTACGTTACAATCGGATAACAGCATTTACAACTATGCTTGGGATAGAAAAATTATAATTGTTAGCCCCACTACATTATTGGCTACATTAAAAACTGTTGCATCTGTATGGAAACAAGAACGACAAACTAAAAACGCCTTAGAAATTGCCAGACAAAGTGGAGCTTTGTATGATAAGTTTGTTGGCTTTATAGAAGATTTAGAAAAAATCCAAAAAGGCTTATCAACTTCGCAAGATGCTTACAATGGAGCTGTTAACAAATTAAAAACAGGTTCTGGTAATTTAATTGGAAGAGCAGAAAAAATAAAAACATTAGGCGCTAAAACATCAAAACAAATTGACGCAACATATTTTGACGAAAACAACAATCAACTTGAAGAATAAACTAATTATCCTATTAATTGCAATTGCTTTTATTTCTGCGTGTAAATCGGGAGAGAAAGCTGCTACCAATAAAAATGTGGCTGGGATTTATATGCCTGGCTTAAATTTAATAGATCCTGAGCATGTTGTTTTTCATAAAAATGATACCCTTAGTGAATTGTATTTTAGGTTAAGTTCTGAAGACATTTTATACACCAAAAAAAGAGGCGATTCTACCTTTAGTGCCAACCTATTGATACAGTATGAATTGGTAGATAAAAGTACCAATGCAATTACAGATAGCGCATCCGTTCCTTTTATTGATTATGGTGATGGTAAGGAAAAAAAATATTTAGATGGTTTAATTAATTTAAAAACAACACCTAATAAAGCCTATGATTTGGTAATTACTTTTAATGATATCAACAGAGATCAATTTATTAGAAAAAGAATTGGTGTTAATCGACTAGACATTTATAATTATCAAAATTTTTTATTACTCGATTCTAATCAAAATGTAGTTTTTAAAAATCATTTTAATACCAACGATAAAGTTTTAATTACCAAAAATGAAGCTAACCCTGCACTATCTATTTTATTAAAATACTATAGTACCAATTTACCTATTGCCAAGCCACCTTTTTCGGTAGATGAAAATGAAGAGCCTTTAGTTTTTAAACCCAACTTTAGTAGTCGTTTAGACTTTGACTCTGTAAACATGTTAAGTTATGTGATAGAAAAAAAAGGCTTATACCATTTTCAGGCATCAGAATCTGTAAAAACTGGTCCTACCATTTTTAATTTTCAAGAAAATTTTCCAAAAGTTAAAAGCTTAGAAAACATGGTTGGACCGATGCGTTATATCTCAACCAAAAAAGAATTTGAATTATTACACGACAGCTTGAACCCTAAAAAAGCAATGGACGATTTTTGGTTAACCATTGCAGGAAGTAATGATAGAGCCAGAACATTAATTAGAGAATATTACAACAGAGTAGAAAACGCCAACAACTACTTTACTTCTTATTTAGAAGGTTGGAAAACAGACAGAGGAATTATCTACATTATTTTTGGTAGCCCAAATGTGGTTTACAAAAACAAAGACTACGAAAATTGGATTTATGGCGAAGAAAATAACATGATGTCTATCAGCTTTGTTTTTCATAAAGTAAACAACCCTGTTAGCGATAACGACTTTAGTTTAAGCCGCTCGCCTATGTTTAAAAACGCTTGGTTTAGAGCTGTGGATAGCTGGAGAAATGGTAGGATTTATTAAAAGTCCGATTGAATTACTAAATTTGGATTAAACACATAGTGCGAATAAATGCAATTGCATTTATTCGGTTGATGGAGGTCATTTAAAAGTAGAATCATGCTAATTGATATAAACCCGAAATTACCAATGCGTAATAAATCTACGACAAGACATTATTACATAAATCAATTAGGCTTTCAAGAAATAGGCGACTTTGAAAGGTATCTAATGGTTAAAAAGGATAAAATAGAAATTCATTTTTTTGAATTTTTAGGACTTGACCCCAGAGAGAATTATGGACAGGTTTATATTAGAACCAATGACATTGATGGTTTATATAAATCTATGCTTGACAATAAAATTGAAATTCATCCCAACGGAACATTGCAGACCAAACCTTGGGGACAAAAGGAATTTGCCTTGCTTGACCCAGACAACAACCTTTTAACATTTGGACAAAGCATTTAAGAAAATAAAAAACGAACCGCCAACAACGGCTGAAAATCATAGCCACCCTGCGGGATGGCATCGCTTTTTAGCCTAACCGTTAATCAAAAAAAGTAACGTGCTTTCGCAATCCCGATAGTTATCGGAATGTTTAGCTTTTCAATTGCAACATTTCGTACCTCAACATTGCAATTGAAAGACAAAGTGAATTATAAATTACCCTTCTTTTTTAATTTTTATCTAATTTCGCAACATGGTAATCAATAGAAAACATGTTATTTAATTCAATTGACTTTGCTATTTTCTTACCAATAGTTTTTATACTCTATTGGTTTATTTTTAATAAAAATATAAAGCTTCAAAATTGTTTTTTAGTCGCTGCTAGTTATTTGTTTTATGGTTGGTGGGATTGGCGATTTTTATTATTGATAATTTTTAGTACGCTTGTCGATTATTCTGTTGGTCGTGGTCTTTTAAAACAAGAAAAACCTTTTAAAAGAAAAATTTTACTTTGGGTTAGTATTACTGTAAACATTGGGGTTCTTGTATTTTTTAAATATTACAACTTTTTCTTAGATAATTTTATATCTGCTTTTTCACTTTTTGGAATGGAGATAAAAGCCAATACGCTTAACATTATTTTACCTGTAGGGATAAGTTTTTATACATTTCAAACATTAAGTTATACTATTGATATTTATAAAAAACAACTAAAGCCCTCAAAAGATATTATTGGTTTTTCAGCATTTGTAAGTTTTTTCCCTCAACTAGTTGCTGGTCCAATTGAAAGAGCCACAAATTTACTACCGCAATTTTATAAAAAAAGAACTTTTGATTATACTAAGGCAATTGATGGTATGAGGCAAATTCTTTGGGGTTTATTTAAAAAAATAGTTATTGCAGACAATTGTGCAGAATACGCTAATTTAATATTTAATAATTCTATTGATTATTCTGGAAGCACTTTAGTTTTAGGTGCAATATTTTTTACATTTCAAATTTATTGTGACTTTTCAGGTTATTCAGATATTGCCATTGGTACTTCACGCCTATTTGGTTTTAATTTAATGCAAAATTTCAACTTCCCCTATTTTTCAAGAGATATTGCAGAGTTTTGGAGGCGTTGGCATATCTCTTTATCAACTTGGTTTCGAGATTACTTATATATCCCATTAGGAGGCAGTATAGGCGGAATGTGGATAAAAATTCGAAATACATTTATAATTTTTATTGTTAGTGGTTTTTGGCATGGAGCAAATTGGACCTTTATAATATGGGGAGCTTTAAATGCTGTTTACTTTTTACCGCTTTTATTAACCAATAACAATCGAAACAATATTGATTGGGTAGCACATGGTAAAAATTTCCCAACTATTAAAGAAACTTTATCAATGATTTTAACTTTTGGGTTAACAGTTTTTGCATGGATATTTTTTAGAGCAAAAAACATTGAACATGCTTGGGAAATTATTTCTAGCATATTTTCAAAAACTATTTTTATACTTCCTAAAGGATCTGATTTTATAAACACATCATTACATCCTTTAATGATTTTTTTATTACTAGGTATTTTTATTTTAATTGAATGGATAGGAAGAGAACAACAATTTGCAATTGCAAAATTAGGGCTAAAATGGAACATCTTTTATAGATGGTTTTTTTATACAATCATTTCATTAACTATTATCCTACTTAGTGGTTCAAAACAAGAATTCATTTATTTTCAATTTTAAGTATGAAAAGGTTTTTATTACAAATTTCACTTTTTTCTATAATCATTACAGCTATTTTTGGCATAATATTATCATTAGCAGATGGTAATACTGATCCTTTCTATATTCGTTTCACAACACCTAAACAGGAAAATTTAATTCTAGGTACTTCAAGGGCAGCACAAGGACTACAACCAAAAGTATTTAATGAAATTTGCAATAAAAACTTTACTAATTATTCTTTTACAGTAGCCCATAGCCCCTACGGTAAAGTTTATTTAAACAGTATTAAAAAAAAGATTAAAGAAAACACAAAAAATGGAATCTATATTGTAACTGTTGATCCCTGGAGCATTTCATCACAAACTAAAGATCCAAATGATTTAAATAAGTTTAGAGAAAATAAACTCTGTGTTGCAACTACTCAATATGTTGATTATAACCCAAATTTTTTTTATTTAATAGAGAACTTAAACGGGAAATACCTTGACATTTTTACAAAAAAAAATAATTCTAAAATATTTTTACATAATGATGGATGGCTAGAGGTATCTCCATCAATGGATAGTAATGAAACTATTAAACGGATTACCTCTAAAATTGAGGATTACCGTAAGAATAATCTCCCATCATATAAGTATTCATCATTAAGGTTTCAATACTTAAAAAATTTAATTGAATTTTTAAACAAGAATGGTAGTGTTTATATTGTTAGACTTCCTATACATCCAAGTATGATGAATATTGAGGATGAATTAATGCCTAATTTCAATAATAAGATAGATGAATTAACTCTTCAATCAAAAGGATATTTAGATATGACTCCTTTGAATAACAAATTCATTTATACTGACGGTAATCATCTATACAAAGATTCTGGCGAAGAGGTTTCTAAAATTATAGCCCAATGGATTATAAACAATAAATAAATTTCTCTAAACCATTTTCTTTAACTTTGCCGAATGGAAAAAGAAAACGACATTATTTATGGTGTTAAGCCAGTAATTGAAGCCATTAATGCTGGCAAAGCAATTGACAAGCTTTATATACAAAGAGATATTACTGGACAAGGTTTATCAGAATTACGTAATGCCATTAAAAAAGCAAAAATTCCTTTTTCTCATGTTCCTATTTTTAAATTAAACAAACTAACTACTGGTAATCACCAAGGCGTGGTAGGATTAATATCTCCTATTGAATTGTTTGATTTTGAAACCGTAATTAATGATTTATTAGAAACTGATACCACTCCATTAGTTTTAATGTTGGATAAGTTAACTGATGTTAGAAACTTTGGTGCAATTGCACGAACTGCTGAGTGTGCTGGAGTAAATGCTATTGTTGTACCCAAAAGAGAGTCTGCTCAAATAAATGGGGATGCGATTAAAACATCTGCTGGAGCTTTACATAGAATACCTGTTTGCAAAGTAGATAACTTAACCGATGCTGTTTTGTTTTTACAAGCCAATGAATTTAAAATTGTTGGTTGCACCGAAAAAACTGAGAAATCCATTTATGATGTTGATTTTAAATCAGCTACTGCAATAGTGATGGGTGGTGAAGAAAGTGGTATTTCTAACCAAATTTTAAGACGTTGTGATGCTATTGCAAAAATACCAATGTTAGGAGAAATTTCTTCTTTAAACGTATCGGTTGCTGCTGGTATTATTATGTATGAAGCTGTAAAACAAAGAAGCTAATCGTTTATTATTTCAACTTACTTTTCACAATTGCTTCAAACGATTTATTTTCAATTTTACTATCTAACCAAGATATAAAATCAAAATATTCACTAGCTGCCTGTTCGTAAGGATCTTTTAACACTTCTTGTAAATTATTTTTTATTTCTCCATAAAGTATTTTCATGTCGGCAGCATTTTTATTTTTAATTAACTTTTTAAAGTCTTTTAAAAATACGGTCTCAAACTTATAGTTTTTCTGACTTTTAGTAACAAAACGCTTGGTAGATTTAATGGTATAATCCAATAAATCATAATTACCCAATTCATAATGTATCACCAAATTAACTAATCTAGCAAAAGCATAAACATCTTCTCTTAAACCAGATTCGCTATCATTTAAAACTAAATTAATATACTTTAAGGCGCTTTTATAATCCTCTACTCCAAAATAAGCTCTAGAAATATTATAATAAAATAACATTACCTCTTCATTATTAATTTTTCCGTCATAAAACTCAATACCACTTAAAATAGCTGGTATTACCTTATTTTGAGCTTTTCCAAAATCAGCACGATTGATACAAGCTAACAACTCTGCATTATGAGGAAAAGTGAAGAGTTTTAATTGTACATCTAAACTTTCAAAACCTGGTTTATCTTTTAAGTTTTTTAATTTATCTATCATTGCGAAACACTCATCCCATCTTCCATAATCCATGTAAGCAAACATTAAATTATTTATTGCCTTCACATATCTCTTAGGTAATTCCTTCATTATTAATGGATTTTCTTCCATTATTTTAATTACCTTTTTAAAGTTTACATAGGAGTCATCAATGTTCCTTTCGGTAGAAGCACACAATCCTTTAATATAATAACAAGCTGTTGCCGCCTTGGTAGATAAAGCAGTGTTTTTCCCAATTATTAAATGATAATTAGCTATTTCATCAACAATAGCTTGCTCTTCATCATTTCTAGCATACCCTCCTTTTCTAAAAACATAATTAATTTTTGAGTACAACATCTGATACTCTGCCAAATTCCTAAGCTTTTCAACGCATTCAGACTCTTCTTTTACTAATTTGTTTAAATCCTTATCAAAGTTCCCTCTTAAATACTCTTCTTCAATTAATGTTTTTTCCCAATCAATTAAATCTAACAAAAAGTAAAATTTCTCATTGTCATAAGCTATTTTTTTAGATTTTTTAATGATTTTAGAACACTCTTTATACAAAGCCTTATTAAATAGCAATTCAATATTACGAAGTTGCTCTTGTAAAATTGCGGCAGCAGATTTATCTGAATAAAAGCCTCTTAGGCTTTTAAGAATAAGGTTGTATAAATGGTTTTTTTCTGAAGGTAAATGATTGATGAAGTTTTCTTTAGCAAATTTTTTCTTAATTTCTGCTTCATCATATTCCCCCTGAGATTCTATCTCATCAAAGAGTTTCATGTAATTTTTTTCTCCTGACTGTAAAGAAGAAGATAATTTAAAATACCTCTTCTCTGATTTAGACAGTGATTTAATTAGTTGAAAAAGTTCAGTTGATGGCTTCATAGCAATTCAATGATTTACAAAGAAAATTAAGTTATAAAAGTATTAAAATTCATAATTAAAACATAAATTATTTTACCTTAGGAATACAATTGTCGGCTTCAGTACACTTTCATCTTGTTAACGGCAATTTATTTTCTTTTCTGTATCTTTATTTCAAAATAATATTCAAATATGAAGACTCTTATCTTTTTCTCTTGCTTTAGCTTGTTTTGTATTGATTTATCTGCTCAAAAACATAATCATAACAATAAAGCTTTAAATAGTAGAAGCGACACTGTTGATGTTTTAAATTATCAAATTAATTTAGACATGACAGATATGGGCAACCAACAAATAAGCGGTAATTGTGTGGTAACTTTTACTCCAAAAATTAATGGTGTTACAACGCTACAATTAGATTTACAACAGTTAAACATTGATTCTATAATTTCTCAAAATACTTCATTAGTTTTTACACATAATGATACTTTAATAGATATTACTTTACCAGCAACTTTAAATATAACTGACACCTCTTCTGTAACTGTATATTACTACGGCAGCCCTCAAATGGACCCTTCAGGCTTTGGGGGTTTTTATTTTAGTAGCGGTTATGCTTTTAATTTAGGCGTTGGTTTTCAGGATAACCCCCATAATTATGGGAGAATGTGGTTTCCATGTTTTGATAATTTTGTAGAACGATCTTCTTATGAATTTAATATCATTACTGGTGCAGGTAAAAAAGCCCATTGTAATGGTGAGCTAATTAGTGAAACTGTAATTGTAGGTGATACCATTTCAAGAAAATGGGTAATGAATGAAGAAATTCCTAGTTATTTAGCATGTATTGCTGTAGCAGATTATGAAACTGTTCATCAAAATTACAGTGGAATTTTAAGCAATATTCCTGTAGAATTAGTTGGTGTAGCTGCCGATACTACCAATATGAAAAACTCTTTCATTAACCTAAACGGAGCATTAAATGCTTATGAAGGTGGTTATGGACCTTATTTATGGAATAAAATCGGATTTTCGTTAGTTCCATTTTCCTCCGGAGCCATGGAACATGCTACTAATGTTGCTTATCCTAGAGCTGTTGCTAATGGATCATTAACTTATGAAACATTAATGGCTCATGAATTTTCACACCATTGGTGGGGTGACTTAGTTACTTGTGAAACCGCTGAAGACATGTGGATAAATGAAGGTATGGCAGTTTATTCTGAGCATTTATTTTTAGAAAAAGTATATAACTATGCTACTGCTTTAACAGAAATTAAAACCAACAATAAAGAAGTTGTTCAATTTGCTCATTTAGATGAGTCGGGGTTTAGAGCAATTTCAGGAATACCTCATCAATATACTTATGGTGATCATACGTATAAAAAAGGTGCTTTAGTTGCCCACAACATGAGAGCTTATTTGGGTGATTCTTTATTTTTTGTAGGATTAAAATCTATTACCAATAATTATAAATTTAAACACATAAATGCTTCTCAATTTAGAGATGAATTAACATCTTCTACAGGAATTGATATGACTAACTTTTTTAATGACTGGGTATTTTCACCGGGATTTTCTCATTTTGATATAGACTCTGTTGATGTTACTCCAAACGGACCAAATTTTGATGTTGCTGTACATATCAAGCAAAAATTAAGAGGTGCAACAAATTTCCATACAGGAACTCCGTTAGAAATTACTTTTTACGATAATAATTGGAATAAACATGTAGATACTATTGTGGCTTCTGGACTAACTTCCATAAGTAATTTAACTATTCCTTTTAACCCAACAGTATATATCCTAAATGAAGGAAATAAATTAAACCAAGCTCGTACAGATAATCAGTTAGTAATTAAAAATACAACATCGATTGGTAATCAAGCTCTTTCGCTAGTAGCTAACATCACTATAACATCAATAAATGATTCTGCATTACTACAATTAGAGCACCATTGGGTAGCTCCAGATACAATAAAAAACAATCCTCTTAACTACAGAATTTCTGAAAGTAGATACTGGAGTATTGATGGAATTTTGCCTACAACTTTTATCGGAACGTTAAGGTTTAATTTTGACGGAAGATCTTCTAGTGGTTATTTAGATTTAGATTTAGTACCAATAAATGGTGATAGTTTAATTTTGTTATATAGAGAAAGTCCAAAATCAGATTGGACAGAATACCCTTATTATACAAAAACCACAATTAGTTCTAGTCTTGCATTTGGTTGGGTAATTCTTGATAGCATTATGCTAGGTGAATATACTTTTGCAAACAGCGCAACAGCTATTGGTATTAATGAAGAAAAAACAGGTATAGAAAATTTTAAAATTTACCCTAATCCAACTGACGATTATTTATGGATTAAAAATATAAAATCAACCGAGAATACAGCATTTAATATTTATGACTTAACTGGTAAGTTGATTTTAACGGATAAATTAATTGACAGAACTAAAATAAACACGCAAAACTGGACTTCTGGAACGTACATTGTATCAATCCTTAAGGACGGAAAACCCATTTACAATAATAAATTTATAAAAAGATAATTCGTTTTATCACAACTTTTATAAGATTTCATTAAGTATAAATACTTAATGAAATAGCGTGTTAATCAGTATATTTTCAATTAGTTAATCATATACCTTTATAGTGGTTTTAAATCATTATTAGTTATGAGTACAAAAGACGAATTATTTATCAAAGAGTTTAATAATCTTAAAAACAAAGTAATTTTAAATTGGTTTGAAATTTTCATGCTTTCATTAGTTGCTTTCCTAATAAGTTTAAAGTTCTTAACCGTATTGGCATGGGAAAGTAGCAAAACTCCATTACTTTTTTCAATAGGTATTAGCTTAATTATTACTTGGATATTTATTTACTTAAAAAAGTACCAACTAAGTATTACAAAATTTGATAAAGACAATCTTCACAAACAAATAAGTCAAGAATGATTAAGAAAACTGGTTATTCCTTGATAAATGAATTTTAACTCTTTTTCTGTTATACAAAAAGGAGGAACAATAACAATAACATTGCCTAAAGGTCGTAGAATAATTCCTTTGTTCAACAAATATAGATAGGCCTTTTTGCCTGCAGCATTAAAGTAAGAGCTTTTCCCATGAGTTTCTAGCTCTAATGCTGCTATTGTTCCATAACTTCTGGCTGCTCTAACTTTAGGATGTTCATTAACAACATTAACAAATTCTTGCTGCAATAACGTAATTCTATTTATAGCAGACAGCGTGTTTTCTTTTTCAAACACATCTAATGAAGCATTTGCCGCAGCACAGGCTATTGGATTACCTGTGTAAGAATGTCCATGCAAAAAAGTATGTTTTTTGTCATCCGAATAAAACGCTTGGTAAACCTTATCTGCAACAGCAGTTATTCCTAAAGGCATAAAACCGCCTGTAATTCCTTTAGACAAACAAATAATATCTGGTTTATTGGCTAAATAATCTACAGCAAATAGTTTTCCTGTTCGCCCAAAGCCAGTAAAAACCTCATCAGCAATGGCTAATACTCCATATTGTTGACACAAGCCTATCATTTCTGATAATATTTCTGGTGAATGCATTAACATCCCTCCCGCCCCTTGAACGATGGGTTCAAAAATAAAAGCGGCTACATCATTAGTTTTTAATAAGTCTTCAAATTGCTTTAAAACACCTTCTCTATTTTCTATTGTTGGTGGAGTAATAAAATCAACATCAAACATGAAACGCTCAAAAGGTTCGTTAAACCCACCACGGGCTGTTAAGCTCATACTGCCAAAAGTATCTCCGTGATAATCGTTTTCTAACGCAATAAATTTATTCCGTTTCTCACCTTTATTAAACCAATACTGAATAGCCATTTTTAATGCTACTTCATTAGCAGTAGATCCATTATCAGAAAAGAAAACCTTCTCAATATTTTGTGGTAATAAATTAACTAATCGTTCTGCTAAATTAACCGCTTGAGGATGTGTAAATCCTCCAAATGCAACATGTTCCAACTCCTTAGCTTGTGCTGCAATTTTTTCAGCTATATAAGGATGTGAATGACCGTGAACATTTACCCACCAGCTAGAAAAACCATCAATGTATTTTTTACCGTCCTCATCAAAAACATAAACCCCCTCCCCTTTTACGATAGGAATAATATCAGCTCCTTTCATTTGGTCGAATGGATGCCAGATGTATTGTTTATCTTTTTGTTTTAAACTCATAAATTTTCGAATTGCTTTTTATAATCCAAAACTACTCCTTTATTAATGGTTTCGTGCTGCTGAATTCTACCTAGGCATTTTACTCCGGTATAACTTAAAATATAGTTTTCAGTCTCTACATTTTGTTCTCCATTAAAAATGATACCCGCTATTTTTATATTTCTTGCTTTTAAACTTTCTATACTAAGCAATGTATGGTTAATACTTCCCAAATAATTTTGAGAAACTAATATTACCTCAACATTCAACTTTTTAATTAAATCGATAACTAACTCTTTATTGTTTAATGGAACCATTAAACCTCCAGCGCCTTCAATAATTAAATTGTTATTAGTTGTTGGAAGTTGTATTTTATCTAAATCAATTTTTACCTCATCTATTTTTGCAGCAGCATGTGGTGACATTGGATGTGTTAACCGATAAGCTTCTTGATGAAAAACTGTTTTAGAATTGCTTATTAATTTTTTGACTTTAATTGTGTCAGAATTATTCAAATCACCAGCTTGTATTGGCTTCCAATAATCGGCTTCTAATGCTTCAACTATAATAGCTGCTACCAAGGTTTTTCCAACATCAGTTCCTATACCTGTTACAAAGTAATTTTTCATTCTGATAAAATTTTAACTAAACTTTCTATTTGTTCAGGGGCATTAAAACTATGCAAACAAATCCTTAATCGTTCTTGCCCTTTTGGTACTGTTGGAGAGAGAATTGGACGAACATCAAAACCTTGTTTTTGGATTTTTTCTGCTAATAATTTAACCTCATCGTTGCTAGGAATAATTATACATTGGATAGCACTTTTTGAGTTCAAAGTTGAAAGTTGAAAGTTGAAAGTTGAACTCTGAAAATATTCAATGTTTGCCTTTAACTTTTCAATTCTATACAAATTATCAATCAAAAATTCGTGCGCTTTTTTTATAGTTAATATACTTTGTAATGGCAATGCTGTTGTATAAATAAACGGACGAGAAAAGTTAATTAAGTAATCACGTAAATCATTACCACCTATAATTGCTGCTCCATGGCAACCATAAGCTTTACCAAAAGTTACTACTCTTGCAAAAACATCATTTTCAATTTCTAATTCAACACACAAACCTTTACCTTCTCCAAAAATTCCAACTGCATGTGCTTCATCTACAATTAATGCTGCATTGTATTTTTTACATATAGCTGTTATTTCTTTTAATGAGGAAAAATCTCCATCCATAGAATAAACAGACTCTACAACCACAAAAACATTCCCTTCTGCTTTATCAATTTTACTAGATAACTCATCTAAGTTATTATGCTTAAAAGAAAAACTATTTGCATTCCCTAAACGAATACCATCACGAATAGAGGCATGTATTAACTCATCGTAAATAACTATATCTCCCCGTTGAGGAACACACGAAAAGAAACCTAAATTGGCATTGTAACCTGAGTTAAAAATTAAAGCAGCATCACTTTTATAAAAGTTAGCTAAATAAGTTTCTACATCTTCTGTAATTTGGTGATTGCCAGAAATTAATCGAGAACCTGTTGCTCCAAATTGAGTTAATTCCGTTTCAACTTGATGAATACTTTTTTCTGATGCAAAACCCAAATAATCATTAGAACAAAAATCAATTAGTCCGTTATTAACCCTTAATGCTCGCAGAGCATTATTGGCTTTTCGGTCAGCTAGTTTTTGTTGGATATGTTGTTGGTGTTTTTGCATTTTTATTGTCATGCTGAACAATAATTTGTCATGTTGAGTTTATCGAAACATTTACAAATTGAAGTGAAGCATCTAATTCCCAAAGTTAACAGATTCAATTTGTTCAGAATGATATTTCATTTTTAATCTCATTAAATATACATTCTTTTGGATTTAATTTTAAAAGAGCATTTAAGGTAATGGTTTTTTGAGTTGGTTTCTGCTCATTTAAAATTTTAGTCGGTAAAACATAAAATACCCATTGACTAATATCTAAAGGGTTTACAGTGTTTTTATCTTGATGTTTTAAAAGGCAGAACACGTAGAGGTCAGATTCGCGACCTTTATTAACAGCATATTCATTAGTTTCAGAATTCCAACCTTTTTTAGGTGCTATATCAAACGAAATATTAGAAATTTTTGTTTGTTTCCAACTTTGAAGATAAGCTGATGATTTAATTTCAATTTTTAAACCTTCAATAGTTTTTAAATCATAAGCATCCCATTCAACTCTATAGCTATCTTTTATGTTTAATGCTTTTTTAACTAAAAATTCAGCTAAAACTCCTCTTAACGAGTTATTTAATAAATCGGATTGAGACCAAGACCAAAATTCAATAAGTGTGAAATCAATTTCTTTATTGAGACATAAAAAAGATTCTTTACCTGTTTTAGGAATAACATTTATTGCTTTTAAATCTTTCATAAACAGATTCCGGATAAATTGTTCATACTTCTCAATTTTCCGGAATGACGTTTAATTTTGAGTTGTAGTTTCCTTCAATTCTCTTCTTGCAGTTTTACCTTTTTCGGTGGCAGCAATATTTTTTTCTATGGCATGAGCTGGTCTGCTCCATTTTTCGTTTTCTGTTTCTCTAACTTCTTTGTAAGTTTCTTTGGTTGTTGGTTTTTCGCCATCTACAAAAGCATCTTTTGCATTAATCCCTAACAAACTAAACAACTCCATATCGTCATTAAATTTTGGGTTTGGAGTAGTTAATAACTTATCTCCTGCAAAAATAGAATTGGCTCCTGCAAAGAAACAAAGTGCTTGTCCCTCTTTGGTCATGTGAGTTCTACCAGCAGACAAACGAACCGCAGCTTTAGGCATTACAATTCTTGCTGTAGCAATCATTCGTACCATTTCAAAAATTGAAACTGGTTGTTGTTCTTCTAATGGTGTTCCAGGAACTGGAACTAACCCATTAATTGGTACTGAACCTGGATGTGGATTTAAATTAGATAAGGTATATAACATCCCTACTCTGTCATCATCTGTTTCTCCCATACCAATAATACCACCTGAACACACATGAATCCCTTCGCTTTGAGCGTGTTCAATTGTTCTCAATCTATCATCATAACCTCTTGTAGAAATAATTTCTTTGTAAAAATCTTCTGATGAATCTAAATTGTGATTGTAAGCATATAAACCTGCTTCTTTTAATCTTCTTGCTTGGTCTTGTGACAACATTCCTAACGTACAGCAAACTTCCATGTTCATGTCGTTTACTTCTTTTACCATTTCCAACACATTGTCAAAATCCTCATTATTGGTAACATTACGCCAAGCAGCACCTAAACAAACTCTTGATGCTCCCCCACTCTTCGCATTTACTGCCATTTGCTTTACTGTATCAACAGTCATTAAATCATTTTTTTCAATACCTGTATGGTAACGAGCAGCTTGCGGACAATAACCACAATCTTCAGAACAACCTCCAGTTTTAATAGAAATTAATGAACTTACCTGCACTTCGTTTGGGTTATGATTTGCACGGTGCACAGTAGCTGCTTCGTAAATTAACTCCATAAAAGGTTTGTCGTAAATTGCTTTTATTTCTTCTTTCGTCCAGTTGCTTCTTATTGCTGCCATAGTAATTTTAATTTGAGAACAAATTTAATTATTAAAGTATGAAGTACGAAAGTTAAAAGTGGAAACTATAAACTTAATTTATAAGTTTCTTAATTTCTGCATTTTCACCTGTATATTCTACCTTTATTTTTACAGATTGTAAAATTCTATAGAAGTCTTTTTGAAATTGTTTATTGAATGTTAAGTCTTCAATTTTTATTCGAAGAACTAAATTTTTCTGACAAAAAAATGCAACATAGCATTTAATAGAATTTTGTTTTCCTTTATTTTCATACTCTATGTATCTAAAAAAATCACCTTCTATAATAATTTCTTTTTGAATTAATTTAGCATTAGGCGCATCTGCTTTAACTCTATCAATATGATTTGATAACATCTCATTTACCAATTTTTCCGATTTAATGTCTTGTATAAGAAGATTTCGATAAGTAGTTATTGATAAAAGTGTGCTATCTGGTTTTCTTCCTTTTTCAAATTGTTTGAAAAACCCAACAATCAAAGTATCGTCTTCAGCCACACTCTCGATTGTTGGATTAGAAAAAAAAGTATAGGATTGATCTCCACATGTAGTACAATCACTATTATTACGAATATATTTTTTTAAAGTATAATACTTTGGTATATCCAGCTTTACATTTACAATAACTGTATCCCAATTTATATAATCATCAACAACTGGAATTTTAAATTGAAGTTCTTCTTTATTTACTGTTTTTGAATATTGATAATCTTTTACCACTTTAATAACTGGTAATGTTAGAATAAGTATGATAAATAGATATCGAAATTTCATTTTATAAATATAAATAAATTAGTGTTCAATCACCCCTCTAACTCCCCTCAAGGGGAGAAATTCCTCCCTTGAGGGAGGATTAAGGTGGGTGTTTTGTATATATTTGCACTTATGCGAATAGACATTATCACTGTATTACCAGATTTGTTGGAAAGTCCTTTTAACGCTTCTATTTTAAAAAGAGCGCAAGAAAAAGGATTGGTAAAAGTTGTTGTGCATAACTTACGTGATTACGCTACCAACAAACAAAAAAGTATTGATGATTATGCTTTTGGTGGGGGTGCAGGAATGGTAATGCAAATAGATCCAATTGCCGCTTGTATAGAAAAATTGAAATCGGAAAGAAATTACGATGAAATTATTTACATGACTCCTGATGGAGAAACGATGAAACAAGCAATGGTAAATACTTTGTCGTTAAAAGAAAACCTAATTATATTGGCAGGACATTACAAAGGTGTTGATGAAAGAGTTAGAGAATTATTTATTACTAAAGAAATATCTATTGGAGATTTTGTATTGACGGGAGGTGAACTACCAGCTGCTATTTTAAGCGATGCAATTATTCGTTTATTACCCGGAGTTTTAAATGATGAAACCTCAGCTTTAACAGATTCTTTTCAAGATAATTTATTGGCGCCACCAGTTTATACTAGACCAGAAGATTACAAGGGATTAAAAGTTCCAGAAATTTTATTGGGCGGTAATCATAAAGCAATTGAAAAATGGCGTGAAGAAAAAGCTTACGAACGTACTAAAGATAGAAGGCCAGACCTTTTGGAGTGAAAAGTATAAAGTTTGTAAAGTAAAAATGTAGTGTTAAGCAAAACCACTTTTAACTTTCTACTTTAAGAACTTTTAACTTCTTCCTTCTTACATTGCTCTTCAGGAGCTGCGCCACAAAAACCGCATGGCTCTCCATCTGCATTTAATACTGAATTTACACTTGCACAAGTTTTATCAAAACGACCATTCTTTTTGAAAATGATTTTTACAGCCATTCCAAAAATTCCTAACCCTAATAAACCAACTGCTAATAATACAAGTTTCATAAGCTTAAATTGAACTACAAAGATACTATTTAGTTTTTTATGATTTTAAAAATTAATTTAAAGTATGAGGTAAATCATATCCTAATCTTATAATAAATGATACTATTGCTGTATAAGTGTTTATTAAATTTATTTTATATGAAAAATTTTGTGCTTTTGTTTTTTGTTTTTTGTTCGTTAATTGGATTTGCTCAAGTCGACAATCATAAAGTGGTCCATATTTCTGGTGCTGTAGTAGAAGGAGATAGCTTAAAAGCTTTACCCTTTGCACATCTAACTATTAAAGGGAATAACATGGGCACCGTTACAGATGCTTATGGTTTTTTCTCGTTAATTGCACATATAGGAGATACTATTGAGTTCTCAAGTATTGGCTTTCATAAAAATCAATTTATAGTGCCTACTCAAATTCAAGAAAATTCATATTCCCTTATTCATGTAATGTTAAAAGATACCATTCTATTAAAAGAATTTTCATTGTTCCCTTGGCCTACAATTGAAGAGTTTAGTACAGCTTTTATTAATTTAGAATTATCTAAAGATGATAAACAAAGAGCTGAAGAGAATTTAAACAAACATAAATTAATGGCTGCTGCTGGTAGTGTTCCGCTTGAAGGAAGTACTACCTATAAATATGAATTACAGAATAGGTATACTAGAATGTATTTGGCTGATGGTTTTCCTTCGTTAAGATTCTTAGATCCTATTGCATGGAGTCAATTTATTAAAGCGTGGCAAAACGGAGATTTTAAGAAGAAAGACAACATCAAGTATTTACCAAAAGAATAAAATTTAAAATCCCCCTGAGAAATTCAGGGGGATTTTTTTTGCACTAACTAAACAGGAGGGTGGTTTAAGGAGGTATTTACTAACTAACTTTAAATTTACTTATGTATTGCTTTACTTGTATGTCTTTTTACACTAATGGTTACATAAAATGATAATTGGAAACCGTTCATCATTTACTTTCTTCAATTACTATATTATTTATCATTAAAGAATCTAATTCAACTGTTGAAATTCCATCAATATTAGCACAATCTAAACAGGTCAACCCTTCTGCCAACATTATCCATTTATTTTCCACCATATCTTTATCCCAAGTATTGGTTACATTATCAACATCAAAAATAATTTGCTCTAATGATTTGTCTAAATAAACTGACTTACCCACTGGTAAATACAATTCTAATTTAATTTGTTGTCCTCTTATTTTATTCTCTTTTAGTGTAGAAAAATAATTAGACAGATGAATCAAACTATCATTAACTGAGTAATTATAATTTATCATTTTAGCCTTATTGGTTGCATCTTTTTTGGAGTTACCATTAGATGATTTTATCATTTTAATTTCAACACTATCGGTTAAACTTTTATATATGTATAACCTAATATAATTTTGATAGATAGAATCTTTATCTAAAGAAATAACAGAATACCTATCCTCTAAAACTCCCTCACCAGGATTATCTAAAATACTTGCATCAATGAAAAAATCATTGGTTGTTGGATTAATTATTTCAACAAATTCTACCTCTTCATCATGTGTTAATTCCGTACCCATTTTAATGCCTACCATTCCACACATAAAAATTCCAACAACCCATAACACCACTAAACTAATTCCAACACTGTAATGAGATTTTATTTTAAACAACAGTTTTAAACCTGCATATATAAGTGCTATAATTGGAATTCCTATTGTTATAATTACCCCTATTAATGCAATATTAAATTGATCTTCTGAGACAAATATGAGGTTAAAAAATTCAGTTGACTCTACCGAAAATATTCCATCAGAAGTAATCGAAAAAATAGTTTCCGAACCTAATAGCATTCCTAATAATGCTGTTAGAAAAAATACGCCAAACAAAATAAATGCAACACCTAAAATTTTACTTAACACTTTAAACACAGCTCGTAATATATTTAATATGCCTGTGCTAATTTGCTCTAAAAAATGACCAAGCTTACTTGTATCCATCTTTTTTAAATTTTCACCAACTTTATCTGCGCCCTCTTTAAATGTTTTACCAATATTGTCTATTGTTACATTCTCGCCCCTCATTTTTAATTTATCTGAAGCTGTTTTAGCTTCAGGAATAATTACCCAAAAAATTAAATACACTACAGGACCAAATCCCATGAAAATGGTAGATAGCACAAAAAATAAACGCATCCAAATGGTATCAAACCCAAAATAAGCAGCTAAACCAGAAGCAACTCCTCCCAACATTCTTTCATCTGGATTTCTAAAAACCTTTTTATCAGAATTTGATGTATTTACTTTTTTAGGCTCATCCTTTATATTTTCTTCATCCTCATCAATGTATTGCTCAGGTTTCCCCATAATTTCAATAATCTCAACCACATCATTTTCCTTAATCACTTGATTTTTTGTAGTAATTTTTGCACTAAAGAGCTCCGCAATTCTAGCTTCGATATCAACCATTATTTCCTCTCTTTCTTCAGAGTTATTGAAATAGCTTTTTATTTTATTTAGATAGCTTTTTAAGTTTTCATATGCATCTACTTCAATATGAAAAACTATTCCACTAATATTTATAGTTACTGTTTGGTTCATTTTATTTGCTTGTTAGGTTAACTGCTTTTACCAACTCATTCCAAGTTGTTTCTAATTCTTTTAAAAATTCTTCGCCTTTTTTTGTTAATTCATAATATTTTCTAGGTGGACCAGATTTTGATTCTTCCCAACGATAAGAAAGTATATCAGCATTTTTTAATCGAGTTAATAATGGATAAAGAGTCCCTTCAACTACAATCAACTTTCCTTCTTTAAGTTTCTCTATAATTTCAGATGGATAGGCTTCTCCATTTTTAAGGATAGAAAGAATGCAATATTCTAAAACTCCTTTCCGCATCTGTGCTTTTGTATTTTCTATGTTCATAACAACATCTTCTATTTTACATTACAAAGATATATGTTTTAAATTGTATTATGCAATACATAGTACCTTTACAATACACAACTAACTGATTATCAGTTAATTTAATTTTACACTATAAAATTATTTGAACTTTTTCTCCTAAAAATTTAGGTTCTTTATGGATAATGTATAAGTCTATTACCGCTTTTGTTTTGGCAAAATATTCTCTAAAATGTGTTAATAAAGAATATCTTTCTGGTGGACTTTGAGCTGCAAACCCTATCGCTTCCATCTCGTATTTTTCTGCAATAAACAAAGCCCTTTCTATATGAAATCGTTGAGAAACAATAATAACTTTACTTTGTCCAAATACTTTTTTACACCTTACTACAGAATCTAAAGTTCTGAAGCCTGCAAAATCTAGAGTAATTACCGAATCAGGAATTCCTGCAAGAATTAAAGCTTTTAACATTTCTCTTGGTTCGTTGTATGATAGCAAGCTATTATCTCCACTAACAATTATGTGCTTTACTTTTCCCTTATTGAACAAATCTACGGCAGCTTTAATTCTGTACTTAAAAAATAAATTGGTTGTCCCTCTATTGGTATATCTACTTGTTCCTAATATCAATGCTACATCTTTAGTTGGTGTAGATTCAATACTATTGTAAATAGCTGTTTTTGTACTTTGGATAATAGCTATATTAGAAAACAGGACAAACAAACAAACTACTACAAATGAAGTAATTGTCCACTTATTAAAAAGTAGTTTTCTGATTTTCTGCAATAGCAATTTGAATTTCATAAGGTTTTAACGCAGCTATTAGCTACTAAGGTATAAATCGAGTAAAACAAAAATAGCAAATACCACACTTGCTACTCCATTAGTAGTAAAAAAAGCCATATTAACTTTGCTTAAATCATTAGGCTTTACAATAGTATGCTGATAAATCAATAAGGATATAAATATACTAGCGCCTATCCAATAATACAAACCAAAATCGGCATAATAACCAGCATAAACAACAAAACTTGCTGTAATTAGATGTAATACATTAGAAAACATTAAAGCTCCCCTTTTACCTAGCAAAACAGGTATGGAATGTAACTTTTGTTGCTTGTCAAATTCTTCATCTTGTAACGCATAAATAATATCAAAACCACTCACCCAAAATAAAACTGTAAAAGAAAAAAATAAGGGTAACCAAGCAAACTGACCCGTAACTGCCAAATAGGCTCCAATAGGAGCTAATGATAATCCTAAACCTAAAACTAAATGGCACAATGCTGTAAATCGTTTGGTTAAGCTATAACCTAATACAACTATTAATGCTATGGGAGATAAATAAAAACACAATGGATTAATAAAATAAGTTGTTGCAATAAAAAGCACACAATTAACAATAACAAAAAGTAATGCGTTTTTGGGCACTATTGTACCGTTAGGAATTTCTCTAACAGCAGCTGTCCTTTCATTTGCTTTATCAATTTCCCTATCAATATAACGATTAAATGCCATAGCAGCACTTCGTGCAAACATCATGCATAAAACAACATATATCAGGGTTACCCAACTTATAGTTATTCTACCAAAGTTTATCGCTAAAAAAAAGCCTATCAATGCAAAAGGTAATGCAAAAATGGTGTGACTAAATTTTATGAGCGATAAATAATTTTTCATTGAGGTTCAAAATTAACAATACTAACTAAATATTTACTTTAAAAATGAGAGTTACTTTATTAACTTTGTACTTCTAACTTTTAACTTACAAACATGAGTGACGATAAGAAAGTAATTTTTTCGATGAACAAAGTAGGTAAAACTTTACCTAATGGAAATGTAATTTTAAAAGACATCTATTTGTCTTTCTTTTATGGTGCAAAGATTGGAATTATCGGATTAAACGGTTCTGGTAAATCTACCGTAATGAAAATTATTGCTGGTGTTGAAGATAAATACCAAGGAGATGTAACCTTTGCAAATGGTTACACTGTTGGTTATTTGGAGCAAGAGCCAAAGTTAGACGAAACTAAAACAGTAAAAGAAATTGTTCAAGAAGGAGCTCAAGAAACTATTGATGTTTTAGCAGAATACGAAGCCATCAACTTAAAGTTTGGTGAGCCAGAAGTTTATGAAAATCCAGATAAAATGGATGAGTTAATGAAGCGTCAGTCAGAATTACAAGATAAAATAGATGCATTAAACGCTTGGGAACTTGACACCAAATTATCTCGTGCAATGGATGCTTTGAACTGTCCACCAGAAGATGCATTGGTTAAAAACTTATCGGGTGGTGAGTTAAGAAGAGTTGCACTTTGTCGTTTATTATTAAAACAACCCGATATTTTGTTATTGGATGAGCCTACCAACCATTTAGATACCGAATCTGTATTTTGGTTAGAGCAACATTTACAACAATATGAAGGAACTGTTATTGCAATTACACACGATAGGTATTTCTTAGATAACGTTGCAGGCTGGATTTTAGAATTAGATAGAGGTCATGGTATTCCTTGGAAAGGAAATTATTCATCTTGGCTTGACCAAAAAAGTAAGCGTTTAGCTCAAGAAGAAAAAACAGAAAGTAAACGTAGAAAAATATTAGAACGAGAGTTGGAATGGACGCAAATGAATGCCAAAGGAAGACAATCGAAATCGAAAGCTCGTTTAGCTAATTATGACAAATTGTTAAGTGAAAGTGCTAATGAGAAAGAAGCAAAATTAGAGTTATTTATTCCAAATGGCCCTCGTTTAGGAAACGAAGTTTTAGATGTAACTAATATTTCTAAAGGGTTTGATGATAAATTATTATACGAAAACTTAACCTTTAAACTTCCTCCTGCTGGTATTGTTGGAGTTATTGGTCCAAACGGTGCTGGTAAAACCACTTTATTTAGAATGATAATGGGAGAAGAAACACCCGATACGGGAAGTTTTAAAGTTGGAGATACTGTTAAAATTGGCTATGTAGATCAATCTCATCAGGATTTGATTGCGGATAAAACTATTTTTGAAGTGTTTTCTGGTGGTACAGAAATGATGGAATTTGGAGGGAGAACTATCAACTCAAGGGCTTATCTATCACGTTTTAATTTTGTTGGTTCAGATCAAAACAAAAAAGTAGGAGTCCTATCCGGTGGAGAAAGAAACCGTTTACATTTAGCAATGGCAATTAAACAAGAAGCCAATGTTTTATTACTCGATGAGCCAACCAATGATTTAGATGTAAATGCAATTAGAGCTTTAGAAGAGGGGTTAGAACATTTTGCGGGTTGTGCTGTTGTAATTTCTCACGACAGGTGGTTTTTAGATAGAATTTGCACACATATCTTAGCATTTGAAGGAAACTCAGAAGTTGTTTATTTTGAAGGTTCTTATTCTGATTATGAAGAAAATCGTAGAAAAAGATTAGGCACTGAACCTACTAGATTTAAGTACAAAAAACTCGTAAAAAACTAATTAGGATTCTGATTTAGTAGCTATTTGTTTATAAAAAATAAAGTTTTTTTTATATCTTCACGCAACCTATTAATAATTAGGGTAGTCTTAATTAAGGATTTATTAATTCATCATTTATGAGAAAAATATTTGTACTTGTACTTCTAATTAGCTTCTTTAATGGTGTTAAAGGACAAATCATAGTAAGTAATACTGCCCCTTATAATAGCCCAACTTATTTAGTTAATAATGTTTTAATGGGTAATGGTGTAATGGCTTCTAACATTACTTTTGCAGGACAAGGTGCTCAATTAGGCTTTTTTAAAAATGGTTTACTTGGTTCTCCTGCTTTGGGTTTAGATTCTGGAATTGTTATTTCTACGGGAGATGTAAATGATATACCTCCCGGTGGTAATCAACCAGATATTGGACAATATGCTGGACCTGGTGACAACGATTTATTAACTATTGCGCAGTCTGTAAGTACTAATCCAAGTGCTTCTAGTATTACTTCAACAGCTGACGGTGCATTTTTAGAGTTTGATTTTACACCTCAAGGTGATACGGTAAAATTTCGTTTTGTATTTGCTTCTGAAGAATACACGACTTTTATTAATACTCAATACAATGATATTTTTGCTTTTTTCATAAGTGGCCCTGCAATTGCTGGCCCTTATGCTGCTCCACCTGCATTTCCTAATGGAGCTATAAACATTGCACAAATACCATCTACAACTACTCCTATTACAATTAGTTCAATTCATCCAGGATTGAATAGTCAATATTACATTAGTAATACTACTGAACAAAGTCATGAATTTAATGGTTTTACAACTGTAATTACTATTAAATACCCTGTTCAATGCGACTCTACTTATCATTTTAAAATTGCCGTTGCTGATTGTGAGGATGATTATTTAGATACTGGAGTATTTTTAGAAGCTTCTAGTTTCTCATCTGCTGCAGTTCAAGTAAATGTAGTAACTGCTACAGGTGATTCTACTGTAATAGAAGGATGTACTGACGCTATTTTAACTTTCACAAGACCAGACACAATTGGTTCTTATACTGTTAATTATGATATTAACGGTAATGCCATTAATGGTACAGATTATAATTTTATTCCAGATAGTGTCACTTTTTTACCTGGGCAAAACACAACTACCATTACTATTACTCCTATTGCTGATACGTTAACAGAAGGTACAGACACTATTTACATCACTGTTTATACTATAAACCCTTGTGGTGATACAATAATTTCTACTGGAGTAATTTATATCATTGATCCTCCAGAAATCATAACGTCTTCAAGAGATACAACACTATTTTGTCCTGTTGGTAGTTTAAGTATTAGTACTACTGCTTCGGGAGGAGTTAACCCGTACACTTATTCATGGACCAATTCTAATGGAGGACCAATTGGAACAAATAGCCCTACTATTACTGTCTCAGGCTTACAAACAGATACTTTCTATGTAAGTGTAACAGATAGTTGTAATTTAAAAACAGGCTATGACACCATAATCGTCACCCTCAATATACCTCCTCTCACATTAACCACAAATAACGATACAACTATTTGTCCGGGAGATATGATAACCCTTACAGCTATAGCTAGTGGTGGAAGACCAGGATACAACTACACATGGACACCAGGAGGTAATACTCCTAGTATAACTGTTAGTCCTGTTGGAACAGTAGCCTATATTATTTCAATAACTGACTCCTGTAACACCATTACAGTCTACGATACTGTAGTTGTTAGTACTGATTATACACCTATGACAATTAACATATCTGCTTTATCATCAATTTGTGTTGGTGAAGAATTAGAAATATCAGCATTAGTTTATAACGGAGTTCCTCCTTACACTTATAGCTGGTCTGATGGAATTAATAACTTTATTGGTAATCCATTTATATATCCTTCTGACAACCCGTTTCAAGGAACACTTAATTTTCTTGTAACGGATCAATGCGGTAATCAAGAAAATGCTGCTATAGATATTGAAGTAATTGCTTGTGCTATTGTTATTCCAAATATTTTTACACCTAATGGAGATGGATTAAATGATTACCTAGTTTTTGAAAATCTTGAGTACTTCCCAAATAACAAATTAGTTGTTTATAATAGATGGGGACAAAAATTATTGGAAAAAGAAGGTTATCAAAACGATTGGAATGGAGATGATGCTCCTGATGGAACTTACTTCTACTTATTGGAATTAAATAATAAGGCTAGTACTTTACACAAAGGAAGTATTACTATGATTCGTTAGTAACTATTAAATATTTATTAAAAAAGGCTTGAAATTAAAACTTCAAGCCTTTTTTAATTCAGATAGACAAGTATATCTTTACAATTGAAAAAAATCTACCGATTTATTTAAACAATGTTGACTTAAAAACTTCATTATAAAAATTAGTTAATTTCTTAACAAACGAGTATTTTTGATTTTAATGGAATTTACAGCAGAACAAATAGCTGGATTATTAAACGGAAAAGTAGTTGGTAATCCCGATACAATAGTTAATAAATTAGCTAAGATTGAAGAAGGAGAGCTGGGATCACTTTCTTTTTTGGCTAATTTAGCATATGCTCAATATATCTACACTACAGACGCTTCTATAGTTATAGTTAACAAAGACTTTCAATTAGAGAAACCTGTAAAAGAAACTTGTACTTTGGTTCAGGTAGATGATGCTTATCAATGTTTTACCAAGCTATTAGAAATGTATGATAGCATGAAGAACAATAAAATTGGTATTGAAAAACAAACAGCTATTGCCGAAAGCGCAACTTTAGGAGAGAATATTTATATAGGAGCTTTTGCATACATTAGTGAAAATGTAACTATTGGAAATAACACAAAAATATACCCTCACACTTTTATTGGAGACAACGTAAAGATTGGTGACAATACTATTATTTATGCAGGTGTTAAAATTTATCACGAATGTATAATTGGTAGTAACTGCATTGTACATGCTGGTGCTGTTATTGGTTCTGATGGTTTTGGATTTGCTCCAAATGATAAAGGAGAATACACTAAAATTCCACAATTAGGAAATGTTATAATTGAAGATAATGTTGAAGTTGGTCCTAACAATTGTATTGATAGAGCTACTTTAGGCTCTACAATTATTAGAAGAGGTGTAAAACTCGATAACTTAGTACACATTGCACACAATGTTGTTGTAGGTGAGAATACCGTGTTGGCAGGCCAAACAGGAATTTCTGGTTCTTCAAAAATTGGAAAAAACTGTATGACTGGTGGTCAGGTAGGAATTACAGGCCATATTACTGTTGGCAACAATGTGAAAATTGCTGGTCAATCTGGTGTTTCTAAAAGTGTAGAAGATAATTCAGTTCTACAAGGCTCTCCAGCATTTAATGTAAAAGATTTTATGCGTTCTTATGCTAGTTTTAAGAATCTACCAAAGGTATTAGAAAGAATAAACGAATTAGAAAGAAAAGAAAAACGATAATGGCTAAACAAAAAACCATCAAAGAATCATTTTCAGTAATTGGAATTGGTTTACATACTGGACAAAAAGCAACATTAACAGTAAATCCAGCACCAGATAATCACGGTTTCAAATTTCAGAGAACTGATGTAGAAAACCAACCAATTATTAATGCAGATGCAGACTTAGTTGTTGATACATCAAGAAGTACTACTTTAGAAAAAAATGGGGTTAGAGTTCATACAACTGAGCATATTTTAGCTGCTCTTTCTGGAATGGAGATAGATAATGCACTAATTCAATTAGATGGCCCAGAAGTACCAATTATGGATGGAAGTGCCTATCCTTTTGTTGCTGCAATCAACCAAGTAGGTATTGTAGATCAGCAAGCTGATAAAGATTATTTTGTAGTAACTGACAATTTAACCTACGAAGATTTAGAAAGACATACTGAAATGTTAATTGTTCCTCAAGATTCATTTAGAGTAACAGTGATGGTTGATTATAATTCTCCTTTATTAGGAACACAACATGCACACATGTACCATAAAGGTGAATTTGAACACGAAATTGCCAAATGTAGAACTTTTGTATTTTTAAGAGAGTTAGAATTATTAGCCAGAAATGGACTTATTAAAGGTGGAGATGTTGATAATGCCATTGTATTAGTAGATACTCCTCTTCCTCAAGAAAAATTAGATGAAATAGCTGATTTATTAGGAAAACCACATATTAAAGTTGACAAAGCTGGTGTTTTAAACAATTTAACTTTACATTTTCAAAACGAGCCTGCAAGGCATAAATTATTAGACATTGTTGGAGATTTAGCTTTAGTGGGAAAACCAATTAAAGGCCATATTTTAGCTGCACGACCTGGACATAAAGGTAATGTAGATTTTGCTAAAATTATTAAAGCTGAAATTAAAAGAATAGCTAAAGAAGGTCCAAAATATGATTTAAGTAAAGAACCTGTTTACGATATTAATGACATAGAAAAATTACTTCCACACCGATATCCATTCTTATTGGTGGATAAAATAATGGAAGTTTCAGACACTCATATTATTGGTGTTAAAAATGTTTCTCAAAATGAACCTCAGTTTCAAGGTCATTTTCCTGGAAATCCTATTATGCCTGGCGTATTACAGGTTGAAGCAATGGCTCAAGCAGGTGGAATTCTAGCTTTAAGATCAATACCTGACCCAGAAAACTATAGCACTTATTTTATGAAAATGGATAATGTTAAGTTTAAGCGAAAAGTAATTCCTGGAGATACCATTGTTTATCATTTGGAATTACTAACTCCTATAAGACGAGGAATTGTCCATATGGGAGGCAAAGGCTACGTTAATGGTCAAGTATGTGTTGAGGCAGAATTAATGGCTCAAATTATTAAAGAAAAAAACTTAGAAGAAAAAGTTGTTGAAGAAGTTCAACCATAAAAGTTTATCTTAGCAAAAATTTTTTATAAAAATGGAAAAATTTCCTTACACAAATATACATCCTGATGCAAAACTTGGAGAGGGAGTAATTATTGAATCTTTCACTACTATTCATGCCGATGTAGAAATAGGAGAAGGCACATGGATAGGTCCAAATGTCACAATTTTTGGTGGCGCAAGAATAGGTAAAAATTGTAAAATATTTCCTGGTAGTGTAATATCTGCAATTCCTCAAGATCTAAAATTTGATAACGAAGAAACAACTACCGAAATTGGTGACAATTGTATTATAAGAGAGTGTGTTACTATCAACAGAGGAACAGCTGATCAACAAAAAACAGTAGTTGGAAATAATTGTTTATTAATGGCTTATGTACATATAGCTCATGATTGTAATATTGGAAACAACTGTATCCTAGCAAATTGTGTAAACATCGCTGGTCATGCTGTTTTAGGTGATTTTGTTATTATTGAAGGTGTAGCTGGAGTTCAACAATTTGTTAAAATTGGTGCACACGCATTTATTGCCTCGGGTTCTAATGTTAGAAAAAATGTGCCTCCATATATTAAAGCTGCAAGAGATCCACTAACTTTTGCTGGAGTTAATTCAGTGGGATTAAGAAGAAGAGGTTTTACTTCCGATGCTGTAATGCAAATAGAAGAAATTTACAGGAACATTTACGTTAGAGGATTAAACGTTAGTAATGCAGTAAGAATTATTGAGCAAGAAGCACCTAAATCAGAAGAAAAAAATGTTATATTAAGATTCATTGAAGATTCAACAAAAGGAATTATTAGAGGTCCTTTAAATTAATTTAGTAAAGAATGGCAACAACATCAGATATTAAAAACGGATTGTGTTTAAGATACAATAATGGAATTTACACCATTACAGAATTTCAACATGTTAAACCGGGTAAAGGGCCTGCATTTGTTAGAACAAAATTAAAAAATGTAGAAAGCGGAAAAGTAATTGACAATACATTTTCTGCTGGACATAAAATTGATGTAGTTAGAGTTGAAAGAAGAAAATACCAGTTTTTATACAAAGATGAATCTGGTTATCATTTTATGAATGATGAAACTTATGAGCAAACTTTTATAAAAGAGTCTATAATAAATGCTCCTCAATTTTTAAAAGAAGGTGATTTTGCAGAAATTTTATTTGATGCAGAAGAAGAAGTACCTTTAATTTGTGAATTACCTGCATCTATCGTGTTAGAAATCACTTATACTGAACCTGGTGAAAAAGGAAATACTGCAACTAATGCATTTAAACCTGCAACAGTAGAAACTGGAGCAGAAGTTAGAGTTCCATTATTTATCAATACTGGAGATTTTATTAAAATAAGTACTGCTTCTGGAGATTATTCAGAAAGAGTTAAAAACTAATTTTTATTTCTCTTTTTCATGCTAATTTGATTAAATGAATCTGATATATACAAATTCATTGGTACAGCTTTTTTATAGTTTTCATTAATTAATAGAGCATTATAGTTAGATATATCAAACAAATAAGTGTAATAAAACGAACGTTTAGAACTTCCCGAGAAATATAAGCCTAAAGGTATAGCTGCCCCTACAGGTAGAGCTGCTAAACTAACTGCACCAGCGGCAACTCCAAACACATAACTTCCCAACAAAGACCATCCTAATCCTTTTTTCCCAACTTGGAAAGAATAAATACCAGACCAAGTAAAATATTTTGTCCCATACTTACTTACTAATTCTTCTGTATACATACCACAATAAGGATAAATTTTCATATTAAAATGACCATATCTTTCTTCCATCCAAAAGTTTAATAAACTCATATCATTAAATTCTTCAGTAGAATTATATTGTTGATTCGAAATTATTTTTAAAGCCACATTTTTCTTTTTTGCTATTGATTTATTTAAACTGATAAACTCTTCTTCTTTTTTTTCTCCATATATATATTCCTCATAAAATTTTCTCCTTTTAGCCATAAAATGTCGATAGTCTGGAGATACCATTACTGTATTATTAATACCTAAAGCTTTTTTTTCATTCTTTTTATTATCAAATTCATCTTCATCAACATTTTTAACTTTCTCTACATATGCTTTCTCATACCTATTTAATAGTTCACTAAATTCTTCATCCTCAAATAATTTAATAAAAGAGAATTCATAGGGCGTCCCTTCTTCTTTTTGTTTATTTTTAATTTTATCGTATTTTGATTGTACCGTTGAGTCATTTTTATCATCTACTAATTCCATTTCCATAGTTTTAGAAAAATCTGATTTTCGAACTCCTGATTCAAAGAGCATTTCTTTAATTGCATCTGAAGCTATTCTATTTAAAAATTTATCATCTTTGATTTCATTTTTCAAACCCCACAAATACTTAACTGCTAAAACATTTAACTCTTCTTTTTCAATCTTATCAAAAAGATAAAATACATTTTGTGATTCCCCCTGAACATCACTATAATCAGAAAGAACATCATTAATTTTAGAACCATTTTTGTATTTAGCTAAGGCGTATAAACAGTAACCTATATTAATCTTCAAAAATTTATTATCAGGGTAATTTTTCAATAATAAATAGCTATTGTAAATAGCCTCTCCATAAAATCTATTTTTAGCATATAAAAAAGAAAGTTCAAAACGCGACAATGATTGAACCTCAAAAAATTCTTCCTTCGAGTTAATAAATTCCAACTTTCCAGTATTTGGTTTACCTTCAATTTCGTTTTGAACAATTGCTCTTCTTTTATTAATATTCGGATGATTTTGATACTTATCATCTTCATCATCAATCGCCTCAATTTTAGCCACATCTCGATTTTCCTTACTAGGGTGTAACACTAGATATTCATCATTAAAATAATCTTTGTTAAACGGTAAATCATCAAAAGGTAAATGTGCATATTGCAAAACGTAGAATACTGCATTAATCTCTTTTATGCTATAATTTGATTTTAAATAAAGCTCTAACCCTTCCTGATCTGCTTCCAATTCTAATTCTTTAGAATATTTACTTTTACTCAATACTTTATTCCAATCTGTCCCTGCATACTTACTATTACTTTTTTCAATTTTTTCATTTTCAACAAAGCCCGTTTTAGCATGCTTATTAATAAAATGAATCAATTCATGAGATAATACAAAGGCTAATTGGGCTTCATTTTCAATTTGAGCTAACAAACCAACTGTTATAAATATTTCTCCCCTATCCGTAGCAAAAGCATTAACTTGAGGAGTTTTAACAATATAAAAACGAAGTTTATTCCTAAGCTCTAAATCATTTTTAAGTAGTTCATCTGCTACTTTCTCAACATATCTCGATAGTTTTTCACCATATAAAACTATTCCGCTAGACAACATCTTATCGATAAGATAATTACTTTGAATTATAAATTTTTTTTCAGAACTAACCTCACTCGGTGTGCCAGAATTAGTAACCTGCCTAGATTGTTCTTCAACCTTTTCAGAAGAACTTATATTAATATCAACAGGTAATTCTCCTTCCGAAACTAAGACCTTAAAATCATCTATATTTTGTGCCTTTGTAGAGTTTATTAATACTATACAAACACAAATTAATTGTCCTATTTTCATATTATTAAGTTATAAGTAGATTAACAATTTCTAAATAAACAAATTTTAATATTATTATTAATATATTTAAATCAGATTTATTTATTTATTTATTTATACTTTTAATCTTAATATACATTTATTTATTTAAAATAAAAACTATGAAAAAACTAATAAAAATTACTGGAGCATTAATGTTAATGATAACATTTGCTCAAAATGCTAATGCACAATTTAAAGCATCTGCAGGACTAGAGTTAGGTTTTGCTTTAGAAGATGGTTATGGATTAATGTACGGACTATCTGTAGGTGGAGAATATGGAATACAAGATAACATGGGAATTACTGCACAAGTAGGGTATATTATTAATACTCTTGATATAAGTGGCTTAGATAAAGCTTCATCTTCATTTATTCCTATGCAATTAGGTTATAAATATTATTTTGATTCAAATGAAAGTGGCGCATACTTACATGGTCAATTAGGAATGCACATGTATAGACTTTCTTATGAGTTTGAAACATTTGATTTTGATCCTACAACTTTTCAATTAACTCCAAGAACTGAAAAAGTATCTAACAGTGATTCTTATTTGAGTTATGCTTTTGGTGGTGGATATTTAATTAATGAAAACATTGATCTAGGTTTAAGATATAATATTGTAAGTGCAAAAGGTGGAAGCTTTAATTATATTGGTTTAAGAGCAGCTTATAATTTTTAATTCTATCTAAGAAAATACATCAAAGTCGTCTTTCCAATAAAGACGACTTTTTTATTGACTATATTTAGAAATCTTACACTACATTTGTAATTGAAATGAGTCAATCAAAAAATATAAAAAAGCGTTTACAACTTGGTCAATTTAAGTTAGATACACTTTTAGATATTACAAAGGGTATTAACAACAACCTCTCTAAAAACGAGTTATTAGAACTTTATAAAACCATTTTATTAGATGAGCTGAAAATCGGTAAACTTTTACTTTTTAGTTGTAACAATAAAAAATGGAAGCAAGAATTATGTTTAGGGACTGTTTGTGATAGCATTTCAGTTGTTGATGACTTATTAAGTATAAAAGAGATTCAGGTTATTTCGAACCCTCAGAATGAAAAACTTAAAATTTACGATGTAATTGTACCTGTTTTTCATAAATCAGAACCTTTAGCTTACCTTTTATTAGGTGATTTTGATGGAGAAAAAATTGAAGTTAGCCCAATTATAAAGCATTTAACTTTTATACAAACCTTAACCAATATTATTATTGTTGCTATTGAAAACAAAAGGCTTTACAAAGAAAATTTAGATCAGATTGCTATTAAAAAAGAAATGGAATTAGCATCTGAAATGCAAACAATGTTATTTCCTAAAAACTTACCGAATAACAAAGAAATAGAAGTTGCTGCTGATTACAAACCTCATCATTTAGTAGGTGGAGATTATTACGATTTTATTGTTTTAAACAGAGATGAAGTTGCTTTTTGCATTGCAGATGTTTCTGGCAAAGGTGTTCCTGCCGCATTACTAATGTCAAATTTCCAAGCAAGTTTAAGGGCGTTAATCAAAAGAACGTCTTCTTTATCTGAGTTAGTAATTGAGCTTAACAAAAACATACTTGCTAATGCTAATAGAGAAAAATTTATTACTGCTTTTATAGGTAAATACAATATTCAAACTCGAAACTTACAATACATTAATGCCGGCCACAATCCTCCTACTCTTCTAGTTGGACACCAATTTAAAACTTTATTTGATGGAAGTACAGTTTTAGGTGTTTTTGAAAATCTGCCGACAGTGACTGAAAAAAACATTACTATTCCAAGAAATGCTATTTTAACCTGTTATACCGATGGTGTTGTTGAACAACTTAACAACTTAAACGATGAATTTGGTATCGAAAATCTTGAACTTACATTATTACAAAACAGAGAAGATTCAGTGAAAGCAATCGTATTATCAATTGCAAAAAAATTAGAAGATTACAAAAAAGATGTTGATTATAGTGATGACATAGCTTTACTATGTCTTCGATTCCACTAAATCTTTTTTATGGTAAATATCTATTGCGACTATTATTGCAATAAAACCCCAAAAAGGAACTGAAGCTTTATCGGTATCTAAATAATTATTCAACATTCCATGCACAACATATGTTAATAGGCCTAATAAAGTAGCTAAAACCACCCCTTTTAATTCTCCTTTTGGTAATCTATGATATAGCAGAGATCCTCTATAATATACAGCTATGATTATTAAAATAAAGGATAAAGACCCAAAAATACCTGATTCAGCTAAAGGACCTATATACTCACTATGAGCATTACCATTTTCACCAGCATTAGTACTTATAATTGTTTTTTCATTAGATAATTGAAAAGGAGCATATTGAAAAACATAAGTTCCAGGTCCCCAACCAAAAATAGGGCGCTCTAAAAACATTCTCCAAGCTGAACTCCATCTGTTTAAACGCTCTAAATTAGAAGCATCAGTTGATACATTAGAAATAGATTCCACATGTTCTGATAAATTATCTGAAGAATCTTGATTATTTCTTTCAAGGGTCATTACGAGTGTATTCCAACTTAATGCTAAAATAATAACCCCAGAAATTGTAATAAAAGTCAATACACTAAATTTAATTTTATATTTATAAATAAGAAATAAAATACCTGCAGCTAATATTCCTACCCATGCAGCTCTAGTATATGACAATATAATTCCAACCGTAAAGACTCCTATTAATAACAAACTAAAAACTTTGTAAAAAGTTGGATAGCTTTTTCCCGTAAATAAAAATAATATAGGAAAATACATTGCTAAAATAGCCCCATATGAAGTATGATCTTTAAAGAAAGGTTCCATAACCCAATGAGCTGGTTGTTCTTCAAAACCATAACCTGCTAAACGAATAACAGCATAGATAATTACACCAGTTAAAGGTATTATATAAGCCCAGTAAAAAATTTTATAATTATTTTTATTTTTAAATAACTGAATCCCAATTAAATAGAAACACACCACAAACCATAATCTCGCTAATAAAAATTTAAATGAAACAAGGGGCATTTCTGAAGTTAAACAAGTTATTGTTAACCATACCAAATTAATAATAACGGCAATAGTTACAGGATGTTTTATTATGCTAGCGTCATAACTTTTTTCGTATAACAGCTTTAAGAAAAAAAGCAACATTACACCAAACATTAGTGGCTCTGTTGGCAAATACATCCCAACGCCCCCAATCTCTAATTCCTCAATATTTAGTGATAATGGTGTAGCAAAAACGATAAACCACATTAATTTGTCTAGCTTAAAAAAAGCCATAAAAACAACAACTAAAACAAATGGTATTACTGCCAAATAGTAAAATTCATTTGCAATAAGCAGACTATTTAAAACAATAAAAATAAAGCTGAAAAAATAAAGCCAATATGGTTTTAAAAATTGTAGCAAAATTATTCAGGCTTGTTTTAAACGATTGATAAATAATAAGATTATGAAAACCAATAAATTGCTGGCAAAAAATGCCATTAAAACAATTAACCATCTAATTGGATAAGCTTTTTTATCCGCAATTTCTGGAAAAACAATTGTGTTAGTATAAGTTAAGTTTTTATTAATATCTCTAACAGATTCTTCGTAGCTAATTAAAAGTTTGTTATAGTCGATTCTTGCTAAATTTAGTTGTAAATGCAAATCTTGAAAATGACTACCTTCAGCTTTTAAATTCTCATATAAATCTTCCGCCTTCTGCATTTCTTGCCCTTTTTTACTTTGCAACAACATATTCATATATCCGGCTGTTACTTCTCTAGACTGCTCTGCATAATCTAACAAACCATATTTAACACTATAGTGCTTAATATTAGATTCTAATGTATCTATTCGTTGTTTTTTATTTGCTAATTCATTTTCTCTCATTATCAACACTTCATTTGATTTTTGTTGATGTAATACTTTAATTTTTTTATTTACTTGATTAATAAATTCTTGCACAATATCTCTTGCAATAACAGGATCTGTATCTAGAACTTCTATGTGAACTGACTCAAAATTTGTTTTTTTAATTAAAATATTACTTTTGAATTCATTAATTAAATTTGATTTATGAGCTTCTATAGAAGTATCAATACCATAATGATTAATCAAATCAAATCGGTTGAAAATACTATCTCTAATATCATTACCAAAAAATAATTGAAGCAATTGTTCTGTTTCAGATTCATTACTATAAGCAGTCAAATTTGAAGGATACAAGTCTGCTTCAGATTTATATTTTGGATCAATAAAATAAGATGAAGAAAAAATAATAGCTGATACAATTGAAATTAAACTAACCAATAAAAATAATCGAATCTTATTTTTTATAATCAACAATAAATTTGAATATGTATTCTCTATATTCATTAATCAAATTTTACAGATTTTATACTTTCCATAAACAGTATACAAACTAAAGTTAAAAGGAAAGTTGCAAAAGTGGAAACAGCTACTATCAACCATCTTATAGGGTAGGATTTTTTTTCAGCTGAAAAAGCATTGTTTACAATGAATTTATGCTGTAAAGATTGATTAGCATCTACTTCAGCCTCCCTTAATTTTGAACGGACTAAAGACAATCTTTTTTTCTCTAATACCTTTTCATCTTCTAAACTGGTAAAAACACCTGCATACTTACTCAAAGTATCTAGCTGTATCTGTAACACGTTAGCTGCGTTTAATTTTCCCTCTAATATTGCTGTTGCCATTTGTTCAGTTAACCTATCTGATTGAGCACTAATATTAATAATTCCCATACTTCTAAGTCTTGTTAATGAGTCTTCTAAAGCATCAATATACGCAACTTGTGCATCATGTTCTCTTTGAACAATTGCTAATGCTTCCACTGCAATTTCACTTCTCATTATATTCTTAACCGTATCGAACAAAGCAGCGATATCATTGGCTATCATTGCTGCTGTATCTGGATCATGGTCTAAAACAGTAATTTCAACTGACATAAATTTAGTTCTCTTAAAAGTTACATTATCTTCATATTCTTTTTGAAGTTTAGTGTTTTTATATTCCACATCATTAGCGATATCATAATGTTGAGCCAAGTTATATTTTTCAATAATCCTGTTTCTAATCTCATCTGAATGCAAAATTTGTAACATTTGCTCAGCCTCTTCTTCCTCCCCTAGTCTTAAAATATCTTCTTTCCCATTATTATTCTCTGATAAAATTGCCTTAGAAATAGAACTAGTAGTAGTTGGAAACAATACTACTGTTGATTCATATTTGTTCTCAATTAAAAGAGATACAACTATTGAACTAACCAATGCCAATAATGTCATTAACATTAAAGGCTTTCTCCATTTATAAAAAAACACGATTAAATTTCCTGAATTTAAATCTGACGTATTTTCATTCTTCTTTTCCATACAACTATTAAAATATTTTTAGAACGGCAAAAATACCTTTTTTTATTCAAATTAGCTCATACTCCTTTTCATCAATAGGTTTTTAATGTTTTTAACTGTAACAATCTTAAACATAAATGGAAGTATTATTCCTGACACTCCTATAACGACTATTTTATAAATTAACTCTACATCTTTTAATAAAAAGTTAATTATAGCTAAAACTCCCACAATTGTTATTACTGAAAGTATAAATTTAAAATTGTAAGAAAAGTTAAAAACTTTTTTCACAATAATTACCTGCAAAGCAACTACAAAAAACTGAGTAATCATACTTGCAACTGCTGAACCATAAGCTTCATAATAAGGAATTAACAAATAATTTAACCCAAAATTGATAACTAATCCAGCTATAGCTAAAATATTTAACTCTTTTAAATTGTTATTAGCTGTTAACAATGTTCCAAAAATGTAAGTAGAAGCAATAGCTACAAAACAAAACATCAAGATTGGCAATACTTTAATCGCTTCATCAGCTTCGTTATATAACAAATTCATAATTTCTTTGGAAGATGACCAGCAAACTAAAGCTAATACAACCGATGGTATAAAAATTAAACTAAATGATAATCGAACCAATTTATTTAAAGGTTGTTTTTGTTTAATCATAAATGCAAACATCGGTAATAACAATCCTGCAAACAATACTCCTATTTGGTTGGCAGCATCCATTAAGCGATAAGCTTTTGCATAAATTGCTGCTTGATACTCACCATCAATCAACATATAATCTAACATAACTGCATCTAAACGATAATAAAAAGTCATCGTTAAGACTAATAAAGCAAAAGGTGCTGTCTGTTTAATAATTAATATTAAAAACGGCTTATTAATTTTAAAAGTTAATCGTTTAGTTTTTACTAAAACAACGGCAAAAACAATAATAGCAGCAACCACATAAGCTAAAGTTTGTCCATAAACAAAATGCATAATTGTAAAGTCTACTGCTAACCAATTTCCCCAAATCAAAATCCCACAAATAGCAATCATTAAAGTTTTGTCTAAAACTGAGAAAAAACTGTCTAAAACAAACAATTGTAAGCCGGCAATGTTTGACCGTAAATATTGTATAAATGAAATTAAAAATTGATTGATGGCTAAGAAAAGTAACATTTTAAATCTTAGAGAATCATAACCAACAGTAACACCTACAGCAAATGTTATTAGAAAATAAATAACCGCCAATAGGATTTTAAAAACTACAATTCCTGAAAAATATTTACCCAACAATTGCGAATTTTGGGCAATGTTTCTGTTGTTAAAATTGGTAACACCAAAATCTAATAAGATGTTAAACAACATTGAAAAATTAAATAAAGCGAAGTAAGTACCATAATCTTCTGCCGACAAACTATTCTGTACTGTTCTATCAATACCAAATATCCAGAATGGCTTAATTAATAAATTAAGTAATAATAGCAGTCCTAAATTGGTTACGAATTTTCTTTGCAATGTCAGTTTGATTTCAAACAAAAATAAAATAAACTTATCTTATACAATATTATTACCTTCGTTAAAAATAATTTATTTGAAAATTGCCGTAAATACCCGTTTACTTTTAATAGATCAATTAGATGGAATTGGTCAATTTACCCTAGAATCTTTTAAGCACATTGTCAAGAAGAACCCAACCCATGAATTTGTTTTTATTTTTGACAGAACACCACACCCCGATTTTATTTTTGCAAGCAACATTTCAGTAAAGGTAATTACTCCTCAAGCGAGACATCCATTACTTTATAAGATATGGTATCAATATTCTTTGAAAAAATTATTAAAGAAAATTAATGCTGATATTTTTGTAGGTACTGATGGGATGATTCCTTTAAAAACTAACACAAAAGCACTGTCAGTAATTCATGATTTAAACTTTGAGCATCATCCCGAACATCTACCTAAATCATATCGAAATTTTTATTGTAAGTATTTTCCACTTTTTGCTAAAAAAGCAGATAGAATTGCCACTGTTTCAGAATTTTCTAAACAAGATTTGGTTAAAACATACAACATTTCAGCATCAAAAATTGATGTAGTTTACAATGGTTCAAACCAATATTTTAAACCTATTTCGGAAAGCGATAAAACAACTATTCAACAAAAATATACTGACGGGAATCAGTATTTTTTATTTATTGGAACATTACACCCAAGAAAAAACTTGGTTAATCTTTTTAGAGCATTTAATGAGTTTAAAAAACAAACTAATTCCGATTTTAAATTATTAATAGTTGGTAAAAAAATGTGGTGGACCACCGAAATTGAAAACACTTTTAATCAGCTTGAGTTTAAAAATGACGTTATTTTTGCTGGTAGAGTTAGTGAGACTGAATTATACAAAGTAACAGCTTCAGCATATGCATTAACTTATGTGCCAATTTTCGAAGGTTTTGGAATTCCATTAGTTGAAGCAATGAGTTGTAGAGTACCAGTAATCACATCCAACATAACTTCTATGCCAGAAGTAGTTGAAGATGCTGGAATTTTAGTTGACCCTTTTTCAGTTGATTCCATTGCAACGGCTATGATTAACATTAGTTCAAATAGTGAATTAAGAAATCAATTGGTTGAAAAAAGCTTAATACAAGCTAAAAAATTTAGCTGGGAAAAAACGGGCGATTTATTGTGGGAGTCTATTCTTAAAACGATTAGAGATTGAAGCTGGAAGACCGATGATCGATGATCGAATAAGGGAAATAAATAATCGCATAATCTTTTAACCTAACTTTCAACTTTATAAACTTTTCACTTTCAACTCTAAAAAAAATGCTTAAAAGTAAATTTCAAAATAAATTAATTGAAGCAGGTTGTGATGAAGCTGGAAGAGGCTGTTTAGCTGGACCCGTTTATGCTGCCGCAGTTATCTTACCAAAAAATTACAAAAACAAACTTCTCAACGATTCAAAACAATTATCTGAAAAGAAAAGAGATATTTTACGAATAGAAATTGAAAAAGATGCCGTTGCTTTCGGTATTGGAATAGTTGATAATGTAGAAATTGATAAAATCAACATTTTAAATGCCTCATTTTTAGCAATGCACCGAGCTGTTGAACAACTTAAACAAACTCCAGAACTATTATTAATTGATGGAAATCGTTTTAACCCCTACCCTAATATACCTCATGAATGTATCATTAAAGGTGATGGAAAATTTTTATCTATTGCTGCGGCATCTGTTTTAGCAAAAACTTACCGAGACGAATTTATGTTTGCTGCTCACAATAAACACCCTGAATATGCTTGGAATAAAAACAAAGGCTATCCAACCAAAGTTCACAGAGAGGCCATTAGGCAAGTAGGAACAACAGGATTGCATAGAATGTCTTTTAGATTATTGCCCGAACAATTAGAACTTAACTTTTAAGCGTTTTCCCTTTACCTATTAACTTTTAACAACTATCTTTACCAAGCAATAAAATTGGATTGATGAATTACAAAAACAGTTTGGAATTTGCTCTACAACTAGATGAGCAAGATGAGTTAAGAAATTACAGAGATAAATTTTACATTCCTGTGATTAATGGAAAACAAACCATTTATTTTACTGGAAATTCCTTAGGATTACAACCAAAGTCTACCAAAGATTATATCAATGTTGAGCTTGAGGATTGGGCAAAATGGGGTGTTGAAGGTCATTTTTTAGGTAAGAACCCTTGGTTTGCATACCATGAAATGTTTGCTGGACCAATTGCTAAAATTGTTGGTGCTTTACCAAAAGAAGTAGCTGTAATGAATAACTTAACGGTAAACCTTAACTTGTTACTAGTCTCTTTTTACCGACCGACCAAAGAACGATATAAAATTATTTGTGAAGCAAAAGCTTTCCCATCTGACCAATATGCATTAGAAATGCAAGTTAGAAATGCTGGTTTAAATCCTGATGATGCAATTATTGAAGTTGCTCCAAGAGCAGGTGAAAGAACAATAAAACACGAAGATATAATTGCTGCTATTGAAAAAGCTGGAGATACATTAGCTTGTGTAATGATAGGAGGAGTAAATTATTTTACCGGACAGGTTTTTAATATGAAAGCCATTACTGAAGCAGCTCATAAAGTTGGTGCTAATTGTGGTTTTGATTTAGCACATGGAGCAGGTAATATTGAATTAAAATTACATGATTGGAATGTTGACTTTGCATGTTGGTGTTCTTATAAATATTTGAACTCAGGGCCTGGAGGAGTCTCAGGAATTTTTGTTCATGAAAAACATTGTAACAACACCGATTTACCTCGTTTTGCAGGTTGGTGGGGACATGATAAAGACACTCGTTTTTTAATGGAAAAAGGATTTCAACCAATGCAATCTGCAGAATCATGGCAAATGAGTAATGCTCCTATTTTAACAATGGCAGCACATAAAGCTTCTGTAGATATTTTTGATGAAGTTGGAATGGATAAACTCTTAAAAAAACAAAAAACACTTTCTGGATATTTGGAATTTATTGTAGATGATATTAACACATCACTCAATGGCACAAACAAATCACTAGAAATAATTACTCCAAGAAATTGGGAGGAAAGAGGCTGCCAAGTTTCGGTTATTGCTCATGGTTTTGGTAAAGAGTTATTTAACCAATTAACAGAACAAGGTGTCATTACAGACTGGAGAGAGCCAAATGCAATAAGGATGGCTCCTGTTCCACTATACAATTCTTATGAAGATATTTACCGTTTTGGAGAAATTTTATTGAAAGCAGTAAAAAAATAATTACCATGTCATTCCGATTGGAGTGACAAAGGAACGAAATAGAGGAATCTTTTTACTTTTGATATAAGAATTAAAAGATACCTCCACTTCGGTCGGTATGACAAATAAAAATTATGAAAACAGCAACAATAGTAGGTGCAGGATTAGTAGGTTCTTTATGGGCTGTTTACTTATCAAAAGCAGGATACAAAGTAAAAATTTTTGAACGTAGAAGTGATATTCGTAAAGCAGAGATATCCGCTGGTAAATCTATCAATTTAGCATTATCTACTAGAGGTTGGAAAGCTTTAGATACTGTAGGTGTTGGTGACGAAATCAGAAAAATTGCTATACCGATGACTGGTAGAATTATGCACGATTTAGCAGGCAATCTTACCTATCAACCTTATGGTAAAGAAGGACAAGCTATTTATTCCGTTTCAAGAGGTGGAGTGAATGCTAAACTAATGGACATTGCTGAAGAAGGTGGTAATGCTGAAATTTTTTACAACGAAAAGTGTGTCAATACCGATTTAAAAAATGGAATTGTTTATTTAGAAAACAATTTAACTGGTAAAAAATCAGAAGTAAAATCTGATGTAGTATTTGCTACCGATGGAGCTTTTTCTGCTGTGCGCTATAACGCAATGCAAAAAATTGATCGTTTTAATTTTAGCCAACAATACATTGAAGATGGATACCGTGAGATCTTACTACCTGCCAATCCAGATGGTTCTTACCCTTTAGATAAAAATGCTTTACATATTTGGCCAAGAGGTAGATTTATGCTAATCGCATTAGCTAATGAAGACGGTTCTTTTACTTGCACCTTATTTATGCCTTTTGAAGGAGAAAACTCTTTTGAGTCATTAACAAATAAAGAAGCTGTGAACAACTTCTTTCAAACTACTTTTCCAGATTTTTATAAGATGATGCCTAACATTGCTGATGCTTGGGAAGATCATCCTTTATCCTCATTATCAATTGTAAGATGTTATCCTTGGACACATGGAAAAACTGCATTGATGGGCGATGCGGCTCATGCAACAGTTCCTTTTTACGGACAAGGAATGAACTCTGGTTTTGAAGATTGCTCTGTAATGTGGGAGTTAATGCAAAAACACAACGAAGATTGGGAGCAGATTTTCAAAGAATTTCAAGAATTAAGAAAACCTGATGGTGATGGAGTACAAGATTTATCATTACACAACTACTATGTAATGAGAGACTTTGTGGGTGATCCTCAATTTTTATTGCAAAAAAAGATAGAAGCACATTTTTCTGATAAACACCCGGACAAATGGATGCCATTATACAGCCAAGTAACTTTTAGCCACATTCGTTATTCTGAAGCCTGGAAAAAAGGACAAGAACAAGATGCAATTATGAAAAAAGTAATGGCACAATTTGAAAACATTGCTGACGTTTGGAATAGTAATGAGGTTGAACAAGCTATTTTAGCTGAACTATAATAACTATGAAAAAAACACTATCTATATTTTTAATACTTATAGCTCTTTCAGGGTTTAGTCAACAATACAAGCCCGGTAAAGGTGGTGGCTTATACAGTACTGGACAAGACCAAGTTGACAAAGGTTGGTTTTTTGGTATTGGAGGAACATACATGCTAGGTTACTTAAATGAAACGAACGAATATAGTTCTACAGACAGCTTAGGTAATATTTACGACCAAAAATATACTGCTGACCCAAAAGGAAAATTTGGGTTATACTTTGAGCTTGGTAAGTTTAAAATGAACGACCGTAAATTTATTAATTACCATGATTTTGCCTTGTCTTACAAATGGTTTAGAGGTGGTGAAGATTATACCTTAGAAAATAGTATAAATACAATACCTCAACCTGATATTACTGCAGAAGGTAGTTTTGGCGACCATTTAATTTCTGCTCATTATAACATTGGTTATCGTTTTGACCAAAGCGAAAGCATGTTTTATGTAAATGGTTTAGGGCTAAACTTAGATTACCACATTATAACAGGTAGAAGTGGAACACCACCAATACCAGAGAAAACTTATGAAAACGGCCCAAGTAATATATTAGGTGAAATGCATTACTTTTTTGGTATGGGTTTTAAAACTGGTAAACGATTAATTATTATGCCAATAATTGAAACTCCAATTTTAGCAATTTATCCGTTTAATCATATTGTAAGTACTCATCCATACTTTAACACAAGGTTCCGACCAATAATGTTTAGAGTTAGGTTTATGTTCTTAAAAAAGGGTTCTAAATCTTGTCCGGCAGTATTTAACCCAATGGGTATTGACCCGAATAATAATGGCGTAAAGTAAAAAAAATGAGTAAGAACGTAATATTATATTTCTTATTTATGTTCTCTTTCTCAATTGGTTTTAGTCAAAGCTATTTAGGTTTTAGTGCTGGTATTTGTAATCCTATTGCACATGAAAGCCTCCCTAGAAATGATAGGTTTATTTCCATTAAAAACATTGAAAACCAAAGTAGTTTTTATTCTTCAATAGAATTAAAAGAAAGACGTAATAAAAAATTCAATTTCGGTTTTAACCTAACACTTATTCATCAGGTTTTGAGGTATGACGAAAAGTTTGTCCATCATTTTAGCTCATTAACAAAATATGATTACAACACTTATTCTTTACATAATAAAATTGAATTTGAAATAAAATTAGGTAATAAACCAAATTTTATTGCCTTTGGTCCGGATTTCGAAGTAGTACTTTATTCATATGAAAAACTAGAACGCTCAAGTTATTATCCCAACAGCACTTATTATTCAGAAAAAAAAATAGCTACCAATTATTTAAATATAAGATTATTTGTAGCTCTTTATAAAGACTTTAAATTGAATGAAAATAAAATTTTATTTATAAGGTCAGAGGCTAGCTATCCTTTAGGTAGAACTTATAGTAATATTAAAACTCTCGATTTTCAGCTTGGAATGGGCATTAGATTTTTTCTTCCAAATCTTAAACTCACTTTAGATAATAATGAAACTTTTAAAGGAAAGCCGTATATATTAAATTAAGAAATCCTACTCCAATTCATTTTACTGCTAAACAGCTGTTTTAAATTAGTGGTTAACCGGTAATTTTTTTCTAATTCTAAATTAGGGTCTTCTTTTAATATTTCTATGGCTATATCTCTTGCTAGTTGTAATATTTGTCCATCACGAACAAGGTCTGCAATGTTTAAATTTAATAAACCACTTTGTTGAGTACCTTGTATATCTCCAGGCCCTCGTAATTTTAAATCTACTTCACTAATTTCAAAACCATCATTGGTTTTTACCATCGTTTCCATACGCAAACGGCTATCGCTACTCAGTTTATTCCCAGTCATCAATACACAAAAAGATTGTTCTGCTCCCCTCCCAACTCTACCTCTTAATTGGTGTAATTGAGATAAGCCAAAACGTTCTGCACTTTCAATAATCATTACACTTGCATTAGGCACATTTACCCCAACCTCAATAACAGTAGTAGCTACCATAATTTGAGTTTCACCTTTTACAAATCGCTGCATTTCAAATTCCTTATCTGCTGCTTTCATTTGTCCGTGCACTATGCTTATTTGATAATTTGGTGGAGCAAACCTTCTTACAATACTTTCATATCCATCCATCAAATCTTTGTAATCCAACTTTTCACTTTCTTTAATAAGCGGATAAACAATATAAATTTGTCTCCCCTTTTTGATTTCTTCCTCCATAAAACCAAATATTTTGAGTCTAGAAGAATCAAAACGATGAATGGTTTTAATTTCTTTTCTGCCTGGTGGCAATTCATCAATTACAGAAACATCTAAATCCCCATAAAAAGTCATTGCTAAAGTTCTTGGTATTGGGGTAGCTGTCATTACTAAAACGTGAGGAGGAAACTGTTTACCTTTTTTCCACAACTTAGAACGCTGTTGAACTCCAAAGCGGTGTTGTTCATCTATTACTACAAATCCCAACTTATTAAACTTCACTTTATCCTCAATTAAAGCATGTGTTCCAATTAAAATATGGAGTTCTCCATTTTCTAATTGCTCATGAATTTCTCTTCGCTTAGCTACTTTAGTAGAACCTGTCAATAATTCTACTTTCAAATCTATCCCTTCTAACAGTTCTTTTATGCCTTCATAATGTTGTGTGGCTAATATTTCAGTTGGAGCCATTAAACAAGCTTGGTAACCGTTATCTATCGCAATTAAAATAGACATTAACGCAACAATCGTTTTTCCACTTCCTACATCTCCTTGTAACAAACGATTCATGTGTTTACCCAAACCTACATCTGTTCTAATTTCCTTAATCACTCGCTTTTGAGCATCCGTTAATTCAAAGGGTAACTTGGTCGTATAAAACTGATTAAAAAACTCTCCAACATTTTTAAAAACTGGTCCTTTTACCGTTTCAGTTTTAATTACTTTTTGCCGGAGCATGTTTAATTGAAGAAAAAACAACTCTTCAAACTTTAGTCTAAAACGAGCTTTTTGTAATAAAAATTCATTTTCTGGTTGATGAACATTGATAACAGCTTCTTCTTTACCAATTAACTTTAATCTTTCTAACAATTCAAAAGGTAAGGTTTCATTGATTTTTCCGCCAATTTGTACTACAAGGTTTTTTTGGATTTTATGAATTCCTTTAGAAGTTAAGCCCCTTATGGTTAATAGTTCTGTTGTAGAGTAAACTGCTTCTAAAGTAACTTTGTTTGCTATTAAAGATTGGTCAACCAAATCAATATCTGGATGAGCAATGTTGTATTTATTATTGAATTTAGTTGGCTTACCAAAAACCACATATTCTTGACCAACCATTATAGAGGAAGCCAACCACTTAACTCCTTTAAACCAAACCAATTCTATGGTTCCTGAATCATCTTGAAAGGTAGCGACTAATCTTTTCCCTCTCCTTTCTCCTAAAGTGGTTAACTGTGTTATTTTTCCTTTTAGTTGAATGGCTATTTCATCCGATTCGATATCAGTAATTTGATAAACCTTCGACTTATCAATGTAACGAAATGGATAATAATTTAATAATTGACCAAATGTAAAAATGCCCAACTCTTTATTCAGTAGTTCGGCTCGTTTAGGACCAACACCTTTTAAAAATTCTATTTTAGTAGCTAAAAAATAGTTTGACATAATTAACTCCCCTCCTTGGAGGGGTTGGGGGTGGGTTTATAAATTAGTATTATTCTCAATCCAAAATTCAATTGAATTTAAAACATTTGAAATATTCTTTTTTACTTCTAAATCTTCAAATCTAAGAAATTTGACTCCTAAACGCTCTAATTTTTGTTGCCTGATTAAATCTTTTTGATAAGTCTCCTCATTATTATGACTATCTCCATCTATTTCAATAGCTAATTGCAAATCTTTACAGTAGAAATCAACTATAAAGTTATCTATTGGACTTTGTCTGTCAAAATCGTATCCCAACATTTTCTTTTGCTTCAATTCTTCCCACAATAAAATCTCTGCTAAAGTCATGTTTTTACGAAGTTTCCTTGCTAACTCTTTTAATTTAGGATTGTATGGAATTATTTTTCTAGGCATATTTATATAAAAATACTAAAAACCCACCTCTAAATCTCCTCCCAAGAGGAGACTTTTAAACTAAAAAAACCCTCAGCAATATTGCTGAGGGTTTTTCTTTATCAATATTTTATTGTTAAATATTTTGAGCTCCCAACAATATAACAGGGTTTTCCATTAATCCTTTAAATGTTTGTAAGAACTGTGAACCTGTAACACCATCCACTACTCTGTGGTCACAAGACAACGTAACTTTCATCACATTACCAGGAACTACTTGTCCGTTTTTAACTACAGGCACTTGTTTAATTCCTCCAATTGCCAAAATACATGCGTCTGGTGGATTAATAATAGCTGTAAATGCTTCAATACCAAACATACCTAAGTTAGAAATAGTAAATGTACTTCCTTCCCAATCTGCTGGTTGTAATTTTTTATCTTTAGCTCTTTGAGCAAAATCTCTTACTTCTCCAGAAATTTGGCTTAATGTTTTCCCGTCTGCAAAACGAACTACAGGAACCAATAAACCATCTTCTACTGCTACTGCAACACCAATATTTACGTGGTCGTTTCTTCTAATTACATCTCCTAACCAAGATGAGTTTACATTTGGATGTTTCTTTAAAGCTACAGATGTGGCTTTAATAACCATATCATTAAAAGAAACTTTAATTTCTGAAATATTTTTAATGGACTCTCTTGCAGAAATTGCATTGTCCATATCAATATCTAATGTTAAATAAAAGTGTGGAGCAGTAAATTTACTTTCACCTAATCTACGAGCAATTGTTTTACGCATTTGCGAAACTGGTTCCTCTGTATATTTTTCTACTCCAACAAAATTAGCTACTGCCCCTCCTCCACTGTAGTTTTCAATATCTTTTCTTACAATTCTACCACCATCTCCAGAACCGTTAACCATTGAAAGGTTAATGTTTTTCTCCTCAGCCATCTTTTTAGCCAAAGGTGAAGCCATAATTCTACCTGAAGCATTATTTTGAGCAACTGGTTTTGATTGTTGAACAGTAGGTGCTGTTTCTTTTATTGCTGTTTTAATCTCTTCTTTTGGTGCAGCTGTTTCTGTTTTAGCAACTGTTTGTTCTCCAGCAGCTAATAAAGTTTTAAAATCAGCTCCTTTTTCTCCAATAACTGCTAAGACAGCATCTACTGGAGCACTTCCACCTGCTTCTATTCCTATGTGCAATAAAACTCCATCTTCAAAAGATTCAAATTCCATTGTTGCTTTGTCTGTTTCAATGTCTGCTAATAAATCACCCGCAGCTACTTTATCCCCAACTTTCTTATGCCATTTAGCTACCACTCCATCAGTCATGGTATCACTTAATTTAGGCATTCTAACAATAGTTGCTTTAATACCCGACACATCTATTTTTGCAGTTTTTTCTTCAGATTTTGGTGCTTCTACGACTTCTTCTTTTGCTGGAGCTTTAGCTGGAGCATCTCCTTCTTTCAATAAAGCTGAATAATCTTCTCCTTTTTCTCCAAAGATTGCTAAAATGGTATCTACAGGAGAAGTTCCACCTTCTTTAACACCAATGTAAAGTAAAGTTCCATCAACAAAAGATTCGAACTCCATCGTAGCTTTATCAGTTTCTATTTCTGCTAATAAATCTCCTTCGTTTACTTTATCTCCAACTTTTTTATGCCATTTAGCTACCACTCCTTCCGTCATGGTATCACTTAATTTGGGCATTCTAACTATTTCAGCCATATTTTTTTTAGTTAAAAGTCGAAAGTTTAAAAGTTTAAAAGTTTAAGGTCATTTTCCTTTTTACTTTTTACTTTTTACTTTTCACTTATTTTAATTAATCTTTAATAAATGGATAAGGTTCTGCATAAATATCTTCATACATTGCTTCTGGTTCTGGTAATGGTGAATCCTCTGCAAATTTAACAGCTTCTTCAATTTGCTTTTTTATTTTAGCATTGATTTTATCAATGTCTTTTTCAGTAGCAAATTTATTATCCATTATCGTTTTTAAAACTTTAGTGATTGGATCTTCTCCTTGATATTCTGCTTCTTCATCTTTCGTTCTATACTTACGAGGATCAGACATAGAGTGTCCTTTATATCGGTAAGTTTCCATTTCTAATAAATATGGCCCTTTACCATCTCTACACCATTTTGCAGCTTTTTCAATTGCTATATGAACCGCTTCAACATCCATTCCATCAACAGGCTCTCCTGGCATATCGTAACTTAATCCAATTTTATATAATTCTGTTACATTAGATGTTCTTTCTACCGAGGTTCCCATTGCATATTTATTGTTTTCAATAATATAAATAACAGGTAATTTCCAAGTCATTGCCATATTAAAAGCTTCGTGCAATGCCCCTTGACGAATAGCACCATCTCCCATAGAACACATCGTTACAGCATCTGTTCCTTTATATTTTTCTGCAAAAGCTAAACCTGCTCCCAATGGAATTTGACCTCCAACTATTCCATGTCCTCCAAATACTCTTTTACTTACATCAAACATGTGCATAGAACCACCTTTTCCTTTTGAAAGTCCAGTAGTTTTACCATACAACTCAGCCATCATATATTTTGGATCTGTTCCTTTTCCTAATGGATGTGCATGACAACGATAAGCTGTAATCATATTGTCTTCTGGGCGGGTAGCTGAAACTGCTCCTGCAACAACTGCTTCTTGGCCTATATATAAATGCAAAAATCCACCAAACTGACGTTGAATGTATAATTGACTTAATTTCTCTTCAAACTTTCGCATAAGGTACATAGACTCGTACCAGCTCAAGTATTGTTCTTTTGAAAATTTAGTTTTCTTTGCCATCTTCAATTTTTATTAATGCACAAATTTATAATAATTGACCCTATTAAGTAAATAAGTTTATTCTTTTTTAAGAATTTCTTCTGCTTCAAAGGCAAAAGGTAATAAATCTTTAATGCTTTTAAACACCCAAATTTTAGAATTTCCTGATTTTAAAATCACTTCTATTGGTGTTTTTTGATTAAGCTCATACTCCATAAGTGCTTGCCTACATGAGCCACAAGGAGAAAAAGGGAATTCATTTCCTTTTTCAGTAACTATAAATATTTTTTCAATGGAGAGCTTAGGATGAGTAGATTTAGCTGAAAAAGCAGCAACTCTTTCTGCACATAAACCTGAAGGATATGCAGCATTTTCTTGATTTGTTCCTAAAACATTAATATTATTCTGCATTTTAACTAAAGAACTCACCTTAAAAAGTGAATAAGGTGAATAAGAGTTTTTTAAATTTTGAAATGCTTCTTCCATCAATACCTGATCATTATCTGGCAGTTCTTCAACTTTAAGGTATTCTTTAAAATTTATTTCAATACTTTTTTGCATGCTCCGAAGGTTTTAATAAAATAAATCGTCTAACTAAATAATGATGTAAAAATAACTATTAGATAACTTAATTCATCCAAAAATCTAGATGTATATTATTTTAATAACTAGTTCTAACACATCAAATAATTATTAATCATAATTACCATTTAATTTATGAAAATTTCAAATTTGATTATTGTCATTTCCTTAATCTCCCTTTTTTCATGTAAAAAAGAAGAAGGTGAAGGTGGGCGTTCCTCAATTAAAGGAAAAATCCACATGACTGATAAAACTGGCTCTGTACAAGGAGATTATGATGTTCCTGACTATGATGTATATATTATATATGGAACTGAAAATGATATTTATGATGATGATATGAAAACCAATTATGACGGTACTTTTGAATTTAAAAATTTAAGAGAAGGTAGTTATAAGATATATACTTATACTGCTAATTCGACTGTTACATCAGGGGTTTCCCCTGTTTTTGTGTCAACCACAATAGAAAAAAATGAGGGTAAAGATATAGGAACCATTGAAGTTGAAAAGTAAGTGGATGAGTTAAAAGAAATATTATCTTCCCTTTCTCCTATTTCTTTAAAGGAAATGGATAGGGTTAAACTACAAAATCGTGTAGATACAAAATTTGTGTTTGAAACTGAATTACTTCCACAAATTTTAAAAGATATTAGTAACGATTATGCTGTACTAACTATTAAAGAAAAACGATGGAATAGTTATAGAACTCTTTACTTTGATACTAAGGATTTACAATGCTACATCCAACATCATAACGGAAAAGCCAATCGATACAAAATAAGGTTTAGAAATTATATTGAATCTCAACTTAATTTTTTAGAAATTAAACTAAAAAACAACAAATCCAGAACAATTAAATTTAGAAAAGAAACAACTCAACTTGAAGAAAATTTATCAAAACTATCTAAACAATTTATTAGCGATTCTACATTTTTTAATGGTGATGAATTAATCCCTGTTTTATGGAATAATTTTACTCGAATAACATTGGTTAACAAAACAATAAATGAAAGGTTAACTATTGATTTAAACTTAAGTTTTGAATCATTTATTACTGGAGAAAAAAAAGAATTACCTCATATTATAATTGCTGAATTAAAACAAGAGAAAGCTTCTTCAAATTCATCCGTTGCAGCAACTCTTAAAAAATACCACATCAATAAAAGTAGTATGAGTAAATACTGTGTTGGTTCGGCATTATTGAATTACGATATAAAATCAAATTTATTTAAAGAAAGAATACTAAAAATTAAAAAATTAAAATATGCTTAATAACTTTTTATTAGAAATACCCATTTTAGGCTCAGCTTTATGGGATTATAACAATTTTGGTGAAATGCTAATCCGTTTTTTACTCAATTTTGTAGTAGCATTTATTATTATAAGAGTAATATATTACCCGATTCATAAACGAAAAGACTTCCTTTTCACCTATTTCTTGTTTAATATTTTAATATTTTTCATTTGCATTCTTTTAAATAGTGTGAAACTAAAAATTGGGTTTGCCTTTGGTTTATTTGCCATTTTTGGAATTTTAAGATACCGAACAGAACAACTGCCAATTAAAGAAATGACTTATTTGTTTATGATTATTGCTATAGCAATAATCAACTCTTTAACAAATAATAAAATCAGTTTTTCTGAAATTCTGTTTACTAACCTTATGATTATAGGCGCTACCTTTTTATTAGAAAAAGTTTTCTTATTAAAGCATGAGTCTCGTAAAGTTGTTCTTTATGAAAAAATAGAAAATGTAAAACCCGAAAATCATGAACTCTTAATTAATGACCTAAAAGAAAGAACCGGATTAGAAATTAATAGAGTTCAGATTGGTAGTATTGATTTTCTTAAAGATACTGTTAAAATTATTATTTATTACTACGAAAAAGATCCTATTAATAGTTTTAATGATAGTACGACATACGTAAGTAACAAAAATGAGTAAACAGCTATTAATTATATTAATTCTACTACCTTTTATTACTAAATCTCAGGTGGTAAGTGATGCTCGTTTATGGACTGCATTTTCTATCTCTAAAAAATTTAAAGATCTTGAACTTACTTTAAGCGAAGAATATAGAAGGGACGAAAATTTTTCTCATACTGATAAAGTTTTTACAGAATTAGGGGCAGAATATGAAATTGATTATTTAAAAGGATTGTCCGTTTTTTCTAACTACCGATTTTCCAGAGAAAATGACTATGAAACGATTAATTATGACATTTCCCATCGAATAGATTTTGGGTTAAATTATAAATATAAACTCGACAAAATTCAATTCGACCTAAAAACTAAAATGCAAATAGAAAGTGCTGCAAGCGATAAAAACAACCCAACTTATAATAGAAGCAAGTTAACATTGAAATACAAATTAAATAAATCCATTAATCCTTTTGTAAGCTATGAATTCTTTTATCAATTGAATGATGAAAGAGTAATTAATAGAACTAGATTAAGCACAGGATTAAAATACGACATCAATAAAAAAAGTGGAATAAAGCTATTTTATACCTTCGAAAATAAATTTAACACCAACAATCTTCAACACAACCATATATATGGAATTAGTTACGGGATAGAACTTTAAACATATTTTATCATAAATGTTTAGAAAGACCTTTTATTAAATTTATATGGCTAAAGTATAATTAATATATTTGCTATTAATAAACTTGATAAATCAACTGATGTTTAAATTTTTTCTCAGTAAAACTTTTCTTATTAACCTAGGTTTGGCTCTTCTATTAGCAGTTTTTGTTATTTGGGGTATCTTTAAATTTATTGATAGTTACACACATCATGGAGAAACAATTAGTGTTCCTCAGTTAGAAGGTTTAAAACTAAAAGAAGTTGAAGATGTTTTAAATGAAAAAAAGTTGCGTTATGTTATTTTAGATTCTATTTATGTTCCAAAATCGGAGAAAGGAATTGTATTAGAACAAAACCCCGCTGCCAATGATTTAGTTAAAGAAAATAGAACTATTTATATTACCGTAACCAAAGTTGTTCCTCCTAATATATCAATGCCTAATGTTGTGGATATGTCGCAAAGAATTGCAATTGCTAAGTTAGAAAGTTATGGTTTAAAAGTTAAAACAAAATATATCCCCTCAGAATGCGTTAACTGTGTACTTTCTCAGTCAGTAAATGGAAAAGAAGTAAACCCTGGAGATCCTATATCAAAAGGTTCAGTTGTCCTATTAACATTAGGGAGTGGAACAAGTAATGAAAGAGTAATGGTACCATACTTAATAAATCTAACTAAAGAACAAGCTATGACCAAGCTTTTTGAATCTTCTTTAAACTTAGGATTTACAGATTATGAAAATTGTAAATGTAAAACCCCTGCAGATACTTTAAATGCTAAAGTTTATAGACAAAGTCCTGGCAGAAGTGAGAGTAACGCAATTAATATGGGGAGTTCTGTTGATGTTTATTTAACTTGTGATCCTGCTTTAATGAATGATAATTTTAATGATACTACTGAAACAGATTTACCTAATTAATGATAAAAAAACAGTTCATATTAATCCTTTTTATTTTTGCTGCTTTCATTAGTTCAGCTCAAAAAGATACTTTGTTGGAATTAGGTTTTAACAATACTATTCGAGCATTTTACAACCAAAATTTAAACAACCCTAATTCTCCATTTTCAAAAGGTGCTAGATCTAATAATAAAGTTTTATTAACACTCCCTTTCTTAGATGATTTTTCGCAAAACTATATGTTTCCAGATGCTAATTTATGGCAAGACATCAATGTTCACATCAATTCAAATTTTGCTGATAACCCTATAACTTTTGGCGTTGCAACTTTTGATGGTTTGGATTCCACTGGCTATCCTTACAATTTTGCAAATCCAACCGCTTATGGGCCGGCTGACACATTAACTTCTCACCCAATTGACATTACTACAATTATTGACAGTGTGTTTTTAAGTTTTTATTACCAACCACAAGGCAATGGCAATAAACCTGAAACAAAGGATAGTTTAAGACTAGAGTTTTTTAGAAAAGCTGATAGTACATGGGTAAGAATGTGGGGAGTGCCTGGTGCTCCTAATCAACCTTTCCAACAAGTAATGATTCCTGTTGACACTTCTTTTCATAACGATAAATTTCAATTTAGGTTTGTTAACTGGGCAACGCTTTCTGGTAATGTAGATCATTGGAACATTGATTATGTTTATTTGGATGAAAACCGAAATTATGCTGATACAGCTTTAAATGATGTATCTTTTATTACCAATTACCATAACATGCTAAAAGGGTATAGTGCAATGCCATGGTCACATTATTTAACTGATACCATTGGATTAATGGATACTGCAATGCAGGTTACTTATAAAAATAACCACAGCAGTACTTATGCTGTTTTTTACGAATATCAAGTAATTGACAATAATGGCGCTGGTGCAGTAATTGAAACTTACCCAACAACAACATCTTCTAAAAATGTAGCTGCTTACTCAAGTCTTACCGAACCTCAAGCAGTTTACAATACTCCCATCAATGATTTTTCATTTCCATCAGAAGTAGCTCAAACAAAAGTTTTTCAGATAAAAAATTACTTTAACATTTCGCCAATTGATAATAACCAAGATAATGATACTGTATTATCATATCAAGTATTTGGCTCATATTATGCACATGATGATGGAAGTGCAGAAGTTGGATATGGAGTACAAGGCATTGGTTCTAAATTAGCTCATGAGTTTACCATTAAAAAAAGTGATACACTAACAGCTTTTCAAATTTATTTTAGTCCTATTACTAATAATATGAGTGCCAAAACATTTAGATTAAAAGTATGGAGCAGTTTAAGTCCTGAGGTTGAAGTTTACTCACAAACTTCAACTCAATTTACCAGCCCGATCTATTCTAACACCAACGAATTTTTAAATTACCCATTAGATGTTCCTTTATTTTTAACTGCTGGAACCTATTATTTTGGTTGGGAAAAAATATCTGAAGATTTTTTAAATGTTGGTTGGGATGTAAATAGAGACAATAGCTCAAAAGTTCATTTTAATGCTGTTGGTGTTTGGCAAACAGCATCTTTTAGTGGCTCTTTAATGTTAAGACCTGTATTTGGTAGTTTTGCCGATCCACAAGTTAGTGTAGCTGAAAATGACGAATTAAAAGATGACTTTAAAGTGTTCCCTAACCCTACTGCTAACTATATAAATTTTGAAAAAATTGGAGCTAATAATAACCAATCTTACCATATACAATTAGTTGATATTTATGGTAAAACGATTATTGAAACAGAAACATCTTTAACAAATCGATTAAATGTTGCTAACGTTGCTAATGGAATATATTTTGTTCGATTTATCAATAACGATACGCAACAACTTATACTCAAAAAAGTAATTATATCTAAATAATATTGGAAACCGAAGAAGAAGATTTTAACGAAGAGCAAGAACTTTTTGAACACTATAATTTTACTGCAGATAAAGGGCAAGAGTTATTAAGGATTGATAAGTTCTTAATGGACAGAATTCCAAATACCACAAGAAACAAACTTCAAAACGCTATTTCTGAAGGCAACATATTGGTAAACAAAAAGGTTGTAAAAGCCAATTACAAAGTTAAACCATTAGATAGCATTACGGTAGAACTTTCTTTTCCTCCAACAGAAATTGAATTAATACCTGAAAATATTCCTTTAAACATCTTGTATGAAGATGACCAAGTGATTGTATTAAACAAACAATCGGAAATGGTGGTGCATCCTGGTTATGGAAATCATACTGGAACATTGGTGAATGGATTAATTTATCACATTAATAATTTGCCCGAATCTGATATGGCTGGCAGACCAGGTTTGGTTCACAGATTAGATAAAAACACAACCGGTATTATGGTTGTTGCTAAAACAGAACATGCGTTAACTCATTTGGGTAAACAGTTTTTTGATAGAACAACTGAAAGACGATACAATGCCTTGGTTTGGGGAGATGTAAAAGAGGAAGAAGGAACAGTTACAGGAAATGTAGGGAGAAGTTTAAAAGACCGAAAAGTAATGGAGGTGTTTCCTGATGGAGATTACGGTAAACACGCTGTAACGCATTATAAAGTGCTAAAACGTTTTGGCTATGTTACCTTAGTAGAATGTAAATTAGAAACCGGTAGAACACACCAAATTAGAATTCACATGAAACACATCGGTCATAATTTATTTAATGATTATGAGTATGGTGGTGACAGAATTTTAAAAGGAACTTCATTTACTAAATACAAGCAGTTTATTAATAACTGCTTTAACATCTTACCAAGACAAGCATTACACGCAAAATCTTTAGGGTTTGAGCACCCAACAACGGGGGAATGGATGCAATTTGAATCTGAATTGCCAGCTGATATGCAAGCTGTTTTAGATAAATGGGAAGTTTACTTGGAACATAGGGATAAGGAGTGATTTGTAATACTAACTAAGACCTCATTTGATTAAACTATAAGTTCAAACAATCTAACCAAATTTATCTTTTACAAGAAAGTTATAATTCAATATAAAACAGACTAATTGTATTCGCAAGTATATATCTCAGTTATAGTCCCTTGTGAATTTGTGTAAGTTAATGTATCATTATAATTAGAGCACTTAATACTTTGATTTGGAGGGTCTTCTGTTAAACGTTCATCATTAATTAGAGTGCCGTTCAAATAAGTCTTCTTATGACAATAACAAAAAGAACCTCTACAGGAAAGTAAAAATGTATTAGTAATAAATACAAAAATTAAAATTTTCATTATAGGTAATTAAAATAGCCTTAATCTTCGTTTTTTTAAAACATTCAACTTACTCAGCTAAAATTTCTTGGGCTTTGGTAACTGGTATTAGTTCATCTTTATGCAATGCAATTACAAATGCACCACCAATACCTTTGGTTACTACTGCTTGTTTAAATTTTTCAGCTTCTTCGTAGCTTTTAAACTCACCAGCAGTATATCTTGTCAGCCCATTGTCTATCGAAGTTTGGTCAACACCTTCTAACTCCATAAACTTACTTAATACCTCTGTAGGTAATTGGTTTTTATAAGAACCTATTTGTACTTTAAATTTAATGTTTTCTTTACTGTAAGTCTTGTCTTTAGGCGTAGTAATGTTTTCTTGTTGAGAAGAAATTACACCAGCTTCTTTTAAAGAAATACGTTTACCATCTTTATAAGCAACAATAAAAGCATCTTTTATTCCAAAATCAATGGCTAAATCAATCTTTTTGTTTGCAGCAGCCTCAATAGTTGTAAACGATTCAGTATGTAAATACTTATACAACCCATCACTTGCTTTAATTTCCATTACATTTTTCAAACGTTTTCTCTCACTCTCAGCTATTCTTTTAGAAAATGCTCCTAATTGAACCCTAAATATTAATCCTTTAGAAGTAGGCTCTGAACCAACTTCATTATTTACAGCCATATTGTTAGCAGCATCCCCAACAGATTTGAATGTTCCATCTTTTTCTAGTTCTACAACTATAGCAGCATCAAACCCTTCTTCAGTTAATTCCATTTTACGCTTAATTGCTTCTGGTAAATTATCATAATTACCAACTGCAATAACGGTTAAGGTATCTCCAAATGTTTTAATTTCTACATCTGGTATACTTAAAAATTTATCTACTAAATCAGCATCAACTGCTCCAGTAAATTGTCCAACCTGAACTTTGTAGGTTTGCTTACGTTTTTTCTTTTCCCCTGCAATAAGTTTAGATTCTGTTTCAGCAAACACTCCTGTAGAGTCCATGTAACGCTGATATGCTTCGTATATCATATCGTCTGTCATTTCTACACCAGTTCTGGTTACTGGAGCTTTTTCTCTAGTTTCTAACTCATCATCTTTATAGTTTGGTACAAAGTCACCATCTTTATCTAACGGACACCCTTTTTCATCTACCTCTACTCCAGGTGGAGTCCAAGGACATTCATCAATAAAATCAATTACTCCATCACCATCTTCATCATCCATATCATAAGCTAAGTAGTCAATGTCTTCTGTAAATTCTTTTACTTTATCTTTCTTATCGTGTTTTAAGAAATTATAACTTAACGTGAACGAAGTCATTAAGAATTTATCATTTCCTCCATTACCTGGTTGATTTCCTATTCTATCGCCAGTACTATTTTCTTGTACATTATCTATTAAATCAGAAAAAGTAAAATGTAGGGAAGTTCCTACAGTGAAATCAATGTTTTCGGTCATGTGCATTTTAGCTCCAACACCAATAGGTATCGCAAATGTTCTTTCAGCATACTTACCTCTTCCATCAGAGTTTAACTCTCTTAAATCTGTTTCAAAGAAATAATCTCGTTGTATTACAACCGAATTAGCTGCATCTGGAGCATTTTCGGCAATATTCCTAATTGAGCCATCAGACCAATAATTGTACTCGTTACCATATTGGTCATACATATCTGTTTTAGAATGAAATTCAACAGATTCAATACCAAAAGAAATAAAAGGACTTACTATTCTATCTTTTGGTAATAATTTGTGGAAATTATACATTAATGCAAAACCACCAACAGTAATACTTGATCTGAAATTTAAATTTCTATCAATTGAACGCTCATTTGCACTTAATCCGCCAAAAAGCACATAAAATTTTGCTGTAAATGATTCGCTTAATTGTTGTTGAACATGTAATTCGTAACCAATATTACTAATCAAAGGGTTACCGTAATTGGCATCTAAAATATCCCCATAAAATTTAAACATTCCAACACCTAAACCAATAGTAGGCCCGTAAAACATTTCTTTGGGTGTTTCTTTTTTCTCCTTCTCCTCTGGGATAGAATCATTGTCTGCTGCAAAGGTTAAATTGCAGATAAAAACAAGTAATAATGCTGAAAAAAAACGTTTTAACATATTAGTTTTAATCTATCTCTAATACGAAGATAACAATCTAAAGATACAAAAAAATTATTTATACCATTTTTGATTAGAAATCATTAATGCTTCTTGAACTGTAATTCGTTTTCCAGCATTATATGCTGTAACAAAAGCAGTTCTCACATTGTTTCTTACTTCGTTTCTTTTATCTCTTGCAGACTTATATTCATTAAATGAACCAACTATGTATTTAATCCACCCTTCATGAGTTTCAGTATTTACATTATCTTTTAAATTAAATTTAAGTGCAAAATAGTTGTTCGCAACTGTTTGGTGTCCTGCCCCCACTTGCACTTTATAAGTAACTGTTGTTTCAGGATTAGGAATTGATGTTACTTTATTTCCTTTATTTTCAGGTTCTTCTTTTCTAGTATTATTTGTAGTAGGTTTTTCTTTTACTTCAACAATTGGCTCCTCATCCACAGTTGGTTCTTCTTTCACTTCTACAATAGGTTCTTCTTTCACAGTTGGCTCTTCTTTTATTGGCTCTTCAGCAACAACAGCTTCTCTATTTAAGCTAAACGTTGTTTTGCCAATCGTATATTTTTGAGTTTCATCATCTTTTAAGTAAGAAAAATAACCCGACACCTCATAAGTTTTGTTAATTGTATTTGGTTTTGCTTCAATAAAATAAGATACTTCATAAGACTCTCCTTTAGGCATCGCTAACCATAAAATTTTGGCCTCTTTCTCTTTAAAAGAAAAAACTCCTCCCTGTGATTGGTCTTCTAAAGCTGTAAACCCTTCTGGAATTAATTCAGTTATTTTAGCAAATCCTTGTATCCCTTTTTTGGTGATTTTAGTAGTTACTTTGTATTTACCATCTTCAATTAAATTAACTGTTCTAGCACAACTCACATCAATAACAGTCTCTTCTACTTCCGGTACAATAACTACAGGTTCTTCAACTACTGGTTCCTCTTCTGGTACCTCTGGAGCTTCGGCTATCGGCTCCTCTACAACAGGTTCTTCCTCAGGGGCTTCAGGAACTTCAGCTATTGGCTCTTCTACAGCAGCTACTACAGAGTAAGATGTAGATGCAATATCAATATTTTTACGTTCACTATTTGTTATAAAAGAGAATTTTCCCGCTAGTGTAAAATCTCCTTTTACAGTTGCACTAGGAGTTAATTTATAAGAAATTTTAAATTGTTCTTCAGATGGTAATGACATCCAAATAAATTTAACCTTATTATCCTTAAAAGAAAATGTTGCCCCTTTTGTTTCTATTGGCTCTGCATTAAACCCTTCTGGAAAATCTTGTTGAATTTTAGCGAAACCAGTTATATCACTTTTATTAATTGTAATTTCTACTATTGCTTCTGAACCAGCATTGATTTGGCTCGGCAATTGCTGACTAACAGTTATATCTCCACTAAATATTATTTGATAAATAAAAATCCATAAAAATTGGACTAATAATAATAACTGTTTTATCATAATGCTCTCATTTTAAGCTATTGATCAAAATAAAAATCAATTAACGTATTTAAATCTTTTGCTGACAACTTATTTTCTGCTTCAAAAAATCCATCTATTGCACCTGTTACTTCTTTCGCAGAGATATAATTATCTCCATCAACATCTAACTCTTTAAACTTTTCTGGGATAGAAGAAGACTTAACTTTTTTTCCATTATTCGCAGCTTCATACTGTTTTTGAATATCATCCATTTCCTCTTTAGATAAATCTTCAACTTTAAACATCTTATACTCAGTTTCAACTGAATCTTTCATTAATGCTTTATTTGCAAGCATCTCATCTGTAATGGCAATACCATCAACATCAACAATAGCACCTGGAACAGTTTTCAAATCTTTATCTTTATAATCTGGAACACCATCTTTATCCCCATCTAAAGGACAACCTTTATTATCAACTTTAACTCCTTTAGGCGTACTCTGACATAAATCCTTATTATCTAAAACACCATCTCCGTCTAAATCTGTATTATCAATTTCAGAAAAATCAAAATCTTTATATTTATCATCCCTAGGATTTCCTTTCGCAAAGTTATATTGTAAGCCAAATGATGTATAAAATAAATTATCATTCCCTCCAACAGCCACATTATCTAAATAATCAGTAAAAGTCATGATATAAGCAACAGAAATTCTAGCATCTAAATTTCTAGAAAGCTTAAATTTCAACCCAAATCTTATTGGTAAAGTAAAAGTAGTTTTAGAATAATTTGTAACACTATCTTTTAGAGCTGATTCATACTCATAATCTCTTACAACTACAGAAGCAGAAGTATCCGCACCTGGAGCCAATTCATCCATATCTCTAAGAGTACCATCACTCCAATGAAAATAATTTTTACCATTAGCAGCTAGATCCCCTTTAGGATCAAAAGCTAAATAACCAAATCCAACAGAAAGATATGGTGAAAAAACTGATGTCTCATTAATTATCTTACCATTATCAAAATCGAACAACACATTTAAGTCAATATTCGTAATAGCTGTTTCAAAATTCAAAAAAACATTGTCATCTAATTGACTTTTTGAAACTTTCCCAAACATTCCATTTACAGAAAGCCCAAAAATACTACCTATTTTTTTTTCTAAATAAAAGCCATAAGCAGGTTTCCAGTAAGTAAACATATTAGACCCAGAAGCTCCCTTAATATCTCCTAAATAAGATAATGCACCGACATGTGCCCCAATAGAGGGTATATGGTTTTTACTTCCAGTTTTCTCTTGACTGAAAGTGTTTCCTATAAATAGAAAAGTAATTGCGATTAATAAGGTTACTTTTTTCATTGTGTTTGTTATTGCGATTAAGCAATAAAAATAAAATAAAAATTCGTAATATCGAATTTTAAAACACACTTATTAACAACTGTTAATAAGTAGCTTCCCGACAAATCTATAATATTATTGAAGTTGAATTAAAAAGTTGACTTTCAATTATAAACCAACAATTGTTAATAACGTTAAAAATTAGGTTTTAACAAGTAGCTTTTATAAAAATCATCAATGCATTTAACGGCATCATCTACTTCATCTACAATTGAAAATAACTCTAAATCTTTTGCACTAATGTTGTTTTCCATTTCCAACATGGTAGCTTTTACCCAATCCATTAATCCTTGCCAATAAGTTTTACCAACTAGCACAATTGGAAACCTTCCTATTTTGTTGGTTTGAATAAGTGTAATAGCTTCAAAAAGCTCATCCAATGTTCCAAATCCACCTGGCAAAACCACAAATCCTTGTGAATACTTCACAAACATTACTTTTCTAACAAAAAAATAATCAAAGTTTATTAGTTTATCGGAATCTATATAAGGGTTTCCATCTTGCTCAAATGGTAATTCAATATTTAATCCTACTGACTTTCCATTAACACTTGCGGCTCCTTTATTTCCAGCTTCCATAATACCTGGCCCACCACCAGTAATAATTCCATAACCTTTTACTGATAGTTTTGCAGCAATTTGCTCAGCCATCCCATAGTATTTGTTATCTGGCTTAGTTCTGGCAGAACCAAAAATAGAAACACAAGGACCTATTTTTGCCATTTTATCGAAACCTTCAACCAACTCAGCCATCATCTTAAAAACCGCCCATGAGTCATTAGATTTTATTTCATTCCAATCTTTTTCTTTAAAATTTTTTTCAATTTTATCTTCATCATTCATCATAACTTCTTATTTTAATTCATCTTTTAAGTACTTTGCAGTACAACTTTGTTTACTACGAATTATTTGCTCAGGGGTTCCCTCTGCAATAATTTCACCACCATTATTACCAGCTTCTGGCCCTATATCTATAACATGATCGGCAACTTTAATAATATCCATGTTATGCTCTATAATTAGCACAGTATTTCCTAATTCAACCAATCTATCTATTACCTCTAAAAATATTTTAATATCCTGGAAGTGCAAACCAGTTGAGGGTTCATCTAAAATATAAAATGTTTTTCCTGTCTGTTTTTTAGATAACTCAGCTGCTAATTTAACTCGTTGTGCTTCACCACCTGACAATGTTGTAGATGCTTGTCCTAATCTGATGTAACCCAACCCTACATCTTGTAACGTTTTTATCCGTTGGATGATAGATGGAATGTTTTCAAAAAAATCAACGGCATCATTAATGGTCATGTTTAAAACATCACTGATCGATTTGCCTTTGTAACGAACTTCTAATGTTTCTCGGTTATAACGCTTTGAATTACATTCAGAGCACTCGACATAAACATCAGGCAAAAAATTCATTTCAATGGTTCTTAACCCCGCACCCTGACAAGTTTCGCATCTTCCGCCTTTAACATTAAATGAAAATCTACCCGGTTTATAACCCCTTATTTTTGCTTCTGGTAAATTGCTATACAATAAACGTATATCAGTAAAAACTCCTGTGTAGGTAGCAGGATTCGATCGTGGAGTTCTTCCAATTGGGGACTGATCAATATCAATAATTTTGTCGATATGTTCTAGTCCTTTTATAGAATCATACGCTAAGGGTTTTTTAACAGCTTTATAGATGTATTGATTTAATATTGGGTATAACGTTTCGTTAATTAAAGTAGATTTTCCACTACCAGAAACTCCTGTTACACATATCAATTTACCTAAAGGAACGTTCAGTGTTACATTTTTTAGATTATTCCCTTTAGCACCAACTAATTGAATTTTTTTTCCATTACCCTTCCTCCTATTTTTAGGAATATCAATTTTAACTTTTCCACTTAAAAAATTAGCTGTTTCGGTATCGTTTTTTATAAAATCTTTAGGCTTACCTGCTGATACAACTTTACCTCCACTCACTCCCGCTTTTGGTCCAATATCAATAATATAATCAGAAGCCAACATAATTTCTTTGTCGTGTTCAACCACAATAATAGAATTGCCAATATCTCTCAATTCTTTTAAGGATGTAATTAGTTTATGATTGTCTCGTTGGTGTAATCCTATACTTGGCTCATCTAAGATATACAACACATTTACTAACTGAGAACCTATTTGGGTTGCTAAACGAATACGTTGAGCCTCTCCTCCAGATAAAGTTTTAGAACTTCTGTTTAATGATAAATAAGTTAAGCCGACATCTAATAAGAATTTAACTCGCGTATTTATTTCTTTTAATACTTCTCTAGCAATTATTTGCTGATTTTCAGATAGCTTTTCAGTTAACGAGGTTGTCCAGCCATACAAGGATTCTAAATCCATGTTAGCAATTTCAGCTATTGATTTATCATCAATTTTAAAATATAGGGCATCTTTCTTTAATCTACTTCCTTCACATGTTGGACAATCAACTTTATTCATAAAGCTTGTAGCCCATCTGCTAACAGTTTTACTTGTATTTTCTTCAAACTGACGAATAACAATGTTTATGATCCCATCAAATTCAATAGAATAATCCGATTTAATTCCTGCTACATCTTGTTGCACAACTATGGGATCAGAAGAACCCGACAACAGAAAATCTATGGCTTCCTCCGAAATATCTTTAATAGGAGTATTTAATGTAAAACCAAACTTTTTACCAATCGCTTCTATTTGCTTGAAAGTCCAATTATTCTTATACTCCCCTAAAGGAGCAATTCCACCTTTTTTTATTGTTGAGTTTGCATCAGGTATTACCTTGCTTAAATCAATTTCTGAAACCACTCCTAACCCATTGCATTTTTTACAAGCACCATAAGGAGAGTTAAAAGAGAATAAATTTGGAGCAGGATCATCATAAGAAATTCCTGTTGTAGGACACATTAAATTTTTACTTAAAATAGAGTAATTATCATTTTCAACATCAAAAACCATCAATGCTCCTCCACCATGATTCATTGCGGTGATAACAGAATCTGAAATACGTTTTCTATCTTCTTCTTTAACTTTTATTTGATCAACAACTATCTCTATATCATGTGTTTTATATCTATCTAATTTCATTCCTTGAGTTACGTTTACTAACTCACCATTAATTCTAACTTTTATAAATCCCTTTTTAAGTATTTGAGTAAATAAATCTTGGTAATGCCCTTTTCTCCCTCTTACTACTGGAGCTAAAAGAATAATTTTTTTAGCATCGTATTTTTCGATAATTAAATCTGTTATTTGAGAAACGGTATATTTTACCATTTTCTCACCTGTATTGTAGGAATATGCTTCAGAAGCTCTTGCAAATAAGAGCCTAAAAAAATCATAAACTTCAGTGATAGTTCCAACGGTTGAACGAGGATTTTTACTGATTGTTTTTTGTTCAATTGAGATAACAGGGCTTAATCCACTAATTTTATCTACATCAGGTCTTTCCATGTTTCCTAAAAACTGTCTGGCATAAGCCGAAAAAGTTTCTAAATAACGCCTTTGCCCTTCGGCATAAATAGTATCAAAAGCTAATGAAGATTTACCACTCCCACTAACACCAGTCATCACCACTAATTGATTTCGAGGAATTTTAACAGAAATATTTTTAAGGTTATGAACTCTCGAACCAATAACTTCAATAAACTCTTCACTGGTATCTATCATATCTTAAATTAAGCTTCATTTGGAATGTTTTTATTCGCAATTATAAATAATACTCCAAAGACCAATAAATAGTATACAATAAAAATTATTGTATGAAAATGAGTCCACACCTTAATATTAGCTATTACGTAAACTACAATAACTGATGATATTATTGAGATTAATGCGACTATTGCTGCTACTTGTTTTTCAGTAAACCCTAAATAAGATAAATGATGTGTGGTATGATCTTTACCACCAACAAAAGGTGAATTACCTTTTCTTAACCTTTTAATTGTAACTGTAGTGGTATCAACTATTGGTATAATAAAAGAAATAATGGGAATTAAAAATTGTCTTGAAACAGCAAATTCTTCAGTTGTAACTGGATTCCATAAATGGTTAATACTTAGAGCTGCTAACAAAACTCCTAAAAACTGACTCCCAGTATCTCCCATATACATTTTTGCTGGATTCCAATTATAAAATAAAAATGCTAATAAAGCTGCCAACAAGCCAATAACCAACGTCATTTCAATACTACCCATTTGATTATTTAATAACATTAACAACATAATAGTAAACGTTATAACAATCGAAACAATTGTAGTTATTCCATCCATATTATCTAACATATTGATAGAATTCATCAATCCGACTACCCAAATTATAGTTAATGAATAATTCAGAATATCATTGTCAAACACATCTATATATGTGCCTGAGTATATTAAAACAACACCACATAAAATCTGTGTTAAAAATTTCAACACAGGTCTAGTATTATAGGCATCATCAGCTAGTCCCATTAAAAAACCTAATGATGTTGCTCCTAAAATTCCTGTTAATTGAAAATCTATAAAACTACCTGAATATGAAAAAATAAAGGAATGCAAGGTGATTGATAATAAAAATATAATATAAAATCCTAACCCTCCAATTGCTGGTTTAACTTGATCACTCCACCTAATTACAGTTTCTTTTTCATTTCTAATTCCTAAAGTTTTTACAAACCTTAACATTATACTATTGATTAAAATAGCAAACAAAAAAGCGCCAAAAAAGAATAATGTATGTTTCCATGAAAAAAACTGCATATCAAAATGGGCTTACGAATTGATTAAATTTTGGCGCAATTAAATCTTTTTCTGATAATATCGGGTTTTTAATTTGCCAATCTATATTTAAGGTTTTATCATCCCATAAAATAGAAGCTTCAGAATCTTTATTATATAAATTAGAACACTTATAAGAAAAAATAGTGTTATCTTGAAGAGTAGCAAAACCATGAGCAAAACCCTCAGGAATAAACAACATTTTTTTGTTTTCTCCTGTTAACTCCAGACTAAAATATTCACCATAAGTTTGGGAACTTTTCCTTAAATCTACTACAACATCCAATACCGCTCCTTGAATTACAGAAACAAGCTTTGCTTGTGTATATGGTGGTTTTTGAAAATGTAGTCCTCTTAACACATTTTTTTGTGAGAATGATTGATTATCTTGAACAAATTGTGATATTATTCCCCCTTGTTCGAATATTTTTTTATTAAATGATTCAAAGAAATAACCCCTTGAATCTTTAAATACCTTAGGCTCAACTACAATTAATCCCTCAATACCTGTTGCTATAAAATCCATTAACCTTTCTTTTTCCTTTTAAATATATTTTTAAATCCCTTCCTTTTTTCAGGCTCATCTTCATAATACCCACCATAACCATAACCTCCATACCCAATTCCATAGCCACCACCATAACCACTGCTATTACTATCAACACCATTTAAAATAACAGATAATTTTTGGATGTTATTTTCTACCATTAGTCTTTCAACATTATTTATAAAATATTTTTTAGAATATTCATTCTTAAACACATAAATAGGATAATCTGCTTTTTTTAATAATTCCATAGAATCTGAAACCAATCCAATTGGAGGGTTATCGATAATAACTAAATCATAAACTTTATGAAGTTCTGCTATTATTTTATCTAACTCTCCATTAATAATTAATTCTGAAGGGTTTGGAGGTATAGGTCCTGATGTTATAAAATCTAATCCCTCTAATTCACTATGATGAATACAATCTTCTACTTTATTTTTATTAATAAGTAAAGTACTCATCCCAACATTATTTTCTACTCCAAAGCCTAAATGAATTTTAGGTTTTCTCATATCTAAATCAATTATTACTACCTTTTTACCCGAATAAGCTACTATGCCACCTATATTTATTGCACAAAAGGTTTTACCTTCTCCAGATATAGTTGAAGTAACTGCTAAGATTTTTTTACCAGAAAATTTAGATATGAATTGAAGATTTGACCTTATTACTCTAAATGCTTCTGCAATAATAGATTTAGGATTTCTATTTACAATTAATTGAGAGACAGGTATATCATGTTTATATGTTGGTACTATACCCAGTACAGACAAAGAAATATGAGAATTTCTCACTATATCATCGATAGAAGAAATGGTTGTTTTTGATATAAACTTAATTAATAATAAAGCTAAACTTATTGCAATTCCAACCATTAAACCAAATAAAATAAAATACTTTTTATTAGGGTAAACCGGATTAGAAGGTAAAATAGCTTTATCTAAAATTGTGTGTTGAGAAACAAACCCAGCATCTGAAATAGAGTATTCTGTTCTTTTTTCCATTAATAAAGTAAAGAATTTCTCATCAATAGAAAGTACTCTTTGTAATCGGGCAAATTCTAATTCTTTAGCAGGAACACTTAAAAATTTATTTTCTAGTTCTGATATTTTGGATAAAATCTGATTTCTTTTTGCTGTTAGTTTAGTAATTGAAGAATTGATACTTTCTTGTAATACCTTTTTTTGAACCTCTATTTTATAATTTAATGATTTAATGATTTCACTATTTTTAGTAACCTCATATTGAATATTTTCTTTTTTAATTAATAATTCTTTTAACGTTGTTATCAACTCCATTATTCCACTAGCATACTCTGTTCCAGCTAAAATTGGTAATAATTGATAAACATCTATACTATTAAAATCGTTTGCTAATGATGATTTAATTTCTGTTAAAACTGTTTTTTGTAAATCAAAATCTATCAACTCATTTTCAAGTTTATTACTTCTATCAAAATAAAGTGATGAGCGATCTATCGTAGTAAAACTATTGCCTTCTTGAAATTCTTGAATTTTATTCTCTGAACTTTTTACTTTATTATAATAAGTATCTAATTGATCATCTATAAATTGTAATGCTTTTTTAGAACTTTTACTTCTTTCTTCTATATCATAAAGGACATACTCATTAGCTATTGCAGTGACTATATCTGTTGTTTTTGTAGCATTATTATCTTTAAAAGAAATGCTAATAGTTTGGGCAGAGTTATTTATTGGGTACACTGTTAAGTTAGGAATATAGGTATTGGTTAATGTTTCTAAATCATTAATAGTAAAAAACATAGTACCATCTGTTAAGTTCTCATATTGACTAAATTCCTCTTTACGCAATAACTTAACTATTAAAGTAACCTTAGGGTGGTTTATTTCAGAGTTCACTTTATATTCCCCTAAAAGGTTAGTCCCTTCTTTTAAAACAAAACTATTACTGTCTTTAAACTCTATAAAAAATGGTTGTCCTAAAATTGTAGAATCTCTTATTTCGTATTCAACTTTAATAGGGGTTGATTTATATAATTCAAAAGTTAGAATATCTCCTTGATTATAGTAACTAACATCTAGTGATATTTTACTTAATGCTCTTTTAAATAATAATTTTGATTTTAATATTTCAACATCTTTAGCTAAATCATCTCTTTCTTGAATATCATTAACATCCAAGACTTTGTTTGCAGTATTAATTGAGCCTACTTGAAACACTAAACTTGATTCGTAAACGGGGGCTGTATATCTTAAGTAGATAAAAGATGCTGAAATACAAAGAATTATTATTAAACAAAACCACCATTTATTTTGTTTAAATAATTGAAAAAATAAATGAGGATCAAATTCAGTATTAAAATTAGACCGCTTATTTAATATTTCTTGTTTCTTGATATTTTCAGAATTACCTTCTTGCACAACTATTACTGCTTATTTAAATTATTAATCACCAATATTAATGTTACAGTACTAGCCAATAAACTTATAACAGGAGCTATATCTCTAATTAATTCACTGAAATATATATTTCTAGGTTCCACATAAATTATATCATTTGCTTGTAGCACAAAATCCGATTGCTGTATTCCTTCCAAAGTACTAAAATCAAATAAAAACACCTGTGGGTTTCTTAAATTACCTCTAACCAATTTAATTCTAGATGATTTCCCTAATTCTGTAATTCCTCCTACAGCACCTAGTACTTCTATTAAACGCATATTATCATTAGTTAAAACAATAACTTGTGCCTTTCCTTTTCCTCCCGGAAATACAGTAACTCTTTTATTAATAACCTTTACTAAAACGTAAGGTTTAATATAGTACTTAGAATACTCATCTTCTAATAATGTTTCAACCTCTTTAACCGTTTTTCCTTGTAATTGAATCCTGCCAATAATAGGTAATCGGGCATACCCATCAAACTCAATTAAAAATTGAGGTGATAAGACATTTACAGCTTTTGCTTGTAAATCCGTTATAGCCGTCAAATCAATTAACTGGCTCCCATCATTAGTATATAATTTAAATTCAATAATATCACTAGGTGTAATTATATATTCAGCAGAGGTTTCTGTTGGGGGGTCTTTAAATTCATAATCCTTCTTTGTTTTCATCATTCTGCTTGAGTTGTAGTTACAAGCAAACAGTGATAAAATTAACGTAAATACTAATAACCCTTTAATTCTTTTTAAACTCATTCTTTAATTTATTTTAGCAATTAACAAATCTATTAAAATCTATGTTAATACACCTATTTATTTGTGGTTAATAAACTGAAATAAAGTTGCTCAACATCTTTTATCAATCTATTGTAACTAAATTTTTCTTGTACAAAACCCCACCCTTTAGCTCCCATTTTATTTCTTACATCACCATCTTCTACTAATTGAAGAAGGTATTTTGTATAATCCTCTACATCATTAACTGCTGTAATAAAAGCGGTTTCATTTTGTTTAGTAATATTTTTAACTCCACCCACATCAGTTGTAACTATAGGTTTATTAGATGCTTGTGCTTCTATTAGACTTACAGGTGTACCTTCATTTAATGAGGTTAATGTTATTATATCTAAACCAGCATTTGCCCAATCTATATCTTTTATCCAAGATGTAAATGTTATGGTTGCTGGTTTTTGATTTTCAGCCCACTCAACATAATCGAGCTTAATACGTTTTACATCATCAATTAGTTTATCTTTTTGTTCTCCATCACCAATAATAAAAGCCCTTATTTTTTTATCTGTTAATTTTGTTAATCGATGAATTACCTCAATAAACATCTCATGATTTTTAATTGGCACTAACCTTCCTATTATCCCAATCGCAATTTCATCATCTTGTAAGTGATATTTTTCTCTAAATGATTTTCTTTTTTCTTCTATATTTTCTTGAAAACGAGTTAAATCAAACCCTAACGGAATAATAGCTATTTTTTCTGGTTTACAAATTTTATGTTCTAGTGATAATTCATTTTTCTGTAACTCACTTATCGCAACAATTTTAGTCGATTTTTTAGCTAAATAACGTTCTATATTTTTATAAAAGGTGGTTTTTGCTTTTCCAAAGTAAGAATGAAAAACGTGTCCATGAAAAGTATGAATAACTACAGGCACTTTCATTTTATGTGCTGCTAGCCTTCCTAATGTTCCTGCTTTAGAAGCATGAGTATGCACAATATCTGGCTGAAAATCTTTAATAATTTGTTTGAGTTTTCGATAAGCAATTGTATCGTTTTTACGATTAATATTTCGTTGCATTTCAGGAATAATAATTGGTTTTATTCCTAGTTTTTTTAAAATAAACTCTGAGCTTTCTTCTTCTTCATACTTTTCTCCGCCAACCAAAAGCGTCTCAAAATCATCAGACAAATATTTCGTTAAATATGCTGCATTATAAGTTGGCCCACCTAAATTGAAACGATTAATGATTCTTAAAACTTTTATTTTCTTCTTTTCCACTAATTCTGAATGTATTTCTTCCACCAAGTATTAAACACAATTAACGCCCAAATGGTTGCTTGAGCATCTTCAGGATTATTAGAAAATAATTGAGTTTTTAATTCTCTTGTTGCCGCAACATTAAATATACCTTGCTCTTCAATAAAATCATCTGCCAATAAATCATTTTCAATTGTTGACCTCAACTCATTTTGAAACCAACTCATTAACGGAACTTCAAAGCCATGTTTTGGTCGATTATAAACCTCATTTGGCAACTCATTTCTAAACGCATCTTGAAGAATTTTTTTCTTCATATTCGCATTAATTTTAAAAGCTGTTGGTAATGAAAATGCAAAATTCACAATCCGATGATCTAAAAATGGAGTTCTAACTTCCAAACTATTTGCCATACTCATCGCATCAACTTTACGCAACATATCATTGGTTAATACCATTTGCATATCGGTATAAAGCACATCATTCAAATCACCATCTCTCCGAATATTTTTAAGGAGTTCGTCTTTACGTTTTTTATATTCAAAAGCTGTATCGCTTAATCGTTGCGGGTTAAAAATTAATTCTTCCTTTAAAAAATAATTGGCTTGTTCTTCACTAATAATTGATGCCCATTTCCAATACCTCCCTTTATTAGTTAATCGAGCTCCTAAACTAAATTTGTATAGTTGTCGGTTAACATTGGTTAGTTTAGAGTTACGCGATTTTGGCAACCTTTTTAATATCGGATAAGCAGTTTTTACTAACGATTCTTTAATGCCAGGATTACGAGCTTTAAATTCAGCCATGTGTTTATTGTAACCCGAAAACATTTCGTCAGCTCCATCACCAGAAAGAGCTACTGCTACATGCTTTTTAGTTTCTTTACTTAATAAATAAACCGCTATTGCAGATGAATCAGCAAATGGCTCATCTAGATAATCTAAAATTTCGTTTAAATTTTCATATAAATCGTTGTTTGATAAAGAGAAAACTTGGTGGTTACTCCCTATTTTTTTTGCAACTGCATTGGCATAAATTGTTTCGTCAAAAAAGGGCTCATCTTTAAACCCAATAGAAAAGGTTTGTAAATCGGGTTTGTGCTTTTTAGCTATTAAGCTAATAATGGATGAATCTACTCCTCCACTTAAAAATGTACCAACAGGAACATCTGCAATCAATCTTTTTTGAACAGAATCATCTAATAAATTACGAAGCATTTCTTGCGATTTGTCGTAATTAAAAGCACTTGTTTGTATGGTTTCCTCCTTATTGAAAGGAATTTCATAATACAACTGCTCTTCTATTTCTTCTGGAAGTTTAGCGATATTTTCAATAAAAATAAAATGACCAGGTTTTAACTTTTTGGCTCCTATTATTATTGAGTTGTGCGTAGGAATATAATTAAACTGCAAGTAGTTAAACAAACTAACTTTGTCAATTTCTTTTTTAATGTTACAAGTTAAAATCGCTTTTAATTCTGATGCAAAAATAAATTGTTCGCCATCAAAATAATAGACCATAGGTTTAATACCCATTCTGTCACGAGCAATAAACAGACTATTTTGCTGCTTATCATAAACTGCAAAAGCAAAAAATCCATTCAATTTTTCTAAACATGCTGAGCCGTATTTAATGTATAAAAACAACAAAACTTCAGTATCAGAATCTGTAGTAAAAACAAAATCTTCTTTTATTAATTCTTCTCTTAACTCTTTGTAATTAAAAATTTCGCCATTAAAAATCAGCGTATATCTTTCTGTGGGGTCACTAAAAGGTTGGTTAGCTCTGTGTGTTGTATCAATTATTGATAAACGAGCATGCCCAAAAGCTAAATCGGTAAATCGTGTAGTGCTTTTATGGTCTGGACCTCTTTTGTTTAATGTATTAGTAGCAGTAGCTATTTGAGCTAAGTCTTTTTCATTGGGAGATATAATTCCTACTATTCCACACATACAAAGTAAAGATAGGAAATAAAAGGATGATTCAAGGCTCCATAAAAACAAAAAAAACCACTCAATTGAGTGGTTTTTTTTTGTTTTTATGAGATTGCGGGTCAAGCCCCGAAGCATCGGGACCGGCTCCGCAATGACGAATAGTTGATTACATGTGAATCACTTCATCGTAAGCTGCAGCTGCAGCTTCCATAATTGCTTCACTCATTGTTGGGTGAGGATGAACTGTTTTAATCAATTCATGTCCTGTAGTTTCTAACTTACGAACAGCTACTAATTCAGCTACCATTTCAGTAACATTAGCACCAATTAAATGACCGCCTAATAATTCACCATATTTAGCATCAAAAACAAGCTTAACAAAACCATCTTTATGTCCTGCTGCACTTGCTTTACCACTTGCAGAGAATGGGAATTTACCAACTTTAATTTCGTAACCAGCAGCTTTAGCCGCAGCTTCTGTCATACCAACTGAAGCAACTTCTGGAGCACAATAAGTACATCCTGGAATATTTCCATAGTCTAATGCTTCAACGTGCATTCCAGAAATTTTCTCTACACAAATAATACCTTCTGCAGAAGCTACGTGAGCCAAAGCAGGGCCTTTAGTTACATCACCAATAGCGAAATAACCTGGAATATTTGTTTGGTAAAAATCGTTGGTAACAATAATGTCTTTATCAGTAACAATACCAACATCTTCTAATCCTATGTTTTCTATATTACGCTTAATACCAACAGCTGAAAGAACGATGTCACAATCAATTGTTTCTTCGCCTTTTTTAGTTTTTACTTTTACTTTACAACCTGTTCCTTTGGCATCAACACTTTCAACAGAAGAATCAGTCATTATAGTAATCCCTGCTTTTTTGAAAGAACGTGCTAATTGCTTAGATACTTCTTCATCTTCTATTGGAACAATGTTTGGCATATATTCTACAATAGTAACATCTACTCCCATTGAGTTATAGAAATAAGCAAACTCAACTCCAATTGCACCAGAACCAACTACTACCATTTTTTTAGGCAATTTAGGTAGTACCAATGCTTCCCTGTATCCTATAATTTTTTTACCGTCTTGAGGTAAGTTTGGTAATTCTCTAGAACGAGCTCCAGTTGCAATAATAATGTTGTTAGCAGCATATTCAGCTACTTTACCATCTGCACCAGTAACGGCTACTTTTTTACCAGCTTTCACTTTTGCAGTACCAACAATTACTTCAATTTTATTTTTTTTCATTAAAAACTGAATCCCATTACTCATTCCTTCTGCAACAGTTCTACTTCTTTTTACAATGGCAGGAAAATCAGCATCAGCACCTTTTATAGTAATACCATAATCAGCAGCATGGTTGATATAATCAAACACATTAGCACTTTTCAATAATGCTTTTGTAGGAATACATCCCCAGTTTAAACAAATACCACCAAGTTCAGCTTTTTCAACTATGGCAACTTTCATTCCTAGTTGTGAAGCTCTAATAGCAGCAACATAACCACCAGGACCACTTCCAACAACAATAACATCGTAACTCATATCTATAATATTTTAATTTTTAATCTTACTTTAAGTATGCGAATTTAGTCATTAAGTTGGAAAGTTAAAAAGTTTGTAAAGTAGAAAGTTAAAAAGTTTAGTTATTTATTTTTCCTACCCTAAAAAACATCTACTTTACAGCTATTGCAGAAATTTCAACATTTACATTTTTAGGTAAACAGGCTACTTCTACCGTCTCTCTAGCAGGATAATTCTCTGTAAAATAAGTTCCATAAACTTCATTTATTCGTGAAAAATTACCCATATCAGAAATAAAAATAGAACATTTTATTACATCACAAAAATCCATTCCAGCTTCATTTAATAAAGCTTTTAAGTTTTCCATTACCAATTTAGTCTCGGATTCAATAGAATCTAATTCTAACAAGTTGGTATGCGGATTAATAGCGATTTGCCCAGAAGTATAAAGGGTATTACCCACCAATACAGCTTGACTATATGGTCCAATTGGTGCTGGAGCATTTTTACTTGAAATAATTTTTTTCATTTTTGGTTAGTTTTATTTTTTTGAAATACTTCGACAAGCTCAGTAGGCCAAAAATTATAATTATCTTAATATTTTTCGAACAAAAGCAACTGTAAAGTAACTCATTAAAAACAAGCCCATCCACCCCTCTATAATCGATATTCCTCTACTAAACCCAGTAGGATAATAATCTCCATAACCTATGGTTAAAAACGTAATAGCACTGTGATAAAAACAGGTTTGTAAATAACTCATTCCATCAGTTGCCCCAACAGAGTTGATAATACTTCCTATATTAAATACTGGGAGTAATAAATATAAAAAGCTAAATACTAAATAAACTACAAACATACTTAGCAATACTCTTATAGGACTTGTAGCATATAAACCCATTTTATCAAACACCAACCATCTAAAACCAAAGTTTGATAGCTTTAATAAATTTTTACCTCCTAATTGTGTAGCCTCTTTATAGTCGGCTTGCAATTCAAAACGCTTAAATTGTATGTATGCTTTATCTTCATCTTCGTACTTACCACTTAAATGAAAATCTTCTTTTAAGATATTGAATTGTTCCGATTTTTGTCTTAATGTAGTTTTTTGCTGACTTGTAATTAGATTGTCAACATTATTATCATCCCAATCAATAATAATACGTCCCAAATTACGCATACCATTTAAGTATAGTGTGTTGATGTGTACATTGTGATCAACCGATTTCATATCAACAATATCTCGCAAAACTGTTTCAGATAAATCGATAATTTCTGCTTTGTTTACACACAAATCAATAGCAACATCTAAGCGAGAGCCTCTAAACGAAATGTATTTTGAATTACTTCCAGCAAAAGAAACTAACCCTGTTCCAAAATTTACATTTTCAAACAATACATCAGTTTCTCCAAAATTAACTTGTTTAAAAGACAGATCATTATTACCAAAACGAGCTGAACGAAAATTTAATTTTCCACTCTCAAATTCAGCCTCATCAAATGTTATGTAACAATCTGCAAAAACTGCTCTTCTAAAATCTACTCGACCAGCACCAAATTCTACCTTTCTAAAATCAATGGTTTCGTTACCAAATTTAGATTTCTGGAAACTCACATCTCCATTACCGAACTTAGCGTAATGAAACTTTACTTTACTATTATAAAAGTTTACGTTACCAAAAACTACATCTCCATCATTAAAGTTAGCACTTACAAAAGAGACAACACCTCCATAAAATTTTGTTCCACTAAATAATACATTTCCTTTACCAAAATCAACATATTGAAAACTGATTTCGCCATTACCAAACTCAACATTTTTAAAAGCTATTTCATTAGTATTTAAAAACTGACAATGATAAAATGATACATTTCCATGAGAAAAAACAGCTTCGTTAAAACTCACTTCTCCTTTAAAATTTATGTATGAAAAATCGGTTCTTAACGTACAATCAAAAAAAGCATTTTCGGCAATAAAATCATTCAAATCTATTGGCAGCAACTCTTCATGTCCAATACTTTTTTTATATTCTGAAATTGAAAAATCTTTTACATAACAGCGATTTAAATTTATAGATTGTTGGTTTCTTAGCTGTTCGTATATTTCTTCTTTAGTAACCAATCCAAACTTGGTTTTAGTTACTAACTTATTCTCAATAAACGTTTTAACCACAATTGTTTTAGCACAATGCTTAGCCTCTAAATCAAAAGCTTCATCCAACTCTTCTATTTCGTATGTGGCAATGTTAGTTTTCATCGAGCCATAAATATACAAGTTAGTTTATAAATTCATTAATTTTATAGCATGAGAATTACAATCCTAGCATTTATATTATTGATTTCAACATCAACTCTTTTTTCTCAAATAAAAGTCTACGAGAAATTTGATGACTTTGAAAAAGAACTACTACAACCAACAAATGATGATACTCTTTATGTTATTAATTTTTGGGCAACCTGGTGTATTCCTTGTGTAAAAGAATTACCTTACTTTGAGCAGTTAAATCAAAAATACAAAAATGAAAAAGTAAAAATTATTTTAGTGAGTTTAGATTTTACAACAGAGCAAGTAATTAACTTTATTAATAAGAAAAATATAAAAAATGAGGTTGTTTTATTAACTGATAGTAAAACCAATACATGGATAGAGAAGGTTGATTCAAGTTGGTCTGGAGCAATACCAATCACTTTATTTTTAAAAGGAAAACAAAAAGATTTTCACGAAAAAGATTACCACAATTTAGAAGAATTAGAAACTGATTTATTAAAACTTAAAACTATAAAATGATGAAAAATTTAATGACAATTATTGCATTGGTATTTACAACAGCTATTAATGCTCAAACAGGCTATAAAATTGGAGAGACTGCTACCGATTTTAAATTAAAAGGAACTGATGATAAAATGCATTCATTAGCGGAGGTTAAAGATGCTAAAGGTTATATTGTAATTTTTACTTGTAACCACTGCCCATTTTCAAAATTATATGAAGATAGAATTATTGCGTTACAAACAGCCTACCAAGGTAAAGGCTACCCAGTTATCGCAATAAATCCTAATGATCCAAAAGCAAACCCAGATGACAGCTTTGAGTTAATGAAAGAAAGAGCCAAAGAAAAAGGTTTTAATTTTTGGTATTTATTTGATGACGGACAAAAAATTTACCCTCAATATGGAGCAACAAAAACACCTCATGTATTTTTGTTAGACAACAACAAAGTTGTTAAATATATTGGTGCTATTGATGACAATGCAAAAGACCCAGCAGCAGTTGAAGTAAAATTTTTAGAAAATGCCATTAATGCGTTAGAAGCAGGAGAAAAAATTGATCCTGAAACAACTAAAGCAATTGGTTGTGGTATTAAAGTGGTTCAATAAAACTAAATGCAATGTTATTAAGTGAAGACGATTTTAAACGTATCCGCTTAAAAAGTAAAATACAACATTTACAAGCTGATGGCGATATGGTTGCTGAACGCTATCATTTTAAATTTAGGGTTGTGCTTTATACTTATAATAACTTTTTTGTAGAAGTATGGCGATCGTTAAAATTTGATGAAATATACTCTATTGATGTTGCTCCTAAACGCAGTGTTAAAGAAGCTTACTTAAATGTTATTGATTTAAAAAAATTAGGTTTAGAGCTATAAAAAAAGTGCCAACAACTGTTGGCACTTTTTGTTTTATTAAACTTTAATTTAAGAAGACCTACCTCCTCTAATCAATCTTAATAAAACTGCGATTATTGCAATAACTAATAGTATGTGGATTAATCCACCTAAACTAAACCCTACAAAACCTATTAACCATAGTATTAATAATACGATTGCAACTGTATATAATAAATTTCCCATAACGCTTATTTTAAATTAATAATTAATGTTGTTTTTCTTAGCTTAAAATACAAAACCAACTGTGGCTTGTAACAACATATTTTTATATCTTGGAGTATTAGATGTACCGTCTCCATTATTGTTTTGTAAATCCCATGAAGCTCTACCTCCTATTACGATATTACTAATATTAACATCCACACCTAAAGCAGCACCCATTGTGTTTTTACGAATGTTTTCATTATCAAAATCTTGTTCATTATCGATGTTAATTCCAGTACCTGAAAACTCATCTCGTTTTGATAATAAATATGAAAACTGAGGCCCCGCTAATAAAGTTAAGTTTCGAGTAGGTTTTAAGGCCAATAATATTGGAATATCTAAATAATTGGTTGTTCTTTTTAAATGATATTCATTACCAAAAATTTGTCCTTCCCCTTTAAAACCTTTTTGAGAATACATTACCTCAGGCTGAACCCCTAAATAAGTACCAATAGGTATGGCTAAAAATCCACCAAATGCCAATCCATATTTAGAATCTGCTGCTAACTCATTGGTGTTTTCATCATAAATATTAGCTTGATTAACACCTACTTTTGCACCTATTTTTACTTGATCTCTATTATCGTCTTGTGCAAATGCACTAAAACTTGTTATTATTATTGCGAGTGTCATTAAATTTAGCTTTTTCATCTTGTTAAGTTTTTAGTTAATAATTTATTATTTTTTATTGTAATACTCATAAAGCATTACTTCATATTCATCATCTATTGGTTCTGATTGATCAAACTCTGGAGCAGATTTAATTACAGCTGAATCAACATTTATTTTTATTTCTTTATCAGCGTAACTAATCGTACTCATCCTATCAACTCCAACCAACACTTTTTTACTTAAAGGCATCCATGTACTTGTATCTACAACAGCGTAGATAATTCGCCAATCAATATCATCAACTATGATATCATCAATCTGTCCTAATTTTCCATCTAAAGCATGTATGGAGTAACCTATTATTTCTTGGAAACTCCTTAGATGCGTTTTTAATTTTTTTTCATCAATCACCTTTCCTGAAACTCTTGAAGGGGGTATTGGATGTGTTATTGCTGGTATTCCCATAGGAGAAACATAAGATTGCATCCAATACTCTTCTTCTTTAAAGTGCTTGTAAAGCTCCTGCTCATATTTTCTCGAAATTGGCAAGTTACTACCCATATCAGGGCAACTTTCCACATCAGACTTTGTTAATTCTACAGGAAATTCTTGCTCATCCCAATTCGGATTTTTAAAAAACATTTTCGGAATTAATTTTCTTTTTTCTGAAGAGTTGTTTGTTAAATCAGTTTCAATATACCTTACTATCCACCTTTCCTCATCAAAAAGAATATCTTTTACTTTTCCTTTTGTATAATCCAATGTTTGAATTGTATAAGTGCTTATTTCATTTAAACTTTGTTTCATTTTTTTAAGATTTTAGTTAAACTTGATTTAATTTGTTCAATCAATCATAACCAATAGCCACTCCAAAAGAGCTAAACATCTAAAAAACAAATGATTAAGTAAAATATAAAATTGATTACTTTTTCATTTTGAAAATCAATATTTCAAAATGAAAAATACATGAAGTATAAAATGAGTTACTTTTTCAAACTTTTTTTAGCATGAAAATAGCCTATATAACAAGCGGTAAAAATTCCACCCAACACAACTAAAAATAAACTTAGTCCTAAGTATATAATGTTTGGGTTAAAATCATTACCTATTTCAATAGATATTTGATGAGTTGAAATCTCAATAAAAATCAAAGCAATACTTGCTAAAATTCCCAATCCAAAATAAACCATTAAGATTATGAGTAGAATAATTGCTATTTTTAAAAGAGTGTACCTATATCTAATAATCATAACTTATTTTTATTTCTCATATAAATAAAATTAATAATTTCACTTAATATGAAAAACTATCTCCAAATCAATAAAAACCTCTGGAACAACAAAACAGAAATTCACGTAAACTCAGAGTTTTATGACAATGAAAGTTTTATTAATGGAAAATCTTCATTAAACCAAATCGAATTAGAGTTGTTAGGCGATGTGAAAGATAAATCCATTTTACATTTACAATGTCATTTTGGACAAGACACCATTTCTTTAAGTCGATTAGGAGCTAAAGCCGTTGGAGTAGATTTATCTGACAAAGCCATTGAAACTGCTAAAGAATTAGCCAAAAAAACCAATACTTCTGCCGAATTTATTTGCTGCGATGTATATGATTTACCCAACCACCTTAACCAACAATTCGATATTGTTTACACCAGTTATGGAACCATTGGCTGGTTGCCCGATTTGGATAAATGGGCAAAAGTAGTGAGTCAATTTTTAAAACCTAGCGGACAGTTTATTTTTGTGGAGTTTCACCCCGTAATTTGGATGTTTGATGATGATTTTAAAACGATAAAATACAATTATTTTAATGTAACACCCATTATAGAAACTGAAGAAGGAACTTATGCAGATAAAAATGCTGACATCAAACAAACTGCTGTTGGCTGGAACCATGATTTAAGTGAAGTACTTAATAGCTTAATCAAAAATGGATTAACCATTCATTCGTTTAACGAATACAATTACTCTCCTTATAACTGTTTTAATAAAACAATAGAAATTGCTCCCAACCGATATAGAATAGAGCATTTAGATGATAAAATACCAATGGTTTATAGTTTAGTGGCTACTAAATAAATTCCTTTTTTTAAAATTTCCTTACTTGACTTTGTCATAAAAAACAACTAATTTCGTTTAACACTTATGTAAAGAATATTAAAACATTCCCAACAAAGGCGTTAGTGGTAATTTTAAAATGAAATCAGTAATCAGAATTTTATGTCTTCTTCTAATCCTCTCCTCATGTAACAATGAACCAAGAGAAAAGACAAATATGCCAAATACTGACAGGCTTAACTTAAAAGTAAACTACGACTCTATTTATTCAGATAAGTATTGGAATCAATTCAAAACTCAAATTAAACCGAATGATTGGGACAAAATACAATCATCCTTAATTGTATTTAAAGAATTTAATATTGTAGACAGTATCGTTTATCCCAAGACAATAAAGAATAAATCGGAACGAATTTGGTTTTCCAAAGACTTCTACATCAAGAAAAATTACAACTCGTTAAAAGAATTTGCACAAGAGTTCAACGACAATTTCAGACTTCCTATAATCAATAACAATATTAAAAACGACATTATTAATTTACGTTATTCCGACAAGCACGAGCTTGAAAAGTATATTTCTTTGGTTTTATTAAAAGTATATAAATCTCATTTAATTTGTTGTTCTCAAGGTTATGATATTGGATCTGGGTATCACGACCAAGACTCTTTATTTCGACCTTTACAATATGAGTTTTATAAGTTTTCGGAATATAAACGTCATGAAGGCTTGCACTCTGGTGTAATTTACGAATGGGTGCAGAAAAATAACTCATTACTTGCCGACAGTTTGATTCAAAATGAAATTAACGAAATAGATAAAATAAAAAACTACCACTAACAGCGGTTAAAAAAATGCGAAAATTTTGCAAATTGCAAATGCTTTTTTCAATGGTTGCGCTCCGCACAAATTATTTTGCATTTGCCATTTAGTTCTGTACATTTAATAAAGTTTTTTCGGTTAAGACAATTTTGTGCAAGTTAATTCCGCACTTCTTTTAGCCGCAAATCGTTAAACGAAAAACCAATACACACCTAATTCTTCACCCCATTTTTCATCTATAGTTCAATAAGTTCAGTTTGACAAAAAGCTATTTTGATGAGTCAATAGTTCCAATTTTTTAATTAGTTATTCTACCTTTACAGCATGAGAAAAGAGCTGAAGATAGTTTTTATGGGTACTCCCGATTTTGCGGTAGCATCTTTAAAAATATTGGTGGAAAACAATTACAATGTTGTTGGTGTTATTACAGCTCCAGATAAGCCAGCAGGGCGAGGACAAAAACTACAAGAATCAGCAGTAAAACAATATGCGGTTGCCAATAATCTAAACATATTACAGCCAACCAATTTAAAATCTGAAGAATTTTTATCCGAATTAAAAGCATTAAATGCCAACTTACAAATTGTAGTAGCTTTTAGAATGTTACCCGAAGCAGTTTGGAACATGCCCGAATTGGGCACGTTTAATTTGCATGCTTCACTTCTACCTCAATACCGTGGTGCTGCGCCAATTAATTGGGCAATTATTAATGGTGAAAAAGAAACAGGTGTTTCTACCTTCTTTTTGCAACACCAAATTGATACAGGCGATATTATTTCTCAACAAAAAACTGCTATTGGAGAAAATGATACAGCTGGTGAATTACACGATAAGCTAATGCTAATTGGCAAAGACTTAGTGTTAAAAACTGTTCAAAACATTGAGAATAATCAGATAGAAACCTTTCCGCAAAATAACAATCAAGAATTAAAAGAAGCTTTTAAAATTTTTAAACCTTTTTGTAAAGTTGATTGGAATAAATCGATAGACGTAATACACAATCATATTAGAGGATTAAGTCCTTATCCAACTGCATTTACAGAGTTTAAACATAAGGAAACTCAAGAAATTTTATCGTGTAAAATATTTAAAACCGAGAAGGAAATAGAAAATCATCCTTTTATTGAAGGTTCTATTTTTCAAACTAAAAACGAACTAAGCATAGCTGTAGATGGTGGCTTTATAAAAATTTTAGAGCTACAAGTTGCTGGTAAAAAACGTATGGATGTTGCAGCACTTTTAAATGGGTTTGATTTTAATAATTATGAGGTAATTTAACACCTCCCTAACCCTCCTTTTTAGGAGGGAAGTTTCCCCTCTTGAGAGGGGATTAAGGGGTGTGTAACAAAATATAAAGTTGAAAATATTCACATTCCTAAAATATTATAAAACACTCGAAAAACATATCGTTCAATTTATTATAGCCGAATTTTTTATTCAATTAATTAATTCATCTTTTATGGCTATTTTATTGATTTACATGGAAAAATCTGGTTTTCGAGATTATGAAAGTGCCTCTTTTGTTTCTTTTCGATTTTTAGGGGTTTTACTTTTTGCATTCCCTTTAGGTTTATTTATTAAAGGAAGAAAACTCAAACCCTTATTTTATATGAGTTCTATTGCTACACCTTTATTGTCTTTAATAATAATAGAAGCCATTGATTTAAATTTACCCATTGTTTTATATGCTAGTTTATTTTTATGGGGATTGAGTTTTACTGGCATACAAATAACCGCACTGCCTTTTATTTTAAGAAATGCTAAAAAAGAAACCCAAATTGAAGCCATTACTATGAGTTATTCAACCTTTAGTATTGGTGGAATAATGGGAGGACTTATTATTTTTAGTTTAAGAAATATCAATCCTGAATTATTTGATGAAAAATTGATTCTTCAAATCATTTCAATTCTTGGTTTTATTAGCATTCCTTTTGTATTTAACATCAAAAAACAAGAACACATTCCAGAAATAAAAAGAAAAAGAACTGATTTACGTGATTTCGATTGGATAATTATTTTTAAAGCTTTAATACCAACATTTATCATTGCTGTTGGAGCAGGATTAACCATACCTTTTATTGGTTTATTCTTTTTTAAGATTCATGGTTTAGATTCTGATCAGTTTGCCTTATTAAGTACTGTTGCTACAATTTTGGTTTTTTCAATCGTTTTATTTGTTCCCATAATTAAAAATAAGCTCGGCTACAAAAGAGCGATACCTTTAACACAAATTACAGCAATTGGAGCATTAATAATTTTAGCACTTACCGAAGTTATTGATATTTGGTTTGCTTCATACATTGCTATGGGGATGTTTTTATTACGCCAACCGCTAATGAACATGGCTGGACCTATGACTTCTGATTTAGTAATGAAATATGTTGGCGAAAAAAACAGAGAAATGATGAGCGCTTTAATTGCCGCAGTATGGAGTGGTAGCTGGTTTATAAGCTCTACTATATTTCAAGTATTAAGGCAAATTGGTTTACAATACGTTTATGTATTTTTAATTACAGCGGGTCTTTATCTTTTTGGCGTATTGATGTATTATTTGTTAATATTGGATTACGAGAAAAAAATAAAACTTGGTTTAATAGACCCAGATTAATTTTTTGCAATCTTAAAACTAGAAGTACCAGTATTATTAGATATTTTGAAAAAATAAACTCCTTGAGTCATTTTTTTTGAAGAAAATTTAATCTTGTTAGAACCTATCTTTGTATCATATTTTTTTTCGTGAATTTTTTCCCCTATTATATTCATAATTTCAACTTTTACATACCCATCTATTTTAGAATTGAAGGTAAGGTAACCATACTCATCAAGAGGATTTGGATAAATTGAGATGTTATCGAAATTTCTATCTAATGTAACAGAAATTATATTGGAATATTCATAATCGCCATTAAAGTCAGTTTGCTTTAAACGATAATACGAAGTCCCTAAAAGAGGGTCTGAATCATTTTTTTGATAAGAAAGTGTGACATTAGAATTACCAGCACCATCAACTTTAAATAAGTTCTCAAAATTAATTCCATCACTACTACGTTCAAGAGTGAAAAAATTATTGTTTACTTCAGTTTCTGTAACCCACTTTAATTCAACTATTTCATTATTTATTACCTCTGCATCAAAGCTAGTTAATTTGATAGGCAGACAAGCCGATGTTGTTATTGAAATACTATTTGCAGAAGTTATACCACACGCATCAGTAATAGTACATGTATAGGTAGTAGAAGTACTAATAGGTGGTGTAATATTAATTGGGTTACCTGCAATAGGTCCAGGTGTCCATGAGTATGAATATGGTGGTACTCCAAAAGATCCAGTAGCAGTTAAATTTGTTGAGGCAAAGTTACACAATGAAGTACCTGCAGAAGATGTGGGTGCTGGAGTTTGTTGTACTGTTCTTCCTTCAACTGTCATTGTCCAATTAGAATTAGAAGTTATGTAAAAACTAGAGCAAGTTACAGCATTTATTCTTGCCCTTTCATAAAAATTTAAAGTAAAAGGCATTATGTAGGTAGCACATTGTGGTGAAGGTATACAAGAAGAGAAATGAGTAAACATTGAAATCCCTGCACCAGATCCACATGTCCCAGCAAATAAGCATGTATTACAGAACCAGAATTGTGTTGGTATACTCGGACTTCTACAAGTTGAATAATCAAAATCTAACCCTCCATGGCAGAGAGCTGCACCATTTTGAGCTAAATAATCAAACTGCCATATAATATCTGTTACTTGAACAGCAGCAGGAACGGTTACGTTCATAAAATAACTACACGCATTCGTAAATAATCCATTGTTCAATATTCCAGAAAAACGTACAGTAGCTTGAGGTGTAGTTGAACTTGCTGTAAGCAAAGGGTCTATTATTATAGGATAAGTCCTGTCAACACTATTTATAAATGCTAATGGTATATATAATTCTAATTTATTACTATTTGCTTTAAAAAGTAAGTTTGTATATGAAGAGTCATCATATACAGTTGGTGGAACCATTTCAAATATGGTAGAATTATTAGAATTATTCTCAATAAAAAGTTGTCCTTCATATAATCCATTAGCATTTATTGTTGCAGCTGAAAAATTATAAGAAGAATTAATAGGTAAATTAAAATCATCTTCAATAACTAAATAATCACCAATTAAGTTTAAATCGGATTTTACAATAAAATTCGTCTTAAAACCACTTTCTCTAGCAACTATTTCCGCATCGATTCCAGGAAAGATATCTACAACCTTTACTCCATCATTTCCTACAGATGAATTGGTCCAATTTGCACTAGCAATGTATTGGTTATTACCATTTATATTCAATGATAATTTTAAATTCTTATTAAAAATGACTTCTTTACCTAAATGATAAATTGATGTATGGTTTTGATTTAAATCAACTTTGGTAACAGCTGGTTGATTATTAGCACTATAAACATTACTCTGATTAGTTGGATACAATCTAACATCAAGAGCTCTTAACCAACCATTATTATCATAATAATTATAGGAGTCATAAGCTGTTTGATAATAATTCAAGGCTCCGTTTTCTCCGTACTTGACATATTGTCGTTTATTGGTCTCGCGTTTATCTAGCAGCTCGTAACAATTCGAACAAGGCGTATTTGGAGGAAGAATTCCAAAATCAGGATGTTTTTCTAAAGAATCTGGTGTGCTTTTTAATAATTCTGAAGTTATTACTTTAACTCTTGAAGCAAAAGAAGAGAAATTATAATCTTCTGCACTCATTTCTTTCTTAAGAATTGAGCCAATATTCTTTAGATCAGAAACTTCAGTAGTAGGAACATTTTGACCTATTAATTGAACTAAAAAACTCATAAAAATGATTAAAAATATATTCTTCATCTTTAAAATTAATTAGTGGTTTAAGTACAAAGTACTATATAGGATAATCACTGGTTATTATTATTATTTACTGCAAAAATATATTTAAAGTTACTAATAATCACCATATTATACTAATAAATTAAAATTATGTTGAATCCATACTTGGTTAGTCCACAATTATGTTACTTCTTAATTTTAGGTTATGAGAAAAAATCAAACATGATTTAATAGAAGATTGTTAAACTTTTATATATTAGTAGTCATTATTTCTTATCTATACTTAAAATAATGACTAATGAGAAAATCAGTTAGAATTTTTATAAGTTTTATCGTGTTTATTTTTATAGGAAATATCCATGCTCAAACCCCAAGTATAAAATGGTGGTTCAATACTAATGATGCTGCTTTTGGACAAGCTGCTTCAGCTGACTTTGATGGTGATGGAAAATTAGAAGTAGTCTTTGGATGTTATAGAAACGATAGTATGGTATATGCGCTCAATGCAGAAAATGGTTCTTTACTATGGAATTTTAATGCCGCAGGAGCTGGCGAAGGATGTAATGATGTTGCGCCTGCTATTTATGATGTAGATAATGATTCTCTCCTAGAAGTAATTGTTCCTAGCTCATGTAATCCTAAAACATTTTGTTTTAATGGAGTAGATGGCACAGTTAAATGGGCTGCTAACACTCGAGGTAGTGACTCTCCTCCAACAATAGCTGACATAGATAATGATGGGAAACCAGAAATAATTCATGGAGAGTTTGGCGGTTATGTGATTTGTATAAATGCTGAAAATGGAACAATAGCATGGGAAATACCTGTAGATACCAATTCATGGATACAAACTGCCCCAACAGTATTAGATTTAGATAATAATAATGTTTCAGATTTTGTAGTTGGAACATGGGATTTCAACAATAATGATAGTCTTGTTGCATTTAGAGGAGATAATCAAACAAGATTATGGTCTTTTCCTATAAATGACCATATCTATCATGGAACAGCTGTAGCAGATTTTGATAATGATGGAAAACCAGAATTACTTTTTGGATCTTATAATGATACTATTTATTGTTTAAATGGAGAAGATGGAAGTTTAGATTGGAAATATGGTGGACTAGGAGGTTATGCTGGAGCACCTGTATCTTTAGGTGATATTGATAATGATGGTAGTTGTGATGTGGTATTTGTTAGTGGTTACAAAGTAACAGCATTAACAAATACTGGAAATTATAAATGGTCTTATAATATACCTGGTTTTAGCCAAGCTTTTAGAGGTGTAGCATTAGCTGATATTAATAACGACCAATACTTAGACGTAGTTTTTGCATCTTTAAATGGTTCTCTTATTGCATTAAATGGTAATAATGGGAGCTTAATTTGGAATATGGATTTAAGGGCTCATTATGGAAACAGTTTATTTGAATTAAATCATGCCCCACTTATTGCAGATTTTGATGGAGATGATACATTAGATATTTTTATTGCAGGAGGACATGCTAACTACCCAAATTTCTCTAATGATTTCGGACGCGCTTATATGATATCAACTGGAAGTATAGCTAACGGTCCGGATTGGTTAATGTTTCAAAGAGATATTAGAAGACAATCTTCCTTTTGTAGTCCTTTTATAACAAGTATTGATGAACCTGAAATTTACGCTTCCTCTGAATTAAATGTATTTCCAAATCCTTCCAATTCTAATGTAACTATCCGTTTTAATAATGAAGAAACCGGTAAACATCAATTACAAATCTATAACATTGAAGGAAAAGTTATTTTCAAAAAAGATAATATAACTTCTAACAACATTCAGTTTAAAGTAAGTGATTGGAGCAGTGGGATGTACTTTTTTAAAGTAATTAACAACAATGGATTAATAGAACAAGGCAAATTTATTGTTAATAAACAACATTAAAATATTTCTTTTAAACGTTTGGATTGTCATAGTTAGCTTAATTACATTAAATGTTAATTATTTAATATAATTTTATAGGTTAGTTTTCAGTATGACAAAAAAACTACAAACACTATTATTTATATTAGCCTTTATAGAAGGTGGTGCTGTAATGTGTGTTGAATTATGTAGTGCGAAAATTTTAACTCCTTATTTTGGGACTTCTATTTATGTTTGGGCAGCAGTTTTAGGCATAACCCTTACTGCTTTAATGACTGGGTATTACTTTGGCGGTTATATTTCAGCTAAAAACCAACAAAAAAAGACCATTTACTGGTTAATGTTAATTGGTGGATTATTGGTTACACTAACGCCAATTATTAGCGACATTGTTTTACCAATTACCATCAATTTAAGTTTAACAACTGGCTCTATTATTTCATTAATCAGTTTTTTATTTTTTCCATTAATGCTTTTTGGAGCAACCTCTCCCCTTTTAATTAACTACCTTACTAACGATGTTAAAGTAGCGGGTAAAAGTAGCGGAACGGTATATGCAGTTTCTACTTTAGGAGGAATAATTACCACTTTTACTGTTGGTTTTTACACCTTGCCAGAGTTTGGTATCACCAAAACACTATATGGTTATGGCGTATTAATTATGTTGTACTCCACCTATCTATTTATCGCTACCAAAAACTTTAACCTACCTGTTTCTGTAATATTACTTTTAGGGATATTGAGTTTAAATTTCCAAAATCGATTTAATGAAAACACCTTGTATCACTCCGAAGGTATTTTAGGAGAAGTGAAAGTAATTGAACGCACTTATCAAATAGACAACCAACCAAAAGTTTACAGAGAACTATTAGTCAATAACATCTCCCAAACTATGATGGATAAAAACAATCCTAACAAAAGCTATTGGGATTATGTAGATATTTTAACCAACAACATCAACCATTATAAAAATGGAGAGAATGTTTTATTGCTTGGACTAGGTGGTGGAACACTTTACAAAAAACTAAAAGAAAACAACTTAACTGTTGATGTGGTTGAAATTGATAACCGTATTGCCGAAGTTGCTAAAAAGTTTTTTTTTATTGAGGATGATTTAAACATCATAGTAGATGATGCTCGTCATTACATCAATACTACCGATAAAAAATACGACATTATTATTTACGATTTATTCCATGCAGAAACGCCTCCCACTCACCTAATGACTTCCGAAGCTTTTGCTGAAATAAAAAATAAATTAAGCGATGATGGTATATTAATTATCAATTTTTATGGCTACATCAACAACCAAAAAGGACAAGCTGCTCGCTCTATTTATAAAACGCTGGAAACTAATAATTATCACACCCAAATAATTGCAACTCCTGGAGCAGAAAATGCAAGGAATTTATTATTCATAAATGGTAAAACCGAATTAAAAATATCCTTAGAGAATAATATTATTATTGATCCGCAAAATATTAATTTTAACGATGCAGTTGTTTTAAGTGATGACAAACCTGCTTTAGAACACATCTACTTACAAGCAGCATTAGACTGGCGAAAAAACTACAACGAAATTAACGCAAAACAATTTTTAAAAAATTAACATGGCTAAATCAGAATCCGAAGTATTAGTAGAAATGCTTGAAATGAGCAGACAACTCACTCATTTTTATCTTAAAAAATTAGAAGGTCAGGATATTTACAAAGTATTTGAAGTAGAAGGCAAACAACTCAATAGTATTTTGTGGTTAATTGCGCACATTACCGTTTCTGAAAATTGGTTACTACTTGTTTGTACTGGTGGAGAAAAAGTAAATATTCCTTGGGCTCGTCAGTTTGGTTTAGGTTCTAGCGTTCCTGCAAAAAAAGACTATCCAACTGCTGAAGAAATTATGTCAATGTTTAATAAAGTTCATCAAACTGCAATGAATTATGTTAGCTCTTTAAGTGAAGAAGATTTGGCTAAACCAACAACCAATGGAGTAACTTTAGGTGGAGAAGATAGTGTTCGTTCTATTATTAAACATGCTGTTCGTCATGAAGGAACTCATGCAGGGCATTTGGGTTGGTTATGTAAGTTATTTGAAGTAAAGACTATTTAAAAAAATAACTCTTTCCTAAAGATCTAATAATTAAGGGGCATAACCATTTGCAACAGAAATCCTATCTGTGTTATGAGTAATTAAAGTATTTACCGCAGCATTAAAGCTCCCAATTCCTCCACTTAAAAACGTATAACCCGACTCTTCTTTTTGAGCTGAATTTAATAATAAGGATTGTTGAGAAGAATATATTCCATTCATTTGAGTTGCAGTAAATGAAGAATTAACAAAACTCTTAACATAAGATTTATAAATTAGTTCGTAGTCAGGATTAGAAATAATATAATTGATTAGTGGCCAATCTGTTCCAACTTCAGACATACTTATGGATATCGCTTGTCGATTTCCAGTGCCAGAAGTAAATGCTTCATTGTTGTCCCAAACTATCCACCTTAATTTGTTAATTGAAGGATCATTGTATAAATAGTAATTATGAGTCATTACGCCATAAGTATCCCAATTTTGAATAGTATTATTAACTGCTAAATATTTTAAAAATCCATCAACATCAAATACAGCCTCCAACCCTTCTTTCCATGCAGTTGGATTTGTAGTTCTATTTGAAGCGTGTAAAGCAACATACATCAAATAGATATCACTTTTATCAATTGACGTTGTATTTGTTTTATTTTCAAAATCACTCAAATTAAATCCTGAAGTTGAAAAAGCAGCCCCATCTCCATCTGGCTTATAACAGTTACCCGTAGCACTTCCAAAATAATTAGTTAAAAAGGAATCGAATACGACCTCATCCATAGTATATAATCCAAAGTATTGATAACTCCCTGTTCCTTTATCTATATATACTTCATAAAATGAGGTACGTACAGCTGGCACGCCAAAACTTCTAAACAAATCTGAAGCAGATTTTTCTCTCATTAAAGATTGGTCATTATAACCACTACTCATAGCTAATTCTTTAAATCCATAAAATCGTTGATCATAGATTTCAGGATAATCATCCTCAAACTTATCAAAGTTAAATCTTAATGGAAGTTTACCTGTATTTGCTGTAAGGCTAGAATTACCTTTATACCTAACACCTACCTCATACCATTGAATCCCATTAAAATAAAAATCGGCAGCGAAGTATAATGGAGTTTCATCCGAAAAATCGCCTCCGCCACCAGGACCACCTCCTCCACTTCCTGAAATTATATCTGCTAAATTATCTTGCATATCACTCCATTCATCTGCAGAAAAAACAATATGAATTTGATTCACTTTCGATTCATTAAAAACTACATCATAATTTGGAGGAACCATATTAGAATGAGTTTCAGTTGACCAATCATCTAAACCGAAACCACTCTCAATAAAAATTTCTTTTTGACAAGAGAACAATATAGATAAAACAACTATTGTACAAAAATATAAAGCTTTACTTTTCATCTTTTTTTATTTTAAATGTATATACATAAGAAAACCCTATAATATTTGTTGTTTTCGGGTAAGAAACATTTAATTCTCTTTCCATCCTATAAAACAATTTAAAAGCCCCTATTTTTTTCAACTTATAATCTGTTCCAATTGTCCACCGAATTTTATTAAATCCATTTTGCTCTCCTTCTTCATAATGACGAAAAATTTCTGCGGAAAATTTTGGGTCAAGTTTCCAATTTTTAATATTGTACTCAATTCCAAGCTTTAATCTTAAATAACGATTCGGAAAATCTCCTTCTTCTTCAGACACTCCCAACTCATTTTTACGTTGAAATCTTAGCCTATAATCAAACTTGAATCTTGTTATTTTATGTTTATAAGTCAATTCTAAATGATAGCGAGAATGATTTTCATATCCTTGAATATTTCCTTCAGTATCATTATTTCTTAAAAAACGAAAACCAGCACCTAATTCAAAATTTTTCCAACCGATATAATTTATATCTAAATCAGTTAAGTAATTACTCACACTAGAAGAATTAGCTTTTAATCTCAACTCTTCATTCAAACCAAATTCCCAATTATCTTCAATATTTAACCTTACACCTATTGAATTCCATGTTTCTAAGTCTCTTACTTCTACATAAGTACCTTGTTGAGCAAAAACTGAAATTGGCAATAAAATTATTACAATAAGAATATTATTTTTTTTTATTAGTCTTTCTATTATGTTAAACATACTATATTAGACGACATTAAAAGATTAATCCTTTGCATAATCTTAATTGAGAATTATAAATTAGGTTATTAATAATCATCTCTTTTTCTAAATTTGATTAAAAAATAATTCATATTAATTAGTCATTAATAATATTATTCGTACTATTGTACCATCAGTTTTCCTGATAACGTTATTTTCCCTATCAAACATTACAATAAATCATTAAAAAAATAACGCTACTTTAATAGAAGCAAATTAAATTAAATACTACTCATATTATACATTACATTTTCTTGTAATTAGATAAAACAACATTATCATTAAGACATTCAACAAAATAACAATTATTAAATTATTACATGTACGACATTATTGAATTAAACAAGAAGTTAGTAGGTGAACTTCGTGACATCGCTAAGGAATTAGACATTAAAAAAGCTGAAAAGCTGAAAAAAGAAGACTTAGTTTACCAAATTCTTGACCAACAAGCTATCAATCCACCTAAAAAAGAAGTGGCTGAGCCTGTTAAAAAAAGAATTCCTGTAGGATCATCTACTGGAGCAACTTCAAAACCTAAAAGAAAAAGATTACCATCTAACGATAAACCAGACCTATTTAACGGTCCAACAAAAACAACACAAGATAGACCAGAGGCAACACCTCCGCCTGTCGAACAAAAAGAGGTTAAAACAGAACCTCAACCAGCGCCTAAAAAAGTTGCTATTGAGAACACAAATAGACCTGCTCTCCAAAAAACTGCTTTAGAAACTGCTCCAGAGAAATCAGTTCCTAGTGCTGAAGCTAGGCCAGAAAATACAAACAAACCTAATCCTAGACCTAAGCCAACTGAAAGACCTGAAAGAGCAGAGAGACCTGAACGAAACGAAAGTAAAGACACAGGTAATAGCAGCGGAAATGGTCCTAGAGAAAATAATCATAGAAACAAAGTTGATGACCACGGTTATAACTTTGATAACATTATTATTAGTGAAGGTGTTTTAGAAATTATGCCTGATGGATATGGATTTTTACGTTCATCAGATTATAACTACTTAAACTCCCCAGACGATATTTATGTATCTCAATCTCAAATTAAATTATTTGGATTAAAAACTGGAGATACTGTAAGAGGAAGTGTTAGACCACCAAAAGTTGGTGAAAAATATTTCCCTTTAATTAAAGTAGAAACAATTAACAACAGACATCCTTCAGTTGTTAGAGATAGAGTTCCTTTCAAATACTTAACCCCTATTTTTCCTCAAGAAAAATTGAAATTGGTAAGTGATAAAAACTCGTCTTTATCTAACAGAGTTATTGATTTGTTTACACCAATAGGTAAAGGACAAAGAGGTATGATTGTGGCACAACCTAAAACTGGTAAAACCACTTTATTAAAAGATATTGCCAATGCAATTGCTGCTAACCATCCTGAAGTTTATTTGTTAATCTTATTGATTGATGAAAGACCAGAGGAGGTTACAGATATGGCTCGTAATGTTGATGCTGAAGTGGTAGCTTCTACATTTGATGAACCAGCTGAAAAGCACGTTAAACTAGCTAACTTAGTTTTAGAAAAAGCGAAGCGAATGGTAGAATGTGGACACGATGTGGTTATTTTATTAGATTCTATTACACGTTTAGCAAGAGCTTACAATACAACTCAACCATCTTCAGGTAAAGTTTTATCTGGTGGTGTTGATGCAAATGCACTACACAAACCAAAAAGATTTTTTGGAGCTGCTCGTAAAATAGAAAATGGAGGTTCTTTAACCATTATTGCAACAGCATTAACCGATACTGGTTCTAAAATGGATGAAGTTATCTTTGAAGAATTTAAAGGTACTGGTAACATGGAGTTACAATTGGATAGAAAAATTGCTAACAAACGTATTTACCCAGCTATCGATATTGTTTCTTCAAGTACACGTAGAGAAGACTTATTATTAGGTGATGATGTAACTCAATTAATGTGGATTTTAAGAAACCATATTGCTGATATGAATCCTGTTGAAGCAATGGAATTCATTAAAAACAGAATGAGTCAAACCTTAAACAACGAAGAGTTCCTTATTTCTATGAAAGGAGGGAATTAATTATAAAATTGAAATTAGAGGTTAGAAATTTCTAACCTCTAATTTTTAATCTCAAATATCTTATTAGATATGTTTAAAAATCCTTTTCAGGTAGCCATCATTTTTGCTGTTATTTCTTTAGTTATTAAGGTTTCTATCTTTGGTATGGATATGCAGCACGGAAATATGGAAAAGTATATTTGGTACATCTATATGCTTTTATTGTTATGCACTGTATTTTTTGGTATTAGAAGTAACAAAGTAATGTATGAAGGTTCAACAACTTTTGGACAAGATTTTAGAACTGGAGCAAGATCAGCCTCATTTTATGCTTTATTAATGGCTTTAATAACCTTTGTTTACTACACCAAGATTGATTCTGATTTTTTTGCGATAAAACAACAACCTTATCTTGATGGCTTATATGAAATTGCCAAAACTAAAGTTGAAGCTGGTGAAAGTAAAAAAGACATTATACAGGGTCTTTATTCAAGTACTGTAACGGTAAAACAACAACTTTCACCTCAACTACAGTCATTGTTAACCATGTTTGGGTTAGTATTTATTGGATTAATTAATGCTGCTGTATTTGCATTATTAATGAAAAAATATCCTGGATTTAAGAAGTAAGCTTTCTCCCAAACTGGTCTAAATTAACCCCATCAAAATTTCCAGAACTCATTAAGAGCAACACACTGTTATTCCAATCTTTGGCTGCTAGCATTTCAAACAACTCATCAGAATTGTTGTAAATTGTTACATTGTCAGAACCAAAAGCTGCTTTAACCTCATCGGGTGTAATTGCTGCCAACTTTTTGTGTTCTAAGGTATGATTGCTATAATACACATAAGCCTCATCAGCAGCAACCATACTATTTTTATACTCTTGTAAAAAAGTTTTATTTAAACTGCTAAAAGTGTGCAACTCCATACAAGCAATTACTTTACGTTCAGCATATTGTTGTTTAACAGCTTGTGTTGTCGCTTTTAATTTAGATGGAGAATGTGCAAAATCTTTGTAAACTGCAGTAGTTTCATTTTTTGCAATTAGCTCCAATCGTTTTGCAGCTCCTTTAAAATCCTGAATGGCTTCATAAAATTGTTCATCCTCAATTTTTAATTGATTACACACTAAACGAGCACCTTCCAAATTTTGGAGATTATGGTCACCAAAAATTTCTAACGGAATTTTATTGCCATGAATTAAAACTGATGTCACACCATTTTCAATCACATTTTCAGGTGTTTGGTAGCCAATTCTATCAATATTAGGATTTGGTGTCATTAAGGCTACTTTATTCACTTCAGCATCAGCTTTACAATAAATTAAGGTTCCTTTTTTTTCTATCATCGATACAAAAGTGGAAAACTGTTCCACATAATTTTCAAAAGTTGGAAAAACATTGATATGATCCCACGCAATACCACTTATTAATGCAATGTTTGGATGATATAAATGAAATTTAGGTCTTCTATCGATTGGTGAAGACAAATACTCATCACCCTCTAAAATAATTAAAGGTGCATCGGTAATTTGAACCATTGTTTCAAAACCTTTTAACTGAGCTCCAACCATGTAATCAAATTTCACATTTAGTTTACCTAAAACATGCAAAATCATTGAGGTTATAGATGTTTTACCATGACTCCCTCCTATTACCACTCTTGTTTTATTTTTAGATTGCTCATAAATATATTCAGGATAAGAGTAAACTTTAACACCAATCTCTTGAGCTTTTAACAATTCTGGATTATCAATTCTTGCATGCATCCCTAAAATTATTGCGTCTAACTCAGTAGATATTTTCTCAGGAAACCAACCAAATTCATTAGGCAATAAACCATGGTTAGCAATACGTCCTTTGCTTGGTTCAAAAATTTCATCATCTGAACCGGTTACTTTAAATCCTTTTTTGTGTAAAGCAATTGCCAAATTGTGCATCGCACTTCCTCCTATTGCAATAAAATGTACTCTCATAATTGTATGCTTAGTTTATCTTTTTTAAGCAGTATAAACTTATTTTAAAATATAGTTGCTTCTACTTTCTTATCTTTGGAATTGTCAACAACAAAGTGTTACTATAAAAATTAAGTATGAAAATTTATCCTTTAAACACAGGTAATTTTAAATTAGATGGTGGAGCCATGTTTGGCGTTGTACCTAAAAGTATTTGGCAAAAAACTAATCCTGCCGACAGCAACAACATGTGTAGCTGGGCAATGCGAAGCATGTTAATTGAAGATGGCGACAAGCTAATTTTAATTGACAATGGAATGGGGGATAAACAATCGGATAAATTTTTCGGTTATTATTACTTGTTTGGTGATGATAGTTTAACAGGAAACCTAAAAAAACTAGGATTTCACCCTGATGATATTACTGATGTATTTTTAACGCATTTACATTTCGATCATTGTGGTGGTGGAATTAAATGGAATAACGATAAAACAAAATTTGAAGCTACCTTTAAAAATGCAAACTATTGGACCAATAGTAGTCATTGGAAATGGGCAACAGAGCCTAACATGCGAGAAAAAGCATCTTTTTTAAGAGAGAACATTATTCCGATGATAGAATTAGATCAGCTTAAATTTATCGATAAAGAAGGCTTTAATTATTTTGACATTTTAATGGTAAACGGACATACTGAAGCACAGATGATTCCTCATATTAAGTATCAAAATAAAACAGTTGTTTTTATGGCAGATTTATTACCTTCTGTTGGACATATCCCTGTTCCTTATGTGATGGGTTATGATACGCGTCCTTTACTTACGTTAGATGAAAAAGAGAAATTTTTAAATGAGGCTGCGGATAAAGATTACGTACTATTTTTTGAGCACGACTCAGTCAACCAATGTTGCACTGTACAACATACCGATAAAGGTGTACGTTTAAAAGAAGCATTTCAGTTTAATGAGTTATTTAGTTAAAGATTTGAAACTTAAAATGAAATATTGGTTTGTTGGATTTTGTTTGTTGGCGCTTGTTTTCCCAATGAAAAGTCAAACTTGCTCTGCTCTTTTACAAAGTATGGATAGCACCCTTTTATTTAAAGTAGCATTAAGCCGAAAAGCTCAACATCAAGAATTCACCAATAACCTCCGAATTACAGGTTTAGAAGCCAACAACAAGTATTTTATTGAAATTACTTTTAAAGATGATAGCACCACTATTAGAAAGACACTTTACTTGTTGGATGCTAACCTTATTCACCATTATGAAGTAACTAAAAAAGGGTTGCAACTCAAAAAGATGCTTCCCGAGCCTAAATATCTAGAGGAAAACGAATTAACAGTAGCTTTTATTGAGAATGAAAACTACCAACCTATATTAGCAAAAGATACTGTAAAAACAGATACAAGTAATATTATTCCTTACGATAGTTATTATGAATTAGAAGATTATAAAGGAAAGTTAGGTTGTCCTTGGCCAATTAAAGAGAATGAGTTTGCCGAATTACGAGGATTAATTTTAAATGAAACATTAGAAGATAATAAGTTAGAAAAAATTAAATATGCTATCCAAGATATGGATTCTGCTTGTGTTTTAGTAACTCAAACCCAACAATTAATTGTACTGTTTGAGTATGAAGAAACTCGTTTAAACTTTGCCAAATTTATGTATCCATATACCTTTGATATTGATAATTATGGCAAACTAAACGAAGCTTTTAATTTTGAGAATAGTAAAGTAGAGTTAAAGGAGTTTATTACTAAATAACTATTTATTGAGTAAAACCTTCTGAACTATCTTATTATTTTCAGTAATCACCTCAACAAAATAAATTCCATCAGGTTGGTTTGCAATATTTAGTTGTACTGATTTGGAAGTTAGTATCAACTCCCCTAAAACATTTCTAACAGTAATTAACTCAATTGTTTTATCACTCTTTATTTTAATGATTCCTTTTGTTGGGTTCGGATAAATGCTTAACCCATTTTCATTAAATTCATTAAGACTAACTGTTGTAAGTGTTAACGTATCAGAATTGTTTTTGCACCCAAATGTATCAGTAACCTCAACAAAGTAATTTCCATTATTTAGAGCAATGTGCATAGTATCAGTTTCACCATTAATTACTCCATTATTAAAATACCATTGCAAATTATTATTCGTTGAGTAAAGCAAAGTATCGTTGCCCAAAAGACTTAAAACAGGTTTAGTGGGCAATGGCCTCCAAATTGCATTAATTGTATCTGAAATAGCTTTACAACCACTTGTATTGGTAACGATAACATATAGCTGTTGAGTAGTATCTACAACGATTGGATTTATCGTATCTCCTGTTGACCAATTGTAATTGGTGTAGCCGTTCGCAGCAATAGAGACACTGTCACCATCACAAATAGTTACATCACTACCTAATGTTAAACTATAATTTGAATTATTTAACGCAGCAAATCCATCAATTTTTCCATATCCAAATTGAAAGTTTGGTAAAGTTCCAGTAAAAGTATCTTGCTTTCCTGTATTCTCTATTGCAGCTTTAATTTCTGTCATTGTGGCTGTAGGACATTTTTGTAAATACAAAGCTGCTACACCTGCAACAACTGGTGATGCCATAGATGTTCCACCATTAGTTCGGTGCATTCCTCCCAACGCTACTTTTGCTCTGTTAGCTGGAGTAGAAGCCATTGCCGCTGCAATAAGAGCTGCTGAATTTGGTCCTATTGTTAAGTTACCTGTAGCTCCAATATCAGGTTTTATATTTCCTCTTCTATCGGGTCCTCTACTTGATGAAACAGCCAATTTACTTACAGGCTCAGTATTTAACCTTAAAATACTATCCACATCATAATAAGTTTGTCTGTTATTAAAATTAGCTACTGTTAAAATATTAGGTGAGCAACTAAAACTACTAACTATCGTTTTAGCAGAATCTGGTAAAGTATAAAATGCTATTGGTGGATATTGAGATACTGAAGGTAGGGGAGATTGAACGACATTTGATGTTCCTAAAGCACTTGTTGTCCAAATATCAAACTTACCTGAGCCTGTACTTAAAAAACTAAAATTATAGGTATTAGAATCAGGTTGATTTAACAATACTTGTAATAAATATTTATCTCCTTGTAATTCTCCATAAGTTTCAACAATTCCCAACACATTACTTCCATTTTTAATCGTATCCGTAAAATTTCCCAAACGATTTTTAATGTTTACAAAAGGTGTTTTTCCTCTTTCCTGAAAAGAACCTGAAGGTATGTTTGCTCCTATTGCATAATCAACATTATTAAAATCTGAAGTATCAGACCACACTTCAAAAAACACAGACCCAAAACCTAATGCAGAACTAGGATTATATTTAAACCAAGAAAAAGATGTGTCAGGTGTAACTGTTTGTTCAACATGCCAATTAAAATGCCCTGCATTTCCGGCAGCACATACAAAAGCCCTACCCGATTTATAATTTACAATACTATCTATTAATAAAGCCGCAGGATCGGTTCCATCATGCGAGCCATAATAATCACCAATACTGGCGTTAATTACACAAGGCATGTTTAATGAATCTGCAACATTAAATATATAATCTACTGCATCAACAACAGTTGACAACCAATTAGGCGCATTAAAATCACTCGCAACAGCAACAATTGTTGCTTCTGGAGCAACACCTCCATATTTATTTAGTCCTAAACCATTACCAGCGGCAATGCCAGAAACATGTGTCCCATGATCTGTTCCACTATAATCATTGTGGGTACATGTTGCATTATTAATTGAAGCTGAATCCCAAGTTAAACCTGATACTTGATCCCAAAGCCTATAAATTCTGGTATTTCCTAATGTATCTTTAAAATCAGGGTGGTCAATATCATGACCAGTATCTATAATCCCAAAGACAACTCCTTTACCCGTATAACTTTGAAGTAATGGACTAACTCCATTATGAACAGGAGTAATGTTATTATGGATAGTCATTGTATCTGACAATGCAGTTCCCTTAGAAAAAGAATATGGAATTGCGTAAACAAACGTATTTTTTGAGAACTCATTAATTACTCCAACTGACAAGTTAATTTGTAAATTATTTTTGAATTTTCTAACAACTTCTCCTTTCAATTTAACTACTTCTACGCTAATTAAATTAGCATCTCCAACCACAAATAATGGAAACAATTTATTTTGGTCTGATTCTTTTTCTAAAACAGTTTTTAACGCAAAATTAATTTTAGCATGTTGAGAAAATCCAACATTAACAGCTATAAAAATAAAAAGTAGTAGTAAACACCTCTTCATAAGTTAAAGGTAAGTAAATAATTAATAGGTTGTTTATATTACACATCACACAGTAATTTAGTGAATTATGAATCCGTTACACTCTACTAAAGTTTTATTATATTTGATTGAAAGAAATTATAGTAAATGCTGAGCCTTAATGTAACTGAAACTAAAAAAATAGCAGGATTAGACAGCCTTCGCTTTTTTGCGTTTTTTTCGATTTTTCTCTACCATGCAGCTAGTGAATTTAAGGTTGGTTATTTAGGGGTAGATTTCTTTTTTGTGCTATCTAGTTTTTTACTTACTTACTTGGCTTATCAAGAGATAGAAAACATGGGTAGCTTCTCTAAAAAAAACTTTTTTGTTAGAAGAAGTTTAAGAATTTTTCCATTATACTTTTTAGTAGTTACTGTAACGTTAGTTTTATTACCTATTGTTGCCAATAGCTTTGGCATAAATATAACCCTACCTGAAGATCAATACATGTATTGGTTATTAATTTCAAATTTTGAAACCAGCGATTGCCTTTTTGCCTTAAAATTTTTGTGGTCAATAGCTGTTGAAGAACAGTTTTATCTCCTATTTATAGCTTTTAGTTTTTTGTTTAAAAAACATTTATGGATCTTTTTAACGCTCCTTTTTACTAGCTACTTAGTATTTATGATAATTGCAGATAATTATGAAATTTCAACCTACTCCAACACCATTACACATTTTTCAAACTTTGGTATTGGAATGCTTGCGGGTTATTTTTACTATAAAAAATCGATTAACATAAAACTAGTTACAGCACTCTTTTTTGCTAGTTCTGTTTTGTTGTTTTTTGAGATTTATGATATTATTTTTCACTTAATTTTATCATGTTGGTTTGCCACATTAATGTTGCTAGTAATTAAAATAGCTCCATCTATTAAAAATAATATAGCTTTTAAGGTGACTGAATACCTTGGGAATTATACCTATGGCTTATATGTTTACAGCGGATTTGTATTAACTTTTGGCATTAATTTTATTCCTATAAAAAATAATTTATTAGTGGTAATTATCGAATTTATCATTTTACTAATCATTGCATTTACATCCTACCATCTTTTTGAAAAACAGTTTTTAAAACTCAAAAAACATTTTAGATCATGATTATTAAGAAAATAAACATCAACGATAAACTCAGCAGTTTCTCTGAACACTGGAACCCAAAAATCGTAGGAGAATTAAATGGTCAACACGTTAAGTTAGTTAAGCTAAAAGGTGAGTTTGTTTGGCACAAACACGACAATGAGGATGAACTTTTTTATGTATTAAAAGGAACGTTAAAAATGGCCTTCCGAGATAAAATTGAGGTGATTCAAGAAAATGAATTTATTATTGTTCCTAAAGGTGTTGAACATAAACCAATTGCTGATGAAGAAGTTCATGTAATGCTTTTTGAACCTGCCAGCACAATTAATACCGGAAACAACCCAGGAGAAATGACAAAAGATAAGTTAGATAAAATTTAAAGCTTTTTATAAGCTGGCACATCTTCTAAAAACTCAAAGCTGTTTTTCTGAAAATCTATTTTAGCACAAAAATGTTCTAAGCCATTACTTACAATTAAATAAGGTACTTTAAAAATAGAATTGTACCTGCCAATTTGCTCAAATGTTTCTTGTGTTATTTTAACCGATGGTGCTTTAAACTCAATTAAGACAATTGGCAAGCCATTATTATCAGATACTACAGCATCAGCACGTTTTTGTAATTCATTTAATCTTAACCCTTTCTCTATAGCGATTAAACTAGCCGGAAATCCCTTTTCTTGAATTAAAAATTGAATAAAATTTTGACGAACCCACTCCTCTGGAGTTAATACCAAATACTTTTTACGAATGCTATCAAAAATAAAATATTTACCTCCCTCCTCTTTTATTTTCATTGGGTATTGAGGTAGGTTCAGTTGTTCCATTACAAAGATACTGCAGCTTTAATATGTGGATGCGGCTCATAATCAACCAACTCAAAATCTTCAAACTTAAAATCGAAAATGCTTTTTACGTTTGGATTAATTTTCATGGTTGGCAATTTTTTTGGCTCACGAGTCAACTGCAACTTGGCTTGTTCAATATGATCATTATACAAATGCACATCTCCAAAAGAATGAATAAAATCTCCATATTCTAAATTACAAACTTGAGCTACCATCATTGTAAACAAAGCATAAGAAGCAATGTTAAAAGGTACTCCTAAAAATGTATCAGCACTTCTTTGATAAAGCTGACAAGATAACTTACCATCCATTACATAAAACTGAAAAAATGCATGACAAGGAGGCAATGCAGCTTTCCCATTTGCAACATTTTCTTCAAAAGAAACTGTGGTATCAGGCATTACACTTGGATTCCATGCAGAAACTAACAGCCTTCTGCTATTTGGATTAGTTTTTATTTGCTCGATTAAATCTGTAATCTGATCAATTCCATCACCATTCCAATTACGCCATTGATAACCATAAACAGGACCTAAATCGCCATTTTCATTTGCCCAGCCATCCCAAATCTTAACACCGTTTTCTTGTAAATATTTAATGTTGGTATCTCCATTTATAAACCAAAGTAGTTCATGAATGATAGATTTTAAATGCAATTTCTTAGTAGTTAAACACGGAAAACCTTCACTTAAATCGAAACGCATTTGGTAGCCAAAACAACTGATAGTTCCAGTACCTGTTCTATCACCTTTAGATGAGCCTTTTGTTAAAATATGGTCTAATAAATCTAAATATTGCTGCATAAATCATTTTTTGAATGACTCAAAATTAGCTTAAAAAGAAGCTTTTACAGTCCAATGTTAATAATGTTTGAAAACTATTTAGAAGGCTTTAAAATAATATCTTTTTTAATTGAACTTCTAAAATCTCCTTTACCATAAACATCTATGTCTTCGGTATGAATCTCAAAACCAGGTACTTCAACTAACATATTAAATTTACCAGGAGGCAAAATCATTATATATCTACCAGTAATTGGGTTTGTTAAATAACTACCATACAATTCGTCCGTTTGTAAATCAATTACAGAAATAAACACATCTTTAATTTGTGTAGATGTATCAGCAGCATTAACAAAACCTTTAATAACGGTATATTCAATTTCCACTTCATTAAAAGTTACGCTGTAAATATCTAAATCACCAAAACCCTCAGCTCTTAATGCTGATATATAACCTGTTCTTCCTGTTTTAGATGCTCTAAAATTCATGTTATCTTCTGGTGTGTTAATTGGATAACCAATGTTTTTAACATCTCCCCAGTTTGCTTTTGCATGATTCCAAGTAGCTTTAAAAATATCATACCCTCCCATACTTGTATGCCCTTTAGAGCTAAAGTACAACGTTTTTTGATCAGCCGAAATATTAGGGAAATCCTCATCAAACGCAGTATTTACGGTTGGTCCTAAATTTAAAGCGGGTCCCCATTGTCCGTTTGGTAGCTTACGAGAAATATATAAATCTACACCTCCATAACCTCCATCTCTATCACTTGCAAAATAAATTACATCATCTGCTTGTGAAATGGATGCCGCAATCTCATGACTTTTAGAGTTAATTACTTTTGGTAGTTTTTCTATGTTTTTAATTTGATCATCTATATTATCTGCAATAAATAAATCTCCGTAATGCTCTTCATTATTAAAGTACATCAAAAGGTGTTTTCCATCTGCTGAAAGTCCAGTAATTTCTTCAGAACCATTTAACGTATTTACATTTTGATCCAACTTACGAGCATTACTAAATTTTCCATTTTTAACTTTAGAAATATAAATTTCTGAATTAAAACTACCATCGGATAACTGGTTACTTCCATCATCTCTTTTAGAGTTAAAAATTAAAAACGATTCATCCAAAGGAACGTAAGGGTAATAATCTTTTGTTTTAGAATTGACCGCCTCTCCTAGATTTTCGAAAGTAACATCCAACGGAAATTTGATAATTTCCATTGCATTATAACAATATTCAATCTGTTTATTTACATCTGCCAAATTAGATTCATTACCTTTTTCCAAGGTTTTAAATAGCTCAAACATTTTGATAGCTTCTTGAAAACGATACGCAAAATGATAAGCTCTTCCCAATAAATAATAAGTATTCGGATTTACATCTGCTAATTTTAACACTTTCTCTAAATAAGGTATTGCAGCAGATTTATTAATGTTGGTATTTAAATAACAAACACCTGTTCGGTAATTTATTTTTGAATCTTCTGGGGTGTTTTTTAATAACTCCAAATAGACATTTAATGCTCCATTAAAATTACCATCATTAAAATACTCATTAGCTAATTTAGCATCTCCTTTTACCTGAGCAAACAGCTGTAAATTAATTAAAAGAAAAATAAAAGGTAAACTTTTGAAAAATAGTGTTTTAATCATATTTTTTTTATTGGATAACAAAAGTAAATCTATTTATACAAAGCACAAAATTTACTTCTAAGTAAGACTGATTGATTAATAACTACTTGGAACATAATTAACCCCTTCATTATTTGAAAGGTTAAAATTAACTTCAAATGTTTTAACTGTTCGCACTTTTTTACCGTCAATTTCACCAGCTTGCCAAGTCAATAATTTTAATAATCTTTCAGTTTCAGGAACAGCTCCACCACCTAGACTCTTTAACACTTTAATATTGGTAATTCTTCCAGTAGGTTCAACTATAAAATGTAACTTAACCTCACCTGTTAAATTTAATTTATAAGTTCCTTGTGGGTACTTTAAATTTCTATAAACAAACCTTGTAAAGTTTTCTAAACTATCTTCAAAAAGCACTTTGGGTTTAATTTTTAAGTCCTTATCGGTATAAATTATATTGGAGGTATCAATATTTGCTGCATCAAATCCTGTATTTTCATAATCTCGTTTTTTACAATAGCGGTTGTAATTTTTAACCGAAAATTTTATAGCCAAAGTACTGTATGTAGTTACCTTTGTACCTTTAAAGTAAGAGGGTATAAATTGTAACATTTTATACAAGCGAATAGCTTCCGCATCTAATTCTGGTGAAACAGATTTTCTAATTTCTAGTCTATCCGTTTTGCTAGTTTCTCTATCCACAACAAAAGCCAACTCAACGGTACCTTCAGTTTTGTTGGCTAAAGCTTTTGCAGGGTATTGCATTTCTTGTTGCAAAAATCGTTTTAACTCTACTTTTCCGCCATAATTTTCAGCAGCTACATACTCCCCTGGATTAGCAACAATATCTGTTTGAGCAACTCCGTTAATTCCAATTAATACTACTAGTATGGCTAAAAATATTTTCATTTGATAAAGATAAGAAAGTTGTGTGAATTGATTAAGTTTGATTATTAACTAAATAATTATGGCATCAGCATTTGGACATGCACTAACAGCAATTGCATTAGGCAAAAGTTACCCTAAAGCAATGACTTCATGGAAATTTTTTCTGTTAGGTGCTATCTGTTCTATTTTACCAGATGCAGATGTAATATCTTTTAAGTTTGGAATAGCTTATGAAAGTTTTTGGGGGCACAGAGGTTTTACTCATTCTTTTGTATTCGCTTTTCTTTTAGGCTTATTTATTACCTTTTTATTTTATCGTAAAGATTTTAAAAAAGTAAAAGGAATTGGATATGTTTTATATTTTACTTTAAGTACTGCATCACATAGTGTTTTAGATGCTATGACTTCGGGAGGCTTAGGTGTAGCTTTTTTCTCTCCTTTTGATAATGCAAGGTATTTTTTACCTTGGCGACCAATAAAAGTATCGCCTATTGGTGTAGAAAGCTTTTTTAGTGAATGGGGATTAAGAGTAATTACAAGTGAACTAGTTTGGATAGGAATACCTTGTGTTGTATTTATAATTTTAATTAAATTGGTGAAAAAACTAAAATGAAAAAGCTCTTAACCATATTAGCCATTTGCTTTGTTTTTTATGCTTGTAAAAATAGCAATGATTCTAATGTTGTTAAAACAGAAGAATCACAAATCACAACTGAATTTCAAAATGGAGATATTATTTTTCAAACATCACAATCCGGACAAAGTAAAGCCATACAATTAGCAACACAGTCAAAATATAGCCATGTTGGTATTATCTATAAAAACGGCAATAATTATTTTGTTTACGAAGCTATACAACCCATTACGTTAACTCCTTTTAATAAGTGGGTGGCTAGGGGAGACGACAAACATTATGTAGTTAAAAGACTTAAAAATTCAGCAAGAGTTTTAACTCCAACAGCATTATCAGAGATGAATAAAGTTGGCGAAAAATTTAAAGGCAAAAATTATGACCTTTATTTTGAATGGAGTGACGATAAAATTTATTGCTCAGAATTAGTTTGGAAAATATACAAAGAAGCTTTAAACATTGAAATTGGAACCCTTGAGCAATTAAAAGATTTCGATTTAAGTAATGATCTTGTTCAACAAAAAATGAAGGAAAGATATGGTGATAAAATTCCTTACAACGAAAAAGTAATTTCACCAGCAGCCATTTTTAAATCTAACCTATTAATAACCGTGTTCGAAAACTAGTTTTCGTTAAACTTAAAGGTTGTACAAACTCCATCAAAAAAATCAACTTTAGTACTAAAAGAGTTGTTGCTATTCGCATCCATACAATTGATAAAATATACTTTATCTGCTTTTAACACATAATAATTAATTACTCCTATCGAATCATTTTGTCTATTTAGAGCAGTAAATTCAACACGCTCAGCAGGTAAGCCATTTAAGTCTAATTCAGTTTGGCTAATTAAATTAAACTCTTTGTAAAACTCTCTAGTCGTTTTAATATTTTCAGCAACAGCTTCTTTTAAGGTTAAAGTATCTTTATTTAAAAAATTTAACACCATAACCACAGGTTTTACAATACACGAGTCACATGTATTATCAACCATCAATAAATCTGATCCTTTTAGGTTTATTTTATAATCCCAATTAGTAGGTTGTTTAATGGTAAAAGCTAAGGAATCGAAAGGAACTAATTGTGGAATTGTTGCTTCTTTTTCTGTTGTATTTTTCTCTGGTGTTGAATTGTTGCAAGAAACCAATACAATTAAAAGTAAAGGAATAAGTAGTTTAATCATCTTTTATTTTTTTGTGAAAGTAATAAAGTTATTAAGGTCGTATAAAAAAGCCTCAACGAATGTTAAGGCTTTTAGTAGCGAGAGGGAGATTTGAACTCCCGACCTCTGGGTTATGAATCCAGCGCTCTAACCAACTGAGCTACCTCGCCATAATAAGGCTGCAAATATAGTAGTTTTGTCTTTTTATTCGCTATTTGTTTCATTTTTTTTTATTTGACCTATTAAAACAGAATCTTTTCATTTTTTTTTATATCTTGCAGCAAGGCTTAATATTTTAGTTATATGTCTGATAAAGTGAAATTTGAATTAGAATTTGTGGTGAAATCTTCACCAAAGTTGTTATATAATTATTTAGCCACACCTAGTGGTTTAGGAGAATGGTTTGCTGATAATGTAAACTTTAGGGGAGAAATCTATACCTTTATTTGGGACGACACACAAGAACAAGCAAAATTAGTTTCAAAAAAAATTAACGTATTTATAAAATTTCAATGGTTAGATGATGAAGGTACTGATGCCTATTTTGAATTTAAAATACAAATTGACGATATAACTAAAGATGTTGCCTTGATTATTACCGATTTTGCTGAAGAAGAAGATATTGAAGCTGCCACCCTTTTATGGGAAAGCCAAATTGATGATTTACACGCAATTTTAGGAAACTAAAACTAGTTTTGTTCCGCAATAATTGATTGCACTATTCTCTCTATCATTTCATCCTCTACATTGGTTTTAGGGCTATAACGCTGTTTTAAGTCTGCTCCATAAAATTTTCCTATACCTTGATAAGTCCATGCTTTAAATCCTCCACGCATTTCTTTAATAATATCATAAGTAGATTCGCCTGTCTCTCTATCAATTAACTTAATTAAAACCCTACCCGATGTTTTTGACATGTCCTTAATTACATCTTCAAATTCCTCTTTTAAAGCTTTCTCTCTTAATTTCATTAACTTTCTTTTTTTACTTGCAGATTTTACTGTTTCAATCTCATCATTGTACATGGTTAATTTGGTGGCAGCAACTTTTGCTAAAGGATACACCTTTTTTACATGGTATTTTAACCTTCTAAATTGTAAATCTTTTTCTTTATCGCCATAAGGTAAAACATCAACCACAGCAAAAGTTTGCATATTATAGATGTACATCGTATCACCATCTATAACAACCATTTCCATAACACCTTCTTTCTGATTTGTTAATTCATAAGCTTGAGCAGACGTGTCTACCAAATTATGCTTACTTCTTACATAAGATATAAGAGAATCTGCTTTACCGTTAGCTATTAGCAACTTCATCTTTGCCAACATTTCTTCTTTATTCTTTTTGATGTCCTTTTTACTTTGAGCATTAATGCTAAAGCAAAAAAGCATTGTTAAGGCTAAAGCTATGAAGTGTTTTGTTAATTTCACGTTTTAAAAATTTTGATTAAAGTTAAATATTTACATTTAACCTGTGCAATTCAGTCAAGAAATATACCAACTTTTAGAAGAAAAATATAATCAATTTAATAGAAAATTATTTATTGAGTCTGACCCCATCTCTATTCCTCATCTTTTTTCAAAAAAAGAAGATATTGAAATTGCTGCTTTTTTAAGTGCAACTATTGCTTGGGGACAACGTGTAACTATTATAAAAAATGCCAAACAATTGGTTACACTTATGGACATGGAACCTTATGATTTTATTTTAAACCACACCAATAAAGATATAGAACGGTTTAACAATTTTAAACACCGAACTTTTAATAGTATTGATATTTGTTACTTTATAAAATCACTTCAAAATATTTATACCAACCACCAAGGATTAGAAACTGTTTTTGCCTTAAATGCAAACGATATGCGATTAAACATTGGCAACTTTAAACAGCTTTTTTTCGAAATTGAACATCCACAACGAACCACTAAACACATTTCAGATCCTTTAAAAAACTCATCGGCCAAACGAATTAACATGTTTTTAAGGTGGATGGTTAGAAAAGATAATAGAGGTGTTGATTTTGGTTTATGGGATAAAATTAATCCTGCAAATTTAATGTGCCCTTTAGATGTTCATTCGGGAAATGTTGCTCGTAAATTGGGCTTATTACAACGCACTCAAAATGATTGGAAAGCTGTTGAAGAATTAACTATTAATCTTCGTAATTTTGACAAAGAAGATCCGATTAAATACGATTTTAGTTTATTTGGTTTAGGAGTTTTCGAAAAATTTTAACGATGAATCAATCCAATAAAAATCAAGGAATTGCACATTTATTAATCATCCTTTTATTACCTGCAATTATTGTGGCAATATTTTACCTCAAATGGATTTTTGCCAGAATTATATTGTTGGCTATTTTTATTTACTTAGCTAACTACATCTGGAAAAACATAGTTAAACGCTAAGCAAATTCTGAAAGCACTAACCACCTATCTGTGCTATTATCTAATGTAGTTGTAATTCCCCCTAATTCTTCTGTAATTTTCAGCAACTCTTCGTGATTAGTAGTTGTATTGTTAAGCAATTGAGTTAACTCTTCTTTACGTTGCTCCAATGTTGCCATATCTTTTTCTAATTGTTCAAACTCTAATTTTTCTTTGTAAGACAACTTAGCTTTAGGCTGATCATTTTTCGGCAATTCTATTTCTTTCACTTTTTCCTTTACTTCCACTTTTTTTGGTTCAGCTTCTTTATCTTTTAAGGCTAACCTGTACTCTGAGTATTTACCTAAATAATCTTTCACTTTACCGTCTCCTTCAAATACAAATAAGTGATCTACCAGCTTATCCATAAAATACCTATCATGGGTAACAATTATTAAACACCCCGGAAAATCCATTAAAAATTCTTCTAACACATTTAATGTGATGATATCCAAATCATTAGTTGGCTCATCAAGAATCAAGAAATTAGGATTTTTCATTAAAATAGTTAACAAATAAAGCCTCCTTTTTTCTCCACCACTTAATTTTTCAACCAAGTTGTAGTGCATGTGTTTCGGAAACAAAAAACGCTCTAACAATTGAGCTGCAGTAATTTTTTTTCCTTTAGTTAATGGAATTATCTCCGCAATGTCTTTAATGGTTTCAATTACCTTTTTATCATCCTTTAATTTCATTCCACTTTGAGTATAATACCCAAACACAACAGTCTCTCCTTGCACTACTTTACCACCATCAACCTCTTGCAGCCCCATTATTATATCTAAAAAGGTAGTTTTACCAACTCCATTTTTACCTACAATACCAACACGTTCCTTATTTTTAAATACATAACTAAAATCTTCTAATATTTTTAAATCGCCAAATGCTTTTTTTGCATGATGAATTTCTAAAATTTTACTTCCCAAACGATTCATGTTAATTTCAATAGAAACTTTGCTATCATCTTTCTTTTGATGTGCAACTTCTTTAGTTTGATAAAATGCATCCTCACGAGATTTTGCTTTAGTCCCTCTTGCTTTAGGCATTCTCCTCATCCATTCCAACTCTTTTTTATAAAGATTTTTAGCTTTATCTACATTAGCATCAAAAATTTCTTCACGTTCGTGTTTTTTTTCTAAAAAATAACTGTAATTACCCTTGTACTTATAAAGCGTTTCGTCATCTAATTCAATAATCTCATTACAAACTCGCTCTAAAAAATACCTATCATGTGTTACCATTAAAATGGTAATGTTTTCTTTGGTTAAATAATTTTCTAACCACTCTATCATTTCTACATCTAAATGGTTTGTAGGTTCATCTAAAATGATAAAATCAGGTTCTTCAATTAAAACTTGAGCTAACGCAATTCTTTTTTGTTGACCACCTGATAGTTCTCCAACTTTTTGCTCCAAATTATGTATATTTAGTTGCCCTAAAATTTGTTTAATTCTTATTTCATAATCCCAAGCATTGAGTCTATCCATACTATCAAATGCTTGTTGCATTTGCTCATTATCATTTGGGTTTAAAATGGCTTTTTCATAAGCCAATATTGCATTTATTTGCTCAGAATCTGATTGAAATACAACTTGAGAAATAGTTAAATCATCTTCAAATTCTGGTGTTTGTTTTAAAAAGCCTAGCTTAATATCATTTCTAAAAACTACGTTACCAGAATCATAACCTTCTATTCCAAAAAGAATTTTTAAAAAGGTAGATTTTCCTGTTCCATTTTTAGCAATAAACGCTACTTTTTGTCCTTGCTCAATTCCAAAACTTATGTCTTGAAAAAGTGTTCTAATCCCGTAAGATTTAGTTAAGTTTTCTACTGATAGATAGTTCATATTATATTCTCACTCCAATTACACATACATCATCCACTTGTTCTAAATCTTGTTTCCATGTATTAAATTCCGTTTCCAACTTGTTTTTTTGCTTAGAGAATTCTAACATACTCGTATCTATTATTAATTCTCTGAACCTTTTATACATGAATTTCTTTCCTTTCTCTCCACCAAACTGATCTGGATATCCATCTGAAAACAAATAAATTATATCTCCTTCATTTAGTTTAACTTGATGATTAGTAAATGGTTTTAATTGTCCATATTGTCCAATAGGCTGTTTATCTCCTTTTATTTCATTAAAGTTATTTTCTGAAATATAAAATAAAGAGTTTATAGCTCCAGCATATTCTACCTGTTGTGTAGTCTTATCAATACTACATAATGAAATATCCATTCCATCATTTACTTGTTCACCATCTTTTTTAAAAGCTTCAATAACTAGTTCTGCAGTTTTATCTAATATTTCTGCGGGATGAATGAGATTAAAATCATTAACTGCTCTATTCAATGCATTGTTACAAACTACGCTTACCATAGCTCCTGGCACTCCATGTCCAGTACAATCTGCGACAGCTATTAATATTTTACCTGCTTTTTCAGAATACCAGTAAAAATCTCCGGCAACTATATCTTTTGGTTGGTAAAATACAAATGACTCTGGAAAACTATTTTTTATTTTATCTAAGGATGGTAGTATTGCTGTTTGGATTCGCTTCGCATAATTAATACTGTCAGTAATTTCTTTATTTTTTTCTTCAACAATTATTTTTTGTTTTTCGATTACCTTTTTTTGTTTGTTGGTGATTTTTAAACGGCTAAAAATAATAATAGAAAAAACGATAAACATCAATAAAATAAAACCACCTCCATACAAGAACATTCGTTGTTCATTTAATTCTTGTTTATATTCAATATCTTTAATTTTTTCTTCTTCTGCTCTTGACAAACTATCAGACAATATTTTTTTATCAAATTCAAATTGCATTTCTTTTTGAGTAATATCACTCAGACTACTTTCACTAAAAACACTATCTCTTAAATTTATATACACTTTGTAATAAGTGAGTGCTTTTTTATAATTAGTCTTTTTATTATATAAATCACTAAGCTGCTTAGCTTCTTCAAGCATATCTTTTCTTCTTCCTATATCAGATAAAATTTTAAAAGAATTTTCACTTTCTACTATTGCTTTAGAATTATCGCCTAAAGATTCATAAAGCTTTGACATGTTTGAATGATATTTAGCTACTCCTGCTTCAATCCCCAATTTTTCGTAAATATCAAATGCTTTTTTAAAATGAATTTTAGCAGGGTTATAATTTTTATCGAGCATATATATTACTCCAATATTATTGTATGATTGTGCCATGTTATCTTTATCATCCAAAATGGTTGATATTTCTAAACTTTTACTGTAAAAATCTAACGCTTTATCATGTTGTTTCATTCTTCGATATAGAATACCAAAAGAATTATAGGCATCTGATAAACCCGTTTGATTATCACCTTTTAAACGTATAGCTAAACTCTTTTCATAATAGAAAATTGCTTTATCATAATCTTCTAAATCTCGATAGATTACACCGACATTCATATAGGTATAACCTAGGTTATCATTATTTTTAAGTTCCTCGTTTATTTTTATACATTTTTGATAAAAGTCTAATGCTTGAGAATAATTACCTGTTCTCCTGCTGATAATTCCTAAACCATTATAAGCTGTTGAGAGCTGTTCTAAATAAAAAGGCGTTCTATTTTTTCTTAAAATTTCATTTGCTAATTCTAATGCTTTACTCCAGTAATTTTTAGCCACATGCTGCTCTACTTTGTAGGATGCTGAACCTATTTGATTGTATAGGTCTAAACGTATTGAATCATTTTGTTCATCAATAGATAGATTAATTAAAGAATCAATTTTTAAGCGATTTGCTTTTAATTGAAAATGGACAAATAAAATAATGCTAATAAATATGAATAGTTTTAATTTCATTATTTAATCACCCTTTCTAAAGCAATTGCAGCTTGTGTATGTTGAGGATTTAACTTTAAAACGTGTCTAAAATCTGTTGCAGCTTTTCCATTTTTATCTTGTTCTTCATAACATAACCCTCTATTGTAATATGCATCAATGTATTTTGGTTCAACTTTTATTGCTTTCGTGTAATTTTCAATAGCAACATCATAAACTTTTAGATATACTTGATGAATATAACCTAAGTTAAAATAAGGCTCTCTATACTCTTTAATACCCAATATTTTATGATAGGTTGTAATAGCTTCATTATATTCTTCATGTTCTTGACAATACATAGCATAAGCGTAAAGAGCTTCTAAACTTTCTGGTTTTAATTTTAAGGCATTTTTAAAATATTCTTTAGCAAGTGTATTTTTTTCATGAATATGTAATAACCCTAAATGTATGTAAGCATCATAATAATCATTTTCTTGTTCTAAAACGGTTCTAAAACTAGATATTGCTAAGTTAGTATCTAATTTTTCTTCAAACACCATACCTTTTAAAAAATAAGCCTCTGCACTATGTATATCACGTTTAAGAGCTGCATCAGCATAGTCTAAAGCTTGCTTATAATCCCTAACTATTAAGGCTAACCAGCCCAATTCTATTCTTGCCTGAATATTGTCATTATCTATTAACATACATTTATCTAAAACTGCTTTAGATTCTTTTAATTTATCTTGATTTTTTAATAATTCGGCCTTTAGTAAATAAAATTCTGGTACTATAGAATCTATTTTAATTGCTCTATCTAAATCAAGAATAGCAGAGGAAATATCCATGTATTTAACATAAATCTTTGCCCTCCTCAAATAAAGAGCTGGATTATTAATGTCATTTTTTAATAAATCATTGATCGCTTCAAACTCTCTAGTTTTTTCTGTTTTGGTAGTATCAGTTAAATTATCTGAAGTAGTTTCTTTTGGAGTATCTGTTCCACAAGAAAGCATAACAAATGCTATTAAAAATAGGGATAAAAATTGTTTCATAATATAAAATAAAAATCCTCTTGATTACTCAAGAGGATTCAAAGATAATTATTTAAAGTAAGATTAGTTGTTATTTAATACTTCAACTATTTTAACTTCTAATTCCTCCATTAATTCTGGATTATCTAATAATAACTGTTTAACTGCATCTCTACCCTGCCCTAATTTAGTATCTCCGTAACTAAACCAACTTCCTGCTTTTTTTATAATATCATGATCAACTCCTAAGTCAATAATTTCACCAACTTTAGAGATACCTTCTCCGTACATAATATCAAATTCTGCTTTACGGAAAGGTGGAGCTACTTTATTTTTTACCACTTTAACTTTTGTACGATTTCCTATCACATCTTCGCCATTTTTAATTTGTGAAGATCTTCTAATATCAATTCTCATAGAAGCATAAAACTTTAATGCATTCCCACCAGTTGTTGTTTCAGGATTACCAAACATAACCCCTATTTTCTCTCTTAATTGATTGATAAAAATAGTGCAGCAATTAGCTTTTTTTATAGAGCTAGTTAATTTACGTAAAGCCTTAGACATTAACCTTGCTTGTAATCCCATTTGAGAATCTCCCATTTCACCTTCAATCTCCGCTTTTGGAGTTAAAGCAGCAACAGAATCCACAATTAATAAATCAATTGCTCCTGAACGAATTAAGTTATCTGCAATCTCTAATGCTTGTTCCCCATTATCAGGTTGTGAGATAATTAAATCATCAATATTTACTCCTAATGCTTGAGCATAAGAAGCATCAAAGGCATGTTCAGCATCTATAAAAGCTGCAATTCCACCTTGTTTTTGACATTCAGCAATGGCATGTATGGTTAATGTTGTTTTACCTGAAGATTCTGGCCCATAAATCTCAACAATTCTTCCTTTTGGATAACCTTTAACTCCTGTAGCTAAATCTAACAATAATGATCCTGTTGGAATTACATCTACATCTACAACTGGATTATCTCCCAATTTCATAATGGTACCTTTTCCATACGATTTTTCCAACCTATCCATTGTAAGTTGAAGGGCTTTTAATTTTTCTGCATTTACTTCTGCCATGACTATATATTTTTAAACTTGTCTGTAATTATTTTTAACACTACAAACATAAGTTAATAAATCTACAATTTGTAGTTTTATTAATTATATTTATTTAATAACCTGATTATCAATAAGTTAAAATTAGGCTCTTAGGCTAATTTTAATTCATTTAAGATTTGTTGGGTATGATTTTTGGTTTTTACCTTGCTAATTATCTTCTCAATAATTCCTTTTTCATTAATTACAAAAGTTGTTCGATGGATTCCATCATAGGTTCTACCCATAAATTTTTTCTCACCCCAAACACCATATTTATTTAAAACATCTTTATTAGTATCTGCTAATAAGTTAAATGGTAATTTATGTTTTGCTATAAATTTTTGATGTTTTTTTTCATCATCTGCACTTACACCTATTACTTCAAAACCATCTTTTTGTAGTGCATTATAATTATCTCTTAAATCGCAAGATTCTATCGTGCATCCTGGAGTTAAATCTTTAGGATAAAAATATAGAATTATCTTTTTTCCTTTATAATCTGAAATAGTATGCACTTTACCGTTTTGGTCTGTAATATTGAAATCTGGAGCTTGGTCGCCTTCTTTTAAATGAAACATTGCTATAAAATTAGTTACTTACAAAGTAGCTGAATTCTTTTAGAAAAAAGGATTATATAACAGAATTTTTATCAACAAAGAACTAATCAGTCGTCTTTATTTGTTTTTTCTTTTTTACCGAATACCAAACTCCGAATATTCCAATAAAAAATAACAATACGGCAATTATTTCAGCTTGTGTAGCTTCTAGTCCTAAAATATTATAATTAGAGTTTATTCTTATTTTTTCTATAAAAAATCGCTCTGCACCATTAAACATTAAATATAGAGAAAACATTACTCCTGCTACTTTTATTTTTTTACGGAAAGCCCACAAAATTCCAAAAATGATGAATGCCATAATTGTTTCGTAAAATGGAGTTGGCCATGCGTTTCCTTCATACATGTAACCATCTACCATCATAGGCCTACCAGCTGAACCTAAATCAACTCCATTTACATTCCCATAATAATCGAAAGACCACATCCATTCTGGTAAAAAGCTAAGAAAATCTGGCATTGGTTCAAAGTTAGGAACACCCCAATCGCCATCACCTGAAAGTTGGCAACCTATACGACCAATACCGTAGGCTAACATTAAGCAAGGAGCACAAGAATCTACTACATGAACTATTTTAATATTCTTTTTATAGGCATAATATACAACCGAACCTCCTCCTATAATCAATCCTCCATAGATACTTAACCCAGATCCCGAAAAAATAACTCCAATTGGATCAGCAAATAAACGGTCTAAGTCTTCTACAGCATCAAAAATTTTAGCTCCCAAAATCCCACCGATAGCGGCAATAAAAGTCATAGTCCCTACCAATTGATAAGGATGTACCGTTTCTTCTACTTCTTTTGGTTCTGGTAAGCGTTGTTTTTCTGCATCTCTATATCTTAAATAAACCATTATAGCAGCAAGAACTACCCCTCCTAAAAAATTACCTTCTAAGGACATAATATAATCAGGTAAATCCATTCCACTTTCTGGGTCTATAATTTTTGAATAATTTAAGATGACACCTAAAACTTTAAAACCCAAAATAAATCCAAACAGTCCATTAGTTGCCAGATCTGTGATACTTGCTTTTTCTCCTTTTATTACTTTAATGATTGATGCTGAGAGTAATCCTTCACTTTCTTTTCGTTTCATTTCTCTTGTCCAAAGAAAATTAGCAGCAATAAAAGCTATGGCCACCATAAAACCAAACATTGGTAATGGAAAGGAAAATGATAATCCGAATAAGTAATTGGTTAAATCTGAAAGGTATGGGAACATAGTTTAGCGAATAGTTGTTAGTTGTTAGTTACTAGTTCTTGATTAGTAAAAATTTTAATAGTCGAAACATCAACCACACCTTCAGCATCTATACTTTTTAAAGTAACTGAACAAATCTGATTTTCTAATGCTTTATCGTAAGGCACTTTTACTTTTATATAATTTGTAGTAAAACCGTTTAAATAATTTTCGTGTTGTTCAGATTCAAATAAAACATCGTAAGTTTTTCCAATATGCTGCTCATAAAATGCTCTCCTTTTCTTTTCAGATAAGATATGTAACATCTTACTTCTTTTAGCCCTATCAGCTTTAGGCACTACTCCATCCATTTTTATGGCTGTTGTATTTTGACGTTCAGAATAAGTAAAAACGTGCAAATAAGAAACATCCAAGTCATTTAAAAAGTTATAGGTAATCAGAAATTCTTCCTCAGTTTCTCCCGGAAAACCAACAATCACATCTACACCTATGCATGCGTTAGGCATTAACTTTTTAATGGTAGCAACTCTATCAACATAAAGTTTACTTAAATATTTACGCCTCATTGCTTTTAACAACTTGTCGGAACCCGATTGTAATGGAATATGAAAATGCGGCATAAATTTATTCGATTGAGCCACAAACTCAATAATTTCATTCTCTAATAAATTTGGTTCTATCGATGAAATTCTAAAACGCTCAATACCTTCAATCTTATCTAACTCTTTTACTAACTCAAAGAAATTTTCGTTATTTCCTTGTCCAAAATCACCAATATTTACTCCTGTTAAAACTACTTCCTTTGCTGCTGATTGAGCAACTTCCTTGGCAACTTTTATTGTTTCTTGAATAGAATTATTTCTACTCTTCCCTCTAGCTAAAGGTATGGTACAAAACGTGCAAAAATAATCACACCCATCTTGTATTTTTAAGAAAGATCTTGTTCTATCTCCTTTACTATAAGAAGGTACAAACGTATTTACTTCTTGAATTTTTGAAGCAATAACTTTTGTTTGTTCAAGCTTTTCTAAATCATTAATGTGCTCAATAATTTTAAACTTTTCAGAAGCTCCCAACACCATATCTACTCCATAAATTTGAGCTATTTCTTCAGGTTTTAATTGTGCATAACAACCAACAATGGCAACAAAAGCTTCAGGGTTAATTTTTAATGCTTTTTTAACTAACTGCTTACATTTTTTATCTGCATTTTCAGTTACAGAGCAAGTGTTAATTACATAAACATCTGGAGTATCATTAAAATCAACACGAGCAAAGCCTTCATCTTCAAACATTCTAGCAATGGCTGATGATTCAGAAAAATTGAGTTTACAACCCAAGGTATATAGTGATACTTTTTTATTCGGATTCATGAAGCAGCAAAGGTAAGTATTACCTTACAAACACCAATTCAAATTTATTGAATTTTAATGAAGGCATTTTATTATAGATTAAAGTTGGTTTAATAGTAAAAACTGTGTCTGCTGTTGGTATAAAATTTCCTTCTAGTTTACCATAAAACTTCCAATTTGTTTTTCCATTAACTTTAACCTTAACTTCATCAGTTTTATTGAATGCGGCTAAAGGGTCTAAACCGCCTTTTAAAATTTGTTCGGCACCTTTAAAAAATTCAAAATCCATTACCATTACTGGCAATTCTTTGTATTCAATATCACAATCTAAATAAAAATCTATTTGCCTGTCTTTTTCACAATTAACATTAATAGCAATATTTTCTTTTTTGGAAAGATCTATTCTTGCTACCTCAGAAGAACAAGCATAAAAAGAAATAAGAACTATAATAAATAAGATTTTTTTCATTAAAATGTTATTTACCAGCCCCTTTTACTACAATCATTATCGTATAAATAAGAATTTTAAAATCTACCAATAACGACATGTTTTCAATGTAAATAATGTCAAACTTTAGTCTTTCAACCATTTGTTTTACATTTTCTGCATATCCATATTTTACTTGCCCCCAAGAAGTAATTCCTGGTCGTACTTTTAGTAAATGATTGTAATGTGGCGCTGTTTGCACAATTTGATCAATAAAAAATTGACGTTCTGGCCGTGGTCCAACTAAACTCATATCTCCAATCAATACATTGTAAAATTGAGGCATTTCATCTAACCTTACTTTACGCATAAATTTACCAAAAGGAGTTATTCTGTTATCATGCGTACTTGACAAGGCTGGCCCATCCTTTTCAGCATCAGTTCGCATAGACCTAAACTTTATAATGTTAAAAGGTTTTCCATGAAGTCCTATTCTTTCTTGAAGAAAAAAAGCAGGCCCTTTTGAAGTGGTAACAACAATTAATGCAGTAATGATGTAAAAAGGTAAAAACAAAATCAATACAATTAATGAGGTAATTACATCAATCATTCTTTTAACTGACTGTTGCCAAGTTGGCATAATATCTTTTGTAATTATAATAAGCGGTGTACCAAAAATAGAACTCATTTTTACTGAGCCAGAAAGTATATCATACATATCTGGAATTACTTTTATAATAACATCCAAACCTTCTAATTCTGTAATAATAGTCCCTAAACTGTTATGTTCAGATGATTCTACAGCTATAATTACTTCTTCAATATTATTACTTTTAATGGTTGCTCTTAAATCAACACAATTTCCTAAATGGGGTAAATAATCATCTAACAAATACTCTTTTGCTTTTTGAACATGAGTAAACCCTACTAATTTATTTCCTGACGAATATTTCTGTCCTTCGATTTCTTTAAAAAGTTCTAAAGCATTTTCATTTGAGCCAATTATTAAAGTCTTAAAACCAATAGTTCTGTTTTTAATTCTTTTGCCTGTATGTGTTGTTAAGATAAAACGAAATAACTCAGTGATTACAAAGTGTAACCCAAACAAAACGAAATATGATTTATAGTATTGAGTATATGATGAAACTTCATCATCTAGTAATAAAACAAAAAACAACACTAATGTCCCAATTAATGATATTAGTAATGTTTGACCAAACTCTTTTAGTCGTGATTTTCTGTAGATATTTTTATAAGTACCTATTATAAAGTAAAGAAATACCCAATAAATAGGGATAAAAATAAGAGCATAGAAAAAATTATCATCAAATGTAATAGGAACTTTATACCCATATTTAAGTGGCTCTAAGTATGTTTTTCTAAACACAAAAAAAAGAGTCCATACAATAGCAGCAGCAGCTATATCAAATAAAATATATTTTAATATCTGTAATCCTTTATTCATTAATAATGAACCAATTTAATATTATCAATAAATATTTGAGGGTTAGTAGTTAAAAAAGGATTACTTGAGGTGCTCTTAAGTCCAAAAAACACCTTTATTTCAGTTGCATTTTGTCTTGAATTAATTAACTCAGTGAAATTTACGTATATTTTTTTCCATTCATTAGTTGTGTTTAATGTTAACACTGCATATTGCACTCCATCGATATAAAGCCCTATTAAAACATATTCGTTTGCAATAAAATCCATCTCAAGATAAACTGGAGTTCCATTGCGTGGAATATTATTATAACCTACAGAAGTAGCTTCAAAAAAATCCATACCTGGATCTAATGAAATAAATCCAGAAAAATTACCTTCTTTAACAGTTGTCGATTGTTTATTAATAATAGTATCGTTCCCTGTTGTATATAAAAATGATAAACTAGCATTTTCAAAATCCTCTAGCCATCTAAACTGCAAAGAGGAATTATAACTAACCGTTGGATTAATTTTATAGGTTTGTCCTTTTACCAAATTTAAATTTTCAATATGAGGATCATAAGGTAAATACCTTGCTCTTGTTGCTGCAATACCATTATCTTTAATCCCAGCATAAACTTTCACATTAACATTACCTTCTTTTAAAACAGGAAAAGTTGCAGGAAGTTCATAAACTCCAACTAAATCATCATTAATATAAACCCATGCATCTGTAATATTAGCTGATGCCGATCCTTCAGTTAAATAATTAGTTTGAAATGAAAATTTATCAATAGAAATATATGCTGGTTCTTGAGCTTCATACTTATCTTTTGAACAAGAATTAAATAAGAACGCACAAAAAAGTAACCCTAATAAATATTTATTAAATAAATTAGATTTAAGAGATGCAGGTCTTCTCCTTTTATCGCTATCAAATTGCATCAGTAAAATAAACTATAAAAATTTTCGTTAGGCAAACATTTAGTGTTTGCCGTTAAACGTACCTTTAAAAAAAATATTGTGCAAATGTATTAATCTTGAAGTAATGATGTAGTAATTTTCATTTTTTCTGCAACTTGATATGCTGCATCTAACATAACACTCCCATCAAGAATACCAACTTGAGGTGCTGTATTGTTAATGATAGCTTGAGCAAACTCTTCTAATTCCTTTTTTACAGGATTCTCTTTTTTTATTTCTAATTGCTTTGAACGAATTTTAGTTTCACCATTCGTCATTAAAGCAAATAAACTTGTTTCTTGTTTTAAATAATCAATTTTTATGTGTGCATCTTTTTGATAGAACTTAGCAATACGCTCATTAGTCAACGATATTCTACTTGCTGTTAAATTAGCCACACAACCATTATCAAACTCAACAATTGCATTAACAATATCTGGGTTTTGACCAATAACCTCTACTCCTGTTGCACTAATTTTTTTAATGTTTGATTTTACAACACTTAAAATAATATCTAAATCATGACTCATTAAATCCATGATAACAGAAACATCAGCTTTTTCAGCATCAAACTCTATCATACGATGAGTTTCTATAAACATTGGATTAGAAATATAAGGCAATGCTGCCTTAAATGCAGGGTTAAATCGCTCTATATGTCCTACCTGAACTTTAACATTTGCTTCTTCAGCTAATTCTAATAATTGTTTGGCTTGCTCTACAGTTTCTGTAACTGGTTTCTCTATAAAAACATGTTTAGATTGTTTGATTGAGGCTACAGCATAATCAAAATGAGAAATCGATGGCTTTACAATATCTACTACATCAACAGCCTCTATTAACTCTTCTACACTATTAAAAGCTTTAACCTTTAATGTTTTTGAAACCGTTTCTCGATAATTTTGATCAGCATCGTAAAAACCGAGCAACTCAAAATCATCAATCTCTTGTAATAATTTAATGTGGGTCTCTCCCAATTTCCCAGCTCCTATTACGCCTATTTTTAACATTAAACTTTTTTAGTTTCAGCAAAAATAACTGATTGGCTAGGTTACAATTGGCCCAAATTAAATTCTTATTAACACACCAACTTTAATAATAACAGTATATAGTTATGTTAAGATGTAAGATAATCTTACTTTATTTGCCATGGATTTAATTTTAAGATGGATACATACAGATACAAAGGATTACGTAAAAAATTAGCGCAAGAAATTGCTAAAAAAGGAATAGAAAACAAGCAGGTGCTTAAAGCAATAGAATTAATTCCTCGTCATTTATTTATTCCTGATAATGCATTGCACAAATACGCTTATGAAGATAAGCCCTTTCCTATTGGCTCCGGACAAACCATTTCTCAACCCTACACAGTTGCTTTTCAAACAGAACTATTAGACTTAAAACCACGAGAAAAAGTATTGGAAATTGGGACGGGTTCAGGATTTCAAACTGCTGTTCTATTAGAGATGGGCGTTAAAGTTTTTTCGATAGAAAGACAAAAAGCATTATATGATAGAACCAGTGTTTTATTACCACAATTAGGGTACAGCACTGCTAAATTATTTTTTGGAGATGGCTACCAAGGGCTTCCATCATTTGCACCTTTTGACAAAATAATTGTAACTGCTGGTGCACCTTACATACCAGACGATTTATTAAAACAGTTAAAAGTTGGCGGCATTATGTTAATCCCTGTTGGAGAGGGTGATGACCAAATGATGAAAAAAATTGTAAAAATTGGTGCAAATAATTTTGAAACAGAAGATTTAGGAATGTTTCGATTTGTTCCTCTTTTAAAAGAAAAAGGAAGGGACTAGTATTTATTGATACACAATTTTATTTATAAATGCTTGCTTATCTTCTAAAACCCTAACCACATAAATCCCTTTAGGGTAGGTAGTAATATCCATTACCACTTCATTTTCTGACATTACTTTTGACATCATTTTTTTACCCATCAAATCATATACTTCAACCATTGCGACACCTGTTAAATTTTTAACTTCAACATTAAATAAGCCTCTATTAGGGTTTGGATAAATTAAAACACTGTTATTATTTTCATATTTATCAATAACTGTATTTTCTTCCTCCTCAGGATTATTATTACCACCTACCCTATAATTACCACTTGCACATTCAAATATATAAGCCTTAAAATTACTACCTCTTTCTGCTTTAAACCCATTCTCTAATAAAATCCTATCACTTGCCTTAAACACTGTTTTAGATCCATTTGGAACAAGAATTTGATTAAATGAATTACAACCCGTAACTATACCTGAATAAATTTCGCCCCCATCACTAGGCAGCCCTACAACAATATTAACAAAACCAGTACTATCATAAACACCTGTTGAAATACCAAATCTATCAATAGTACCACAGGTACTTGGTGGAGTAAATTGTCTGTATATTAATGATATAATGGGAACACCAACTGCATCCCAAGCATCAGCTACAGCAATTGCTTCAATAGAGCATGAACCATACAAATCTTTTGCAGCTTGTAAAGTAGCTTGACGAGCATCTCTATAATCCGTTAATCTGGTAAAATAAACAGTTTGAGCCATATAAACAATGTCCGCTGCTTTTTCTATACCAATACCTAAAAAATTAAAAACAAAAGAACTATCGTTAATGCTATCAGTCGCTAAACTGCCTTCTGACAATAAATAAAACCAATGACTCATAACTCCTGATTTACCCCTTAAACCACTATAAAAATCACCACCATAAGTATCCGCCATTGGCGCACCTATAGGGCTAGATAACGGATCAAAACCAGCCCCTTTTGGGTCTCTCAAAGAGCGTTCTGCCACCCTATTTATTCGCACCTCTTCACCTGCTAACCATATATCTTTATCAGTATCTCCTGCGCCATTAAAACCATTGGTTAACACCCAATTTTCTACTACTGCCCCCCAAATATCGCTTAACCCTTCATTTATAGAGGGAGATTCTGGCGATGAATTAAAAGGATCATCAGGCAATAAACCAGAACTAAATTGTGTAATGCCATGGGCAAATTCGTGTGCAATAATATCTAAACTCACCAAAGGACTATAAATACTATCATCTCCATCACCTAATGCTATCCCAAAAATAAATAAATTTGGCTGAGAGGTTCCTAACCATTCGGCAGCATTTGGACCACCAGAATTTCTATAATGTATAAATAAATTTAATGCTCCTCCTAAATCATCGTAACTATTTCTGTTGTGCTCTTGTTTAAAATAATCGTAAGTCATCATTCCTGCCCAATGGGCATCTAAAGCAGCATTATCTTTATCAAGATTAGCATATTCTGTACAAGTCCAATCATTCGGACTAATTACATCATTTGTATCTTTAAATTCCTCATTATTTGTTACATTATTCTGTAGACCAACTACTTTTTTAGTCACTATACCTCCTCCTCTAATAGTATCTCTTAATTCATAGTTATTAGTACTCGTATTTAACGCAGTTGAAATAGCTACCGTATCAGAATAACGCGTACAAGCATCACCCGCACCACTACTAAAAGTAGTGTATTTGTTAATGATGTTTCCATTAATTGCATCTATCATTACAACAAAAGAACTAAATGGTTGGCTAGTAACAATGTTAAATTGATAAGCTAATTTGTAATCAATAGCATCAGACCCCGCAATGGGTTGAATTAACAATTCGCCTTCAGGGTAAAAAGTAGCGGTAGCATCGTTAGTTTCATTTTTTAACCATTGTTCACTTTCAGCATTGTTCCATAGATATTCATCTGCATTAATAGCACTAAGTGCATAACTCAATGCTGCTGATTCACTCAACTGTGTTATTTCATTGAGTTGAGCTATTGGGTAATAATTTCCGTTAATGCTACCAATGGTTCCATCCAAACTATAATGCACAATATATTCTGCCCCATTAATTTTTAAACCTTTATAATATTGCTGATATTTTTGATGAAGCCTGCCTAATTTATCAGTAAGCTGTTGATTTAATTGGTACTGTATATGCTCATTTAAGTTTAAATTAGCCTGTAAAATTTCTTGAGCATTGTTACTACGGGGCAAACGCTCATCAAACACAATAAATTTAGGTTGTTCAATAGTTCCATAATCTAATGCCCCTATTGGTGTTTGAGCATATAAATTACCCAACAATAAAAATGTGGCTATTAAAATAATTTTATTCATAATAAAAATTTATAGATAAATTATTTTTTTAGTTATCACTTGATTAGAAGTGATAACTTTAATAAAATAAGTTCCTTTATTATATGCTTGCATATTAATAACAACATTATTTTTAGTTATTAACTGCTCTTTTATTTTATCTCCTAAAAAATTATATATTTCTATTTTTTCAATTGCTAATTTAGTATCAATATTAAAAACTCCATTGTTTGGATTTGGATAAACAAATATATCATCGTTGCCATATTCTAATTCATTTATATTAACTAATGGATTTAATTTAACCACCCAAAAATCACCAGCCCCTTTATATCCTGTGATATCACCATCATTTGAAGCATTTCCTCCTGCGACAATAAAACTATTATCAGTTGTTTTATATAAAGCATTTCCATCATCAAAAGAAGATCCTCCCATAGTTTTTTCCCAAAGTAAGTTACCCAAACCATCAATTTTCACTAACCAATAATCATCCCCTCCTTTATTATTAGTTACATCCCCATCAGAAGAACGTGTTTCTCCAAAAACAACATAATTATTATTTATTAAAACCGAAATAGACCGAGCTTCATCATGATTACTACCGCCATAGTTTTTTTCCCATTGCATAATTCCTATACTATCAATTTTGATTATCCAAAAATCATTTCCTCCTATATTATTTGTAACATCACCATCAATAGAATTAGAAACTCCGCCAACTATAAACCCACCATTAATAGTCGAAACAGCAGATTTTGCAATATCATCACCTGACCCACCATAATTTTTTTGCCATAAAATATTGCCTATACTATCTATATTTAGCAGCCAGTAATCTTGCCCTCCAAAATTATTAGTTACATCTCCATTAATTGATCTTGTATATCCTGCTATTAAATAACTACTATTGGGGTGGTATTCAATTGAAAAGGCATCTTCATCTGAAGTTCCTCCATAAGATTTTTCCCATATTAAAGCCCCATTTGTATCTATTTTTACTACCCATATATCAAAAAAGTTAGCAGGTCCATGATGCCCAGTAATATCACCATCTGTTGAACCTGAACCTCCAACAAAAACATACTTACCATCGTTTAGTTGTATTATTTTTCTAGCATTTTCTGCTGCTGTACCACCATAAGTTTTTTGCCACTCGATATTGCCTAAGTTATCTATTTTTATAATCCAACTATCCGATAATCCTTTCACTAAAGTCACATCGCCATCTCCTGACATTGCTGAACCAGACACAATATAGCCTCCATCCATTGTTTGAATAATAGATTCTGCTGTTTCATGTAAAGATCCTCCATAGGATTTTTCCCATTCAATAGCACCATTTACATCTAATTTAACTACCCAACAATCCTGATTTCCTTTGTTCACACTTACATCTCCATCAGAAGAAGTTGATGTACCACAAACAATATAGCCTCCATCTGTTGTTTGTTGAATATCATTAGCAAACTCATAATTAGAGCCTCCTAAGCTTTTTTGCCATTGAATGGTGGGTTGGGCTACTAAGTAACACGTTAAGAAACTGTAAAGTATTGATATAACTATTTTTTTTATCATGGGTTTATTGATAAGTTATTTTATCAATTTTGTTTATTTACTTGTTTTTCTAAAGCCTCAATTTGTTTTTGCTGTTGTATTACATAAAGTGTTAATTCTTCAATTTTACGTAATAAAATGGCATCCATTTCTCCTAAATTTATACCTTCTCTTTTTACTTCTTCTTCAGAAGGTACATTAGGTAAATGTTTATTTTTATTAATATATTCTTCTATTTCGTGTAAATTATTCAATTTATAATCTTTATTAAAAACATAATCAGGCCAGGTCTGCTTTAAACTTACTTCAACAGATTCTGCCCTTACATTACCAGCTACCGATAACATAAAATCTGTTTGCCCAGCGGTTGTTTTTAGTGTCCCAATACTAACATTACCGCCACTATAATAAATATCATTTGAGTTAGTTGCAGTATTAATATTCCAAACACTATTTGTACCAATAGAAGAAGGATCTGTCCAAGACATTGTTCCATTAGCATCAGAAACTGGAATATATCCAGCAAAAGCTCCTGTACTCATTGATATCCTACCGCGAACATCTAATGAAGCAATAGGATTATCAGTACCTATTCCAACTCTTGTTGGACAACCTGAAGTGCTGGTGTATAAAATACCATAACCTGGGTTTGGTTTTTGCGACCAAGAAGAAATTACACTAGGGCCACCATTTTCAGAAATAATACATTCAACTGGTGGTCCATAAATTATTTTAAGTAAACTAATTTTATCGAGGCTTCTAACTTTTCCATTATTTTCAATAGTTAAAAATTCTGAAGGATTAGTTATACTCTGTAAATTAACCAACTTTAAATCTCCAAACACCTTAACATCTCCATTAATTTTAGTTAGTCCATCCACATCTAAATCACCATTCATTTTTGCCGTACCCAAAACTTTTAAATCATTTTTAAATTTACCATCCCCTACAAAAACAGACTCTCCTTGTATTTTCAAATCTTGGTCAACAATTAATTTTTTCTGAACATTCAAAGAATCTTTTATTACAACAGAACTATCAACAACCATGTTACCATTTACATCTAATAAGGCACTCGGTGTGGTGGTTCCAATACCAACATAACCATTATTAGGCAAAGTATTGGTTTGAGAAAGCAAGACATTTGAAATAAAAATAAATACAATTGCTGCTATTAATTTACAAGTTGAATTCATAATAAATAGATTTAAAAATTTGTTAAAGTGTAGCAATTTAATAAATAAATTTTGATACTAGAAAATAAATTTTTGAAGTACGTATTTTTACTTATTGAGTCATAAGTATTTGTTTAGAAACAAACTAAACATAAATTAACTTATTAAAGTTACTAAATTATTTAATTAAACTCAAAATTAATAAGCCCTACATATTTCTTATTTTTGCGGCTCTTATGAGCAGGTATTTTTTAGAGATAAAATATGATGGCACCAACTACCACGGTTGGCAAATTCAGCAAAATGCTAATTCTGTTCAGGCAGAATTAAACAAAGCACTTTCTACCCTATTACAAACTAAAATTATGGTTACTGGTGCTGGCAGAACCGATACTGGCGTGCATGCTCTGCAACTTTTTGCTCATTTTGATATAATACAAGTTATTGATATTGAAAAAATTCTTTTTAAACTCAACAGTTTTTTACCTGAAGATATTTCTTGTGTTAACTTATTTAAAGTAAACGATGAAGCACATGCAAGGTTTAGTGCGACTGAACGGACTTATGAATATTGGTTAACACTAACTAAAAATCCTTTCTTAGTAAACAAAGCCTATTTTTTTCAATTTGATTTAGAGATTGAGTTGATGAATAAAGCTGCTCAAGAATTATTGAATTATACCGATTTTTCTTGTTTTAGTAAGAGTAATACCGATACCTTTACCAATAATTGCAAGATTACTTTTGCAAAGTGGCAAAAGGTTGAAGACAAGTTAGTTTTTACCATTACTGCCGATCGTTTTTTAAGAAACATGGTAAGAGCGATTGTAGGAACATTATTAGATATTGGACAACAAAAAATTGATTTGAACGAATTTAAAAACATCATTGACTCTAAAAACCGAAGCAATGCTGGAACATCAGCTCCTGCTCATGGTTTATATTTAACAAAAGTTGTTTACCCTAAGGAGGTGATGAATGGCTAATATAAGCGGAAAAGCATTTGATTACTCTTTGTTTAGGCGAGTAATGACTTACGTAAAACCCTACAAAACCATTTTTTATGTAACTGCTGTGCTGAGTATTATTTTAGCTCTAATCGCTTTAGTACGTCCTATTTTAATTCAAATAACCATTGATGATAACATTAAGGCCTTAGATAAAGAAGGGCTACTTTACATGACGATCCTTTTAATTGGTGTGTTAATTGTCGAATCTATCTTTCAATACTTTTATACATTGCTGGGTAACTTATTAGGGCAAAACGTTATTAAAGATTTGCGAAATCAAACCTTTGAACACGTTATAAATTTTAAACTAAAGCATTTCGACAATACTCCTATTGGGCAATTGGTTACTAGAACAGTTTCTGACATTGAAACTATTGCCGAAATGTTTTCAGATGGCATTTTAAATATTATAGGTGATTTGCTTAAAATAATTTCGGTGGTTGCTTGTATGTTTTACATCAATTGGGATTTGGCATTAATAACCTTAATTCCGGTTCCCATTCTATTTATGGCTACTTCCGTATTTAAAAGAGTTATAAAAAAGGCATTTCAAGATGTACGTGAGCAAGTTTCTCGTTTAAACACTTTTGTTCAAGAGCATATCACAGGAATGAGCATTGTGCAGATGTTTAACAGAGAAAAAGTAGAAATGGATGCTTTTTCTGAAATCAATAAAAAACATCGTTCGGCACACATCAGAACAGTTTGGGCTTATTCTATCTTTTTTCCTGTAGTAGAAATTTTATCTGCCATGTCAATAGCTTTATTGGTATGGTACGGATTTAAAGAAGTTGTTCAAGGACATGCAGCTCCAGGTGAAATATTCTCTTTTACTTTCTTTATTTACATGCTTTATCGCCCTATAAGACAATTAGCCGATAGGTTTAATACCTTACAAATGGGAATGGTAAGCTCCGAAAGGGTTTTTAAAGTGTTGGATACAAAATCTACTATTGAAAATAAAGGAACAATAAGCACTCAAAACTTAAAAGGCGATATCGAATTTAAAAATGTGTCGTTTGCTTACATTGATGAAGATTGGGTATTAAAAAACATTTCGTTTAAAATTAATAAAGGTGAATGTTTGGCTTTAGTTGGAGCAACAGGTGCAGGAAAATCTTCCATCATTAACTTGCTTGGCAGGTATTATGAAATTAATCAAGGAGAAATTACTATTGATAACATTAACATCAATGATATTGAATTAAGTGATTTAAGAAAACACATGTCTATTGTATTACAAGATGTTTTTCTTTTTAGTGATACCATTCTAAACAACATTACACTTTACAACGAAGAAATTACTGAACAAGCTGTAATTGAAGCCGCTAAAAAAGTTGGTGCTCACGATTTTATTTCAAAATTACCTGGTGGTTATCAGTACGATGTAAAAGAGCGGGGAGCAATGTTGTCTGTTGGTCAACGACAATTAATTTCTTTTATTAGAGCTTATGTTCATCAACCAGAAATTTTAATTTTAGATGAAGCAACCTCTTCTATCGACAGTGAATCCGAAGCATTGATACAACATGCTACTAATATTTTAACACAAAACAGAACCTCAATTATTGTGGCTCATCGTTTATCTACCATTAAAAATGCTGATAAAATTATCGTAATAGACAAAGGAAGAATTGTAGAAGAAGGAAGTCATGATGACTTATTAAAGATCAATGGTTTTTATAAAAAACTTTACGATTATCAGTTTAAAAGTGAAAATGAATAACACAATATAATTCAACATTATACGTAAATAGACTATCTTTACAATCCATGCAAAAAATTTTTGCCATATTAATTATCATTACTGTTGTTTTTACAAGCTTTTCTTGTCGAAAAGATGCCATCACAACCGACTCTTCTGATAAGTTGGGCTTTTCTACTGATACCATTTTATTTGATACAGTTTTTGCAACTTTTGGTTCTACTACTCAACGAATGAAGATTTTTAATAACAGTAGTAAAAAAATTATTATTTCGAGTATTTCAATCGCAAACGGAGCAAATTCACAATTTAGAATAAATGTTGATGGAGTTTCTGGGAATACCCATTCGAATGTAGAGATAGAAGGAAAAGATAGCTTATTTATTTTTGCAGAAGTAACAATAGATCCTAACAATATCCTTGCACCTTTTGTTGTTCAAGACCAAATAAACTTTGTAACCAACGGAAATAAACAAAGTGTAGAATTAGTAGCTTGGGGACAAAACGCACATTATTATGTTGCAAATACTTCTGCTGGTGGAATTCCTTTGGTTTACTTAGATAGAGCCAATTCAAATACTGCATTAGATTCTACTTGGATAAATGATAAACCATATGTTATTTATGGTGGTTACTTAACTATAGATGGCGATGACAAACTAAAAATTGATCCTGGAGTGAGAATTCATTTGCATAATAATTCAGGTATTTGGGTATACCAAGGAGGAAATATACAAGTTAACGGCACACAAACAGATCCTGTAACTTTTCAAGGAACACGATTAGAGTTTGCTTGGAAAGATGTTCCTGGTCAATGGGATAGAATATGGATAAATGAAGGAAGTAATGACAATGTATTTAATTATGCTGTAATAAAAAATGCTTTTATTGGGATACAAGCCGAAACTTTACCTTTTAATCCAAGTACCCCAACAAGCACCAACAAATTAAGACTAAATAATTGTGAAATATATAACAGTTCTGCTGTAGGTATTTTAGCAACAAATTATAGAATAACTGATACTAATTCTGTTATTAGCAATTGTGGGCAATATAACTTATTAGTGAGAGGTGGAGGAGAATATCAATTTAACCATACTACTATTGCTAACTATTGGAGTGGAGGAAATAGAGAAACCCCAACCATTTATTTACAAAACTATTACACCGATATTAATGGAAATACACAAGTTAGAGATATTGATTCTGCTAATTTTTACAACTGCATTGTACATGGTGATAAAGATGTAGAGTTTGATTACAATGTTTTATCACCCGGTTCAGTTAATTTTAAATTTGATCACTCAATACTTAAAACAACCAATAGCACAGCTAGTAGTAATTTTATAAATATTATACTAAACCCTACAGGTAACTTGTTTACCGATTATACTAACAACAACTATCATTTAGGTGGAGGTTCTGCAGCTATTAATGCTGGAATTGCTTCAGGAGTTCTTTTAGATAAAGATGGGGTTACTCGAAACAACCCGCCTGATTTAGGAGCTTACGAAGATTAATTATTTCTAAAACATAAGGATTCTCTTAATTTAACTATCAGTAATTAACTAATTAAGTTGGAAAGTTTGTATTTATGAATGTAAATCATTCCTTTTTACTTTATACTTTTGACTTTATAAACTTTACAAACTCACTCAATGAAATACATCGTTTCTTATCAAAAACCTAACAATCATTATATAGATATTGAATTTATTATTGACAATGTTAATTCGGAAAAGTTAGCAATTCAATTGCCCGCCTGGCGACCAGGAAGGTATGAGTTAGGAAATTTTGCAAAAAATGTTCAGAAATGGGAAGCGTTTGATCAAAACGGAAAAACACTTTCATCTAAAAAATTAACGAAAGATTTGTGGGAAGTTGAAACAAACAACGCATCTGAAATACATATAAAGTATAATTACTTTGCCAACGAAATTAATGCTGGATCTTCTTACCTAGATGATAAACAACTTTATATTAATGGTGTAAATTGTTTTTTATATATCCCAGGTAGAGAAAACGAAAATTGTGAACTAACACTTAAAATTCCTAACAATTATAAAGTGGCGAGTGGCTTAACAGAAACGGGAAAACACGAATACCTTACCAAAGATTTTCATGAATTAGTTGATTGTCCTTTAATTGCTAGTAACAGTTTACAACATAATAGTTTTGATGAAAGTGGTGTAAAATTTAATCTTTGGTTTAATGGGGAATGTAAACCCGATTGGCAACTACTAGAAACAGACTTTAGAAAGTTCTGCAAAAAACAAATAGAAGCATTTGGTGATTTTCCTGTTGATGAATATCACTTTTTATTTCAAATTTTAACATACAGAACTTACCATGGTGTTGAACACTGCAACTCTACAGTTATAGCTTTAGGTCCATCTTACGATATTTTTAATAAAACGGGTTGGTATGAGGAGTTACTTGGCGTAAGTTCTCATGAACTTTACCATACATGGAATGTAAAGCAAATTCGCCCAATAGAAATGTATCCTTATGATTATAGTAAAGAAAACTATACTGTAATGGGATATTTAGATGAAGGTGTTACCACTTATTATGGCGATAAATTTTTATTAAGCTCAGGCGTTTTTAATTGGGAACAGTATGCTAAAACATTTAATCAATTATTAGACAGACATTACAACAATTTTGGAATAAATAACCATTCAGTAGCTCAATCTTCATTTGATACTTGGTTAGATGGTTATGTTAAAGGCACACCCGGAAGAAAAGTTTCTATTTATACTGAAGGAGCACTTATTGCTTTTATGACCGATGTTTTTATTCTGAAACACACTAATAACCAAAAATCATTAAATGATGTAATGGTTTATTTGTATAATGAGTTTGCTAAAAAAGGAAAAGGAATCAGTGATGCTGATTATAAAACTGTTGTAGAAAAAATTGCTGGAACTTCATACAACGAAATATATAACAACTTTATTCATGGAAAAGCAGATTATACTCAACAATTAAAAACAGTTTTATATTATATAGGTTGTGATTTAAAAGTTGGTCCATCTATTAATTACAATGAAAGTAACTTAGGCTTTAAAGTAAGGTATGAAGGAAATAGTTGTAAAATAGATAGTCTTTACCCTAATTCTCTTGCTGAACAACAAGGTATTGCAATAAACGATGAAGTAATTGCAGTAAATCAAATTAAAGTGAATAATGATTTAGAGCATTGGATGAATTACTTTAAAGGAGAAAAAATAGACTTAATAATTAAGAAAGAATATGGTAAAATAGAAACTATACAATTAAAAGCTTCTACTGAAATCTATTTCTCTACCTACACAATTGTTAAAACGGAGACTAAAGAACAATCTATTTTACAAAATTTTAATGTTTGGAGTAATATTTAAAGATTTATTAACACTACCCAACTTTAGTATTTAATAGCTAAAAATAAAGCACTTACATTTCGATAACTTGCTTTTAACTATAGATTGTTAATAATTATTCTTCGATAAAGGTTGCTGCATATCAATAATCTTAATATATTGCTCAAGTATTTAAAACAACTTAAAAAAATTAATGTTTAACTAAAAAAAAAATTATGTCAGAAGAAACTACTCAATCAACAGAAACAACTGCAGGTGCTGCTAAAAGACCAGTATTCTTAACAGTTTTATGTATTTTATCTTTTATTGCTGCAGGTTTTGCAATATTAGGGTATATTACAGCAATTACTTTAATGGGAGCTGCAACAGCTGCTATGGGTGCAATGGAAGGAATGGAAGGAATGAGCGAAATCACATCTGCTGGACCAAGTGCTGGAATGACTTGGGCTTACATTATTGTTGGTTTTGTTACTACAATTGTAGCTCTTTTAGGAGTTATTAAAATGTGGAAATTGAAAAAACAAGGTTTCATGATGTATGCTGGAGCAACAGTTGCTTCTATGATTATGGGAATTGTTTACAGTGGATTTGGTATTGGAGCTGTTATTGTTCCTATCGCATTTATCGTAATGTATTACTTAAATGTAAAACACATGAACTAATAAGTTCAAAACATTAAAAAAAACTCCGATACTTTTCGGAGTTTTTTTTTCTTCATTTTTAACTTGAAAATTTAATATTATGATTATTGCAGTATTATTAATTATTGTTTTTTATGTAGGTATCATAACCTTATTATTAGTTTCATTATGGAAAATTGTTGCTAAAGCTGGAGAACCTGGTTGGGCTGGAATTATTCCAGTTTATAACATGATGATTTTAGCAAAAATTGCTGAAAAACCAATCTGGTGGGGAGCTTTAGTTTTAATTCCTATTGCTGGTATTGTATTTCAAATATGGATTTGGAATAGAGTTGTAAAACGTTTTGGATTAAGCGAAGGGTTTACTGTTGGGTTAGTTTTACTGCCAATCATTTTTCTTCCAATTTTAGCATTTGGATCACATAAATACGGTGTTTTAGGAGAAAATTAATCAATAAGAAACTTATCACTAATAATTAAAATTTTACTTATTTTTGAGACCTAAATTTTTACCTTTTTAATTAAAATCAATTATGGAAAATCAAGAAGTTACCAGCCCAAACACTGCAAATCAACAAAACTTACCAAATGCAGTTGGGGTTTTAGTATTAGGAATACTTTCTATCGTTTTTTGCTGGTGCTATGGCTTACCAGGGTTAGTGCTTGGAATTATTTCTTTAATCATGTCTAAAAAAGCAACAGCTTTGTACTTAAGCTCTCCGGAATCTTATACAGAAAGCTCATTTAAAAACATGAAAGCTGGAAGAATTTGTGCTATTGTAGGACTGTGCTTATCTAGTGTTTATGCTATTTTTATTATTATTTACATTGCTATAATCGGTGCTGCTGTTGGTGGTGGATTAATGCAAGGATTAGGTGGTTTTTAAAACTACTTTAAATTAAAACAAAAAAGCCTTAGAAATTTTCTAAGGCTTTTTTTGTTTGTTATAATATCTTATTTAATTGGTAACACTTTAGCTGCTACCTCACCAAAACCTACTCTTACACCATCTTTTTCTGCGTAACCTCTCATAATAACTGTATCATTATCTTGAATAAACTTACGTTCTGATCCATCTTTCATTTGTACAGTTTTAGTTCCTTTCCAACTAATCTCTAACATAGAACCATATTCATGTTCTTTAGGTCCACTTATTGTTCCAGACCCCATACAATCACCAGCTTTAATGTTACAACCATTTACTGAATGATGCGCCAATTGTTGGTTCATGTTCCAATACATGTATTTGTAATTAGACTGTGAAACTATCGTTTCTTCTGTTTTTTCTGGTTGTATAGCAACTTCCAAGTTAATGTCAATATGCCTATCTCCGTTATATTCTAAATAAGGTAACACTTTAGGGTCTTGATTTGGTCCAGCCACTCTAAAAGGTTCTAAGGCATCTAAAGTAACTATCCAACAAGAAATATGTGAAGCAAAATTCTTCCCTAAAAATGGTCCTAAAGGCACATATTCCCATGCTTGAATATCTCTTGCACTCCAATCATTTAACAAAGCCATTCCAAAAATATAATCATCAGCTTCGTTTGTTGATATAGAATCTCCTATCGGCTTGCCTTCATAAGTAAAAAATGCAGTTTCTAATTCAAAATCTAATAAATTAGATTGTCCGAATGTTGGAACTTCATCATTTGGTCCTTTTCGTTGTCCTTTTGGTCTATGAAAATTAACTCCGGAAGGCAAAATTGAACTTGAACGACCATGGTAACCTACAGGAATATGTTTCCAATTTGGTAATAAAGCATTTTCAGGATCTCTAAACAAACAGCCCACATTAAAAGCATGTTGTTCACTTGAATAAAAATCTGTATAATCTCCAATGGCTATAGGTAATAGCATCTCAACTTGATTGGCATTTACAAATGCACTTTTTAATTCAGTTTTGTTTTTTGCAACTTCATTATTCGCATTAAAAATATCTGAAATTTCATTTCGAACATTTCTGGTAACTTGTTTACCTAACAACATAAAATTATTTAATCTACAAGAATTAAATACTTCAGCATCAATGCTAAAATGACCTAATTTTGCTACTTTATATAAGTTAACTACAGTGTCTCCTATTCTTGTAGCAACAAAAACCTCATTATTATATTTTGCTACACCAAAAGGTATGTTTTGAATTGAAAAATCGGAATTTTGAGGTATTTCTAACCAAGATTTAATGTTTTTATCGTTTGCTTTAATCATACTTAACTAGATTTTAGATCGCTTTGCTTTTAGATAAAAGAGAAAAGACTTCTATCCTCTTTTATCTCTATTTTCTCTTTCTAAGAAAAAAGCGGGTATTCATTCATCATTTTATTAACTTCTTCTTTTACTTCTTCAATAACAGCTTCATTATCTCTATTGGCAATTACTTTGTCGATTAACTCAACAATTTTAATTATTTGTGCTTCTTTAATTCCTCTAGTCGTAATTGCTGCAGTTCCTACTCTTATCCCCGAAGTTACAAAAGGTGATTTATCATCAAATGGAACCATATTTTTATTTACTGTAATATCTGCACTAACCAATAAATTTTCAGCGTCTTTTCCTGTAATGTTTTTACTTCTTAAATCTATTAACATACAATGATTATCCGTTCCATCCGACACAACTCCATACCCTCTTTTTACCAATTCTGCTGCCATTACTTTCGCATTCTTCATTAGTTGAATACAGTAATCCATATAGTCATCAGAAAGTGCTTCTTTAAAAGCAACAGCTTTTGCAGCAATCACATGCTCTAAAGGTCCTCCTTGAGTACCTGGAAAAACCGCCCCGTCTAATATTGCTGACATCATTTTTATTTCTCCCTTTGGAGTTGTTAATCCCCAAGGATTTTCAAAATCTTTCCCCATCATTATCATTCCTCCTCTTGGTCCTCTTAATGTTTTATGGGTTGTAGTTGTGATAATATGACAATGAGGCATTGGATCATTCATCAAACCTCTTGCAATTAAACCTGCAGGATGAGAAATGTCTGCCATTAACAAAGCTCCTACTTTATCTGCTACTTCTCTCATCTTTTCATAATCCCAATCACGAGAATAAGCTGAAGCCCCTGCTATAATTAATTGAGGTTTTTCTTTGATAGCTGTTTCTTCAATTATATCGTAATCTATTAAACCTGTTTCTTTATTTACTCCGTAAAAACTTGTTTGGTATAATTTTCCAGAAAAATTAACTGGTGACCCATGAGTTAAATGGCCTCCGTGGGATAAATCAAACCCTAAAATTTTATCACCTGGTTTTAAAACAGCTAACATTACTGCTGCATTAGCTTGTGAGCCTGAGTGTGGTTGAACATTTACCCATTCGGCATTAAACAATTCTTTAGCTCTTTCTCTTGCTATATCTTCTATTTCATCAACAACTTCACAACCTCCGTAATATCTCTTAAAAGGTAAACCTTCAGCATATTTGTTAGTTAAAATACTTCCTTGAGCTTTTAATACATTATCGCTCACATAGTTTTCTGAAGCTATTAACTCTATTCCTTCAGTCTGTCTGTGGCGTTCTTCTTCTATTAATTCGAAAATTTCGTAGTCTGAATTCATTCTCTTGAATTTTAATGAAGCACAAAGGTAGAAATAAATGAAGTTTTATTCCATAAAAAAAGGCTGATTTAATCAGCCTTTTCTGTTTTTGACACATCATATATTTTTTTACCTCCATAAGCAGCTCCTGCTAAAAGCAAGAAACTAATACCGCCATCAATTGGCACACATGGTGGTGGCCAACAAGGTGGTCCACCGCCACCGCCACCTGGAGGGCCTGGAGGGCCTGCTGCAAAAACATTATTAACAATGCTCATTGCTACTATAAAAATTGTTGTAAATATAAATCTCTTTAAATTTCTCATAAATCTACGAATGTGGCAAATTTAGCATTATTTTTTAAATAACTACAACAAATACGATTAACAGAAATAAAAGGTTGTTTTTTATTTATAAATTTTAATGTAAATTATATTTAATAAGATTAATAACATTATTACCATTGGAGATTGAATAACCTGCATCCCTATTCTAGATAGTTCTTCAAAAAAAGATACTCCAAATAATAGAAACATCATATAAAATAAAAAAATAAATACCGTTAAACTAATCGTATAAATAATAAATGCTTTTTTTAATAATTGATTTTTAATAATTACCAAAAAACTATAATTGATAACATTTATTAACATAACAGTAATTCCAAAAATAACCCATTTATAAGCTAATAAATTAGCTAGTGAAGCGTCTAATAAAAATTGTGGAGGATAAATGTTTGCATAGTTATTTGTTTTACCTACCAATAATGTGTTTATCATTTCAAAATAAACCTCCTTATAGTAACTGATTATAAAAATCAGGGCTATCATTATTGCTATTAAACTATTTTTTAGCAAATGCATATTTTTTTAAATAGAAATACCAAATAGCAAAAATTATAACATACATTATTAACGTAAATGTATAACTATGGTGGAAATCAAAAGATATAAAATTATATTTTAATATAATAGCTAACAGCACTAATCGTATTACATTAAATATAAAAATAACTATACTTCCTAATAAGATAAAAATGATTTTAGTCTTTAGCTTACCCTCAAGAGCAATAAAAAAAGCAACAAATAAATAAATTAAATCAATTCCATTGCATGGTGGTCCAATAATAATACCTGATGTTCCAATTATCCCCACTAAATTGTTTCCTATAAACACATCAAACCCTAAAATATCTAAAAACAATTTAGTCAAATCCATTAAAATACCGATAACTACTTCATCTAAAAAATTTGGAGTTGAAAGATAAAAATAATAGAATATTTGCCATAGTATATATAGACCTACAGCCTTAGCAATAAAGCTAAATAGCTTACTGTGTTTATTTAAAATTGCTTTAAAATTATTACCTATCAAATCAGTTATAAAAAAAATAATGAAACAAATATCTTTAAAATTTTTATCATCTTTACTTTTCGCTAGTTTTGTGCGTACTATAGAAAATGGATTCAGAAAATAAAATAGATTATAAAGTTTACTTTTTCAAAGTGCTAAGATACTGGTATATAATTACAATTATACTAGGTGTTAGTGTTTTATATTCTATGTATCAACTTCGATATACTAAAAAAAATTATTCCGTTTCTGCCAGAATAATCATAAAAGACGAATATTCCTCTTGGGGGCAAGAATACTTTTTACCTGGAATGGAGCTCGTTAATAATCGAAATAGATTGGTTAATGAGATTGGGAGTATTAGAAGTTTCCCTTTAATGAAAAAAGTAATTTTATCTTTAGATAAATTTAAAATATTCTATTACAATCATGGCAGTGTAAAAAACTCTCAACTTTATAGTTTCTCTCCATTTAAAATAGAGATAGACACTATACTCCCTGAATATTATAATAAACAAATATTTGTTAGATTAATAGATGATAAATCTTGTAAACTCTTCACTAACATTGAGAAAGAAGATGAAGGGATTAATTTTTCTACTAACAAGGAAATTAAGTATAAGAATATTAAATTTAAAATTAATTGCTGCCAAAACACCAATAATAAGTTAAAAGAAAACCTATACAGTTTTGTTATAAATAATCCTGATGATTTAGCTCAGCAATATCAAGGTAGGCTGGGCATTACCGTGGAAGAGAAAGAAAGCTCTATACTAGAGCTAAGTTTAAGTAGTTCGGAAATAGATAAAGAGATTGATTTTATCAATGAATTTATACAAATTTATATAGAAAGTGAGCTAGGAGATGCTAATTTAGTTGCAACTAATACGATTGATTTTGTTGACGAACAATTGAAAGAAATTTTGGACACCTTAATTGTATCTGAAAGAAATCTTGAGCAATTTAAAATTCAAACCAATGTTAATCGGTTGGATTTGGATGATAACAAAAATATACAGCAAATAATTGAGCTTGAGCGCTTAAGCTTTGAAAAAAAGTTTACCATCCATTATTATAATCAAATGGCAGATTATATTAAAAATAATGATGATGCAAAGGGAATTATTATGCCCAGTTTTATTGACAGGAACAATGTTCTTTTTGAGCTGATGCAAGGACTAGTTTCTTCGTACAGAAGAAAAATGAGTTTTGAATTTGATGTTACCAAAAAAAATCAGCAATACTTGGAACTTGTTCAAAACATTCAAGTTAGTAAGGGTATTATCTTAGAGAACCTTAAGGTAAATGTTGAAAAAGAACAAATTGATTTAGACAGGTATAACGAGCAAATTGCTTTTTTTGACAACAAACTAAAATTCTTACCTGTTGCAGAAAAACAATTTGTTAACCTACAACGTGATTATAAATTAAACAGTGATTTATATACTTACCTTTTAAAGAAAAGAGCAGAAGCTGGTATAGCTAGAGGTGCAAGTACATCTAAGGTGAAAATTTTAGATTGGGCGACCAATAGAAGAGTACAATTTACTGGTCCTAAAAAAAATAAAATATACACCTTTAATATTATTATCGCCATAATTCTATGCAGTGCAATTATTTTTATACTAGAAGTATTAAATAATAAAATAATTGATAAAGCTGATATCAGTAAAATAACAAGTATCCCAATTTTAGGTTCAATAGGACATTACAAATCCGACTCTAACAAAGTAGTTTTAGATAAACCCAAATCTGTAATATCAGAATCTTTTAGGGGAATAAGAAGTTCTATCAATTATTTGGTAAAAGGAAATGATGAAAACATCACCGTACTAGCAACATCTAGTATATCTGGTGAAGGAAAAACATTTTTCTCATTAAATTTAGCTAGTGTATTTGCTTTGCAGGGTAAGAAAACTATCGTAATTGGAGCCGATTTAAGAAAGCCAAAAATACACAGAGATTTTAACATCGATAATACAATAGGTCTTTCTAATTTTTTAATTGGAAAAGCGACAATTAATGAAGTAATTTTTCATACGAATGATAACATTGATATTTTACCCTCTGGACCTGTACCCCCAAACCCTTCGGAATTAATTGGGGGAGAAAGAATGGAATCACTTCTCAAAGAATTGAAAAAAATATACGATGTGATTATTATCGATACTCCTCCTGTAGGGTTAGTAACTGATGCCTTTTTACTAACTCCTTATACAGATGTAAACCTATACTTAGTAAGGCAACATTACACCAGAAAAACTCATTTGGAGTTAATTAAAGAGATGTATGATTCTGGCAAAATACAAAACTTAGGTATAGTGGTTAATGATGTTAAACAAGCCAAAGGGCTATATTCTAATTATGGTTACGGCTATGGGTATGGTTATGGCTACGGGTATGGTTACGGGTATTATGGAGAAGAACCTGAGAAAAAATCTATTCTATCGTTTTTAAAGAAAATGAAAGGTAATGGATAAAAATGAAAATTGGGATATAATATTAAAGCCCAAGCGAAGTTTATTTGATGTAAACTTAAAACAAGTATACGACTACCGTGATTTGCTTTTTTTGTTTGTAAAAAGAGACATTATTACCACCTACAAACAAACTATTTTAGGTCCTATTTGGTTTTTTGTACAACCTATATTAACAACAGTAATATATGTGTTTGTGTTTGGTAATATTGCAAAAATTCCTACAGAAAGTATTCCTCAACCACTTTTTTATATGGCTGGCATAGTATTGTGGAATTATTTTGCAGAAAGCTTTAATCAAACAGCTGATACTTTTTCACAAAATGCCAATATTTTTGGCAAAGTATTTTTTCCGCGTTTAATTGTTCCTTTATCTAAGGTGATTTCTGCTTTAATTAAATTTTTAATCCAATTTAGCCTATTTCTTGCCTTATACTTTTATTATTATTTTAATACAACTTCAATTCATCCATCCTATTTAATTGTATTGCTTCCCTTTTTATTGTTATTAATGGCTGGTTTGGGTTTAGGTTTTGGCTTAATTTTTAGCTCTTTAACCACTAAGTATAAAGATTTAAAATTTTTAATACAATTTGCTGTTCAGCTCTTAATGTATGCTACTCCTATTATTTATCCACTAAGTAGTATTCCTTCCAACTACCAGTTTTGGATAAAACTTAACCCATTAACCCATATTATAGAAACGTTTAAAACAGTTTTTTTAGGTACTGGAAATTTTTCAATAAACGGTTTGCTTTACACAACCGTATTTACATTAATAACACTAACCTTAGGCATATTAATTTTTAATAGAACCGAGCAAAAATTTATGGATACTGTTTAATGCAACATTAATAATGACTAAAAATATAGCCATAAAAATTGAAAATTTATCTAAACAATATCGTTTAGGAGAAGTTGGTACAGGTACCATTGGACATGATTTAAATCGATTTTTTGCAAAAATAAGAGGCAAAGAAGACCCTTATAGTATAATTGGACAAACTAATGATAGAACTTCAACTGCAGAAAGTGATTATGTTTGGGCATTAAAAGACATTAATTTAGAAATAGAACAAGGAGAAGTTTTAGGTATTATAGGTAAAAATGGCTCTGGAAAATCTACCTTATTAAAATTAATTTCACAAATTACAGCTCCTACCACAGGAAGCATAAAAGCAAAAGGGAGAATAGCTTCGTTATTAGAAGTTGGTACGGGCATGCACCCTGAAATGACCGCAAGAGAAAACATTTATTTGAATGGTGCTATTTTAGGAATGACTAAAAAAGAAATTGCGGCTAAATTTGATGAGATTATTGAATTTGCAGGTTGCCAGTTGTACATTGACACTCCTTTTAAACGTTTTTCATCCGGTATGCGTGTAAGGCTAGGTTTTGCAGTAGCTGCTTTTTTAGAACCTGAAATACTTATTGTTGACGAAGTGTTAGCCGTTGGAGATGCAGAGTTTCAGAAAAAAGCCATTGGTAAAATGAAAGAAGTAAGCCAAGGTGGAGGCAGAACAGTATTGTTTGTTAGCCATAATATGAGGTCTGTAAAAAGTTTATGTACAAAAGGTGTTCTATTAAAAAATGGAATGATAGTGAGTACTGGCGGTATTGAAGATGTAGTTAACGAATACATTAATTCAGAAAACACTGACTTAACTGCAATAGATATAAAATCGCTCACAAAAAATAACAAAGAAATTGCTATTAATGAAGTTAACCTGGTGAACACTTTAGGTGAAACAACTGAATTATTTAGTAACAATGAACAAATAAAAATTATTATAAAAATAAAAGTTAAAGAAGAGCAACGAGGGGTTAGAGCAATTATAAATGTTTGTGATGATGATGAATCAATCATTTTTAGCTCTACCAATCAAAAAGTTACAGATGGAAACTATTCTGAAGGAATCTACACCATAGAATGTATACTTCCTGAAAATTTATTAAATGAGCGTAATTATTTTATTTGGTTTTCAATGGGAATACAAGGCGTTAAAAATTTAGTTACTAAAATTAAAATTGCATCGTTTAAAGTTATTATAGTTGATCATCCCAATGTTTCTAACCACCACAAAAGTAACTGGCCAGGTTTGGTTGCTCCTGCTGTTAAATGGAACCTCGATAAGGAATAATTATTACTCCTTTAAAAATTTTACATGAATCAATTAAAAAAAATAAAAAATCGAGTAACAAATTTAATCTCAAAAAATAAAGAGCCTATCGAAATTTTGAGAGAAGATCAGCTAAGAATATTAACTGCAAATAAATTATTAACTACCCCAAACTCTACATTATTTTACACTACCCATAAGTGTGCATCTAGTTTTATGCGTAAGTTATTAATAAAGCTAGCTACTAAAGGTAACTATGCGCTTAATGATTATGCCAATGCTATTTGGCACTTGGGCAATAAATTAGATATAGCACAAGACAAAAAAAACTTTTTGGTGCAGTTTTTAGAAAACAATTACGACAGGTTATTTTATAAAAAGAATGAAATTTATGGGCCATTAAGGTTTCCAATTGATTTTCCAACTAGGAACACTTTTAAACACATTTTTTTTCTTAGAGACCCTAGAGATGTAATTGTATCCTCTTACTACTCTTTTGGATTTACACACTCTTTACCAGCCAACGATAAAGGAAAAAAAAGTGTTTTAGCAAATAGAGAAGAAATACAACAAAAAGGGATAGACCAATACGCGATTGATTTTGCAGATGAATTAGTAGAACGTTACAATGGATTTAAAAATTTAAAAGAAAATTGCGATTCATTTATTTACCTTAAATATGATGATTTTACCAACAACACTAAAAATTTTATTTTAAACCTATCTACTTATTTAAACGTTAGTTTAACAAACAACGAAATTGAACTGCTTTGCGCTGAAGCTGCTCCAGTTCAAAAAAACATTCAAAAAGAAAGCCATAAACGATCTGGCAAAAGTGGGCAATACATCAATGAATTAAAGCCTGAAACAATAGTCATTTTAAACAGCAAATTTACGAACACATTAAAATATTGGGAGTTTGAGGATTAATGAAAAAAAATACAACTAATTTTTAATTAATAATGATAAATAAGCATGTTCAATACTAACAAAAAACTTAGTGTTATAAATAAGGATTTGAAACATCTTGAAAGATTTGGGTTTCAAAAATTTGGTAACTTTACAGATGAAGATGTCTTTATTATTGGTTATCCAAAATCTGGAAATACATTGATGCAAAATTTAATAGCTCACTTGGTATTTGGATTAAAAAAAGACACTTCTCTTTCATTAATAAATACATGTGTTACTGAATTTTATAATAATTCTTATTTTTTTAGACATGATAATCGCCATTTCTTTAAATCTCACGAGCTTCCTAAGCCAGAATATAAAAATGTTATATATATTATAAGAGATGGTAGAGATGCTGTTTTATCTTATTACAACATGCAAAAAAATTTAAAAAGAGATATAGATATTAATACATTATATGAAAATGGTGGTGAGACTTTTGTTGGGAAATGGAACAATCATGCCAAAGCATGGAAGGAAAATAAGTACAATTTAAATATTCATTATGTGAAATTTGAATCTTTAAAAAAAAATAAAAAATTAGAAATTGAAAGATTGTGTTCTTTTTTAAATATAGAGAGAAGTGAAAAAGATATTGAAGATGTTATTGAAGCAACTTCAATTGAAAACATGAAAAAACTAGAAAAATCTTATAGTTGGCAGAGACTAAAAAGCTATAAGAAATGGAAGGAAGATGCCAATTTTGTTGGCAAAGGAATGTCTAATGGATTTCTAGATGTTAAAGAAATAAATGAAAATTCCTTGAAAATTTTTGAAAATGATTCTGATGAAATGTTGAAATTTTTTAAATATAAGTAAGTGAAAAAAGTATCAATATTATTAAAAAAAATTACAAAAAAAATATTCAATAATCATGTCTATGTTTTAGGTGATAGTCACATTGAAATATTTGATTATATGAATTCTGAATATTTAAGTTGGAAATATAAGTTTGATGTTATATCCATTGGTGGAGCTACTGCACAAGGAATGAGAAATCCAAAATCAAAAACAAATGCTTTAGAAATCTTTAATACTAAGATTGATTCTATAAAAGAGAAGAAAAGCAAACTTGTTTTTCAGCTAGGAGAAGTTGATACTGGGTTTGTAATTTGGTATAGAGCAAAAAAATATAATGAGTCAGTAGAAAAGCAATTGAATGATTCTATTTTCACTTATATTGAATTTTTAAAAAATGTAAAAGTAAAAGGATTTAGACATCTATACGTATTATCTGCGCCACTACCTACAATTGAAGATGGTCAGGATTGGGGGGAAATTGCAAATGCAAGAGGAGAAATTACTGCTTCACAAAAAGAAAGAACTGATTTAACTTTAAAGTACAATCAAATTCTTGAATTAGAATTAAATAAAATAAATATTAATTTTATTTCATTAGATAAACATTTATTAGATACACAAACAGGATTAATTAAAAACAACCTAAAAAATATTGATATCAACAATCATCATTTAGACATTGATAAATATGCTAAAATTGTTCTTAAAGAGATTAAGAAATGTTTTTAAAAGAAAAACTATTTTATTGTTAAAAAAAATTGCTTTTAAATCATTATCCGTCTTGCATAATGAAAACAAATGGAATAAAACAATAAAATCCGATAAGGAAATAATATGGGTTTTTGGAATGATTCGTTCTGGGACAAGCTTAACTACTCAAATTTTAACTAATTTAGGGGCAGATATTGGACCTCAAAAAGATTTAATTCAGCCTGTAGGTGTTTTAAAAAATTTAAACCCTAATGGCTTTTTTGAAAATTTCATTTTTGCAGAATATTCAAGATATTTTTTAGATTATTTGAATAAAAGTGGAGCAAATCCTCCTAAAGAAAATGAAGAAAGTGATGTGTCATTTAAAGATGTGGATTACGTTAAATTAGTTTACTTCTCATTATTTAAAATTAATGATGATAGAGTGACTTTGATGAATAAATATAGAGCGTTTAGAAAGTTATCAAAATATGGAATTCATAAATATGTCGAGATTTTTTTTAAAAATAACGCTACAATAAAAATACCTATGTTATCTTTTTTTTATAAGCAATTAATTAACGAATTTCCGAATTCTAAATTTTTGATTGTATATAGGAATCCAGATAGTGTAATTAAATCTGCAAAAATTCTTATAGATGACAGTAAATATGAACTTTACAATACCTATCAAGAATATTTTTTAAAAATATCTAAGAATAATAATGTATATTTCTTTTCTTATGATAATTTATTACAAAGCCCATCTGAATCAATTGGTAAACTTGCAAAATATTTAAATCTAAGTTTAGATGATGATTCTATATCAATGGCAAATGGTTTAATTGATAAAAAATTGATTAGAAACAAACCTAATGACCAATATATAGGAATAGAGAAAATAAATACAACCTATAAACACTTTAATGAATTAGCAATAAATTGATATTATTTAATAATAAATTTCCTGCTTAAAATAAATATATTCCTTAGATATGATACAGAGAATAAAAAACTTGTTAAACATAAAAAGCTTATTAGACAGAAACTATAGAGCTTCTGCTTTAATGAGAAATGATCTTATACAAAACAGACTTTCTTTAGGCAAATTATTAGAAAGAGATAACCTTAATAATATAAATAACATTATAGCTAATATAAATTTATCCGAATTCAAGATATTCTCACAATGGGGTGATGATGGTATAATTAATTTTTTAATTAATTATATAGATGTTGAAAATGATTCATTTATCGAGTTTGGTGTTGAAAATTATACTGAATGCAATACAAGGTTTTTATTAATTAATAATAATTGGAAAGGATTAATAATTGACGGATCTAAAGAGAATATGGATAGTGTTAAACGAGACAATATTTATTGGCAACATGAATTAAAAGCTATAGACCAGTTTGTTACAACCGAAAATATTAACACATTATTAGTAGATAACGGTTTTGAAGGAAAAGTTGGTTTATTACATATTGATATTGATGGAAATGATTATTGGGTATGGAAAGCGATTAATGTTATAGATCCCGCTATTGTTGTTGTAGAGTATAATAGTTTATTTGGATTTGACAAAGCATGGTCAGTGCCAAATGATAATTCATTTTATAGAGGAAAAGCACATTATTCTAATCTATATTATGGCGTATCAATACTTTCATTATGTGATTTAGCTAGTGAAAAAGGTTATAGTTTTGTTGGTTGCAACTCAAATGGAAATAATGCCTATTTTGTTAAAAATGAAAAATTAAAAGGCTTAAAAGTATTATCTCCTGAACAAGGTTATAAATATTCTAAATTTTCAGAAAGTAGAGATAAAAATGGTCAATTAACATTTTTAAGAGGTCATGAAAGACTTGAATTACTTAAAGGTATGGACATTTTCAACACAAGATTAAATAGTATTGAAAAAATATAATTACTAATTCAATAAAATTAAGGTTGTATAAATGAAAATATTAATCATAGGGTCAAAAGGTTTTATTGGTTCACATTGTGTAGCTTACTTTAGTGCAGAGCATGAAGTTTGGCAATGTGACATTGTAGTTGATTATACTACTCCCAAATACTTATTATTAGATACCACTAATACAAATTATGAGGAAATATTTGCTACCACAACTTTTGATGTTTGTATTAATTGTTCTGGAGCAGCAAGTGTACCTGACTCTATAAATCATCCTCAACGAGATTTTAACCTAAACACAGCTACTGTTTTTAAACAATTAGATGCGTTAAGAATACATAATCCTACTTGCAAATACATACACATTTCTAGTGCTGCGGTTTATGGTAATCCTATTCAATTACCTATTTTAGAAAATCATCCCTTAGCTCCTATTTCTCCATATGGCAAACATAAAAAAATGGGAGAAGAAATAGCAGAAGAATTTTATTCGCAATTTGGAATAAATACTTGTTCACTTCGTGTATTCTCTGCATATGGTCCTGGGTTAAAAAAACAGTTGTTTTGGGATTTAAACCAAAAACTAAAAAATTCTACTAATATTATATTATATGGAACTGGTAAAGAATCTAGAGATTTTATATACATTTCTGACTTGGTAAATGCCATTGATTGTGTAATTAAAAATGGCACTTTTAAAGGTGATGTAGTTAATGTTGCAAACGGAGAAGAATTAACCATCGAAAAAGTAGCCACTACCTTTTATAATAATATTCAAAATAATGTAAAAATAAACTTTGGAGGTGAACATCGTAAAGGAGATCCAACCAATTGGATTGCAGATATCAATAAGTTAAAGCAACTTGGTTACGAACAAAAAATTTCTATTGAACAGGGAATATTAAATTATACTAAATGGTTGAAAGAACTAGAATAGGACTAATATTTTCTTACGATGAAAATTGGATTGGTGGAGCATATTATATTTTAAATATAATACATGCTCTTAATCTTATTGAAGATAAAAATAAACCACACATTGTTATTTTAACATTTAAAGAAGACCATTTTAAAATTGCTAAAACAGAAACTTCTTATCCTTATTTAAGCTACCACCTTTTACCTTTAGTTATTAAATACTCTTTAATGGATAGAGCCATTAATAAAATAGGAAGAGTATTATTTAAAAAAAATATTATCACTAAAAAACCAGAACAACCAATTTTAGAAGTATTATATCCTTATCAATATGATTCAATAAAAATTAAAGGTTTAAAAAAAATTAATTGGATACCTGATTTTCAAGAAGAGTTTTTACCTCATTTTTTTACCTCAGAAAAAATAGCAGAAAGAAAAGAACATCAAAAAAATGTGGTTTGTAAAGGCGATTTTGCAGTTTTTAGTAGTGAAAATGCAAAAAATCATTTTACACAATTATACCCAACCGCAAATGCTAAAACTTCTGTAATTCATTTTGCTGTTACACATCCTGATTTTTCAAAAGAAAATATTGAATCCCTAAAACAAAAATACCAACTGCCATCAAATTATTTTTTTGCCCCAAATCAGTTTTGGGCACACAAAAACCATAAAGTAATTTTAAATGCTGTTAAACTTTTAAAAGACAAGGGACAAGAAATTGTGGTAGCTTTTTCTGGAAAAGAGAATGACCACAGAAACACTGGTTATGTTGGTGAACTAAAAACCTTTATCAAAGAAAATGATTTAGAAGCAAACATTAAGTTTTTAGGTTTTATAGAACGTACTGAACAACTCTGTATATTACAACACTCTATAGCCGTAATACAACCTTCTTTATTTGAAGGTTGGAGCACAGTTGTTGAAGACACTAAGTCAATCGGAAAACATATTGTACTTTCTAATATTGAGGTACATCAAGAACAAATTCAAAAAGGTGTTAACTTTTTTAATCCTTTAAATTCTATAGAGTTATCAGAAATTTTAGGTAAACTGCATAATAATCCTCCTGGATCTGTAAATCACAATTACCAAAACCATGTTATTGAATTTGGTAACAACTTTTTAGCGTTGGTTAATCAGGCTAAAATTGAGAAGTAAAAGTTAAAAAATGAAAATAGGACACATTATAAACCCTGTAAATATAGGCGAATCTTCCGATTTATATTTAGCACAACCAGTTACTTTTGAGTCAATGCTGAGGGCTAAAAATTACTCAAAATTTAGTGCAGACATTACACAGTACATAATTGGTTATGAAGAAGATGTAACAATATTTCCAGAAAAGTTTAGTCCACTCCCATTATTAACAAAAAGTGTAATGGATTTTGGTTCTTTTAAAAAAAGTAGAAAACTTCCATTAATTAAAGACATTCTGTTTTCACTAAATCAAGAAACTGATTTAGACTACATTATATATACAAATGTTGATATAGCCGTAATGCCATATTTTTATGATTATATAATTGATAAAATTAAAACTGGAAGTGATAGTTTAATAATTAATAGAAGGGTTATAAAAGAAACTGAAAACTTAAATTTTATGTTTGCTGAAGTGGGAGATGCTCACCCTGGTTATGATTGTTTTGTATTTAAAAAAGAACAACTCCCTAACTTTATATTAGGCAGCGTATGTATTGGAGCAAACTGGATTGGTAGAGCAATGATTGCTAACCTTTTGGTGCATAGCAAAAAATTAGAAATTATAACAGATGCTCATTTAACTTTTCATATAGGAGAAGATGGAGCTTGGTTAATTGAAAACTTTTCTGAATTTGACCACCATAATAAAGCCGAAGTTTATACCATAATTAATAGACTTATTGAACTGTGTTCAATTCCTGATATTTTGAATGAATTAAAAGATATTTTAGCTTTTATGGATAAATGGGGTCAAAAAAATATTGGGGCACCAAAAAAAATTAAGTTTAAAGACAAAGTTATTTTCAGATTAATTAATATCTTAAAGCGATTATGATTAATGTAACCGAAACGTTTTTACCTCCATTTGATGAATATCAAGCTATATTAAAAAAAGCTTGGGACAAAAAGTGGTTAACCAATAGGGGTATTTTAGTAAATGAACTAGAAGATAAATTAAAATCTTATTTAGAAGTTCCAAATTTAACTTTAACTACCAACGGTACGTTACCAATACAAATAGCAATTAAAACATTAGGTTTAACTGGTGAAATTATTACCACTCCATTTAGTTATGTAGCAACTACTGCTTCAATAGTTTGGGAAAACTGCAAGCCTGTTTTTGTTGATATTCATCCAGACTATTTAACAATTGATGAAAGTAAAATTGAAGCTGCCATAACAAAAAAAACATCTGCTATTTTAGCTACTCATGTTTTTGGAAACCCTTGTGCAGTAGATCAAATTGAAAATATTGCAAAAAAATACAACTTAAAAGTAATTTACGATGCTGCTCATTGTTTTGGCGTTAAATATAAGGATAAGAGTATTTTTAATTACGGAGATGTAAGTACCTGTAGTTTTCATGCTACTAAAATTTTTCATACAGGTGAAGGGGGATGTTGGGTAACGAATGATGATGATTTACAAAAAAAACTTTATTATCATCATAATTTTGGTCACAATGGCCCTGAAGCATTCCATGGTTTAGGAACGAATGCTAAAATGAGTGAATTACAAGCTGCAATGGGATTATCTATTTTTAATCATTTAGATGAAATAGTAGCAAATAGAAAAAATGCTGTTGAAAAATACAATGAACTATTAACTAATTCTAATTTAAAAATATTAAAAATAAGAGAGCACACTCAATGGAACTATCATTACTACCCTGTAATATTTGAATCAGAAAAAAAATTATTAGAAACTAAAAAAATATTAAATTCAAATAACATTTTTCCGCGAAGATATTTCTACCCATCATTAAATACTTTAAATTATGTTGAAAAGCAAAATTGCCCAGTGAGTGAGGCTATTTCAACTAAGATTTTATGTTTACCTTTAAGTTCTTACCTTAAAATAGCTGAAGTTGAACAAATTGTAAACCTGTTATAATTTTATGGATTTTTTTATTTTAGGGAACCCTAGGTCTGGAACAACGCTTTTAAGATTGATGCTAAATAGTCATCCTGAAATTGGTGTGCCTCCTGAATCTGGTTTTTTACAATGGTGGCACAAGAAATACAACTTATGGTCTGTTGCAGCTACTCAAAACGAAGAAAGGCTAACCTCGTTTATAGAGGATATACTCAGCTCTAAAAAAATAGAAGATTGGAAATTGAATAAAGAGGAACTAAAATTTTTTATTATTTCTGAAAACCCAAAAAAATATATTGAAATAATAAACTGTATTTATAAGTTTTACACCAAAAACAAACCTATAATTGGAGATAAAAACAACTACTACATTCATCACTTAAGTGAACTTAAGGTTATTAGTCCCCAATCAAAATACATCCACTTAATTAGAGATGGTAGAGATGTTGCTTGCTCTTACATCAATATTAAAACATTAGATCCTAACTTAAAATATATTCCTAAAGTGTCTTCAAACATAGCAGAAATAGCCAGAGAATGGGATGACAATGTTTCAAAAATAGAAACCTTTATTGCTCAAGAAAATTCTATAACTGTAAAGTATGAAGATTTAATAAGCTCCCCTGAGAATGTTTTAATTAAAATTTGTGAATTTTTAGGTGTTAAGTTTAATGTTAGCATGCTAAACTACCACCAAAATAATAACAATGATGAACCTACTTCTACCCTTCATTGGAAAAAGAAAACCTTAGAAGCAATTGATTCCAATAATAAACAAAAATTTTTAGGCTTACTTTCAACACATGAAATTGATACATTTAATGCCATTGCTCTAATTACTTTAAAAAAATATAATTATGAGTGATGTTATTATGCTTAGTGTTAGACTAATGACTTATAATCATTCAAAACATATTATTGAATGCCTAAAAAGTATAGATCAACAAAAAACATCGTTTAATTTTGAAGTAGTTATTGGAGATGATTTCTCTACAGATAATAATGTTGAACTTATTAAAAATTTCATTTTATCATCTTCTAATAAAAACATTACCTATGTACTGTTAAATCGAAAAAAAGATGATAGTTATAGTTTGGTTAGAAAACAAAAAGGACGTTTATATAATTTTGTAAATATCCTTGAACATTGTAAAGGACAGTATATTGCTTTTATTGATGGAGATGATTATTGGAATGATTCTTTAAAACTACAAAAACAATTAGATTTTTTAGAAGCTAATAAAAATTATTCTATTTGTTTTTCTAAAGTAAATAATGTAGATGAGAATAGTCAGTTTTTAAGTAGCTCTAATTCCGATACTCCAACATTAACTAATATTCACAAATTATTAGAAGGTAACTATATACATACCCCATCAATTACAGTTAAAAAAAATGCGCTTAAAATACCTCCTGAAGATTGGTTTTATAAAATGCCTATGGGAGACTGGCCAATGTGGATTAACGCAGCAAAACATGGTGAAATTAAAATGATAAATGAGCCTTTGGCATCCTACCGAATTCATAACCAAGGAATATGGGGTAAAAAAGATGAACTAGAAAATTTAATTAAAGGTACCAAGGCGCTAAAATTATTAATTAAAAATATTGAGAAACAATACCATAATCCTTTACTAAATAAACTCATACTTAATTTAAGATATATTTCTAATACTTATAAAACAGATAAGAATTGGTTTAAATATTTATCTTATATTAGTAAATACTACTATTTTCGTTTTAAATTAAGTTAATATTATTAATGGATTTTTTTAATAAAGAGGTTAATGAACTTCGAAAACATAACCAACATTTACAAGAGCGTTTAGAGCGTTTTAATTCAATTGATGTTGTTGTAAAAAGATTATTAAGATTATTGATTATAAACCCTTACCGAAGAATAACTCGTAAAGCCTATAAAATTCATCATCAATACGACATCAACTATCAAAATGAAAACTTTACTCCTTATAACTTATCTTATAAAACAACAATAAATAACACAGCTCCGGTAGTCTTACACCTTATTAATAATTTTAAAACTGGTGGAGCATCTAGAATAGTGGTTGATCTTGCTGAGAACATTTCAGACGCTTATCAACATATTGTTGTAACTAGGTACAATCCTATTCCTCAAAACTATAAAGGAATAAAAGTAGAAGAAATTTGTCATGTGCCTTCAAATAATGAGGTACAACAATTATTAAAAAAATATAATCCTAAAATCATTCATATTCACTGGAGTTCAAAATGGTCAGAATTAAGTTCTAATTGGCAATGGCATAATAGTTTTTTTAAGGTATTTGAAAACTTTAACGGTAAGTTAATCCAAAATGTAAATATCCCAATTGTTCCATTTCATTTTAAAAAAATAAAATGTGAGTATGTATTTGTTAGTGATTTTGTAAAAAATCGCTATTCGTTTCAAAATGAGTTTAATCAAGTAATATACCCTGGCTCTGATTTCAATCTTTTTAAACAAGAAAAAAACGAAGCATTATTTTCAAAAAACATAGGGATGGTTTATCGTTTAGATGATCATAAACTAAAAAAAGATTCCATAGAACCTTTTATTGAAGCAGTTAAAATAGATCCCGAAATAAAAGTACATATCATAGGTGATGGAGAACTGAAACCTTACTTTGAACAGCGTATTAAAGAAGAGAATCAACAAGATAATTATACTTTATATAATTATGTAAGCTATAATGAGCTTCCTAATATTTATAAAAAATTTAGCATGTTTATTGCACCTGTTTATGAAGAAAGTTTTGGTCAAGTAACACCATTTGCAATGAATATGGGTATCCCAATATTGGGGTACGATACTGGAGCAATTTCAGAAATTCTAGAGGATACAAGTTGTTTAGTTGAACAAGGGAACTATAAATTATTAGGTAAACTTATAGCTGAAAAAATAATTAACAATAATTTTCTAAAAGAAAAATCGGATACTAATTTAAAACGATCCAACTTATTTTCTTTAAATCAAATGATAACAAAATATAAGTTAGTTTATAATAAATAATGAATATATTAATTTATAATACTTCTTTTTTCGAGTTATCTGAAACATTTATTCAAAATCAAGTAAGTGCTTTACTAGATAACGGAAACAATGTTACGCTTGCAGCTCATAATTTTAAAAATATTGACAGTTTCAGTTTTAAAAATAAGGTTCTATTAAACTCCATCCCCATTACTATTTCTCAGCGAATTTTTCATTTTATTAATAGAACATTTAGTAATAATGATTTTCTATTACCCCAAAAAAGTATTAATGAATTAAAAAAAATATTGTTTCAAAATAATATAGAGGTAATACATGCTCATTTTGGCAACAATGCAATTAGAATAATGCCTATTGCCAAAAAATTAAATATTCCATTAATTATTTCATTTCATGGTTATGATGCTTCTCAGCTTTTAAAAGAAAAAAAATACACCATCCTTTTACCAGAATTATTTAGTTATGCATCTCAAACTATTCTTTGCGCTAATTACATGGTTAACAAGCTAACACCCTATGGTTTAGAAATGAATAAAACGAGTATCATTCATTATGGGGTTGATCTAGATAAAATTAACAGTATAAAAACCTCAAACGATAACTCAACTATTAAAATTATTCATGCAGGTAGATTAACAGAAAAAAAAGGTGTTCCAGATTTAATAAAAGTTGTAATTAAAATACAAAAAGAGCTACCCAAATTAAATCTATTACTAGAAATTATAGGTGATGGGGAAGAATTACCATTAATACAATCAATTATTAAAAAAAAGAATGCTCAAAGTTATATTAAACTACTTGGAGCTAAGCCACATTTAGAATTACTAACAAAAGTAAAAGATGCTGATATCTTTGTATTAAACAGTAGGGTTGACAGTAAAGGAGATGCAGAAGGATTTCCAAATGCAATATTAGAAGCCATGGCTGCTAAAACTTGTGTAGTCTCAACCAATCATGCAGGTATTCCTGAAATAATTAAAAATATGGAAACAGGAATACTAATTGAGGAATGTGATAATAATGCTTTGAAAGATGTTTTAATTAAACTGATATTAAATACTGAATTGAGAACTAAATTAGCGGACAATGCCTTACTTAGTGTAAAAGATAAATTTAGTTTAAGAAAGATGAATCTAAATCTAACTTCTTTGTTTAATAAAGATTAATCCTTTAATTCTAATCATAAAAAAAGCCTAAGTTTTTTAACTTAGGCTTTTTTTATGATTTTATTAATTTAGTAAATAACTACTTTATGTGTAGATAAATCTTTAGTACCCTTTAATACTTTTACAATATATGTTCCTTTACTTGTTGTTGGGGGTAAAGAGATATAAGTTGTAAGGTCAGAAGTTGTTAAAGATTTTATTAATTGACCTGAAACATTATAAATTTCAATATTTGCTTGAGCGCTATTACTAAAATCCAATTGAGTTATTATTTGATTATTTGTATAGTAAACTAAATCATTAAATACAGTAATGACCGATTCATTAGGATTATCATTAGATAATCTTAGTTCAAATCTACCGTTGTAATCTCCTGTTAATAAATAAATATCAACGCTAGTAAGACTTCTAAGATCATAATTTGTATTGGTTTGTTTATCAATCAACAATACTGAAGAATAACTTGATGTTAAATGTTCAATAGTATTAGTAGTAAGGTTAACCAATCCATTTTGCTTAACAGAAATCATTAATGGAATAACTATAGTTTCTTCGTTAGTATTAAGATAATTAATCATTAAAGACTTACCATCCTTACTTAAGGAAGCTAAATTAGGCGCTACTTGACTTTTACTTTTTAATAAAGTAACATCTTTACCTGGCTCATAAAAGGATGAAGCATCCATATCCAATCTAACCCTAGTAGTTTGATTAAAACCTGTTTGTACCTCAGTTAAAATTAATTGAAATTCATCAATTAAATTAGTAGTTCTAAAAAATGTGGATGAATTACTAGTTGATTTAGAACTTTCCGTAAATGTTGCGGTAGGACTATTTCCATTAGCTTCTATAAAAAATCCTTGCATAGGAGGAATAGCTACATTACCTGTATTATGTAGTTGATAATTATTACTACCTGCATCAAATATCCAAACTTCATTTTTTAAACCAGTTTTAGTTACATTAACCCAATCAATCCAACTAGCATAAGGATTACTAATAATAGCCCATTCCCCTGTACTACTTTGTAAATAAGGGTTAGCACTTACATTGCCAAAATTAGGTACTCCAGAGGTATTAAAAGTTTGAGCATTAAAAGTATTTTGATCATCAGCCAACCAAATTTCAAAACCTTCTCCAGGATTTAAAACTCTAGATGTAGATACAACTGAGTCATAATCTTGTATACCTGCATCAAAATAATAAGCAGAATAAAAAATATTAGTAGGAGGTCCTGCATTTCCTTCATTTCCACCTATTCCACTAAAATATAAACTTTGATCTAACACGCCAAAGTTCATGTTCGTCATTGGAGAACCAATATCAGACCAATTAGCGACACGAGTTGCAACATGACGTTGAGCTATAAAATTACCACTTAATGCACTTCCTGGATTAACAGAAGCTATTCTAGCTGTAGTAGTTGCATCTGCTAAAATTATGATATTGCCTAACCCAACATTTTGAAGACTTCCGGCATTAAGTTTTAATACATTCTTAATACCTAAAGCTCCAGAAACAAGCTGTACTTGTGATGGGTTTGTTTGTGTATAATTAAAAATATCAATACGAGGACTTGAGTTAGTTATTTGTTGTAAAGCTGTACCTGAAAATAATAGCACTCCCGAGTTACCAACAAAAGATCCTGAGTTATTAAAATCTCCATCAATTGATAAAATATTTGTAGTATTAAGAGTTAGCGTTCCTCCTGCATCAACCGTAATATTATTAATACTTTGATAGCCAGTTACTGAGATATTGTGCGTATTTAAAATAGTAACATCAACATTAGAATCCGGCACACAATTACATGTCCATGCTGTTGGATCATTCCAATTCCCCGTTTTAGTACTTAAAATATCCGTATCAGCATTTGCTAAAGTAAACCATGAATTGTCAGGAATATGAACTCCGCTAAACACAACAGAATTAGTTAACGCATCATACACACCAGGTCCAATAGTTGCTGAACCCCCATCGTTAAAAACTCCGTTATTTACATCGTAAACAATAAAATATTGATTGTTATCATTACCTATAGTATTCGCATTAATAAATATTCTTACATCATAATTTCCTACAGTTCCTGTTTCATCTATTCTCCATAATTTATTCCATCTTGCTCCAGTATACCCAATTGGTATATCAGTAAAATTTAAAGAATATGCTCCATTGTTATGACCCCATAAAACATATTCACCATCACTTAAAGCTGTAGCATTATTTATTTGAACATCAGAAGTTCCTCTTGCATCAGTATGAGATTGACCACCCAACATCCCTATACCAGCAAGCTCATTTCCGTGAGCAACATCCATTGCATACTTATCATTTTGTATAGCTAATTGATATTTAGCAGCTAAATAATTATTAACAATTAAACGTTGAGCACTATTTACAAGGGTATTATAAACTATAAATTCTGGTATAACTCCTTGATGAAAAGTATTGGTTCCACTATTATTAGAACCCAACGTTGCATTTGGTCTATTTGGAGTGGTAGTATAAGTTTTAGTAACATATGAGTTATTTTGACCTAAAGTTAATGATGAAGTTAAACTACTCACTAATACAGAATGTATTTTTGTTTCACCCGGATTAAGGTATCCCCCTTCTTGAAAAGCATTTGGTTGATAATACCCCCATAAATTACCAGATATAAGTGTCATTAAATTAAATTTATTACTAGTATATCCAAATCGCCATTGGTAAGAGCCTTGCCTTTTATTCACCATAAAAATACTTTGTTCATTATTAGGTAAATTAGTTGGAAATTGTAAAAAATCATTAGTGCCATCAAACTGAACTCCTGGTTTACCATTTAAACCAGCAGTAAGGAAAGTTGGCCTATTTGCTGCAGTGCCCTGAGTTGGAGTATTACCATTTGCACTTAAATCTGTCCAAGTAGAAACAGGGTCACCATTATTCAACCCTAACTGAGAAGCATCTAACCAAACCTCTAATGTAGAGGAATTACCTACACCCCCTGGGCCAGTTTGTCCAATTAAAAAGCTTGAAGATAATATTGGAACTACAAATAAAAAACGTAAAATTGCTTTCATAAGATTTAAGATTTATTAAATTAAAATGTACCCTATAAGTACGTAAAACTAATTAAAAAAGTTGTATCCTCTAAGAAATTGATTTTAAAACCCAAAATATCTATCATTATTCCAAATTACAATAATGGCAATTGGATACCGTCTTGTATTGATTCATGCTTAAATCAAAAGGGTGATTTTGATCTTGAAATTATTATTATTGATGACAACTCAACTGATAATTCTTGGGAAATATTGTCTAATTATCAACTAAAACATCCAAAACAAATTAAAGTTTTTAAAAATCCTTCTAAAGGTGGTAATCATGCAAGAAATTATGGATTTTCACAATCAAGTGGAGACTATATACAATGGTTAGATAGCGATGATCAATTATTACAAAATAAAATAAAAAATCAATTATCTTATTTTAGTAAAGATATCTCTGTTGTATATTCTGATTTTAAAATGGATTTTTATGAGACCAACTTATTAAACAAATCTATAAATTATACTTTTAAAGATTCAGAAGATTATTTAGCTGATTTATTAAATAATAAATGGAATGCTATTCATTCTTATCTTTTTAAAAGAGATTTTGTTGAAAAAGCTATTAAAATAAATGGTTGGAACCCAAATACATTGGTAGGACAGGATAGAGAATTTGTAACAAAAGTTGCTATTATAGGTGGAATTTTTAGCTATTGTAAAGGAGTCTATGTCACTTATAATAGATGGAATGAGCAGAGTGTTTCTCATGTAAGTCATATAAATAATATCGATAATAGTACTATGATGAATCATGAATTCTACACTTTAATAGAATCCCAAGCAAATATTGAGAAGATCAGAAAAGAGAAGTATAGCAAAATATTAAATACTGAATTAATTAGAAATTTGTATTACCATCCAAAGTTGATACTTCCTCGTACTATAAAATATAAGCAGGTAAATTGGAAAGATATTGATTGGAAAATTAGACCTTTACTAACTTTACTTCTCATAAAGAAATTAATTCTTAATAAAAATAAATAAAAATTGAGTACCATAGAAAATAAAAAATTAATGTTCATTTATGGAACACGCCCAGAAGTAATTAAGTTAGCTCCCATTATTTTAAAAGCTATTGAAGACCCTGATTTTAATGTTATTACTGTTAACACTGGTCAGCATCAAGAAATGTCTCTTCAATTTGAAAAAATATTTAATATCAAATCAACATATAACTTAGGGTTAATGAAACCCAATCAAGATTTATCAGAGTTGATATCAAATGCTATTGTCGAAATCAACAAAGTTTTAAAAAAAGAAAAACCAGATTTAGTTTTTGTTCAAGGCGACACAACAACTGTATTAGCAGGAGGAATTGCAAGTTTTTATAATAAAATAAATATTGCTCATGTAGAAGCAGGATTAAGGAGTAACGATATGGACCACCCCTATCCAGAAGAATTTAACAGGAAATTAGTATCCACATTTGCCAAATACAACTTTGTACCAACTGAAAATTCTGCAAAAAATTTAATTATTGAGAATGTCGATAAAAAAAGTATTTCAATAACTGGTAATACGGTTGTTGATGCTTTACATATGATAAAGAAACAAATAGATAATAAAGAACTTACTCCTAAAATCAATCTAATAAGTGATAAAAATATTTTAATTACTGCACACCGAAGAGAAAACCATGGTGAAGGGTTAAGAAATATTTGTAACGCAATAAAGGAGCTAAGTTTGAAATATACAGACTATTTCTTTTATTGGCCAATACATCCAAATCCTAATGTGAAAGAAGTAATTGAAAAAGAACTAAATAACATTAAAAATATTATTTTATTACCACCTTTAGACTATATTGATCTTCTTTATTTAATTAGTAAATCTCATTTAATTCTAACCGATTCTGGAGGCATTCAAGAAGAAGCTCCTTCTTTCAAAAAACCCGTAGTAATTTTGCGTGAATGCACAGAACGACCAGAGGTTATCGACTCTAATTATGGGAAACTTGTTGGAACTGACACTAAATTAATTATTAAAGAAGTAAGCAATTTAATGGATAATCCTGACTATTATCATAAACGCACCTCTGGACACCAACCTTTTGGTGATGGGAAAGCTGCTGATATTATTCTTAATACTATTAAATAAATTAGATATAGATGAAAATTTTACTTATTTCTAATTATGAATTTTGTTATAACCCAAGATTATTAAAAGCAGCTCTTTTTTTTGAAAATAAAGGTGCAGATATTTCTATTTTATCTCCTAATCGAGGAATGATTGAGAATGATCAAGTTTATCAACATTTTAAAACAACTAAATCTTGGGAAATTATTGAAAATAATATCTCAAAAGATACATTTTCTAGTAAATTAAAATGGATCTGTACTGGATTAGTTAACAAGTTATATTTAGCCCTATGGAAAAGGAATGTTTCAATAGGTTTTACTAAGGTTTTTAATAAAGGGCTAATAGGGATAAGTCATAAATTAAAGACATACGATATAATTATCATCAACCTTATCGACAACCTTCCTTTTGCTGTAGAATTAGCAAAAAAAAACAATTCTAAAATAATTTATGATTCTCAAGAGTTTTTTATCGGTCAATATCAACATGATCAGCCTCATATAAAAAACTGGGTAAATAAAGCAGAAAAGAACAATATAAGTAAAGTAAGGGTAGTTATAACGACCACAAATGTTATGAAAGAAAAATTACTTTCATTGTATAGTTTAAAAAATGACAATATTGTTAGGGTAAGAAATGCTCCTTACAATTTTTTACCAATTAACAATACTCCATATAACAGCAAGGATTGTATAAAATTAATATGGCATGGTTTTTCAATATTTTATCTCACAAGAGGTATAAATGTAATAATTGACGCTATAAGCAAATGTAATAGCAATATTACTTTAAGCTTGCAAGGAAATATTAATTCCGAACAAAAGGAAATTGTCACAAAGAAGCTTATTGAATTAAAAATTGCGGATAAGGTTATTCTATTACCCCCATCTCATCCTGATAAAATAGTTGAATCGTTGTATGGATACGATATTGGAATTATTGGAGAATTACCAATAGAAGAGAATCAGCAACTTACTTCCTCAAATAAATTATTTGATTATATACATGCAGGATTAGCTGTAGTAAGTAGTGATATGCTAGGTCTTATAGAAACCGTCAAAGAATATAATGTTGGTTTAATTTATAAAGCTGGAAATGCTGATGAATTAGCCTATTCAATAGATACTTTAGTGAACGATTTCAACTTGTTAAATTCTTACAAAAAAAATTCTATTAAAGCAGCTAAAGATATTACTTGGGAGAATGATTATCAAATTGTATGGGAGAAAATAACAAAATGAGAAAAGTATTTATCATAGCCCCTCACTTCCCACCATCTGCGCTTCCTCCTTCGCAGAGAGCAAGATTATTAGTTAAACATTTTAAAACCTTAGGCTATTTCCCTACTGTTTTTACTACACCACAAAAATATCGTGAAGATGTCACAGATCCTTGGATGACTGAATTAACAGGGGATGATTTTGATTTAATAAACATAAAAGCATTACCATATCAAACAACTCGAAAATTTAAAATTGGCGATTTAGGATTAAGATGGCTTCCATTTTTATACAAAAGGTTAAAAAAAGAAATTAAAAATCAAAAGCCTGACTTTATTCTTTATTTAGTTCCACCATGGTATTTGTTAACAATTGCTCCAAAAATTAAAAGAAAAACAAAAGTTCCTTATGCCATAGATTTTATTGATCCATGGGTTGATGATGGTCTAGGCTCTTCCGAAACTTTTAAGCAAAAAATAAGTCAAAAGGTAGCTTTACATTTTGAAAGAAAAGCAGTGGAGAATGCAGATGTTATTATAGCAGTATCAGAGGGAATTAATAATAACCTAAAAAAAAGATACCATATAAAAACCCAGTTATTTGGAGCAATCCCTTACGGTGTAGAAATAAGTGATTTTGAAAATGTACAAGCTGATTCTTTTAACGAGATATTCACAATTCGATACATAGGAGCTGTATGGAGTGACGCCTACCCAGTTTTAGACGCTTTTCTTAATGCTTTTAGTAAAATTAACAATCCTTATCAATTAGAATTTTATGGTACTTCTTATGCAGCAAAAGAATTAGCAAAACCTCAATTAACAGAATTTATAAATAAATATCATCTAGAGAATAAAGTTATTGAAGATCCTCTAAGAGTCCCTTATAAAAAAGCAGTAGAATTAACTGTAGCTTCTGATTTATTAATCTTATTTGGAGGAATGCAACCATATTATGCTGCATCAAAACTATTTGGATTAATTGCATCAAAAAAACCTTTTATAGCTTTTTTACATGAAGATTCTTTTCCTTCAATATTTTTAGCTAAACTTAATTATCCTTACTTAGTAACTTATTCGCAATCAAATTTACCGGTTAATTGTATCAAGAATTTAGAGAAGTTAATTGATGACATAATGAACAATAAACAGCCTTTTGTTCCATTAAATCTAGATAATCCAGCAATATTAAAAAATACGGCTTACGGTATGACTAAAGAATTTGTAAGTTTGTTTAATCAATTTCACAATAATCAATAATGAAAACATATTTAGAAAATATAAAAAATAGTAAAGTTTTAGTAACTGGCGGCTTAGGTTTCGTAGGAAATAGTTTAGTAAGAACTTTAGTAAACAACTATAATTGTAATGTAATTATTGTAGATGATTGTTCAAACAGTTCCCCCGCAATTATAAAGGATATAAAAGATAAAGTAAGTTTTCATGAAGTATCTGTCTTAGAATCCGAGAAATTATTTAAATTATTTAATGGTGTTGAATATATTTTTCATTTGGCTTGCAAACAAATTTCAATATCTGGCAAACAACCTTTATTAGATATGCAAGTAAATGCACAAAGCACACTCGAAATGCTAGAATATATTAAAAATAATCCTTGGCCAGAATTTAAACGTTTTGTATATACTTCGTCATGTTCAGTATATGGGAGTCAAAAAAACTTGCCCGCAGACGAAGGAGGTATAACTAAAGTTTTGAGTAACTATGCTGCAACCAAGTTATTAGGCGAAAATTACACTATGATATATAACAAACAATATGATATCTCTACATCTAGTGTTAGATATTCTAATGTTTATGGTAATGGTCAATCTCCAACAAATCCTTATTGTGGCGTTCTTGGAATATTTGTGCATAATGCTTTAACCAATCAGCCACTAACCGTAATTGGTGATGGTGAACAAACTAGAGATTACACCTTTATACAAGATGCCGTTGACGCAACAATACTTTCTGCAGTTCATCCAAAAGCTATAGGTGAAGTTTTTAATGTTGGAACAAGTACTGAAACTTCGGTAAATCAATTAGCTGAAATTATAAAACACCATATTCCATCAGTCGAAATAAAAAATATACCTGAACGAGATATTGACAATATTAGAAAAAGATCTGTTGCCATAGAAAAAATACATCAATACTTAGGATGGTCTCCACAGTTTAATTTAAAAAATGGCATAAAACAAACCATTGAGTGGTATCAATCGTTTTTAAATAACAATTAATATTGGAATGAATAAGGTTAATGAGGCTATTAATTTTTATCGACACCTAAAACCTTTTGGTGTTAATCAATTAAAAAACCTAAAAACTAATGATTTAGCTGTTTTTTCAAGCCCTAGAGGTGGCTCAACATGGTTGGCTGAAACCTTAAAAAAATTAACCAATGCAACATTAATTTGGGAACCTCTTTTTGTTTACAACCAATATAAAATTAATTATCTAAATCCATTTGCCTATCCTGAAAGAAATGCAAATGAAATAGGTTGGAATCAATACATACCTGAAAAAGCAGTTTATCCTAATGCAACTATTTTTTTTGATAAACTTTTTAATAAAGAAATAATCAATCTAAAATTATACAGGTATAATAACCTCTCAGAAATAAAAAATTCGACTACTTTTTTATATAAATTTTGTTTTGGTAATAACTTATTACCTTGGCTAGTAAATAATTATGATATTAAACCAATATTATTAGTACGCCATCCTTGTGCCGTAATATCCTCACAATTAAATTATGGAGCATGGGATTGGCACAAAAAAAACTACCAATATAACTACAACATGCCTATATTTAAAGAGTTTTATGAACCATATATTGATACTCTAAATAATATAACTTGCATTGAAGAAAAACTAGCTGCTGAATGGGCATTAACAATGATTACTCCTATAAAAAGTATTCATAACGACTTAAAATGGGTTACTATTTCTTATGAAGATATGGTACTAAATCCTGAAAAAGTTTTACAAAAAATTAAAGACCGATACAACCTTCATTGGGACAATACTCAAATTAAAAATATAGTTAACAAACCTAGTTTTACTACAAACTCTAATAGTAAAAATTCTAATAAATTAACAACCTGGAAAGATGATCTTTCACCATATCAAACTGACAAAATATTAAACTTTGTCAATAAATTAGGTATTGATTTTTATTCAGAGAATATTGAACCTGATTATTCAAAAATTTATGCTCAATAAAAAATTAGCAATAGTTGTAAGTCACCCTATTCAATATTATGCTTCATTATTTAGGGAGGTTGCTAAAGAAATACCCCTAGTAGTTTTTTATGGAGATAATCCATCCTCTGATAATGTAGGTAAATCAGGGTTCGGAATTCCTATTAAATGGGATATTGATATGTTTTCAGATTACAATTATGAATTTTATAATAATATTAATGAAAAAAATTCTGATTTAACAACTTACAATAGTGTTGCAGTTAAAGATATTGAGGAGCATTTTAAAAAACATCAAATTACTCATTGTATTATTTTTGGTTGGTATCTAAAGTACTATATTCAAGCCCTTAAATACTGTAATAAAAATAAAATTTGTGTTGCTGTAAGAGGTGACAGTCAAATAAACCCAAACGGAAGTAAATTAAAACATTTTATAAAAAAACTTAGTTACCCTTTTTTATTAAAAAAATATAACTCCTTATTTTATGTTGGGATTCATAATAAAGAATATCTATTAACTTATGGTGCTAAAGAAAAGCAACTCATTTTTTCGCCTCATGCTGTCGACCAGAATTTTTGGACACCAAAAGTTCAAAAAGAAAAAAATCAAGACAAAATAATTTTTTTATGGGTAGGTAAATTTATAAATATAAAGCGCCCATTAGATATGGTAGAAGCTTTTAATAATGTATCTCAAAATCACAATAACATAGAATTATGGATGGTAGGTTCTGGAAACCTATTCAATAGAGTTGAAGCCAAATCAAAAACCAATAAAAAAATTCAACTACTAGGATTTAAAAATCAATCAGAATTAAAAGAAGTTTATTCTAAAGCTGATTGCCTAGTTTTAACTAGTGAGAGTGAATCCTGGGGTTTAGTTGTTAATGAAGCATTTTGTTTTAACATCCCTGTAATACTGTCTGATACTTGTGGATGTTCTTCAGATTTAATTATAGAAAATGAAACAGGTTATATCTACAAAAAAGGAAGTATCTCTGAATTATCAAAAAAAATGATTCATTTTATCAAAGATTTTAAATCAAGTAAGAATTTCAATTCAGCTATATCAGAAAAAAATAAAATATATTCTTATTCAGAAATTGTTCAATCTTTTAAAACTTTTATGCAATAATGGATATTCAAAAATTTTTAAGCTCTTCTTTACTAATAGTCATTGTTTTATATTTTATTGAATTATACTTACCAAACATTTCTGGTTATTCGTTAATTGGTTTAGGAGTTTTTTTATTTTTTGGATTCTTTTTTATTTTTCAATTAGGAAACACTCTACCTATAAGGTCTTTAATTATTTTGATTGCCTTCTTACAATGGGTCATTGGACCTGTTTTAGCATATCACCTTTACCCAGACTCTCAGTTTTATTATATGATAATAGATGAAGAAGCATATATGTCTTTTGTTGTTCCTGCTATACTGCTATTTGCAGGCGGATTATTTCTTAATGCTTTCAATGAGAATAAAAGAATCGAATTAGTTTTTAATTCAGTAGGTAATATTGAAACTTTTGGAAAACGAGGTTTTATTTTAATTTTTATTGGGTTTACAGCCTCTATTGCTATCCCTTTTTTACCTTCTAGTTTAAAGTATCTATTCTTATTATTATCTTATATGAAAATTATTGGAGCCTTTTATTTATTCTTATCTAACCAACGTTTTAAATGGATATGGGTAATCATTGCATTTTCTGGTGAAGTATTGACTGCTTTTGGTAATGCAATGTTTCATGATATGATTTTATGGGCTGGGTATCTTTTTATTTTATATTCATTTGCAGCCAAAATTAAATTATCTCGAAAAATAATTATTATTGGATTTATCTTATTTAGTGTTGTATTAATTCAATACATTAAATCTGACTACAGGGAAGTTGTTTGGAGTGAAAAATCACTAGACAATACTTCAAAATTAGGTTTAGCATCAGATTTAGCCTCAAACACTCTAGGACAATCAGATCTTTTAAATAAAGAAGATAAAATTCAGAGTTTAGTAGATAGAATAAATCAAGGTTGGATTATAGCTCGAATAATACATATGGTTCCGCATTTTGAACCTTATGCTGATGGAGAAACAATACGAGAAGGGATTGAAGGTGCTTTACTACCACGATTTTTGTCTCCAGATAAAGTTAAGTCAGGAGGGAAAGAAAATTTTACTCGTTTTACAGGTATTATAATATCTGATAACACAAGTATGGACTTGAGTATACTTGGAGAAGCTTACGCAAATTATGGTTACTTTGGAGCTATAGTATTTATGTTTATTTTAGGATTGTTTTATAATTTAATATTTAAATTAATTATAAAAAAAGCAATTAAACATCCCGAGTTATTGGTTTGGATTCCTTTTGTTTTCTTTTATACGGTAAAGGCTGAAAACGATTTTGCAACAGCATTAAACCAACTTACAAAGTCTATACTTTTAATGATTACAGTTATTTACTTATTAAATAAAATAGTTCCTTTAAAAAGTAAAACTAGTAAAATTTGAATATACTCTTCACATATTTAACTGCTTTTAAAGGGCATGGGGGAATTGAAAAGTTTAACAAAGCTTTAATCTTAGCTTTAGAAAATTTAACAATAGATAAACACAAATTATCTATAATCTCATCTCATGATACTCGTAGTGATAAAAATTATTTAAAAAACAATAATATCTTCTACAGCTTTAATGGCAATAAAATAAACTACTTTTTTTCAATATTAAAACATCTAAAACATAATGATGTTCTAATTCTTGGCCATATTAATTTAGCAATAATTGGTTATATTTTTAAATTAATATATCCTAAAAAATGCTTACTAATTATAGTCCATGGAATTGAAGTATGGTTACCTCTAAATTATATTCAATCTAGAGTTATTTCAAAGGCTACAAAAATTTTAGCTGTAAGTAATTATACAAAATCTCAATTATTAAAATACAATCATATTGATGAAAATAAAATTTCCGTTTTCCCAAATACCATCGATCCTTATTTTTATTCTCCAACAGATTTCACTAAAAATTCATCTCTATTAAAAAGATATAATATTGATAGTAAACAAAAGATTATAATTACAGTTTGTAGAATATCAAGTGATGAAGGATATAAAGGTTATGACAAAGTTATTGAGTCTATTCCACTTATTGAAAATGCATTAGAAAATTTCTGTTATTTAATTATTGGCAAATACGATAAAAATGAAAAGAAAAGACTCGATTCATTAATTACATCTTTAAACATCAAAAATAAAGTAATTTTTACAGGGTATGTAGCTGAAAAAGAATTAATTGATCATTTCCTTTTAGGAGACGTTTTTGTTATGCCTTCAAAAAACGAAGGTTTTGGAATTGTTTATATTGAAGCTATGGCATGTGGAATACCTGTAATCTCAGGGAATATTGATGGTAGTGTTGATGCTCTTAAAAACGGAACACTAGGAAGTTTGGTTGCCCCAGAAAATTTAACTGACATTACAAATGCAATTGTAAAAGCGCTAAAAAATACCTTAAGTAATGATGAAAAACTAGATCTTATTAAAAATGTAAGGGCTAGTTTTGACTTTAATGAATATCAAAAAAGATTAAAGTATATTTTTGAAACATGTGTGGAATAAATGGATTATGGGATTTCAAAAGAAATCTTGATGGAAAAGCATTAATTATTAAAATGAATAACTCACTTATTCATAGGGGGCCTGACTATGGTAGTAATTTAACGCTTAATAATCTGCACCTTGGTCATAGACGATTATCTATTATTGATATTGACCCACGATCTAATCAACCCTTTTCTAACGAAAATTATGTAATAGTTTTTAATGGGGAAATTTATAATTATCAAGAAATAAAAAAAAGAATACCCGAATACAACTTTATAACTAACTCTGATACGGAAGTTATTATAGCTGCATTTCAAAAATGGGGATTAGATTGCTTACAACATTTTAATGGTATGTTTGCATTCTCCATTTATGACAAACAAAAAGAAGAGTTATTTATTGCCAGAGACAGAATGGGTATTAAGCCATTCTATTATACATTAACAGATAATTATTTCATTTTTTCTTCAGAAATAAAAGGAATTTTATCTACTGATTTAGTAAAAAAGGAAATTAATTCTAACGCTTTAAATCAATATATCAGATATCAAACTTGTAATTCTCCTTCTACCTTAATCAACAATGTTTTTTCATTAGAAAAAGGTAGTTATATGCTCATCAATAAAAATGGCCTTATAACTAAAAAAGTGTATTGGAAGATTAATGAAACTATTAATACAAGTAATTATGATAATATCAAAGCTGATGTTAAAAAATTATTTTTTAAAGCTGTTGAAAACAGATTAGTAGCAGATGTAAATGTTGGTGCTTTTTTATCTGGTGGTATCGATAGCAGTGCAGTTGTGGCCGCCATGAGCAACCTAAGTTCAAATAACATCAGTACATTTTCAGTAAATTTTGCAGAAAAAGAATATGATGAAAGTAAATATGCAGAAATTATAGCTAAAAAATACAATACTAACCACACGTCAATTCAACTAAATCCGACTGACTTTTTAAATGAAATACCTACCGCACTAAACTTTATGGATCACCCTAGCGGAGATGGTTTAAATACCTATGTCGTGTCTAAATATGTTAAAAAAGAAAATTTATCTGTCGCTCTCTCTGGCTTGGGAGGAGATGAGCTTTTTGCAGGTTACCCACTTTTTAATCAACTTCAAAAATTAAGTAAAATTGAATCCTTTCTAAAGCTGCCTAAAGGGTTAAAAAAAACTATTGCTAAAACTTATTTGGGTAATAAATCTGATATAGCCTCTCTTAAAACCCTAGATTTAATTTCTAACTCTAAAGGAGATTTATCAACTAATTATTCTTATACAAGGCTAATGTTAGATAGCTCTTCTTCAAAATCAATTCTCAATAAAGAGTATTACACAAGTAATGAATTAAATCTAAAATACAACAATAAAATCCCTTTTATTAGTAATATCTCACAATTTGAGTTTGATACCTACTTAGAGAATACTTTATTAAGAGATACTGATCAATTTTCTATGGCACATGCATTAGAAGTTAGAGTTCCTTTTTTAGACCACAATTTAGTTGAATATGTTTTAAACATACCTGACAAGTATAAAACAAACAAACAGATTCCAAAACAATTAATAGTTGATTCCATGGGCGATTTATTACCTAAAGAAATTATTTATAGGAAGAAAATGGGATTTGTAATGCCTTGGGAAATCTGGATGAAAAATGAATTAAAGTCTTTTTGTGAAGAAAAACTAAAGAACTTAAAAGATCGTCAATATTTTAATGCAATTTTTATAGAAGAAATATGGTCTTCATTTTTGGCTAATGAAAATAAATTCAATTGGTCCAGAATCTGGTATTTAGTTACTCTATCTAACTGGTTAGATAAATATGAAATTGAATAAAAAAAATAAAATCCTAATATTCATCGATTGGTACAAACCTGGGTTTAAAGCTGGTGGTCCAATTCGTTCAATTAGTAATTTGGTTTCTCAATTAAATAACAAATATGATTTTTATATTGTTACCCGAAATACTGATTATTTAGAAACCACTCCTTACTCCACTATAAAAACCAATGAATGGAATGAAGTTGATAATGCTAAAGTTTACTATTTATCTGCTGAAAACACCAATAAATCAACTATAAAAAAACTAATACAAGAAATAAATCCATCACTCATTTATTGCAATAGCTTATACTCTCCAAAGTTCACCCTCACTCCTATCCGTATAGCTAAAAAACTAAACATTAAAACAGTTTTAGCTGTAAGAGGAATGCTTTCTTCAGGTTCGTTAGATGTTAAAAGTCATAAAAAATGTCTTTTTTTAGCTTTAATTAAAGCTTATGGCCTATTTAGTAAAACTACTTTCCATGCTACGACACCCAATGAAGAAAAAGACATCTATAAAGCATTTGGTAATAAAATAAAAACTATCGTAGCTCAAAATTTACCAGAAAATAAAAGCATAAAATTTCAACATAAAACAAAAAGTCAAGAGGAACTAAAAATGGTATTTATTGGTAGAATATCTCCTGAAAAAAATACCCTTTACGCCATTGAAGTGCTAAAAAAATGCAAACAAAATATCGTGTTAGATATTTTTGGTCCAATTTACAATCAAGAATATTTTGACCAATGTAAAAATGCCATCAACCAATTACCGTCAAATATCGTTGTTAATTACAAAGGAGTTTTAAATCACGATTTGTTAGACGATACTTTAAAAGAATATCATGCTCTGTATTTACCTTCAACTGGTGAAAATTTTGGACATAGTATTTTAGAAGGGATGACCAACTCTTGTGTTCCTATTCTTTCTAACAAAACTCCTTGGCAAAATTTAGAAGAAAAAAATATAGGTTTTGACATTGATTTAAACCATCCAAATAAATTTGTTGAAATAATAGACAAACTCGCTACAATGAATAACGAAGAGTTAAACCAATTTACTAAAAATGCTTATAATTTTGCTCAAACTATTATTAACGATAATCAGTTAAAAGAAGATTATTATAAACTATTTAATCCTAAAGATTGAATTCATAATTTAGAGCACTGAAAAAGGAAACACGATTTTATGTATATACTTGGAATAAACGCTTACCATGGAGATTCATCAGCTTGCATTATGCACAATGATGAAATTATTGCAGCATCAGAAGAAGAAAGATTTAGAAGAATTAAACATTGGGCTGGTTTCCCAACTGAAGCGATAAAATTTTGTTTAGGAGAAGCTGGAATTGATATCACTCAAGTAGATTACATTACCATTTCTCGTGACCCTTCTGCTAATTTGCATAAAAAAATTATTCACTCTGTTAAAAATTTAGTTTCTGTTAAAGCACTTAAAGATCGTTTAGCTAACTCTAAAAAAGTAGTGAGTGTTAAAGGTGAATTGGCAAAAGCATTTAATATAAGTGAGGATAGTATTAAAGCTGAAGTTAAAAACATTGAACACCACAGAACTCATTTAGCAAGTGCATTTTTTGCTTCTCCTTTTAACGAAGCTGCCATCCTTTCAATTGACGGTTTTGGTGATTTTACCTCAACTATGATTGCTACTGGAAAAGGTAATAAGATTGAAGTAATCGACCAAGTTATTTATCCTCACTCTGCTGGTATTTTTTATACATCTTTAACTCAATACTTAGGGTTTCCACACTATGGTGATGAATATAAAGTAATGGGCTTAGCTCCTTACGGAGAACCAAAATATGTTGATGAGTTAAAGAAAATTATCATTTTTAAAGACAATGGATTATTTGAATTAGATACCAAGTACTTTACTCACGCCAAAGAAGGTGTGAGTATGAGTTGGGAAAACGGAGATCCTTTTATTGAATCTATATTTTCCAAAGAATTAGAAAATTTGTTAGGTCCTGCCAGACAAAAAGATGCTGAATTAACTCAAAAGCATAAAGATATTGCTACTTCCGTACAACGTGTTACCGAAGAATTAATCTTTCACATCTTAAATCATTTACAAAAAAGAACTGGTTTAGATAATGTTTGTATTGCTGGTGGGGTTGCTCAAAATTCTGTAGCAAACGGTAAAATTTTAGAGCGTACTACTTTTAAAAATGTTTATATTCCTTCGGCAGGACATGATGCAGGAACTGCTTTAGGTGGTGCATTATGGTTATACAACCATATTTTGGAGAAAGATAGATTACCTGCAATTTACAACGCTTATACAGGAGCTAAATCGAGTAACGAAGAAATTGAAGCTTGTTTAAAAACTGAAAATATAGAATACATAAGATACAATAATGAAGAGTTAATTGAAAAAGTCTCAGATGCTTTAATAGATGGAAAAGTTATTGGCTGGTTTCAAGGAAGAGCTGAATTTGGACCTAGAGCCTTAGGACATCGTTCTATCATTGTTGATCCAAGAAGAACTGACGCAAAGGAATTATTAAATTCTAAAATTAAACGTAGAGAAAGCTTCAGACCTTTTGCTCCTTCTATTTTGGAAGAATACGTTTCAGAATATTTTGAAAAAACTGACAAGGTTCCTTTTATGGAAAAGGTTTACCCGATTAGAAAAGAGAAACATGCTGAAATACCTGCAGTAACTCATGTTGATGGAACAGGTCGTTTACAAACTGTAGAAAAAGGAGATCGATATTATGATTTAATTGAACGTTTCAGACAAAAAAGTGGAACTCCAATTTTATTAAATACTTCTTTTAACGAAAATGAACCAATTGTAAACACACCTAAAGAAGCATTAGCTTGTTATTTAAGAACTGATATGGATATGTTGGTATTAGAAAACTGTGTGGTTTCTCGAAAATAAATGAATCCAAAAGTTACCATAATAACCGTTTGTTGTAATAGTGCTAAGACTATTGAGGATACGATACAATCGGTTATTAATCAGACTTACGACAACATTGAATACATTATTATTGATGGGGTTTCTTCAGATAATACTTTAGAAATCGTTAGCAAATATCAAGACAAAATTACCAAGGTAGTTTCTGAAAAAGATGCAGGTTTGTACGATGCCATTAACAAAGGCATTGGGTTAGCTAGCGGAGATATCATTGCCAACCTTAACTCTGATGATTTTTACATTGACAATAATGTAATTGCTAATGTAGTTGCCAAAATGGAAAAAGAAAAAAGCGATACCCTTTATGCTGACTTGTATTATGTAGATGCTGTTGATACCAACAAAATAACTCGTAATTGGGTTTCTGGAAACTATAAAAAAGGAATGTTTTTTATAGGTTGGATGCCTCCCCACCCCACTTTTTTTGTGCGTAAATCAGTTTATGATAAGTTTGGGAAATTTAACTTAGAACTAAAATCTGCCGCTGATTATGAAATAATGTTGCGTTTTGTACATAAGCATGAATGTAGCATTAGTTATTTGCCTCGTGTAGTTGTGAAAATGAGAGTTGGTGGTGTAAGTAATTCTAGTTTAAAAAACCGCTTAAAAGCCAACCGAGAAGATAAACGTGCTTGGGAAATGAATGGATTAAAACCTAAGCCTTATACTTTAATTTTTAAACCTCTATCTAAGGTTTTACAGTTTGTGAAGAAATAAGCTCTTAAAACTCCATCTCCTTCACATCCTCAAAAACTAGTTGAACCCCCTCTTTTAAAGAAATTTTGGCTTTCCATCCTAATTTTTCGAGTTTAGATACATCCATTAACTTACGAGGTGTGCCATTGGGTTTAGAAGCATCAAATTTAAATGTGCCGTTAAATCCACTGGCTTCTTTCATCGCTTCTGCTAATTCCAACACCGTCACATCTGTTCCCGTTCCAATGTTAAATATTTCTTCTCCATCGTAATTTTGCATCAAAAAACAACAAGCATCTGCCATATCATCTACATGCAAAAATTCACGCATTGGTGTTCCATCTCCCCAAATTTCAATTTCTTGTAAATTGTCTCTTTTAGCCAAAGTAAATTTTCTAATAAATGAAGCAAACAAATGTGAGCTTTCAGGATCATAATTATCGTTTGGTCCGTATAGGTTTGTTGGCATTACCGAAATAAAGTTATCTCCATATTGTCTTCTGTATGATTCGCACAACTTAATACCAGCAATTTTAGCAATAGCATAAGGTTCGTTAGTTGGCTCTAACTCTCCAGTCAATAAATATTCTTCTTTTAAAGGTTGTGGAGCTAATTTAGGATAAATACAAGAAGAACCCAAAAACAGCATCTTTTTTACCTTTGAAGTATGACAAGCATGAACAACATTTAGTTCAATCATTAAATTGTCGTAAATAAACTCTGCACGATAAATGTTGTTGGCTAAAATACCTCCAACTTTAGCAGCACTCATAAATACATAATCAGGTTTTTCAGCAGCAAAAAAATCATTTACTTGTTGCTGATTACGTAAGTCTAATTCTTTAGAGGTTTTAGTAATGATATTCGTAAAACCATCTTTACGCAATTTACGCTCAATGGCAGAACCTACCATTCCTCTATGGCCAGCAATGTATATTTTATCGGTTTTATTCATGCTGACTTAAAATATCATGACCGCCTTCTTTTAAATATTGTTCTCTCTTAAATAAAGCCATGTCTGCTTGTACCATGTCTTTACATAAACTAGCTAAATCGTGTGTATGTTTCCAACCTAACTCTCGTTGTGCTTTACTTGGATCTCCAATTAACAAATCAACTTCTGTTGGTCTAAAATATTTCGGATCTATTTCTACAATTACTTCACCAGTAGCTTTGTTCGTACCTTTTTCATTAATTCCTTCACCTCTCCAAACAACATCAATGTCAACTTCTTTAAACGACATCGTAATAAAATCTCTAACTGTTGTTGTTGTTCCAGTAGCTAAAACAAAGTCATCTGCTGTTTCTTGTTGCAACATTCGCCACATTCCTTCTACATAATCCTTCGCATGACCCCAGTCACGTTTCGCATCAATGTTTCCTAAATATATTTTATTTTGTAAGCCTAATTTAATTTTAGCTACTCCCCTAGTAATTTTTCTAGTAACAAAAGTTTCTCCTCTTAAAGGACTTTCGTGATTAAATAAAATACCATTACAAGCGTACATTCCGTAAGCTTCTCTATAATTTTTAACAATCCAAAAAGCATACAATTTTGCTACTGCATAAGGGCTACGAGGGTAAAATGGAGTAGTTTCCGATTGGGGCACTTCCATTACTTTACCATACAATTCAGAAGTAGAAGCTTGATAAAAACGAGTCTTTTTTTCTAATCCTAAAATTCTGATAGCTTCTAATAACCTTAAAGCTCCTGTAGCATCTGCATTAGCAGTATACTCAGGTACTTCAAATGAAACTTGTACATGCGACATTGCTGCCAAATTATAAATTTCATCTGGTTGAACTTCTTGAACAATTCTAATCAAATTGGTAGAATCAGTCATGTCTCCATAATGCAATTTAAATTTCACATCATTTTCATGTAAATCATGATACAAATGATCAATTCTATCAGTATTAAATAAAGAACTTCTTCTTTTAATTCCATGTACTTCGTAACCTTTACTCAACAACAACTCAGCTAAATAAGCTCCATCCTGTCCTGTTACGCCTGTAATTAATGCTACTTTACTCATCTTATAAATTTATATGCAAGTTTAAACAAATTAAGTGTTTTATACTATTGATGATGATATTTCTCTCCTTTTAAAATTGTAAAAGCTCTATACAATTGCTCCACAAAAAACAACCTTACCATTTGGTGCGAAAAAGTAAGTTTTGACAAGGCTATTTTAGCGTTCGATCTAACATAAACCTCATCAGAAAAACCAAAAGGACCGCCAATTACAAAAATAATGTCGTTACCGGCATTCATTCTTTTTTGTAAATAGTTAGAAAAATTAACTGAATTGTTCTCCTCGCCTTTTTCATCTAACAAGATTAAATAATCATTAGGGCTAATTTTTTCTAAAATTACCTTACCTTCCATTTCTTTTTGAAGTTCGGTAGTTGTTTTACTTCCTAATTTTAAATCATTTACAATCATAATTTCAAATGAAACATAATGTTTTAAACGAACTAAATATTTTTCAATACCATCTTTTAAATAAGATTCATCTGTTTTTCCAATAGTTATTAGTTTTATCTTCATGTTGCTAAGTTAAAAATTATTATTTTTGGTTTAATTAAAGCTAATAATTAAGCGACTTAAAGTGGCTTAATTTTTGCTGATAAGGCACAAAACTTAAAACATGCATAATTTACTTTTAGGAATATTTTTCTTCATTTTTGCTTTATTTAGCAATAATCCAATTCCTGATTCTTTATCTACAGCTTTTAAAAGTGGTGATGCTAATGAAATTTCTAAATATTTTGGCAATTCTGTTGATTTAACTATACCTGAAAACGAAGGTGTTTACAGTAAAATTCAAGCCAAATTAATTTTAAAAACCTTTTTTATTAAAAATCCACCAAGTGATTTTAAAATATTACACAATGGAGATTCTAAAAATAGTTCTCATTATTCTATAGGTAATTTAAAAACCTCTAAAGGAAATTACAGAACCTATATTTTATACACTCAAAAAGACGGAACTATTTCTATTTTAGAACTTAAAATAGAATCTGACGAATAATTAAGGTCTTGTACTCTCTAATAATTACCTTTGCAGGGTAAACTTACTTTATGAAATTTATTGACGATTTAATTGATATTGCAATTAAAGAAGATATTGGAGATGGAGACCATACATCCTTATCATGCATACCTAAAAATGCAACAGGTAAAGCTCAGCTTTTAGTTAAAGAAAATGGCATTTTAGCTGGGATTGAGATTGCTAAAAAAATATTCCTAAAAATTGATGACAATCTTATTTTCAAACAAATCTTAAACGATGGTGATAAAGTTAATGTCGGTGATATTGCTTTTACTGTTGAAGGCTCAAGCCAATCTATTTTACAAGCTGAACGTTTAGCGTTAAACTTTATGCAACGAATGAGTGGCATTGCCACAAATACCAATTATTATGTTGGTTTATTAGCAGGTACAAATACCAAAGTATTAGATACTAGAAAAACTACCCCAGGACTTAGAGAAATAGAAAAGTTAGCAGTAAAAATTGGTGGAGGTGTAAACCATAGAATGGGTTTATATGACATGGTAATGATAAAAGATAATCACATTGATTATGCTGGTGGAATTAATGCAGCCATTACTTCAACAAAAAAGTATTTAGCAGACAATAATAAAAACTTAAAAATTGAAATTGAAGCAAGAAATCTGGCTGAATTAGATGAAATACTATCTTGTGGTGGCATTGATAGAATAATGTTAGATAACTTTAATTACGATGATTTAAGAACCGCAGTAAAATTAATTGCTGGAAAATACGAAACTGAAGCATCTGGAGGTATCACTGATAAAACCATTCGTAACTATGCTGAATGTGGAGTGGATTACATTTCAGTTGGAGCACTTACACATCAAATTAAAAGTTTAGATTTAAGTTTAAAAGCGCTTTAAAGTGAAGAAATACTTAGCAAGATTATACAATACTTCATTAGTTCAAACTCCCATAAGATTGAGCAAAAAAATTATTGTTCCAGGTTTTGATGGACTACCGTTGTTTAATGTTATAAAATTTTTTTTAGAAGGAATTCAAAAAAACTCTTTAACAACAAGAGCATCTTCTTTAGCTTTTCGATTTTTTTTAGCGTTATTTCCTTCTATTATATTTTTATTTTCAATCATACCTCATATTCCCATCGACAATTTTCACAATGAATTATTAGCCTTAATCAAAGAATTATTGCCCGGAAATGCTTTTGAAATGGCTGAAGAAACCATTACAGATTTGATTAGCCAAAAACATACAGGATTACTTTCTTTCGGTTTTATTTTTGCTCTTTACTTAGCAAGCGATGGTGTTAATTCAATGATTATTGCTTTTAATGATTCTTTTCATTCTGTTAAAAAAAGTAGTTTTATTAAAACTAGGTTGCGCTCGTTACTATTATTGTTGATTTTAACCATACTAATGGTAATTGCCATCGGCTTAATTGTTTTTAGTGGTGTAATTATAAATTACTTAGTGGTGAATAACTACTTATATGATGATTGGTCCATCAATCTTATTAAAATTGGTAAATTTATTATTCTGCTTCTGCTTTTCTTTTTAGGAATATCCTCCATTTATTACATTGGAAATACAAGGCATAATCAATTTCGTTTTATTTCAGCTGGATCAACGTTAGCAACGCTATTGAGCATTTTACTTTCTAGTGGTTTTGCGTTTTATGTTAATAATTTCGCTACCTATAATAAAGTATATGGCTCTATTGGAACGCTTATTGTTATTATGCTTTGGCTTTACTTTAACTCACTAGTTCTATTAATTGGATTTGAATTAAACGCAAGTATTAGCCACGCTAAAGAATACCGAACTAAACAAAAATCTATCTCATGAAAAATATAATTTTATTACTCGTTTTAACAACAAGTTTAACAAACCTAAAAGCTCAAAAAACCGTTGGAGGTGTAACAATGCCTGCTAAATTAATGGTTGGCGAAACAACTCTAAACCTAAACGGTGCAGGAGTTCGTGAAAAAATGTGGATTGACTTGTATGCTTGCGGTTTATATGTGCAAACAAAAACAACTGATGCTACAAGTATTGTTAATAATGATGAACACACTGCCATTAAAATTAATATCATTTCATCTTTAATTAGTAGTGATAAAATGATAGCTGCTGTTGATGATGGTTTTAAAAAATCAGCACCAAATGCTTCCGCAGAATTAAAAGAAAAAATAGCCAACTTTAAAGCAGTATTTTCTAAAGAAGAAATACAAAAGGGAGACATTTATGATGTTGTTTATGTGCCAGAAAAAGGAACTGTTATTTTTAAAAATGGCAAAATACAACCTATCATTAAAGGATTAGAATTTAAAAAAGCACTATTTGCTATTTGGTTGGGCGATTCTCCTGCAGATGATGATTTAAAAGATGAATTGTTAGGAAAGTAATTTCTTACTTTTTTCTGATTTTTCCTTTTCCCGAATGCACACTAACTGTTATTGTTGGGTTTCCATAATAATCAATATTGCCAATAGAAGTTAACTCTACCAATAAAGAATTTGTTGCATTTAAAGTAATATCGCCACTACTTCCATTATAAGCATGCACATTTTCTGCTATTAAATTCTGGCAAAAAAACCACCCATTTTCACCAGCAAATAAATAAACGTTTTTTGCTGTACCAGATAAAGTTATATCTGATGGTCCTGTGTGTTGTCTAATAGCAATATCAGTTGCATTAAAATTTAAATTAATACTTCCTGTTCCTTTAGAGGTTTCAAAATCGAATTTAGGAACATTAAAAGTATTGGTACAATTTATAGCTCCCTGCCCTGTATAATTTATTTTAGTTAGGTTTGGTAAGGATAAATAAACTGTTACAGGAATTCCATAATCTCTAAATAAACTACACTTATTATCGCTCGATATTGAAAGGGTATTTCCAGATAAATCTGTATTAATATATGGCAATAAATTTTTACCTCCCTCTACAAATAATGAAGCCTCGTTGCTTTGCGTTAAAACCAAATCAATTTTATCGTCTAGTTCAATTACATTAATTTCATTGGTAATTGCACGTTGTTCTTTTTCAATATCGCCAGTTCCCTTAAAACAACTAGATTCTTTGCCACAGGCAGAGCAGAGCATTGTAATAACAATTAATAGAATAACTTGATATGTTTTACTAACGCTTATCATTTAAATTTATAACCAATACCTACCTCAGCAAAATCGGCAACTACAAAATGTGTTTTTAATCCTGCATTTAAAAATAATTTATCACTGATATGAAAACGAGTCGTCATTCTATTATAAATAGACCCTAATTCCGTGTATTTATTATATAAATATCCTCCCATCTCAATATACAATGAAATTTTACCAAAATCGAAACCATAAATACCGACTAATCCAACCCTAAAATTATCTACACTTGTTGGAGTTGCAGTTGGATTTTCAAAAACAATTAAATCCGACAAAGAACTGTTGTAAAATAAATCTGCACCAAAGCCAAAAGAGCTTTTATTAGACCTTGCTTTTAACATGTTAAACGAATAAGTATTTACAAAATACTTAGGGCCTTCCACTGGTGGAATTTCTTTTAATCCAAACCCAACCATTAATAATTTTGACCACTTACGTGAACGATCTTCTATTGTATTGGTAACAATCTTATTTTTTGCCCCAAAACTATAAGTTAAACCAGCATTTACAGATGCTATATTAATACCTAAGTTAGGACGAGCAAAAGAGGCATTAGAATAATGTATCATCGATAAACCTGTGGAAATATCAAAACCTTCTGTAATTTTTACAGACCACAACATATTGGCATAGATCAATGCATTAAAATGAGAACCAATTGCTATATTTTTATAATTAGTAGTTTTTTCAAAAGGCTTTTCGATATAGCCCAAGCCATACCCCATTTTTAACCGCCAATTAATTTTACGTTGGTTTAAAGGTATTTCTATAAACGGAAAAACTCCAAAACCATTGGCGAGCTCTTTTTTGTTGCCCAAATCAATGTATAAGGCAGAAATACCAACTTTAGGATATTTGTACAATTGCTGCCATTCTTTTTTACCTGAAGTAGCTTTATAAAAAGATAACTCATAAGCAAATGAATGTCCTTCAATAATTTCTGTTACTTCTGATCTATGAGGTAAAATAGAGCCAAAATGAAAAGTTTCTTTTAACCCAAAACTAGCAACCTCTTCTTGTGCAAAACCTTTAATAAAAACCGAAAGGAAGAAAATTAATAACCAATATTTATGGTGTATTTTTATCACTTAACAAATTTAGAATAATAAGCCAATAAACTGTTTTAATGATGAATGAAAAATTAGTTGCTTTTGAACGATTACTAACCATAATGGACGAATTAAGGGAAAAATGTCCATGGGATAAAAAGCAAACCATGCAAACACTAAGACATTTAACCATTGAAGAGACTTATGAATTAACTGATGCAATACTTGAAAATGATTTAGAAGAAGTAAAAAAAGAATTAGGAGACTTAATGCTTCACCTTGTTTTTTATGCTAAAATAGGCTCAGAAACCAATGCATTTGACATGGCAGATGTTTTAAATGGCATTTGTGATAAATTAATTCATCGCCATCCACATATTTATGGTGATGTAGAAGTTGCAGATGAAGAAGAAGTTAAAGCGAATTGGGAAAAATTAAAATTAAAAGAAGGCAAAACGTCTGTTTTAGAAGGTGTACCTAAAAGTTTACCTGCACTGGTAAAAGCAGTTAGAATACAAGATAAAGCTCGAGGCATTGGGTTTGATTGGGACAACAAAGAACAAGTTTGGGAAAAGGTAGAAGAAGAAATTGAAGAATTTAAAGTAGAAGCTTTGGCTAAAAGCGATAAAATGGAAGATGAGTTTGGTGATGTTTTATTCTCATTAATTAATTACGGTAGGTTTTTAGGGTTAAACCCAGAAGATGCTTTAGAAAAAACAAACAAAAAATTTATCAAACGTTTTCAATACATGGAATCTGAAACAAAAAAAGAAGGAAAAACATTGAGTGAAATGAGTTTAACAGAAATGGATGTTTATTGGAATAAAGCTAAAAAATTATAAAAAAAGCCCGAACAAATTGTTCAGGCATTTTAAACTATTTTATTTTTAATTTTATTCAATCATTATTTTAAAATCAGAAATCAATAATTTAAAAACCAAAAAGTGAACACAAAATCTTTGTTAATATTATTATATACATTCATACTTTTTACTACATTTAGTTTTGGTCAACAATTGTTTTATCAAGACATTATTTATGGTGGTGTAACTACTGGCGGTTTTTCAACTGGGCAAGGTTCGGGTTTGGGTAGCTTTAGTTTGTATATAGAACCTGGCAGTACGATAAAACAAGCCTATTTATTTACTTATCGTATAGGTTACCCGCCAAATGTACCGATTACTATTAACGGTAGTTCTTATTTATTTGATACTACAAATGTTTTAATGCAAGTAAATCATAAAAACCCTTCTGCTATTCCGATAAACCTATATTTTCAAGATTTTACAGATTCTTTAAATGCCAACATTACCTCGATTTTTAATGTAACTATTCCTTCTCAGCCAAACTTACCAATTAATGCAGGCTATTGGACTATATTTATATATATAGCTTATGAAAATCCTATTTTACCAAAAGTGGCTTCGTCAATATGGATAAATGATAAAGATTTTTTAGGAAATGAATTTTATAATTACCATAGTTTAATACCTATTGATAAATCTAATGCTGTTTCTTTTTCTCTTTATTCTGACAGAACTCCTGATACGATAGTTTCTGAAGGTTATTTTTCTTACCTAAACTCTAACTTTATTGGCACAATTGGAGGCCCTGATGGAGTTAATAGCTTATGGTCTGCTGGTGGGGTAAAAGGGCATTTTTATTATCAAAATAATAGCTTATTTGGTTTGGATGATGATACTCCTGATAGTTTGATGGGAGGATCTGATGGTTTAGCAGATATATCTTCTTATTTAACTAATAATGATACTACTTTTAATTTTAGGTTAACACACCAGAAATACCCTAATAATAATCCAGGGAACACAAATGTTAATTTAGCTCAAATCTTAACCTACACTACCCCCTGCGATACCTTTTTCGCTACCATAACTGCAAATGATACTATTTGTTTGGGAGATAGCATACAACTGCAAGCTGCCATCCCGATAGCTATCGGGAGTGGGCAATACAGTTGGTTTGGGGCTTTTGGTGGTTTGTCAGATACAAGTATTTCCAACCCAAAAGCTAGCCCGCCTCAAACTACTACTTATATAGTAACCATTACCAACGATAGCGGTTGTGTAAAAACAGAACAAGTTAAAATTTGGGTCAATCCATTACCGATGCCGGATACTTTAATTGTAATTAATAATTTTTGTGGAGATTCACTTGGTAGTTTGCAAGTGGGCAATATAGCAAGTAATACAGCACCTTATAATTATATATTAACTAACCTGCAAACCACAAATAGCAATACTCAAATTGCAAATGTGTTTAGCGGATTAGGTACAGGAAATTATTCTATACAAATTACAGATGCAAACGGTTGTAGTTTTACCGATACGCTTATTATAACAGAAACCAATAATGTACAAGCTAATTTTACTGCTAATCCACAAAGTGGTGTTGCTCCGCTTAATGTTGATTTTACGAATACTAGCACAGGAGCAAATAATTTTAGTTGGACAATTAGTAACGAAAATGGAGATACTATTTGGGAGATTCCTGTTTGCACAGGAATGACGGTTAATTGTGGCTTTAGTTATACTTTTGATAGTGCAGGAACTTACCAAGTTTGTTTGGTGGCATTTAACAATATACCAACTTGTGCTGATACAATTTGTCAAACAATCATAGTTGAAGATGAAATAATGTTAACTATACCAAATGTATTTACTCCAAACGGTGATCGTAGTAATGATAATTTTGTAATACAACTTACAGGAGCAAGTTTAATTAAAAGTTTAAAAGCCGAAGTGTTTAATCGGTGGGGACAGTTGGTTTCAAGTTCCGAGTTTCAAGTTCAAGATTTAAAAAGTAAGATTGCTTCGTCCCTCGCAATGACGCAACTAACCCTATGGGATGGTTATACTACTGCTGCTGCAAAAGTACCCGAAGGCACTTATTTTTATGTGATTAGTTATGAAACTATTGATGGAGAGATAGAAAGCAAAAAAGGGAGTGTTACACTTTTAAAATAACTATTGAACAATCTTATTCAACTCCTCTGCAATTTGTCCTGCCAATAATTTACGGCTATACTTTTCATAATTACTACTTTCTATAGTTAACTTATTTGCTTTATACTTTTTATAATAAGTTAACAGGTTTTGTTTTAAAGTAGCAACATCATTAAAATCACTTACACACCCAGCACTTGTTTCTGAAATGATTTTTGCAGCATCGCCAGTTGGCTTACCAATACATATTATTGGGCGTTGAGCACCAATATATTCATATAATTTACCCGGTACAACACCATCAATATTAGGTGTATCATTTAAAGGCAATAACAATACTTGAGATTTTATTAAAGTAGTTATCACTTCTTTATGAGGTAAGTTATCTATCTTATTAAAGTTAGCTAACAATCCATTTTTGGTAATGCCATCTATTGCAATTGCATCAACTTGACCGATAAACTTAATTTCTAAATCATTTTTAAAATTATCATCTTCAGCACATATTTCTTTTAGAGCTAACCAAAGTGAATGTGGATTTCTATCATCATTTAATGAGCCGGCATGAGTAATGGTAAATTTTTTGTCCAATTCTAACTTTCCTGCATTCATAAAATCTGCTGGATCGTAACCATTAGTAATCACCATTGGCATTTTCCCCGAAATTTTAAGAAAATCTTCGGCCCAACTCCAAGTTACTGTAACTACTTGGTCAGATTTATTTAATACTGCTAACTCAAACCTTTTATGCTTTTTATCTGCCCAATTAGAGAGTCTCAGTTTGTGGTAAAAATCTATATTTGTCCAAGGGTCTCTAAAATCTGCCAACCAAGGAATGTTATGTTTTTTAAGTACCTTCAACGCAATCATGTGTGTAGTATGCGGTGGACCTGTTGAAACTATTGCATCAACAGGATTATTTTTAAGGTAATTTATTAAATACTTTGACGCTGGTTTTATCCAAAATTTTCTGGCATCGGGGATAAAAAGATTACCTCTTATCCAAACTGATAATTTTTGAGTAAAAGATTGTCCTTGAGAAGATACTGCTCCAGGTGTTAATTTTTCATCTTTCTTTTTACCCGTAATTTTTTTATACAAATCAAACGGTTCCCATATAGGTACTCTAAGCGTTGTTATATTTTCAGGAATTTGTTCAAAGCTACTTTCATCAATTACATTTGCTTCTCCATTTTCTGTGGTAAAAATAACGGGTTCCCAACCATAATCTCGCAAGTACTTTGTAGTTTTCAGCCATCGCTGCACTCCTCCGCCCCCCATCGGTGGCCAATAATAAGTTATAATTAATACCTTTTTCATGCTAACAACACCAATTTTAGAATAACTTCTATTATTTTTTATCCAGCTTAAATTCTAATAGTTTATCGCTGTTTATGTCAAATTCTAAATCGGCAGAAATTGAATGGTGATCTTTTGATTCAACAATAATATTGTAAGTTTTTTCGGGATCTATTAATAATATATACTTACCTGTTACATCGTTGGTTTTATAAATACCGTGTACTTTTTTAGATTCGTTTTCAATTAACGTAATTTTAGCAGACAAAGGAGTTTTACCATCTTTTTCTGTGATAATAGATTTTATTACATGAAATTGAGCATTCTCATCCTTTAACACTATTTTATAAATATCCTGTCCACCATAGCCACCTTCTCTATTTGATGAGTAATAAGCAACCTTACCGTTTGCCGCCAACACATAATAAATATCATCATCAACAGTATTAATAGGGTATTTTAAGTTCTCAGGATTAGTCCAGACTCCATTTTCTAACACTGATTTAAATACATCATAACCTCCCATGTTTTGGTGTCCTTTAGAACTAAAATAAAGGGTTAATTTATCTGAATGTATAAAAGGAGCATCTTCATCATAAGGAGTATTAACAGTTGGCCCTAAATTAATTGCTTTACTCCATTGTCCATTAGGTAAACGTAAAGCCTTATAAATATCCTTCCCTCCAAATCCACCAGGCCTATCACTAGCAAAATAAATTACTTTATCATCAATAGTCATCGAAATACTAGATTCTGAATTATTTGAATTAATATCTGATTCCATTTTAACTAAGGCTTCCCAATCTTTCAAACCCATTCTACTTTCATAAATATCTGTATTGGAAGATTTATCTATACTCTTTGCTATAAAAAGTGATTGTGCATCTTGCGAAAACCCTGCACCAGCTACATCTCCTGATAAGTTAATAACTGGAGATAAAATTTGAGCCGAGCTCCAAGTACTATTTTGTTTTTTTGATGAATAGATTTTTTCAAAGGGTAAATCATTTTCATTTAATTGTTTTTCATCTCTCCTGGAAGTAAAAATTAAAATAGATTCATCTGCGTTAATCATCGGGAAATACTCATTATATTTTGTGTTGACTTCAGCTCCTAAATTTTGAACTAACACATTCCTTTTATCATTAATCGCTAGTTCAGCAAATTTGGTTTTTTCAATCAAGCGATTAATTTCATCATTACTTAAATCTTTTTTACCTGCAATTAATTTATAAGCATTGTAATAGTTCAATGCTTTTTTAAATTTCATGTTTAAATGTGCAATAGATGCTTTATAACGAAATAATTCTAAACTAACTGTGCTGCTTGATTTAAGAAAGTGATCTTCTGATTTATTGTAATCTTTTAACTCAAAATAACAAACACCCATATTATAATTGAGCTCTTTATTTAAAGTATCTTCTTTAAAAATAGTATTGTAAATATTTAAGGCTGCATTGTAATATCCCGCTTCAAATTTATTGTTTGCTAAACCTAATTGTTTATCAAAATCTTTAGATTTTTCTTGCGAAAAAAGTAAAGTTGATTGAATAATCAATAACGTTATTACAAAGTATTTTTTCATTGCGAGTAACCTATTCTTAACATCTAAGGTAATATATAAAATGAAGCACTAACTATAATCATACCTTTTTTACACATAAAATGTTTCAAAAAAATATTTTACATAAAAGTAATACCTCTAAGGAATATTATAAATCCTTAGAGGTATTCTATTAAACAGTCGTTTGTGTATAACCTATTAAAATTTGGTTCTTACTTTTCTGTACTTATAATTAGATTTCCCAACAGATATTGGTTTGTTTTTAGGGTATTTTACGTTAAACGTTAGATTTATTTTTTTACTATCGTTAGGCTCTATTTTATATTGCCATTTTAACTCACCTGTTAAATCATTTTTTAAAGCTCCCGTCATTTCATCAACCTGCACTTCTATTTCACTATCTTGTGATACCGGTAGTTGATCCAACACCTCAATATCAATAGGTACTTTTCTATTATTTTTAACTACCATTTGATAAGAGTGTGTTTCCTTTTTATTAGAACCTATGTATTTTATCTCACTGAAATCTTTCATTTTTGTTCTAGTTACCAATACTTTATTATCTCTTCCTAATGAAATATCAAGGGTATCGCTAACATTTCTTGTGGTAATAAAAGATTGACCAGTAAATGTTCCTCCAAAATAAATATTAGCAGTTCCTTCTACCAAGTTTAAATCTTGCCAATTGGTTATTCTTGCTAACAAAAAGGCATCTTTATCTAATTTTGGAACGGCAAAATGCTTATAAATAGTAGGTAATTCATAATCAGCTACATCTACAATGTAAGGCTTATTATCTGATGGAACTGAATATGCTTTTTCTATAGTAAACTCTGCACTTAACTCTGCTACAGAAATATTTTCAAAATCAGTAGCAGCAATTTCTGCAACAGCAGTTGTGCTTGCATTACCATTAAAGTAAGCGTTTTGCATCAATCCTTGACTTTGGTTAATCACTGATTCATCATTATAACTCTTATTACTTTGTTGATACATATTAGAGGCCTTAGATTTTTTACCTGAATTATATGATGCGTTATTGTAATTTAAATACCAAGGCGCTAGATTAGGTTGTGTCGCACTTAAATTAGGATCAGCAGTAGATAGTTTAAAATTAATGTTTGTCCAATCAATATCAGTATTGTTATATACAAATGCTTTATACTCTAATTTAATTGGTTGATTAATATCTTCTGCCCTAATATCGTAAGAAGGTGTCCAACCAGCATTACTCACCAAATATTTTAATTCAATTTCTGTAGATGCTGCAATGTCTGTGTTTAATAACAAAGTAATTTCTCCTCTTGAATAAGTTGTTTTCGCATTTGCTTGATATAATTCATTATTAATTCTGTTAATTAATAAATTATTCTGATTGATACCTCTATCAATTTTTGAAATCGCTTTATTAATTTCCATTATTCGAGAACGATATAAATCTGCAGCTAATTTTAATTCAGAAATAGAGACCCCAGAATTTGTACCTCCTATAGATTTGTTTTGGAGCATCATCTCTTTTTCAATGCTATAAGCATCTTTTTCATTATTAAAAGCAATGTTATTTTGATTAATTAAATCTAATGAATCTTTTAATTGTTGAACTCTTGGCTTTTCTTTCACATTGGTTAAATAATCTATTCGGTGAGATATAGCCAATAATTCAATATTATTAGTTGTAGTAACCTGTATGTTATTAGGATTAAATTTAGGGGATAACCCAGTAAAAATAACTTTAGTTCGCCCTTTCTCTAAACTTACTTTTTTAGAACGGTGTATTTCCGCTCCATCTAAATAGATAATTGCAGATTTTATTTCTGTAGCTACTTTTTGCTCTTTTTCTTCCTGACTCCATACGTTTTGAGCTAAAAGTGTAAGACATAGAAGGTAAATTATTTTTTTCATATATAATTATTTTTGTGATTAATTGACTACTAGATGTTTTCTAATTGGTTTTCCATAATTTCTACTAAACTACAGAAGAAATTTTTATATCTCTAAGTAAAATGAGTTAACCCTACTTTTTAATTAGTAAAACGACTGATATAAAAAGTAAACTGTAAATCCAATAAAATAAATAATCCCCAACCAGCTAATTACTTTCAATAACATCTTTGGTTTATTTTCAACAGGCATCGTTTTACCAGTAATTGCAAAATAATTTAACAATGCAATTATTGGAGATGTTACAAAAGCGATTACAGTAGCAAAATCTACTAAAGCATTCATATTGGTTAAGAAAAATGCTAAGATAATAACTGTTCCTATTACTAGAAGTATTAACCAAAACTTGTAACTATTCCTTTTTTTATTACTAACCAAACTAACCGCTTCAGACAATACTCTTGGAGAAGCATCTAAACAAGTGATTGTTGTACTCAACATAGTTGTAAATGCTGCTATTGCAATAATGATGTAAGCCCAAGAGCCAATATTATTGGTGTATATCCCTATGAGCTGTTTAGCAAACTGTCCCCCACTATTTTCTAACATTATTCCAGATCCATAGATGGTTATTGCTCCTAAAGTAACAAAACACAAAGCTAAAATTAGCGTTCCCCAATAGCCTATTTTAAAATCTAATAAAGCTGCTTTTAAATCACTTTTTTGATGATTATTTTTTTCAACTGTCCATAGTGAATGCCATACAGAAATATCAAAAGGAGCAGGCATCCAACCCATTAATGCAATTAAAAACAAAACATGACTTTTATCAGAGAAAGTGAAAGAGGTCATATACTCTTGATATTGTTGATTGTTACCGGTAAAAGCTGCAATTAGTGCTATTAACGTACTAACAGATAAGGTTAAAATAATAACCTTCATCACCTTATCTAAAAAAGTGTATTTTCCTATTAATAAAACTGCGGTACAAACAACTAATAATACACTCGACATTAACCATGGAGCAATATTAAACCCACTAATTTCTGAAGCCAAACCTGCAGTTACAACGGTAACTGCAGATTGTATTATAAACATACTTACAAAAGTTAAGGTAATAAAAAGGTATAAAGCCCAACTACCGATTGCCTTATAACCGTGCAATAAACTTTTACCTGTGCTTGCAGCATACCTTGGCCCAAATTCAAAAAAAGGATATTTTAAGACATTTGCCAATAAAATCGCCCAAACCAAGCCATATCCAAAATCTGCTCCTGCCCTAGTAGATTGAACTAAGTGAGAAACTCCAATAGCAGCTCCAGCATACAGTAATCCTGGGCCTAATATCTTATACCAAGCAAATTTCATTTAAATTTTCTCATTGTGAATGGTTAATTTTTATAAGTAATTATCTTCCGACCAACGAAAATTAATTAAAACTCATTACTTTTAACGAACCTTATTAATAATAATTAGTTTATGGATTTAAAAAGTAGTTTTTTAAGACACTTAACGGCTATTGCTGTTATAATTTTAGTTGCTGGAGTTTATTTTTTCCCTGAAATACAAGGAAAAAAATTATTAAGTCATGATGAAGTTAGTTCTGTTGCGGCCGCAAAAGAAGTTAAAAATTACGAAGAAAAAGGTGAAACAATACTATGGACAAGTCGTCTGTTTTCAGGTATGCCGGCATTTCAAGTCGCATACTCTGTTAAAACCAACTTACTACAAATTTTCTTTAAAACCCATCAAATATTACCTAAAAACATTTGGCTGTTTGTCTCACTAATGCTTGGTTTTTACATCTCTCTATCGTTACTTGGGTATAAAATGGAAATTAGTTTGATTGGAGCCATTGCATTTGGTCTTTCTACTTGGTTTATGATTTCTATTGAGGCTGGACATACAACAAAATTACTAGCAATATCTCTTATCGCCCCTTTAATATCTTCTATTGTTATTTTTTACAAAGGTAAATGGCTTATTGGCGGAATATTAACCAGTTTATTCTTGAGTTTAGCCATTATGGCCAACCATTTACAAATAGTTTATTATGCTATGTTTATGGTGTTAATTTTAGTTATAGCAAAATTAATTGATGCTTTTAGAGAAAAGAAAATATCATTTTTCCTAAAAAGGACTATCATCCTTATAGGCTTTGCAATATTGGGTATTTCACCTAATACCACTTTAATTTGGACTACTTATGATTTTGGAAAAGAAACTATTAGAGGTGGAAAATCAGAATTAACACCACTGCAAGAAACTAATCAAACAACAGGTTTAGATATTGATTACGCAATGCAATATAGTTACGGAAAAGCAGAATCCATTAATTTATTGATCCCCGGCTTTGCAGCTAGTGGTGCTAAAATTTCGGATAAATCTGCTACTTATGATTTTTTAAAAAGTAAAGGAGTTCCTAAGGCGCAAATTTTAGATTATTTAAAAGGTATCCCCGCATATTACGGAGAACCCCCTGTAAACCCAGGTCCTTCCTATTTTGGTGCCGCCATTATCTTTTTATTTTTATTGTTATTCTTTATTTATAAAGGTAGTTTTAAATGGGTGTTATTAGCCATTGTTATTTTATCGATTATGGCAGCATGGGGCAGACATTTTCTAATATTCAACGAATTTTTATTCAATCATTTACCATTCTACAATAAGTTTAGAACACCATCCATGTGGTTGTCAATTGGAATGATTGCCACTGTTATGGGTGCAATGATTGCCTTAAAATCTATTTTTAATAAAGAATATGATTTAAGTAAAATAAAAAAATCCTTGTTTTATACTGGGGGTATTTTAGGTGGTTTTGTAATTTTTATTTATTTATTCAAATCTTCAATTACAGATTTTTCAGGACCCTATGATGAACAGTTGGCTCAAAATGGTATTAATCTAGACTATTTAATTGAAGATAGAATTAGTATGCTGACAAGTGATATTTTAAGAACCCTATTCATTTTAGGATTAATGTTCGGAACAGTATGGCTAGTTGTGTTTAACAAACTTAAAAACTTAAAGTTGGCATACTTTGTTTTTGCAATTATTATAATTGGAGACTTATGGTCTGTTGACAAACGTTTTTTAAATGAGGCTGATTTCACTAAAGTAAAATCTTATGAAAAATCAATTGTTGCATCACCTGCAAGCCAAGAGATATTGAAAGATACAGAAGTGAATTACCGTGTTTTCAACACTACTGTAAGTTCATTTAACGATAACAATACTTCCTACTTTCATCAATCAATTGGGGGATATAGTGCTGTAAAGTTAATGCGTTACCAAGAAGTGATAGAAAGACATTTATCAAAAGGGAATATGAATGTATTTAACATGTTAAATGCTAAATACTTTATTACTGGTCAACCTCAACAAGAAGTAGCACAATTAAACCCTTCAGCTCTTGGTAGTGTTTGGTTTGTAAATAATATTGATTGGGCTAAAAATGCTGATGATGAAATAGCAAAAATTACTGACTTTAACCCTAAAGAGACAGTTATTATTGATGAAAGATTTAAAAATTACGTTGGTGATTTTAATCTTAATAGTAGCGATAATTCTGGACAGATTAATTTAAGCTCTTTTCATCCTGACAATATGGTTTACACCAGCAAATCCGCAACTTCAAAATTTGCTGTTTTTTCGGAAATATGGTACAAAGGGAATGTAGATTGGAAGGCTTATATAGATGGACAAGAAACTGAATTTACTAGAGTGAATTACTTACTTAGAGGATTGAAAGTGCCTGCTGGTGACCATAAAATTGAATTCAAGTTTTATCCAAAATCACATTACATTGGAAGTAAGATAACACTGGTATCTTCAGCTTTAATCTTACTATTATTAGCAAGTATAGTTGCAGCTATTTTAATGAATAAATCACTACCTGGATTGAAATATGATGAGTAGCTGATTATTTAATTACCTTCTCTTTTTTAAACTCTCCTATAAATACCGATAATAGGATAATATAAAATAAGAAAGCATTGGTATTATAATAAGACATATAATAACCAACTGTTTGAAGTAATACTTGGTAGCCAATAACACTAATTGCTATTATAAATAATTTACTATTAATAAGTATTTTAAAAATTTTAAATAATCGTTTTATTAAATAAAACCAAAATAAAAGATTAATAATAATAGCTGTAATTGCTACAATCAGAATAATCCACAAATAACCTGAGTTAAAAAATTGACTCATTACATTTCCAAACCTTAATTCTAAAACATCTTGTTTAATGATATATTTTTTATTATTCCAGTTTTCTGTGGTTGTAAAATTTGCGTACAATTGACCATGAGTAAAGGGCTCTAAAAAATATAAACTCTGAACATAAAAGCATTTTTTCAGAAATTCTCCCGGATTTTCTATAACTCTCTTTTTCCATTCTTGCATTAGTATTTGATTTGCATCATAATTTAATGAACCAACATATTTATCCCCTTGTTGTTCTCTTAATAATTGATGCATTAAGGGATCTGAATCTTGAGGAGTTATAATCCAGCTATTATTAGGCAATTGTCCTAATCCAACAAATAAAACATGCCCACCATTTGTGGATGTTGTAGAAAAGTGTCCAGTCTTTTGGTAACTATATATACCCCAAGGAACTATAGCTAACATAACGATAGAAAACCATAAGAGAATAAAAAGGAAATGTCTTTCCTTTTTTATAAAATCAAAAAATAAAAGTATAAGGGTAAACCCTATAATAAAATAAAAATAATCTGACCTGAAATTTAATGTAATACCTATTAATAAAGCTGACATTATAATTGTTAATGCCTTTTTAGTTAGAAAAAACCTATATAGTAGCATTAATGCTATTACCATTAAATTAGCTGCTATACTATAAGGCCATAATACTGATTGAAAGATATGCCAACTTAACCCGATTAAAATAAAAAATCTAAAGTATCCGACTGTTTTACTATTATATTTTCCTTGTATTAATGTTTTTTCGGTAAAAAAAATGGTATAAATTGAAAGTATTTGTTGAAAGATAAATATTAACAGTTTATTTTTTGTTATCAAAAACACAAAACCGTAACCCCACATTGGAAAAGTAGTTATGTTGTTAGAGTTATTTTGAATTAGCCCAAGTTTAGCTCTAAAAAGGTCAGCAAAACTCTCATACAATGGTAGGATACCTCCCATTATTTTATTATCAAAATTTAACCAACTAAAAAAAATAATCTCAACAATTAAAAGCCCATAAAAAATTTGAGAAATCCCTATGTATTTCAGCAATTTATCCATGAGTTACTTTTTTTTAAAATCACCCATTGAGAAGAATTTTTCAATAAAACAGTACATTAAAATAAAGAAATAACGACTACCCATTTCTCTAATTTTAAGTTTAGAAACTCCATACTGCCTATTCGTCCATGAGTTTGGAACTACACTATAAGAATACCCCCTTATTATAGATTTCAATGGTATTTCTATTGTTAAATTAAAATGTGGTGATAATAATGGTTGTACACCTTCAATGGTCTTTCTTTTATAAAGTTTAAACGCATTCGTAGTATCATTATATCTAATTCCAATAACTATCCGAATAATCAAATTCGCAATTCTGTTAATTATTTTTTTAATTGTTGGATAGTCTATTGTTTTCCCTCCTTTTATAAACCTACTCCCAAATACACAATCATAATTACCCTCAACCATGGTTCTATAAAATCTCACTAAATCTTTTGGTGAATCCGATAAGTCTGCCATCATAATAGCTACACAATCACCCGAAAAATTTGCTAATCCTTTTCTAATTGCATATCCAAAACCATTAGGTCCTTCATTAGTTATAAAAGCTAAAGTTGGTATTTTAACCTTTAAGTTTTCTAAAACATTTAATGTTTGATCTTTAGAGTTATCGTTAACAACAAATATTTCATGCTCAATGTTTTCACTCAACAATTCTTCATAGAGTGTTGTAACTGTTTGAGTTATCGATTCTTCTTCATTATATGCTGGTATAACAATACTTAACTTCACTACTTAATATCTAATTACCATGTTTTCGTGCATTTGTTCAATAATATTTTCGACTGAATACTTCCAATCCCAACCGGGATAGTGTAATTTAAATTTTGAAACATCACTAATCCACCAAATATGATCACCAATTCGATTATCCTCTGAATAAGAATAATTCATTTTATTACCAGTAATTTTTTCACAAAGTAATATTGCTTCCTTCATTGAACAATTAGAATATCTTCCTCCACCTGCATTATAAACTTCCCCTTGTCTTGGATTTTGATAAAAATGCCAAAACATATTTACTAAATCCCAGCTATGAATATTATCCCTTACTTGTTTCCCTTTATAACCAAATACCGTGTAATGATCACCCGTTATTGCACACTTCATTAAATACGCTAAAAACCCATGTAATTTAGTTCCTGAATGATTAGGCCCCGTTAAACAACCTCCTCTAAATACACCTGTATTCATTTTAAAATATTGTCCATATTCTTGAACCATAACATCTGCCGCAACTTTTGATGCTCCAAATAAAGAATGTTTGGTATGATCAATACTCATCAATTCATCAATTCCTTTTTCATAATAAGCATGTGATGTTGAAATTTCCCATCTGTTTTCTAATTCTTCAAGTGGTAATCTATTAGGAGTATCTCCATAAACCTTATTAGTAGATGTGAAAATAAATACTGCCTTCTCACAATTTAAGCGAGTTAACTCTAATAAATTTAAAGTACCATTTGCATTAACTGTAAAATCTGTTAAGGGTTCATTTGCTGCCCAATCATGACTAGGTTGTGCTGCAGTGTGAAGTATTAATTTAATATCATTACCATAATCTTTGAAAATCTTTTCTAACTCATTATAATCACGTATATCAATAGTTTCATGCTTATAATTAGCAGTTTTTTCTTCAATTCTTTTTCTATTCCAATCTACAGAAGCATCGTCTCCAAAAAAATATGCTCGCATATTGTTATCAATACCAATAATTAAATCAAATTTATCTGAAAAAAAAGATACAGCTTCACTTCCTATTAAACCTGAAGAACCTGTTATAATTGCTACATTCATATTTTAATTAAGTATTTTTTTTAGTTTTTGTTCATCTGATTTTATCCAATCAAATATATCAGAAATAATATTAGTAGGTGTACATTTTGGTTGCCAACCAGATAATTTATTAATAACTGTATTATCCGTTATATATATCCTAATATCAGCAATTCTATCTTCTTTAACTTTTTTAATTGACAGTTTATTACCTGTTACACCTTCGCAAATTCTTGTTAATTCTTGCAATGACACACTTGAATCCTGGCCTCCTCCAACATTAAAGGTTTTACCATTGTATAAATTGAAATTATTTATTTGATTATCAATTAAATCAAACAAATCATCAATATGTAAAATATCTCTTACTTGTTTTCCTTCTCCTCCGTAACCGAAATATGCTAAATCTTTTTTCCAATAATGACGAGCCAACCATAAAACAACAACACCTTGATCTACCTTACCCATTTGATGTGGACCAGTTAAAACTCCACATCGATTTATTATAGTAGGCAGATTATAAAAATGATTGTATTCCGCTATAATATGTTCTGAAGATAATTTGGAAGCTCCGTATAAAGAACGATAACCTTCTTTATCAAAATTTTCAGCAATTCCTTTGGTGGAAACACCACTAATAACTTGTTCTTTTGCTATTTGAAAACGCGTTTGTTCTTCTATGTAAGCTATATTATTAATGTTTTCTATTGGGAATATTCTGCTTGTTGATAAAAATATAAATTGAGCGTTATGTTTTAGTGCTACATTTAAAACATTTATTGTACCTGTAAGATTAATATTTATTAATTGACTTTGACCTCCATTTAAACCTGCAACTACAGAAGGTTCTGCAGAAGCATCAATAACTACATCAACATTTTCTATACTCTCAAAATCTTCAGGGTTTCTGATATCTCCGTGAACAAATTCTATGTTGAGTTCTTTTAATTTTTCAATATTTAATTCAGAACCTCTTCTTCTTAAATTATCAAAAGCAATCACATTACATTTTGGATATTTTAATTTTAACTTTTGACAAAGATTTATTCCAACAAAGCCACAACCACCCGTAATTAATATTGTTTTGTTCATTCAAAAAAAATTTAAGTAAAAATATGACTTTTAATTTTAATTAGACAACCCTATCAGAACTTTGACTAGTCAAACTTAGCCTTAAGTTATATTCAATAATTTACCATATCCATTTGAAAATAGTTTAAAATTAAAGTTTTGATTGAACTCTTTATTACAACTATCTTCTATTATTATTTTTGAAGATAAGATCTCTATATTTCTTATATGATGAACTTGTCTATACTTTAAATATAAAATAATTTGAGTTTTATTAATCTTAAGAATCTCAATACTAACATCTTGATTCATACTAAACAGTCCTTTTCGAGTAGTATTAAATAAATTTTGTTCTTCTCCAATCTCAATCGTATTGTGATTTTTAACAGATCTAAATAAATTTCTTTTTTTAGCAATTGGCGTATAAATATATGTTCCTGGGTCAACTACAATATCAGCCCCATTAATATTAATTTCTACAGAAAGCTTATCATTATGTTGATGTCCTAAAGATGGATGAGATTTTGGATTATTACCAAAGGATACATTTAAGTACAAATTATCTGATTTAAAAACTGCCATCCCAAAATCTTCGAAGTAGTTTAAATCAATATTTTCTGTCAACGAATTAGACGTTGTATTTTCAAATTCTTTAGTTTTAACAAACTCTAAATTTGGAATAGTTTTATCTATTACCGGTATTACATTTTCAATATTATAAATTTCGTTAAATCCAATCTGACTAAAAAAACCAGCTTCAATTGGAAATCGTTCAGAATATATTGATGTTCTTTTTTTTGCAAAGAAACCACCTAATAAAGCTAAAAAAGTATCTATGTTAATTTGATTTTCATCCCAATATTCTAGTTCCTTATAATCAGAGGTTAATTGTAGATTATGATACTTTTTTATTGCTTCTTCCAAAATTAAAAATTCACCAGAAGGACTTAACCTAAAAAATCTTCCACTATCATTATCTCCAATCTGCGTAATATTTCCATCATTTTTTCTGTAGGCTTCACAAAAACTAACCATATTTTTAAAATAGCTATAGTATTTTTTAGAGAAAATAGCTTTATCCAAATTAAAATCTGGAGCCTTTGCAATTAAATATGGTTTTTTAATTCCCTTTTTGACTTTATAATTAATCAAGTCTTTTTTCCTTTCCTTAGAAATAGAGTCTACAACAATTGTAGAATAAGCAAACATTTCTCCACTTAATCGATGATATGGCGTTGATCCTTCAAAATTACTACCATCCTTGAAAAATTGTCTTGGCATTTCATTTTGAAGTTCTTGCAAACTTAAAAAATACCAATTATTAAATTGCTTTTTCCCATTAAGATAGCTTGCTACAAAAGATAATCCTGCGATATTACCTAAGTAGTGGTTTGAGGTTATCCCCCCATTATACTCAAAATTATTGACAATATGTTTTCCATGAGAATAAATATAATTAGTAAATAGATTTTTAAAAAAATCATTCAATATATTTTTATCATCAATTTGAATAAACCAATCGTAGGCTAACAATAAATTCGCAGCTCTAATACCCACATCCATAGTGCAATTCCAATTCACACCCATTCCCGCAGGATTACTCATAATAAAATCTAATACTTGGTTTTTAAACTCAAGTATAATGGCTTCTTTGTTTAGAGGAATTATTTTGGCAAAAAGTGCCATTTGCGGAAGATGTTGTAATCTGCTAAGCTCCCATGGCATTTTCAAATCAACCCCTTCTCTATCAGCTAATTGTATCTGTTTAGTATAGGGTGTTTTTGCATCAAACCGAAAACCAACTTTATAATCCTTTTGCCAATCTATAGGTTGATAGTTCTTATCGGAAATAATTATTTGACTCCAAATTATTTGACTCTGTTCTAAATGGTTTTTATGTACAACTTTAGATAGCCAGATACCTTCTTCATCAATTTTTAAATCTGCCAAAGGGTTGGGATACTTTATATCCTCAAGACCAACTGCCTCAGAATGATAACTGTTCTTCACCCATCCAGAACCTAATAAATCAAACCGATGTTGAGAATACATTTGAACCAAATAATCAGCTAGTTTCTCACTGATTTTTGAAGTATCAATTTTATGAAAATCAAATATGTTTACATCAACTTTATAAGTTACCTCATGCTTTCTAAAATCATTACTAATATATTTTTTACCCCAATAAAAGTGAGTGAATTTAGTAATAAAAATGGCCTTAGCTTTACTAATAATAACTGGTAAAGGTTGTTTTAATATTATTTTTAATTGATGAATATTCATTACTTTTTCACAAAGTTTAAAATCCTATCTACATGTTTATCCCAAGAATATTTAGCAATAACCTCTTCTCTAGCATTTTTTCCAAGCACTTGTTGTAACTCCTTATTTAACATTAACTGATGTATAGCTTCTGCTAATATTTCTGCATTATTTGGTTCAACTAAAATAGCTGTTTTGTTATGCTCTAATATTTCTCCTATTTGATTTAAATCACTGGCAATAATGGCTTTACCCATTGCCATATATTCAAACAATTTAGTTGGGCTACCAAAAAATTCAGTACCATCAGGATTAGGAATATGTGGTGAAAGTAAAATATCGCATGCATCCAAATATTTCGGTCCATCAACCTGATCTATTCTACCCGTGAATATTACATTTTGTTCAAACCCAGACTGCTTTATAATTTTTTTAACCTCAGGCAAATCATTACCCTCACCGATTAACAAAAATTTAGTTTCAGAACGGGGATACTTTTTAAAGTATTTTTCAATTGCGCATGCCATTACAAGAGCACCATGCCATGCTCCAAATGTACCAATAAACCCTACTACCGATTTATCAGAAATGTTTAATTCATTTTTTACCGAAGTACCACCACAGTTAGATTGATAAATTTCTACATCAACCCCATTAGGATTTACAAGAATTTTATCTCCATTTATACCCTGCTCAATTAAATTAGTTTTTAAAACCTGTGATACAACTACAATTTTATCTGCATAAGTAAGGTTAAGTGTTTCTATTTTTTTTAAAATATCATAAAAAAATATTTTTTTGTTATTCCAATTTTTAGAAACCCATAATTCCGAACCATTAAACTCTAATATTAGTGGTAATTGATATTTCCGTCTTAAATAAATACCAAAAAAATTACCTAAACTATATCTTTGATAAAGTGCATTAAATTCAACTTCATTCTTTTTTAGAAAAAAAGAATTCATTAAAAATAAATTATAAACAAGTTCAGGCAAGTTCGGAATGTTTGCAGATTTAGAATAATCTGGCCGGGCTATTTTAAAATTACTTTTCCAGTTTACATTGAATAATTTTGAAGAGGATAATATATTATGTAAAACTCCTTTTTTAACCAATCCGCTAATTACACCACTAGTATGACCTACACTTCCCCCGCTTTTTAAATTAAACCAATGATCGGTTCTAAGATATTGTAGGTGTAATTCACTATTAAAATTAATTGAATTGAGATTACCTTCCTTTTGTTCTAAAGCAATAAGTTTAGATATGTTTCTCTTAAAAAATGGAGTTAGTAATAAGTTTAAACAAATATTGTAAATGTTTATAAAAATATTACTTGTTTTAAGTTCATTACCATTATTATCTATCCAAGTAATGTTTCTGCAAAAATTGAATTTAAGGTAAAGCTCAACTATATCTTTAACAATAATGTGATTAATATCTGCTGTTAATATAGCTGTATTAATCAATTTTATCCGTTTTCTACCGGAAATTAATTGAGTAATTTCTTTTTGAGTGATGCTATTTTTTGACAAAATTATTTTTTGGTAAATTCTATAGTTAAAAACCAACCAGCTTTCTTCTTATTCATAAAAATAAGCAGAAAGCTTCCAAATATTTGCATTAATTTATTGAATCTTTTAAGCTTATCGTAATAAGTGATAATTGTTTTAACTTTTAAATCAACAATATTTTCATTTTTTAATAGCGTTTGTATTTCTTCAATAGTATATCCTTTAGTTCCATAACTTTCCATTTTGTTCCATAAAACATCCGCTACAGATTGATTCCATTTTAGTTTTAAAAATGCATGTTTTATCCAGAAAACATAAGCTAAAACAGATTTTCTATTATAGATCATCAATTTAGCTTTACCACCAGAGTTTAGAGTTCTAATAATTTCTTTTAAAGCAGTTGGAGTATCGGGTGAGTGATGAATAACTCCCCAACTGTAGATAATATCAAAAAAATTATCTTCAAATGGTAAATTTTCAGCATCAGCCACCTTAATGTCTTGTGCTTTAAACCCGTATAAGTCAAGACGATGTTCAGCATAAGCAACAGCCTCTGGAGTTAAATCAATCCCATATAAGTTCGCTCCATTTTTTGCCCACTGTAAAAAATCAGTTGCTGCACCAACCCCAACTTCAAGCACCTTTTTATCCTTACCACTATTAAATTGAGCAAAGGATAAAATTTCTGGTTCTTTTGAATACCGATCTTTTTCAATCTCTTCAAAAAATTCTTTAGTGTACTTTTCCTTATCTGTAAATTGGGTACCACAAGTTTGGTTGTTCCAAAAATTATGTACTTCTTCCTTTAAATCTTTATTACTCATTATTACTAATCTTTATTTCCTTTATCGTAGATATAGTATTCCCACCATAAAGCTAAATTTAATAAATACCATATTTGAGGTCCATTTTTTCTTTTAAAAACTTCATCCACATAATCCATTTTTAAATAACCAGTATTATCATTAAATAGTTTTATTTTTTCTTTGGCTATTTCACCTAAATCATCCATCATCCAATCATAGACAGGGGCTCCAAAACCTTGTTTTTTTCTATAGATAATGTTATTAGGTATAATTCCTTCTACTGCCTTTTTAAGTATGTATTTTGAAACTTTATCTTTAGTTTTTAATTTAGCAGAAATTCCCATAGCATGGGTAACAAAATTATGATCTAAAAAAGGTACCCGAGCCTCTAATGAAACTGCCATACTCATTTTATCCACACGCATTAAAAGAAGTTCTGGAAGCCTCATTTTTAAATCCATATAAGTCATCCAATCCAAATTAGTTGTTTCTGGTGCTTTGGCTAAAAAATCTTGATAATGTTTATTAATAATATTCCAAGAGCTATATCCTGGAGCTATAGTTTTCTTAAACTTATCTGTTAACATTTTATTTTTTTGTGTTTCAGAAAAAGCTTCAGCTCCACCCCAAAATATTTTCTTTTTTTCAATTCCTCTCTTCAACCAATCATAATATACAGCATCTTCCTTTCCAAACATTTTAAGCATTCCCAGTCCTATTTTTTTTAGACCATTAGGAATAAATTTAAGATCGTTTAAATCCTGTAATTTCAGCATGTATTTCCAAGACTCATACCCCCAGAAAAGTTCATCACTGCCTTCACCTACCTGACAAACAGTAATACCATTTGCTTTTGCTAATTTAGAAACATAATAAACAGGCATACAAACAGGATCTCCTATCGGCTCATCTTGGTGATGAATTAATTTAGGTAAGAAATCTATAAAATCTTGTTGTGTTAACTCTTGTTGGTAATATTCGCAATTCGCATGTTTTGCAGCTTGTTCTGCATAAACAAATTCATTGGAGTATGATGCTAATTTATCATCATCTTCATAGCCAACTGAAAATGCTTTAACTGGGTATTTTGCTGATTTAGAAAATAATGCAGCATTTACACTCGAATCAACTCCACCTGACAAAAATACTCCAACAGGAATATCGGCAACCCCTCTATAAGCTACACTTTTAGTAAGTTGTTCCAATAAATCTTTTTTGGTAGTTTCTTCATCTGAAGTTGACATTTTAACATTGTCAAACACATCCCAATATTGTTTCAATTCATCAACCTTACCACCTTTTATTTTTATATAATGACCTGCTGGTATCTTAAAAATATTATTAAACAAAGTTTGGGGGGCTGGAACCGTTAAGAAAGATAGGTAATTAAACATACCTTCATGGTTAATACTCCTTTCAATGCTTTTATCCTCAATAATAGATTTTATTTCGCTGGCAAAATACAACCTCCCATTTTGTTGTGTGTAGTAAAGTGGTTTTATACCGATTTTATCTCTAATTAACCATAAAGTATCAGCTGCCTCATCCCATAAAGCAATTGCATACATGCCTGTAAACTTATTTACACAATCAATTCCCCATTCTTTAAAAGCGTAAATAATCGTTTCTGTGTCAGAATGATCTGTTTTAAACTGATGACCTTTAGCAACCAATTCTTCTCTTATTTCTGCATGGTTATATATTTCTCCATTAAATAACAGCGAGATGTTTTTATCTATACTTTGCATTGGCTGAGCCGCAGCAGTACTTAAATCAATGATAGATAATCGTCTATGAGCTAACGCTAATGTTCTTTTAGATTTTTCATGTAAAACTAAAGCATCTTTTCTTGTAGTTTTTAATTCATTTATTGGAGTATCATTATAATTCCCAAAAAAAGCAAACCCTTCACCATCTGGACCTCTATGAGCAATAGCATCATTCATTTTTGCAAATAAAGCAACATCTAATGCTTCTTGGTTTTCTAAACCTAAATATCCTACAAATCCACACATATTTTAATTGATTTTTTCATCTATTTTTTGACCTAAAACTGCTAAAACTTCTCTTGAAGCTGGTATTAAAGCAAAAGCCATATTAGATAACGGATAACGCATCAGTTTTATAATTGTTATCTCCATACTATAATTATATGTTTCAACATTGGTAATTGACATATTATTTAATCGATAAATAGTTTTAAGCTCAGCTAAAGAATATTCATGGTGATGTCCAATAAAAGGAGATGCAGAATTATAAATTGTTTCTATATTCGGTAAAGGTGATTTTCCAAACAATAAGTCAATTCTCTTTCGTGCATAAGCAATATTAGGAACTTCTATATACAAGCTTCCTTTATTTTTAATAATGCTTTTAACATTCTCCATAAAAAATGCAATTGAATGAGGTATATGCTCTAACACAGCCATTACTGAAATGTAATCAAACTCAGTAGATGAATTAAACTTTTCAGTAAATGGATCTATGTCTAAAATTCTAACACCTTGGTCTTCAATATAATTAAACAGTTTTTTAAAACCATCATCATAAAATTGCATAGACTCTGTCATTACCACATCATACCCTAATTCCTTAAGGACAATTGGATAAACACCCCAAAAACCACCAATATCACAACAAGTTTTAGTCTCTTCTGGAATATTTTTATAAGCGATATAAAATCTTTTAACTGATTTTTTTAGATACTCTTCAAAACTGGTATCTGCCCATCCAAGATTATGTTTAGCTATATTAGCTTGCATTTCTGGAGTCCAGAATCCATAAATTACTTTTAGATGTTTATTGTAAATATTTTCAAACTCTTTAAACGATATTTTCATTCTTATTTTTTAAGCGATAGAAAGTTCTATAAATTTTAAGTAAAAGTAATATTAATATTATTAAATAAGAGATTAACGAAGACCATGAAGCTCCTTCTATCCCATATTTTGGAATCCAAAAATAATTTAAAATAATATTAACTATTAATGTGAAAATCCAATATTTTATTAAAAACTTTATCTTTCCAATTGATGCATAGTATTGTGCTAAAATTGATTCTAAAGACAAAATAGACGTAGCCATTAATAATATTCTGAAAATTGGAACAGAGCTTAGATACTTATCCCCAAAAACTGTTACAATAATCCATTCACCAAAAAACAGAAAAAACAAGTTAATGAAAAGGAGTAGTAAAAAGGCATATCCCATTATGTTTGTTAACTTTTTTATTTTTTCAATTCCTTCTTTGATTTCACTTAGGCGAGGTACTAGCAATGGTATTACTACTTGAATAATTAGTATGAGATTAGATGCTAATGTGGCTGCTAAAGAATAAATACCTAATGGCTTATTCCCTAAAATGTTTTCGATAAAATAAACGTCTATTTTTAACACCATAAAAGATAAAAATACAGCCAAATAAAGTCTAATAGAATAGTTTGATGTTTTCTTTAATAAATTAAAAGAAGGAATAAATTTATTTTTTGATTTTTTAAAAAGGTCTATAAATGAAACCGATGAAAAAATAAACATCTGTAATAAATATGCGATTAATAATGATAAGATGGATTTAAAATAAATAACAATAGCGACAACAATTATACAGTAAATAACTTTAGCTAATAGATCTATATAATTTGCAGTTTTTATTTTTTTAAGCCCTACAAACAATCCTTTATTTAATTCGGTTTGTACCAAAAAAGGAACAATTAGAGCGGTTGTAATTATAAGAGTGGTATCTCTATGGAAATAAACTACATTAAGTATGAGTAGAATAGCTAAAGAGACAAAAGCAACTATTAGAGATAAAAGAGTAGTATTGGCTAATAAAAAGGGTAGCAATCTTTTATTTTGAACTACATAAAAAGTATTTGCAGATGAAAAACCTAAATGAGCAAATTGAAAAATAGTGAGCGCAATAGATAATAAATATGAATACTCTCCAAAAACTTCAACACTAAAACTCCTAGTAATTAATATGGTTACAAAAAAACCAATAGCTATAGATAATCCTTTGCTTATGAAGCTATGTAAAATATCAAGAAAAAATGCTGATTTTTTTATTTCTACTAATTTATTTGACAGCATACTGATTAATAAGGTTTTATTTTACAGATGTAGAAATAATATACCATCCATATTTTTTTTGGAGTTTATCTAAATACTTTTGAGATAAAATACTCCCTAAAATAGGGATGTCTCTTTTTTGTAAATGTCGAATATCAAATTGTGTAGTTTTAAATTTATTCAACATTGGTTTTAACGACTTTTTATTATAGACATTGACCAATGGTTTAATGTTTTTACCATCAGCCCCTTCTTCTAATGTAGCCATTACTCCCATATAACCTAAAGTTAAAAAACGGAGTCTTAAAACACCTTCTAAAAACACTTTGGTATAATAATGAAAGAGGCTATTTTTATTATATAAAGACATTATAAAAGTTCCTCCAGGTTTTAAAACTCGATAAACTTCTTCTATACACTTATCAATATCTGGTGTATGGTGTAAAACACCAAAACTATATATTTTATCAAATGAATTATCATCAAAAGGTAAATTAGCAGCATCACCTAGATGTAAATCAGCTTTCAACCCTCTCAATTCAAAATTAAGTTTTGCTAACTCGAAATGATTAGGGGTATAATCGATACCAGTACATTTTGCTCCTCCCTTGGCAAATTGAACTAAATCAGTTCCTTGCCCAAATCCCACTTCGAGAATAGAAATATCTTTATGTTTTTCAGATTCATAACCATAAAAAGGCTTCATCCAAGTTGCATAAGAGTCATACCTGTTTTTTTCTACATTTTCGAAGTAAACTAAATCATAGGTAATATCTCCAACTTTACCACAAGGGGTATTATTCCATTGCTTCCTAATATGTTCTTTATATTCTGCTGCCTTTAATTCGTCCATTATATTGCAAATGTAATTTCTGTGGTTTGAATCATGTCCCAAAACTCAATAGGCCATGCTGTTTTATTTCCTTTTAAGGTTTCATACAATGCTTCTAATTCTTCTTTTTGTCCTTTCTCGCTTTTACCAGTAGAAATCTCATTAATTTTAATTCCATATCCTTTTAGCGATTTGTAATCATCCATAACAATGGTTTTTTCATCAAAATGAACTTCCATGTATTCTTTAGAGATTTCTTTACTACCTATCGCAAAATATTGAACATTACAAACTGAACCATCCTTGTACTTTAATACAATTGACACATTATCTGAAGCACCAATTTTATTGTTATTTGGTGAAACTTTCTCAACACTTACTGATTGTATTTCAGACCCAGTGAAATAAGTCATTAAATCTATTAAATGACACCCTTCACCAATTATCCTCCCTCCACTTTCATGCACCCAATGATCCAATGGAATATGCCCCGCATTCATCCTATACTGAATAAATAATGGGTTTATTCTTTTATCTGTATGCTTTTTAATTTCTCTAGAAAACTTACTAAAACGTCTATTAAAACCCGTCATTAAAACAGGTTTATTAGCAGCATCTGAATTATAAAATGCTTTAATCTCATTCAATTCCTCTTGATTAATAGCCAATGGTTTTTCTACAAAAGTATGTTTCCCTGCTTTTAATGATTTTAATACTAATTCTCCGTGACTATCGTGCCTTGTAGCAATCATCACTAAATCTATAGATGAATCGCTTAAGACTTCATCTAAATTAGTTGAAGTATATTCCGCATCAAATTGTTCTGCAACATTTTTACCTTTAAATCCAGTTCTGTTCATTACTGCTTTAAGGTTGTATTTATTGCCTAACGCTTTCATATTAGGTAAATGCATTCCTATTGCAAAAGATCCAGCACCAACTAATCCTACATTTATAGTATCTGAAGAAACACTTTTTGCTTGTAAATTAACCTTCGTTTCAGCTGCTGCATTTTTCTTAGTATTTCCATAATCCAATAAAACAATTATTGGTTTTTCGCCTTCTTTTTGTAAAGAGTCAAATGCTTCGGTAATCTTATCAATAGAATAAACTCCATCAATTAATTTATCTACATCTATGCTTTTGTTGTTAACTAAGCGTAAATACTCAGTCATATTTCTATTCTCAGTCCACCTCACATAAGCAAAAGGATAATCCAATCCTTTTTCCTCATAGTTAGCATCATACCTTCCCGGTCCATAAGATGTTGATATTAAGAAATCTAATTCTTTCATATACATATCGCCTCGTTGTATTTCCATCCCAACAACTCCAACTAACACTACTTTACCTTTTTTACGGCACATTTTAAATGATTCCGACAAAGGTTTGCTACTTGCAGTTGCTGCCGTAAATAATACTCCATCTGCTCCATAACCTCCGGTATAAGAACTTACTGTTTTTAATAAATCTTCATTTGCTGGGTTAATTACTAAATCAGCTCCTAATTCTTTTGCTAATGCCAATCTTTTTGTATCAAAATCACTTACAATGACTTGAATTCCACTCAATTTTAACATCTGAACAGAAAGAAGACCTAAAATACCTGCTCCAACTACCACACATGTTTCACCTAACTTTAAATCGACTCTTCTAACCCCTTGTAAAGCTATTCCTCCTAAAGTTACAGTAGATGCTTGTTTGCAACTCATATCTTTAGGCATCGGCATTACTAAATTTACAGGAACATCAACAAATTCAGCATGATTGGCAATACCTGCTCCAGCTGCAGCAACTTTATCTCCAACCAAAAATTGATCTACTCCTTTACCTACAGCTATTACTTCTCCAGCAATAGAGTACCCTGTTTGTTTCCCTCCATCCAAAACTCCTTTTACACGTTGTATCGTTTTAGCTATACCATTCGCTTTAGCAAATTCTATTGCTGTTTTAACTTCTTCAGGGCTATTCATTGCCCTTTTAATTAAAGATTGTTTAGAAGTATTGACACTTGTCATTTCTGTTCCAGCAGAAATACAACTGTAATGCACTTGTATTAAAACACTACCATCACTCACTTGAGGTGTTGGTACATTTTCGGCAATTACTTTACCTTTTTTTACAATTCCTTGTTTCATGTAGCGAAGATAAGGAGTTTTTTAGAATTATCTATTAAGGCACTTAGCCTTTAATTATTAAAATAAAAAAGGCTTTGAAAATATCAAAGCCTTTTTTCAAGTTTTATATTTATCTTATGGACATGTAATAGCTGTAGTAATTAAATTACCAGTATTATCAACTGTAATTCGCCAACATTGCCCATTAGGAGATTTCATAATTACTCCTCTATTTATATCTTCTATATATACATCCCCACCTTTAACTTGGAGTTTTGATTGTATTGTAGTAGTTTCAGGATAACCTATTCCAACATTTCCAGTTGGTAATTCTATAGTCATTAATGTAACCGTTGATGTAGGGGCATAAAATCTTTGAAAAACAAATTTCTCAGTATTTAACATTCTAAGCTCTCCTTGTGAATAGAGGTTAAAAGCAGATCTATATGCACTAAATGTTAAGCCAGCAGATGCATTTAAAGTGCCTGAGTTTATAAAAATATCGGGTGTTATCCCATTAATTGCTTTTACCTCCAAATTTCTAGTTGGAGTAGATGTGCCTATCCCAATATTTCCTCCATTGTTAAAGATATTACTACTATTAGTTATCCATGATGAACCATTCCAATAAGGTGTATTACCAGCTGCAGCACCATTGGTTAAAAAACCTGTTGGGCCAGTAGCACCAGTTAGACCTGTAGCCCCTGTCGAACCTGTTACCCCAGTTGCACCGGTCAAACCGGTTGGACCAGTTGGACCTACCGGTCCTGTTGTAGCATTAGCAGCAGTTTTAGCATGTAAGGCATAAGGAACACTTATTAATTGTGTAGTTCCAGAAACAGTATAATTTGTTCCACCAGTTGGGTCTGTCTCAACCCTAGTATAATAACTGACTGACTCCCCAGTTAATAGCTGGGAATGTACCTGTAACAGCTGTACCTCCTCCAATTTCTAAACTAACTAAACCATTAATATTAGTAGTAGCATTATGTGTCTCTACATATACTGCAGTACCTGTAGATGACCCTTGTAGAATGCTAATTTTTATACCTACAGTTGTGTTTGTAATTAAATTATTACTCGCATCTCTTATTACTGCCTGGTAGCTCATTTTTTCAGGAGCTTGAGCAAAAGCACTTACAGAAAGTGTTAATGCTAGAATTATTACAAATAAATTTTTCATTTTCTAGTTTTTAATAATTTTAAATGTTTTAACTGGTTTTTGATTTTCAATCACTTTTAAAAAATAAGTTGAATTTGGTAATCCATCTACTTTAATAGAATTGGTATTGTTATTAATTATACTGTGATCAATCAATTTTCCTTCAATACTATATAATTCATATGATAAATTTGCTAAATCAAAATTTTCAATTTTAAGTATTAAAAAGTCTGTAGTTGGATTTGGATAAACCAATATTTCTAAATTAGATTCATTTTCAATAACTTCTGAAACGATAGATATTTCGTAAGGTTGCTGAACTCCTTGTGCCGAAGAAGTAGAAGCCCCAAAATTAGTTGTGTAAATAACTTGTCCGATAGAATAGCTAACAGAACCTCCAGAACCAGTTGCATCTCCACCAGAAGAAAGAACAGCTTCTTGAGAATATAAATCATGAGAAGCCATTAGTAGAACTACAATATTTAATAAAATTAATTTCATAAATTACTCTTTTTTATCATTAAATCTTTCCAAATATAAAACAAAAAATGAATTATGAATTATAAATTATAAATTATGAATTATAAATTATGAATTATAAATTATGAATTATAAATTATAAATTATAAATTATAAATTATGAATTATTTAATTAAATATTTATAGCTTTTTCATCAAATACTGATACATTTCTACCATAGCTTTAATATCATTCTTATGGACTTTTTCATCTGGTGAATGAACAAAATCTTCACCTGCTCCAATAAAACACCAATCGAAAGGATAAGGAGAACGTTGCAAAGCATTACCATCACTTCCTCCCGCACTTTCTACTTCTAATTGAAAAGGTATTTTACTTTCTTTTGCTAAGTCTATTATTTTATTCAAATAACTTCTTCTAGGTATTCCAGAATCTCGCATTGAGATTGCTACTCCTTTATTAAATTTTACGCCTTCAGTAATCCAAGTTATATCAGAAATTAAGGCTTGTTTTACACCATAATTCTCATAAATATATTTACCTAGGTAACCTACACTTCCTCCTCCATGCTCTTCCCAAGCAGAAAAAACAACAATTCCATTTTCTAAAGTTTCCGTTACTTTTAAAGCATTCCATATCCCTAACCTGTCATCCATATAACAACACTGCACAAAATCAGCATCTTCTCTAAAGTTTGGTTGGTAAGTTAAAGTGGTACCTCTATCTATTTCTCTATCAAACTTAGCACTGAAAGTTAAATAATCATGCTCGTCTTGCTTAGAGTGTAAAACACATTCTATTATTCCTTGGCTGTCTTCTCCAACTAATATTGCTCCTTTTTTAGCCGAAGGACCTCCTATTTTAATTAAATTATTGTTATAACCAACTGTATAACCAACAGAATCCATGTGCGCAAAAATTGCAGTTGTTGGTTTTCCAAAAACTAATAAAATACAATCCTGAAAATTATCACCATAAATAATTTCTGGTTGTACTTTCCAACTACTTTTATTTTGGTTGACATAGCTTAATAAAAACTCAGTCATTTTATACTCGCTACCCGATGGTGCATGTATTCCGCATAGTTCTTTTAATAATTCCATTTGATTAGGTGTTAGGTATAAGTAAATAGGCATTAGTAAATACTAATGCCTATTGCCTTTTCACTTAATTTCTTAATTAATTATTCAACATTACAGGCATTACTAACATTAGCACCTCTTCTGCGTCATCACTTTTTTCACTTGGTGTTAAAATACCTGCTCTATTTGGAGCTGACATTGCAATGTTTACCTCATCAGATTCTAAGTTAGATAACATCTCTACTAAAAACCTAGAGTTAAATCCTATTTCCATGTCCTCACCTTCATATTGACAAGTTAATCTTTCATTTGCCTCGTTTGCAAAGTCTAAATCTTCGGCAGAAATATGTAATTCGCTACCCGTCATTTTTAACCTTACTTGGTGAGTTGTTTTATTAGAGAAAATTGAAACTCTTTTCACAGAGTTTAACAATGCTGTTCTGCTAATTGTTAATTTATTAGGGTTTTCAGTTGGAATAACTGCACCATAATTTGGGTATTTCCCATCAATTAATCTAGCAATCATTTTTGTTGAACCAAAAACAAACATTGCATTGGTTTCATTGTATTCAATTTTCACCTCTTCACCAACACTTCCTAAAATACTTTTTAATAGTGTTAATGGTTTTTTTGGTAAAATAAATGAAGAACCTTTTTCTGCTTTTAAATCTGTTCTTGTATACTTCACCAATTTATGTGCATCAGTAGCAACAAAGGTTAAATTATCATTATTTAACTCAAAATAAACACCTGACATCACTGGTCTTAACTCATCATTACCTGTTGCAAATAAAGTTTTATTTACTGCATTAGAAAGAATACCTCCCTCAACAGAGATTGTTGATGGAGATTCTAATTTTGGTGTTTTAGGAAATTCATCTCCATTATGGCCAATTAACTTGTATTTACCAAAGTCAGAAGAAATTTCTATTCCAAAATTTTCTTTATCAATTGTAAATGTTAACGGTTGATCTGGAAAAGTTTTTAAAGTATCTAATAATAATTTAGCAGGTATTGCAATCACTCCATCTTCTTTTGCCTCTATAGATATTTGAGTAACCATAGTGGTTTCTAAATCTGAAGCAGTAATGCTTAACTCTCCTTTTTTTATTTGAAATAAAAAATTATCCAAAATTGGTAAGGTATTGCTAGAATTAAGCACACCTCCTACTAACTGTAACTTTTTTAATAAAACTTCACTAGATACTATAAATTTCATGTTTTTTTATTTTGTATTTCCTTGTATTTACAAGGTTAACAAATGTAATTTTTTTAGCCGTGTTGATTTTTTTAATTTTTCATAAATTATCAACAGTTGTTAACATTAATTAAACTTTTACAGCATCTTTCACTTTTTGATTCGTTAATGCTAATTCCACTACCTCCATCATGTTCTTCACATAGTGAAAAGTTAAACCTTTTAAGTAATCTGCTTTAATTTCATCAATATCCTTTCTGTTATCTTCTGATAAAATAATCTCTTTAATTTCAGCTCTTTTTGCAGCTAAAATTTTCTCTTTTATCCCTCCAACTGCCAGAACTCTTCCTCTTAAAGTAATCTCTCCAGTCATGGCTAGTTTGTTTTTCACTTTACGTTGTGTAAATGCTGACGCTAATGCTGTTAGCATCGTAATCCCTGCCGAAGGTCCATCTTTTGGTGTTGCTCCTTCTGGCACATGTATGTGCACATCCCATTTCTCAAAAACTTCTGGTTTTAAACCTATCATTTCAGAATGAGCTTTTAAATATGCTAAAGCAATAACAGCTGATTCTTTCATTACATCACCTAAATTACCCGTTAAGGTTAATTTACCTTTTCCTTTACTCAAGCTTGTTTCAATAAACAAAATATCTCCACCTACTGATGTCCAAGCTAAACCTGTAACAACTCCTGCAACATCATTGCCTTGGTATTTATCTTTTGAGTGTCCTGGACCTAAAATTTTAGTTAAATCTGCTTTTTCAATTTTAGATTTCACTTCTTCTTCCATTGCAATTTGTTTAGCAATGTTTCTTACTATTTTAGCCAACTTTTTCTCCAACGATCTAACACCAGATTCTCTTGTATATTCAGTAATTACTTTTTCAATTACAGGCTTAGCAATACTTAAATGAGCTTTTTTCAACCCATGATTTACTAGCAACTTTGGAATCAAATGTTTAATGGCAATTTCAATTTTCTCTTCAACAGTATAACCGTTAATTTCAATAATTTCCATTCTATCACGCAACGCTGGCTGTATCGTTGATAATGAATTAGCTGTTGCGATAAATAAAACCTTAGATAAGTCGTAATCTAATTCTAAAAAATTATCGTAAAAAGATTGATTTTGTTCTGGATCTAGCACCTCCAACAAAGCAGAAGAAGGATCTCCTTGATGGCTTGTCCCTAATTTATCCACCTCATCTAGAACATAAACTGGATTTGATGAATTTACCTTTTTAATGTTTTGGATAATTCTACCTGGCATTGCTCCAATATATGTTTTACGATGCCCTCTAATTTCTGCTTCATCTCTAACGCCTCCTAAAGACATTCTTACATACTTTCTATTTAAAGCTTCAGCAACAGATTTTCCTAAAGAAGTTTTACCAACTCCCGGAGGTCCATACAAACATAAAATTGGAGATTTCATATCTCCTTTCAATTTTAAAACTGCTAAATATTCAATAATTCTTTCTTTAACTTTTTCTAAACCAAAATGATCTTTATCTAATATTTTCTGAGCTCTTTTTAAATCAAAATTATCCTTGGTATAATCATTCCAAGGCAATTCAATTAATGTTTCTAAATAATTTAATTGAACTGAATATTCTGCTGCTTGAGGATTTAATCGTTGGAATTTTAAAAGTTCTTTATCAAATCTTTCTGAAACAGTTTTGGTCCATTTTTTCTTTGCGGCTTTCTTCTTAAAATCTTCAACCTCCTGTTGTTGTGGATCTCCACCCAACTCTTCTTGAATTTGCTTAATCTGCTGGTTTAAAAAATATTCTCGTTGTTGTTGATCTAAATCTGTTCTAACCTTTGATTGAATGTCATTTTTTAACTCCAATAATTGTAGCTCTTTAGTTAAATGTTCTAACAAAGAATTAGCTCTCTCATTCAACTCAGGTATTTCTAATAAGCTTTGTTTTATAGGCACTTCAGCTTTCATGTTAGATGCAATAAAATTGATTAGGAAAGTAGGACTTTCTATATTTTTTATTGCAAATGTTGCTTCTGTAGGAATGTTTGGAGATTGTTCTATAATTTGTGAAGCCAAATCTTTAATAGACGCTACTAATGCGTTAAAATTTTTGCCTTTTGGTTTTTCTATTTGATTAAAAGGTTCAATTTTTGCTTTTAAAAAAGGTTCCGTTTGAGTTACTTCTTTTATTTTAAAACGTTTTTTTCCCTGTATAATAACTGTAGTATTACCATCTGGCATTCTTAACATTTTAAGAATATAAGCAACTGTTCCTACCTTGTTCAAATCCTTTTCTTCTGGATCTTCTACTCCATCATTTTTTTGAGAAACTACCCCTAATGTTTTATCACCTTTATAAGCTTCTTTAATTAGCTTAATAGATTTATCTCTACCAACGGTAATTGGTATTACAACTCCAGGAAATAAAACTGTATTTCTTAAAGGTAATATTGGTAATTCATCTGGCGTTTCTTCAGCATTTATTTGCTCTTCATCGTCTTGCGATAATAATGGAATAAACTCTGCGTCTTCCTCCATCACATTACTTATTACCATGTTGTCAAAATCAAAACTATCTTTCATTTATCAAAATTCTAATATAAATATCAGGCATTGCCTGTTTTAAGTCATTATGACAGCTATACTTTTTATTTGTCAAGTATCTCTGCGTTTAGTCTATATTTCAAGACTTATGCCATTAATTAAAAACGGAAAAATTGGCGGTGTTATTTTCTGAATTTACTGGTCATTTCAAAAATGGCAGTTAAAATTTCTTTATCATTTTCCGTTAAATCAATCCCTCTTCTACTCATTACAATCTGAGCAACTTCAAACACTTTATCTAATTTATAAGTGATTACACCACTTGCTCCTCCCCAGCTAAATGATGGAACAAAATTCCTCGGAAATCCACTCCCATAAATATTAGAAGAAACACCAACAACAGTACCTGTATTAAACATGGTATTAATCCCACATTTTGAATGATCCCCCATTATTAATCCACAAAACTGCAAACCAGTATCATCAAATTTTTCAGTAACATACGACCATAATTTAACAGCTGCATAATTATTTTTAAGATTAGAAGTATTAGTATCTGCACCTAAATTACACCATTCACCAATTACAGAATTTCCTAAAAAGCCATCATGTCCTTTGTTTGAATAATCCTGAATAACTGAATTATTTACTTCACCACCAACTTTAGAATATTTTCCAATAGTAGTAGCACCATAAATTTTAGCTCCTAATTTTAAAACTGCTCCTTCACACAATGCCAAACCTCCTCGCACAATACTACCTTCCATTATTTCTGCATCTTTACCGATATAAATTGGTCCTGTTGTACTATTTAAAATAGCTGCTTCTACTTTCGCTCCTTCTTCTAAAAAAATATTATCTCCAATTAAAATATTTGTTGACGATATTGACTGCGATTTTCTACCAGCAGTTATCAACTGATAATCCTGATTCAATGCTTCTTCATTTTTAGAAAAAATATCTGTAATCATTTTTAATTCTATTGATACAAAACTTTCATTATGGTCTTTTATATAATATGATTCGCTTTTAAATTGTTGTAAAGTACATTTAGCAGTTATCACTGTTCCTTCATAAAATATAGCTTCATCAGCTATTAAATTGTTAATGATAAAATCTACTAATCTTTCATTTGGAAAAAATCGAGCATTGATAAAAATGTTTTCATTTTGAGTTACTAACGGATATTTTTTAGCTAAATAATCTTCTGTAATGTAGGATATATTTATCTCAACACCTTTGTTTTTAAAATAAATTTTCCATTTCTCTTCAACTGTTAAAATACCTACACGAATTTTAGAAATAGGCTTTGTATAAGCCAATGGTAAAAAATTTACTCTTTTTTCGTCCTCAAAAAAAACTACATTCATCTTCACTATTTTTAGATAGTACTAAAATAAAAAAGTCCCGAAACAAATCGGGACTTTTTAATAAATATTATGAAATTCTTATTATTTCTTATGTTTTGCGTAACGAGTCTTAAATTTATCAATTCTACCAGCAGTATCAACTAAATTCATTTTACCAGTGTAAAAAGGGTGAGATTTATGAGAAATCTCTAATTTAATTACAGGGTACTCATTACCATCTTCCCAAACGATAGTTTCTCTTGCATCAGCAGCCGATTTACATAAAAATCCGTAATCATTTGACATGTCTTTAAACACTACTAACCTATATTGCTCTGGGTGTATATCTTTTTTCATTTTACTATTTTTTAATCTATTCCTTTAAAAGAGGATGCAAATGTAATAATTTTTTTGAAATCCAATACACTTAAATTAAGATTTATTTATTAAAATAAAACTAAGTGTTTTCTTACTTTCGTAACTTTATTAAATCAACACTGCCTATCTAAAAACAAGCAGTAAATCTAATACTTTAATGTACTTAACCTTTATTTTATTTTTTGCTCTTATTGTTATAATTATTGATACCTATTTTTATCGAGCAATAAAATATGTCGCAAAAAATATAAGCGAAAAGAAAAAAAGGTTAATAAAATGGGCTTATTGGAGCATTACCATTTTAACAATATTGTTCTTACTCTATTCTACATTTTTCTTTATCAATAAAATACCACCACCAAAATTTGCCCGAATTTATATTTTAGGTTTTGTATTTATAATCACTGTATCTAAAATATTAGGTGCTGTTATCCTTTTAGTATTCGATCTGTTTCAACTTATCTTATTTGTTATCAATAAAATAATTTATCGAAAAGTAGAACCCACCAAAAGTAAAAATGCCATAAGCCGAGTTGAGTTTTTAAAAAAAGCTGCCTTAATTACAGCTGCAATCCCTTTTGGAACAATGCTTTACGGAGTATTAAAGTCTGCATTTGATTATACTATTCATCGAGAAAAATTAGCTATAAAAAATCTACCCAACTCCTTTCAAGGGTTAAAAATTATTCAATTATCTGACATTCATTCAGGAAGTTTTATTACTGATACTCCATTTAAAAAAGTCGTTGAAATGGTTAATAATGAAAATCCAGATATTATTTTTTTTACTGGTGATCTGGTAAACGAAATTAGTGAAGAAGCCCTCCCTTTTATTGATGTATTAAAAAATTTAAAGACTAAAATGGGCATTTTTTCTATTTTAGGTAACCATGATTATGGCGATTATTTTTATCAACCAGAAGATATTGAAGGGAAAACACATAATTATCAATTAATGCAAGAAATTCATCAAAAATTGGGATGGAAATTACTGTTAAACGAAAATCATATTATTGAAAATGAAAATGAACGTTTAGCCATACTTGGTGTAGAAAATTGGGGTGATAAAGGCAGGTTTCAAAAATATGGAGATATTTACAAAGCAAAAGAAGGTTGTTTAGAATCAGACATAAAATTACTTTTAAGTCACGACCCATCTCATTGGGAAGCGAAAGTATTACCTGAACATAAAGATATTGCTGCAACTTTTTCGGGCCATACTCATGGTATGCAATTTGGCATAGAAATACCTGGTTTTAAATGGAGTCCTTCTCAATATATGTACGAACAATGGGCAGGTTTATACAAAAAAAATGATCAGCAAATTTATGTAAACAGAGGATTAGGTTTTATTGGATTTCCAGGAAGAGTTGGTATCTTACCCGAAATTACAGTTTTTACACTTTATCAAGGTTAAAAATAAGTTGAGTTGTTATGAAACACATCATTATCTTATATTTTACTTTTCTTTTAGCTAATTTTTGCTTGGCTCAAGACTATGTTGATTTAGCTAAATTTTATTATGGCTCAACACCAGCAAATAGTTTTGACAGTATAGAAGGAAATACTTCTGTAGAAGAATTTGGAGCAGACATAACGCTGCCTATTAAATTGAATGACAACAATGCAATTATCACAGGTTTTATGCTTGAGCAGATAAAAGTCAAGCTTCATCCCTTAGCAAATGCTCAAACAATTTCTACCGTCAACCTTAAAGTGGGCTTTAACAAAACTCACTCTGAAAAATTATCAGGAACCTACATGTTATTACCAAAACTATCTTCCGATTTTAAATCGCTTTCGGATAAAGATTTTCAATTAGGTGCATTGGTATTAATGAAGTACAAAAAAAATGAAAGTTTAAAATACAATTTTGGAATTTATTACAATCAAGAACTATTCGGACCATTTTTTGTTCCACTTTTTGGTTTGTATTATAAAAGCCCTAATAAAAAATTTGAAACCAACATTACTTTACCGATATGGGCTGACATGAATTATCAATTAGTAAATTGGCTAAATGTTGGAACCAATTTTACTGCGGGAGTTAGAAGTTACAACCTATCAGAGAATAACGCTTACGTAGTAAAAAAGACCAATGAAATTTTTGGCTATTTACAATTTAACACTTCAAAAACCTTATTAATACAAACTAAAATAGGTTATACCATTGGCAGAAGTTATCGAATATATAACGGCAATGATAAAACTGATTTAGGCATTTCTGCTTTCCGATTTGGAGACAATAGAACTGTTTTAAATCCCGACTTTAGTGATGGGCTAATTTTTAGGGTAAGACTTTTGTATCGATTTAATATCGAATAATTAACTTTGAAAATTAAATAAGACTTATGAGAGTAGCTATTTTTCCTGGTTCATTTGACCCTATTACATTAGGACACCAAAATATTGTTGAGAGAGCTTTACCATTATTTGACAAAATAATTGTTGCTATTGGTATCAATACATTAAAAAAATATCACTTTCCCTTAGAAGAACGTATCGAATTTACAAAAACAACTTTTAAAAATTATCCAAAAGTAGAGGTTACAACTTACGAAGGTTTAACCGTTAAATTTTGTAAAGAAAAAAATGCTAAGTACATTTTAAGAGGTATTAGAAATGCGAATGATTACAATTATGAAAACCCAATTGCACAAATGAATAAAGCGATGGATGAGACTATTGAAACCATTTTTATAACAACTATTCCTGAGCTTGCCGCAATAAATTCTTCAATTGTTCGTGATATATTGATTAATGGAGGAGATGTAAATCAATTTATCCCTAAATCATTAGCAAATAAATTAGTTAAGTAAGGTATGAGAATCAGTCATTTTTTTGTTATTACATTAATTATTATCACTTCTAATTTAGTGGCAAGTACTACTGTAATTAAAGGTAATTCTAAACTATTTAAAGGAAATGAAATATCTTTTTATACTTATTCTGATTACATCACAAATCAAAAAGTAAAAATTGGATATACCGATATTGACCAAAATGGAGCTTATATTTTTGAATTTGATGCTATAAACATCAAAAAAATATATTTGAAAATAGAAGATAAAACTTCTTGGATATTTGTAAAACCAGGTGAAGTATATAATATAAATATAAGTTATAGTGACGAACTTAACAAAAGTAGAATATATGATAAGGAATTGTCTGTGATTTTCAACTTCCCTGTACCAACAGAATTAAATCAACAGGTAAAAAAGTTTAATAAACAATTTGATGATTTTATTTCTGAAAATGTTGTGCTTTTTAAAAAACGAGATCGATCTATTGAACCTAAATTAAAATCATTTAAAATAAAACTATTAAAAGAAGTTGAAAGTATTGATTCTGATTTTATAAAAAATCACATTACTTATAGCATTGCTTCAACCGAAAATTCTTTAGATGTTTCTTACGATATTAATCAGAATGGAAAAAATAGCTTAAACACAAAAGCTAATATTTATTTAGAATACCTTGATAAGAAACCTGTACTTTATCACAGCCCAGAATATGCTGCATTTTTTCAATCCTTTTTTAAAAGTGAATTAAAAAAACTTACGCTACAACTTCCAGGCACAGATATTAATGCTGCTATTAACGACAATAAAAGTTATCTTGGATTATCAAAAGCTTTGACTAAGTACCCTTTCTTACAAAATGACGAGTTTAAAAATTTGTTTATGTTAAATGGGTTACTTGAAATTAGCCATGATAAATATTTTACTCAAAAAAATATTATTAGCATTTTAATAGAAATAAAAGACAACTCGAAATATCCTGAACAAAAAATAATAGCTCAAAATATTATTGAAAAAATAACTGAAAAGAAATTTGGTACTGGTAGTGTTGCTCCTGATTTCAAACTAAAAAACAAAGATGGAGAACTTATCTCATTAAACAGTTTTAAAGGAAAACCTATATACATTAATTTCTGGACAACATGGAGTATACCTAGCCAGAAAGAAATGAAAATTTTAGAAACATTACATAAAGAGTATAAAAATAAAATTGAATTTATAAGTATTTGTGCTGATAATGATTATAAAAAAATGACCAGCTTCTTACAGAAAAACTCAACTTATAATTGGACATTTTTACACCTTGGAAATGACAAAAAATTATTGGAACAATACAACATTGTAACCTATCCTATTTATATTTTAATTGATGATGATTTGAAAATTTTAAAAGCACCTGCTCCACGACCTGGAGGAACTAGCGAAAGAGCTACAGAAGAAAATATTGAAAGGGTTTTTTATGATATGGTTAAAAAGTAATCGCTAATAATTCTCTTATAGATGAATAGGTATTTTTTAATACTATTTCTTCAATCTCCAAATCAGTAAGCCATTTTACTTTAGTAATATTTTCTTCTAATTGAGGTGTTAGCTCTCCAGTAAAATCGGTAGTCATTCCGAACCAAAAAGTTTGTTTTAAAATCAATTTTTCCTTGTGTTCATAAACGTGAAAAGTGTCTGTTAATTTATTATTAATCGTTAATCCTGTTATACCACATTCTTCTTCCACCTCTCTAATTGCTGCATTTTCAATACTCTCGTCTGCTTCTATTTTACCTTTTGGTAAATCCCATTTATGTAATCTGTAAATAAATAATTTTTTATTTTGATTATTAACAACTATGCCTCCTGCAGCATTAATTATTTTAAAGTATGATTGAAACGATTTAAAAGCATTGTCAAAATCTGGTACATTTATAATTATGGCATCAATATCTCTGCCATTGTCAAGCAACTCTAATAAAAACGGAATGTTACTTGTAAGGAAAAAGTTTAAAACCAAAACATTAGAAAAATCTTTAGTTTTTTCTGTGTTATTAGTAAAACAAATAACCTTTTCATTAATAAAAACTTTATACATTTGCACCTATGATTTTAAATACAGAATCGGCCTCAAAAATAGCTGAATCATTACTACAAATTAAAGCTATTAAATTGCAACCTGCAAATCCTTTTCAATGGGCTTCTGGTTGGAATTCGCCAATTTATTGCGATAATAGAAAATCGCTCTCTTATCCTCCGGTTAGAACATTTATTCGTCAGCAATTTGTTGCTGCGATTAATGAGCATTTTCCAAATGTCGAAGTTATTGCGGGTGTAGCTACTGGAGGAATTGCTCATGGTGCTTTAGTTGCAGAAGCAATGGGATTACCATTTGCATACATTCGTTCATCTACCAAAGGTCATGGCATGCAAAATTTAATTGAAGGTGATATTTTTAAAGATCAAAATGTAGTGGTTATAGAGGATCTAATTTCTACAGGGGGGAGCAGTTTGAAAGCAGTTGAAGCTTTAAAAGAAAATGAATGTAATGTGCTCGGAATGGTAGCTATTTTTACTTATGGTTTTGAATTAGCTAAGAAAAATTTTGAAGCTAATAACTGTAAATTAATTACACTAAGTGATTACAACACATTATTAAAATTTGCTGTTGATTCTAATTATATTTCTGAAAAAGATGTTGAATCATTAACTGAATGGAGAAAAAACCCAAGTAACTGGTCACCAGAAAAAACAATTAAGTAAAACACATATTTTGAAAATTAACACTGAACCAAAAATTATAAATGCGAGTCAAGAGGAAGTTTTTAACTTTTTAATGGACATGAATAATTTTGAAGTATTATTTTCTAAAGATAAGCTTGAAAAATGGGAAGCAACTACTGAATCTTGTTCATGCAAAATTAAAAGTATGGGTACTATTGAATTAAAACGTGTTGCATCTACCCCAAACTCTTTAATATATTTAGATTCTTTTGGTAAAACTCCTTTTAAGTTTACACTTAACCTTTTTATATCAACACAAGAAGAAAAGACTTCTCAAGCTCACTTAGAATTTGACGGAGAAATTAATCCTTTCATGAAAATGATGTTAGAAAAACCTTTAACAGAGTTTTTAAACAATTTAGTTTACCGATTAGCTAAAATTTACGCTTAATCCCTATCTTTTATCAAAAAACAGCTCTTTATATTAAATTAGGTATTATCATTTTTTTCGTCTAATTTTATTAGAAATAAAAATTCTATTATATGAAAAAATCTACTTTATTTTTTATTGGACTATTAGGACTTACCTTTTCAATATCTGCGCAAACAATTGTTTATACTGGCGCTGGCAATAAGCATGCAATAGTTGAAGAATTTACTGGTATTAAATGTAGCAACTGCCCTTCTGGTCACACCACTTTAAATGGTATTATTACTTCAAACCCTGGAGTTGTTCATACTATCGGTTATAACCCAACTAATTCAAGTTATACAGATCCAACTGGCACACAAGGCACTGATTTTAGAAGATCTTACTTAGATCCTTTTTATAATTCTACTTATTGTTCGCCTGGAAATGGTTCTAGATTTATGCCATCTGCATTCATTAATAGAAAAATTTTAACAAGTGGTAATTTATTGCAAAGTTCAAGTGCTTGGTCAGGGCATGTTACTAATACTTTAAACGAAACTTCACCACTAAATGTAGGTGTAAAATCTGTTTATAATTCTACAGCGCAAACATTAACTATAGATGTAGAAGTTTATTATACATCCAATGTTACCGCTGTAAATAGTTTATATGTTATGATTTCTGAAGATGATTTAACATCAGGATATCAATCAGGATCTAGCGCAACCCCTTCAAATCCTTATATTTATAAACACACTTTTAGAGAAAATGTGAATACTGGACAATGGGGCGATGCAATTTCTAGTCCTACTACCCAAGGAAGCTTGTACACTAAACAGTATGTTTTCAATTTAGCAAATGCAATAAATCCAATTAATATTGCTAAAGCTCATGTTTTAGCCTTTGTTATTGATGCTAATTCATCTAACAAGGAAGTTTACACAGGAATGAGTGTAGATGCAGATGGTGGTCAAGGTTCTACTGGAACTCAAGTTACTGGTCTTAATGAAATTTCAAAGAATACTGATTTTAATATTTATCCCAACCCATCTGAAGGTGACAATATAAATATTCAATTAAATAATATTGCTGATTTCTCTAAATTACAAGTAGTAAATGTTTTAGGTGAATTAGTTTATTCAGAAAACTTATCTAAAAAAGCTAACCAATTAGTAAAATTAGAATCTACAATTTTTAAGTCTAAAGGAGTTTATTTTATTAAGGTCTCAAGTACAGAAAATACTACAACTAAAAAACTAATTATAAGATAATTAGTTAAAACTTTTATTTCAAAAGCTCTGCATATTGTAGAGCTTTTTTTATTTTATTACATTTACTTCTTAATATTAAAATGATGAAAAATTTAACATCCCTATTTTTAATTCTTTCCACAATAACTTTTATTTCTTGTGGTGGTAATGATGAACCAAAAGAAACTGAAAAAGAAAATATTGACATTGAAAAAAATCCGCTTGGCGCAATGATGAAAATGAGTAAAAACATGCAGGAAAGTGCCGAAAAGATGCAAAAAAATATGGAAAACAAAAAAGATGCTAAAGCCATGCATTATGAAGAATTAATAAAATATTTACCCGAAAGTATTGATGGTTATCAAATTAATGGAGAACCTAAAGGAGCTTCAATGGATATGCAAGGAGCATCTCACTCATCTGCAGAAGTAGAATTTAAAAATAAAAACGGTAACAGAATTAACATCTCTTTAATTGATTACAATGCTGCTTATAGCATGTATTCTATGGCAACAGCAATGTGGGCAAGTGGATTTAAAATTGACACAAGTGAAGAAATTGCTCAAAGCTTAAATTTTGAAGATAACATTAATGGTTGGGAGTCTTATAAGAAAAAAAGTAACCGTGCTAACATTATTCTTGGTTTAGGTGATCGTTTTTTGTTAACCATTGATGGTGATAATCAAAAAAATACTGATGCTTTAAAATCAGTTGCAAAAACTATGAAACTTAAAGAATTAGCTGCTTTAGAATAAAAAAGTTATTTCTTTTAAATCAAACTCTTCAATTTTGTTTTCCCTTTTTAATTGAAGTTTACCTATTTTAGAGACACCTACTACCTCACCTTTTACTAATTCATCATTAACCATATAGCTTCTGCTTATAGATAACCCATATAGATTTTTAAGGTAATCTGTATCTATCAATTCAATTTTAGACGCTTTTAATAATAAATATCTTTTCTCTAAAAAAAATAATAGTTTACTCAATAAACTATCTAAATCAAATTCTAAGTTTAATTCTTTTCTAACCGAAGTAGGGTTTTTGACTCCTTCACCAAAAGAAAGTTGGTTAACATTTAACCCAATTCCAACAATTGAATGATAAACTTTATTACTACGAATTGTATTTTCAATGAGTATTCCTGCAATTTTATTATCGTCACAATAAATATCATTTGGCCATTTTATTGCTGAATTTGAAATCCCTATTTCTTTTAATAAATCTATAATAGCCAAAGAAACTAGCTTGCTAATTAAAAATTGATCCTGCACCAACAAATTCGGTTTTAATAAAACTGAAAATGTAAGATTCTCGCCAGAGTTACTCTTCCATTCATTCCCTCTTTGTCCTTTACCAAAAATTTGATTTTGAGCAATAACTACCAATCCTTCAAACACTTTATCATCAATAGTTATACATTTCTGCAAGTAAGTGTTTGTAGAATCCACTTCCTCTAGTTTTACAACCTTATTTCCTATAAATAAACTCTGATACATTATTTTCAAAAATATTGATAATAAATGTAATTAAAAGTTTATCCGAAATGTTTAAATAAAATCAGTTACCTCAAGGATATTTCGTTATTTTGCAGAGTTAAAAAAGATTAAATTATTGAATGGGTAAGACTAAAGAAGTAAAAGAATCGCAAATTCTATTAGATGTAGCGATTAAAGGGTTACAAGAATTAAAAGGAGAAAATATTGTTTGCATAGATTTACAAGAGGTTGAAAATGCTGTTTGTGATTATTTTATCTTATGCACAGGAACTTCTAACACACATGTAAGTGCCTTAGCAAATTCAGCTGAAAAAGAAGTTAAACAAACACTTAACGAAAGACCTTGGCACTCCGAAGGTTTTGGAAACTCAGAATGGATTATTTTAGACTATGTGAATACAGTAGTTCATATTTTTCAGGAAGAAGCAAGAAATTTTTATAATTTAGATGGGCTTTGGGCTGATGCTAAAGTCATTAAAATAGAAGATTAATATAAATGGAACAACCAAAAAAGCAAAAGAATAAGTTTACTTTAGGCGGAGGATCAAAAAAACCTTCTAATTTTTATTGGATATATGCCGTAATTGGAGCAGCTTTAATAGCGCTACAATTATTTAATTTCGATGGAGGCTCAACAACAATTTCTGAACACGATTTTGAAAAAATGGTGATGGAAGGTGATGTGAAAGGTGTTGTTGTTGTAAAAAATAAAAACATTGCTCGAGTAACATTAACTAAAGAAGCACTTGAAAAAGAAGCTTATAGAGACAAAGTGAAATCACCATTAATAGGATCTTCTACAAACAAAGGCCCTCATTTCACATTCGAATTTTTATCACAAGATGGTTTTTACGAAGATTTAAAAAAGTATTCAGGAAGTGATCAAAAACTTCAATATAGAGTAATAACTGAAGAAGATTGGTTTGGTGGATTATTAGGCTTATTGCTACCAATTATAATTATTGTTGCTATTTGGATGTTCTTAATGAAAAGGATGTCTGGAGGTGCCGGTGGAGGAGCAGGCCAAATATTTAGCATTGGAAAATCTAAAGCTCAATTGTTTGATAAAGAAAACAGTACAAGAACAACTTTTGATGATGTTGCTGGACTAGAAGGTGCAAAAGAAGAGGTTCAAGAAATTGTAGATTTTCTGAAAAAACCAAAAAAATATACCGATTTAGGTGCAAAAATTCCTCGTGGTGCTTTATTAGTTGGTCCTCCCGGAACAGGTAAAACTTTATTAGCTAGAGCAGTAGCAGGAGAAGCAAAAGTTCCTTTTTACTCTTTATCAGGTTCTGATTTTGTTGAGATGTTTGTTGGTGTTGGAGCATCAAGAGTTAGAGATTTGTTTAAACAAGCAAAAGACAAAGCTCCTTCAATTATTTTTATTGATGAAATTGATGCTATAGGAAGAGCTAGAGGTAAAGGAATGGCTCAAGGTTCTAATGATGAACGTGAAAATACCTTAAATCAATTACTAACCGAAATGGATGGTTTTGGAACCAACTCTGGTGTAATTGTATTAGCTGCTACAAACCGAGCAGATGTATTGGATAGAGCATTGGTTAGGCCAGGAAGGTTTGATAGACAAATTCATGTAGATTTACCAGAAGTACAAGAACGTGAAGAAATTTTCAAAGTACACTTAAAGCCTATAAAAATTGATAACTCAGTTGATATTAAATTTTTAGCAAAACAAACCCCAGGATTTTCTGGCGCTGATATTGCAAACATTTGTAATGAAGCTGCCTTAATTGCTGCACGTAAAGACAAAAAGAAAGTTAATAAACAAGATTTTTTAGATGCAGTAGATAGAATTATAGGTGGGCTTGAAAAGAAAAATAGAATTATTTCCGACCATGAAAGAAAAGCAATAGCTTTCCATGAAGCTGGACATGCTTCAGTAAGTTGGTTAGTAAAATATGCTTCTCCTTTAATTAAAGTTACCATTATTCCAAGAGGAAGATCGTTAGGAGCTGCATGGTACTTACCAGATGAAAGACAAATAACAACAACAGAACAGTTATTAGACGAGATGTGTGCTGCTTTAGGTGGAAGAGCTGCAGAAGAAATTATGTTTGGCAAAGTTTCTACCGGAGCTTTAAGTGATCTAGAAAAGGTTACTAAACAAGCCTATGCAATGGTTAGTATTTATGGTTTAAACAGCAAAATTGGTAACATTAGTTTTTACGATTCAAGTGGACAAAGTGACTACTCTTTTTCAAAACCTTATAGCGAAAAAACTGCTGAAATGATTGATGAAGAAGTAAGGATTTTAGTAGAAACTTCTTATCAAAGAACACTTAAAATTTTAGCAGAGAATAAAGATAAACTGATTCTATTGGCTGAAGCTTTATTAGAAAAAGAAGTTATTTTTAGAGATGATTTAGAACTAATTTTTGGTAAAAGTGAATTTGAAGCTGAATTAAAAGCAGAAAAGAAAATATCTCAAAAGAAAGCAGTTATTAATTCTACTAAAAATGAACCCAAAGAGGAGGATTCTAATGAAGAAAAAGCAGAATCAATAGAACCAACAAAACCAAAATCTGAAGAAAAGGAGTAATTGGTGGCTGTATGGGTTATCATATACAAAAGTAACAACCAAAATGAGACACAAATTATAAAGTCTGTATTGGAAGATAATGACATTGAAGTGGTTTTAATGAATAAAATGGACTCTATGCACACCCATTTAATGAATGCAGGTTTAGAATTACACATTAAACCAGAAGATGTCATCAAAGCAAAATACATTATCGCTAAAAACGAATTATAATGTTAACTAGAGCAATAACAGGAGCCTTTTTTATTGCTGCAATTATTGCAGGTGTTTATTTCAATGCTATAATTAGTTTAGTATTATTTTGTTTAATCGTTATTTTAGGAGTGGATGAATTTTACGGACTTGTTAAAAAATCAAAAACTGTAAACCCTATAAAATTTTGGGGTACTATTTCTAGTTCCATATTAATTATCACATTAACATTAGCTGCATCAACTAACATCAATAGCAAATACATCGCAATTCCTGTATTGATGTTATTCTTAAGTTTCATTTTTGAATTGTACAGAAAAAAAGAAACTCCATTTTTAAACATTGCTTATACTATTTTAGGCAGCATTTATATTGTTATTCCTTTTGCAATGCTATATCATTTAGGCTATTATGCTATTGGAGGTTTTATAGATACCTACAGCTTTCAGATAATTTTAGGATTCTTTTTTATGTTGTGGACGAATGATACTGGAGCTTATTTGTCCGGAAAATTTTTAGGAAAACACAAACTTTTCGAACGTATTTCACCTAAAAAAACTTGGGAAGGAAGTATTGGAGGAGGAATTTTAACAATTGTTATCGCTTATATTCTATCCATTTATTTTACTAACCTAAGCTTATCAAATTGGATAGTTATTGGCATCCTAATCACCATCTTTGGCGGGTTAGGAGATTTAGTAGAATCGATGCTTAAAAGAAGCTTAAACATAAAAGATTCTGGAAACATTTTACCTGGCCATGGCGGCATATTAGATAGGTTTGATGGCTTATTATTAGCAGCTCCATTTGTATATTGTTATTTGTACTTGATGATTTAATTGAAATTCAAATCAAACTACAATAGTTTTATTATTTTTGTCGCTCAATAACTAACTCTATGACATTTCATAAACAAGGAATTCCATCTTTAATTATTACTTTAATATTTGTTGCAGTATTAAATGGATTAATCCACTTATTCCTTAATCAATATTTTATAATTACATTTTTAGGTTATGCATTATCTGCTTTTTTATTAATTATCATTATTCAATTTTTTAGAAGTCCTACAAGAAATTTTGTAGTTAAAGATGGTGAAATAATTTCTCCTGCTGATGGTAAAGTTGTTGTAATTGAAGAGGTAGAAGAAACTGAATATTACAAGGGTAAACGTTTACAAGTTTCTGTTTTTATGTCTCCTATTAACGTTCATTTAAATAGATATCCTATCTCAGGCAACATAAAATACTTCAAATACCATCCGGGGTTATATCTAGTTGCTTGGCATCCTAAATCTTCAACCGAAAACGAAAGAACTACTATTGTTGTAGAAGATGATAAAGGTAGAAGTGTATTGTATAGACAAGTTGCAGGGGCTTTAGCAAGACGTATTGTATTTTTCGGTAAAGAAGGCCAAGCAGTGAAACAAACTGACGAATGTGGTTTTATTAAATTTGGTTCAAGAGTAGATTTATTACTTCCATTGGATATTAAATTGAATGTTAAATTAAACGATGTAGTAAAAGGTGGTATATCTACTATTGCTACTTTTTAGAATTTTTAACATATAAATAACAACCTACAACAATTACTATTCTTAAATTAGTCCTGTATTAAAACTTAAACTTTATATTATGAGAAACTTATTATTAATAATTGCATTGGTAACTTTTACGTTTTCAAGTTATGCAAATAAAACTATCGTAAAAACAACAACAAATATTGAGTTTTGTGAAGATGGAAAAAAATGTGACAAAAAAGATTGTAAACATAAAGCTGATAAAACAGCATGTTCTAAAGATTGTAAAAAAGCATGTTGTTCTAAAGAAGCTACAACAAAAAAATCTTGTTGTGCTAGTAAAACTGGAACAAAATGTTCAAAATCAGCTTCAGCAACAAAAGCTACAGATGTAAAAAAAGAAGTTAAAGAAACAAAGTAACCAAATTACTTCTATAACTAAAAAAGGCTTCCAATGGAAGCCTTTTTTAGTTATAAGATATGATACAATTCATCTAAATTATTTATTTCATACTGAACGCTTTTAGTATGAATCAGTTTGTTAGGATTAAAATAAACATGATCCATTTCTACTCGTTGAGCGCCATAAATATCAGCATATAAATCATCCCCTATCATTATTGAATTTTTATTGACTGCCCCTGATAATGCGAATGCTTTTTTAAAAATATATGGATGAGGTTTTTTAACACCAACTTTTTCAGACAAAATAATCTCTTTAAAATAATTGATAATCCCTGACTCTGTTAATTTAATGTATTGAACCTCTTCAAAACCATTTGTAATAATATGCAATTCATATTTTTTAGAAAGATAATCCAATACTTCAATTGTATTTGGAAACAGTAATTTTTGTCTTGGAGATTCTTCAATATAATAGTCTCCAATATTAATAGCTAATCCTTTATTATCAATATTAAAGTAAGTTAAAGTTTCTTCAAAACGTTTCCAGCGTAGTTCCTCTTTTGTTACTTTGTCATTTGCATAAGCTTTCCATAACAATTCATTTACCTCTTGATATTTCTCTATAAATGTTTCTTTATTTAAAATGAATTCGTTGAGTTTAAAATTAAAGAAAATATTAGTTAATACCTTTTTAGAATTTTTATCAAAATCCCAAAGAGTTCTATCTAAATCAAAAAAAATATGTTTGTATTTATTTCCCATTTTATTTAAATAAAAAAGCTCTCACATTTTCAGTGAGAGCTTTAAAACGTAATGAAATGTAACTATTACCTAGTTACAATAAATTTAGCAATATTCTTTTCATTCCCAGATTGTAAAGAAATGATATAAGAACCTATGCTTAATGAAGTTGCATCAAATTTAACTTTATGATTTCCTTCAGTTTTTATACCTAAATCAATAGTCTTAACTAAAGAACCTGATAAATTATAAATATTTACTTTAGTATTTGCTTTTTCTTTTAAATCAAAAGCAATTGTTCCAGCATTATTTACAGGGTTAGGGTAAACCGTTAAGTTAGTTATAAAACCTGTTTTATCTTTATCATTAAAGTTATTTTCATTTACTGAAGTTGCTAAGTCACATGCCATATAAAAACCTCTAGCATGTGTTCCTAAATACATGCAACCAGAATTAACAGCTGTATGTGATCTTAAGTTTTGTTGCTCTACTGCAAAAACAGGTACATGAGCCATACCAGCACCACTTTCATCAATCCATCTAACTGCTGAAGCAGATGCAGTAAAAGCATTATCTGAAGTCCAAACACCCCATTCTGTTCCTAAAACAACTTTATTTCTATCATTATAATCTATTTCAGCATCATAAACTGGCATTTTAGGTAAAGCATTACCGCTAACACCCTGTATTGCCGTAAAAGTTCCTAATGTAGTCGTTGAAGGAGCTGTTAATGCATCTGTACATCTATATACATGATTCTGAGTACTATATCCACCAGCAGTAGCAATAATATTATTACCATTATTTGGATCCACAGCAATACTAACTACTGATCCACCTCCTAAACCACTAGCAATACGTGTTTGAGTTAAAACAGTTGAACCCGAACGCTCATCTAAACCAAGAGAATCATTAGCCAAAGATAATCCGCTAATTCTCCATACTTGTCCGTTACTCGTCCCAATAAACAAATGATTCCCATCAGGAGAAAATTCAAAATGCTCTGCACTATTAAGAGTTCCTGCATCAGGAGTCATTGAGTTACCACTAATTTTAAACCATTTAGTATTTATTGCATTTAATCTTGCAGCATCTCTTGTTAAATAAATACCTTGAGAAGTTCTAAATGCAAATTTACTTTGAATATAATCTACAACGTTAAAACTATCCGAAGGCATTCCAATAATTATATTACTTGTGGGAATATTATATAATGGTATACCTCCAGTTAAACTTGTGTAACGGATAGTATCACCAGCAAAAATTGTATCGCCTGGAAAAATTGTATCTCCAATAGCATTTATATAACCGTTACTGTCAATAACTATCTTAATAAAATCAACACTTAATGGATCATCTGCACTCTCCCAATTCTCAATAACTGTATGAAATGCTTGACCTCCTGCATTAACCAAAGTAGATAGCTCAGAGCTATAAAAAGTCCCAGGTGTTCCTCCATTACTTCTCATTAAAGTTCCACTTTGAGAAGTATGGTATGCAATACCTCCCTCAAATCTAGAAAATGCACAATCAAATCCATCTCCCCCACTTATTTCAAAAGTTCCTAAAGGAGTTGGAGAACCAAATGCTCCATAAGAAAATAGTTGAGTTCCATTATCTTGAGCACCTCCCATGAAAAATCCATTTGCAGCAACCTGCATATCATAAAAAGTAGTGACATTATAACCTAAGTTTTTCTCTTGCCAAGTTGTACCACCTGTAGAAGATTTAAAAACACCACCATCACAACCTATATAAACAGTATTTGCTGTAGGCCAAATAATAGTGTGTTTATCTGCGTGCACATAATAAGGATTAGTAGTTGATTCAAATAAGTTTGCAGCTTTTAACCAGCTTCCGCCAATCGGATTAGACCCAGAAGCATATCTCCATTCATAAAGTTGAATACCTCCAACCAAAATATGTCCCCAATCAGCAGGATTTACAGCAATAGCCATATCATAAAAAGCTTGTCCACCATTTGGATCACAATCATTTTGAAGAAATGGATCATTACAAAAAGATCCTGGAGGAACAATAACGTCCCAACTAGCACCAGCATTTGTACTAATTTCTAAGCCCTGCAAACGACCAAAATTACCTGTATTATTACCTACTAGCATATAGATAACATTAGGATCTGAAGGTGCTATTGCACAAGAAATCCTAGTTCCACTAAGAATAGATCTTCTAACGAAAGAACCTAAATTATCATTGGGAGCAGTATAAATTTTACCAGCAAAAGAAACTACCATTGAGCCATTTGAAGCAACATCTATATCTTGGCATGTACCTGTTTCTGGAAAACCAGGAACTGATTCAATATTGTTAGTCCAACCTCCAAGAGTAGAAGGATAATTTCCCCCACCATCTGGGTCAGCAAATCTCATCCCACTAGTTGTTCCAATATATATTCTATTACCTCTAGTTGCTATTGCATTAATTACTGACAAAGTTCCAGAAGAATTTGCTGGTAAAGAAGCTGTATTATTAAGGATAGGCACAACAGCCCCTGAAGAAGGGACGTATTCATATAATCCATTCCCTAAAAAAGCCGAACCGCCATTACCATTTGCTCCAGTTTCAAAAGATGAACCAGTACCAAAAAATATTCTTCCATTATCTGTTTGAGCTATACAAGATATTGCTAAATTTTCTCCTAAAACTCCTTGCATTCCAGCAATTGGAGTCCATGAACCACCTGCATTAGTTGATACAAACAAACCTCCAGATATACTTCCAGCGTATATTAAATTAGGATTATTTCTATCTACTAAAATTGCTCTAGTTCTTCCTCCAACATTATCAGGTCCCATTTGAATCCAATTCAAACCTAATAAAGCTTTATTGTTTTGTTTACTTCTAGCAAAAACTTCATTTCTCACTTGTTCTACCAAGTTAAAATCAATTTTTCCTGTAGCAGGGTCTGCTTTAAGCATATTTAAATATTCAGCATAACCAGCTTGACCGAAAGTATTAGTTAATCTAGGAGTATAAACAGCTTTGGTTTCTTCCGAATTAATCTTTAACACAGTAGCTCCAAAAGCTAGGCCTAATGCTAAAGATCCAACAATAATAGTCTTAATATTCATTATTCAACAATTTTATATAGTTAGTGTTTGAAATGGGCTACAAGATAAGTATTATTTAATACAAACCAAATTATCCAATTCAATTTAAAGTCTAAATATAAAAAATAATTTAGAATAAAATTGTTATGATTCAAGAAACGGTAAGAAATAAGATATAATCGGAAAAAATGTGCTTAATATTTTAAAAAAGATGTTTTTCTGCATGATATGAAGATCGAACTAAAGGACCACTTTCAACAAATCTAAATCCTAAATTTAGTCCAATATCTTTATATTTAGCAAATTGCTCTGGCGTTATAAATTCAGCAACAGGTAAATGTTTAACAGTAGGCTGCAAATACTGTCCTAATGTTAAAATATCACAACCCACAGCTCTTAAATCTTTCATGGTTTCAATTACTTCCGCTTCTAATTCTCCTAATCCTAACATAACACCAGATTTAGTTTTCATGCCACCATCTTTCAACCTTTTTAAAACTTCTAAACTTCTATCGTATTTAGCTTGAATACGAACTTGTTTTGTAAGTCTTCTTACAGTTTCTAAATTATGTGATACAATTTCTGGCGCAACGTCTATAATACGTTGTAAATTATCCCACTCTCCTTTAAAATCTGGTATTAAAGTCTCCATTGTTGTTATTGGGCTTAATTCCCTAACAGCATTTACTGTCTCTACCCAAATAATAGAACCTCCGTCTTTTAAATCATCTCTATCTACCGAAGTAATTACACAGTGCTTTACATTCATTAGTTTAACAGAATTAGCAACCCGCATTGGCTCTTCTAAATCAGCTGGTAAAGGCCTTCCTGTTTTAACAGCACAAAAACCACATGAACGAGTACAAATATTACCAAGAATCATAAAAGTTGCTGTTCCTGCTCCCCAACATTCTCCCATATTAGGACAATTACCACTTTCACAAATTGTATGTAATTTATGTTCAGAAACAATTTTACGAACATTTGTGTATTCTTCACCTGTAGGTAATTTAACCTTTAACCAACTTGGCTTTTTTGAGAATTTTCTTTCTGTTGTAGTGTTTTCCAAAATATTATTCTGTTTTTTTTGAGCCAAAGGTAATTGACACATAAAGATTAAAAAAATAAAGCTTATTAAATTCGTTCGCTAAAATTGGGATTTTTTGAAAATACATATCTAAGATGCCTCCTACTTCAATTGAATTTATTTTATCTGGCTGTCTAGAAGACTCAAAATTCATACCTGCTTTAGCATACAATCCTAGATAAAATTTACCTCCAAAAAAACCTCTAAACCAAGAAGCTTTTCCTATAATATCTCCTTGTGTATGGAAATCTGGATCATATTTTTCAACCTCACTAAAAATATGCCCATCCAAAGTATCTATTTTTATTACCTCTAAATAAACAGGTTTTGCATATGCAAAAGATACTCCTGTATTTAATATATAAGAAATAGCTATTCCTCTAACACTTTGTTTACTTATAAATGTTCTATAATTACCAATGCCCCCCCTTAAAACAAGTATAGAGTTTTGTTTACCATATACATACCCATTTGAATTATCAAAAATGGAGCTAAATGTTTCAATCTCTTTTGGGTGTTTCATCCCAACTAAATCAACTTCATAAGTAGTTCTGGTAAAGCCAGTATTGTATTTTCCGTAACGATAAGTTAAACCCCAACCCGTTGTGTGAATAATTGCTCCAAAGGCTTGTTCTTTTTTATAAATTGTTCGAGCTTCTTCAAAAATTGTTTCCTGAGCAATTAATGATTGACTAACAATTACTAAAAAAAATATGATGGTTATTTTTTTCATTCATTAACAAAAGTAATAATAAATAAAATGTAAACTTTATAATACTATTTTTAACATAAAATTTATAAAATGAAGACTTCAAAAATTATATATAAAGGTAATTTAAGAACTGGTGCCATCCACTTAAAATCAAACAATCAAATAATTACAGATGCTCCTACTGACAATCAAGGTAAAGGTGAAGCTTTTTCACCTACTGATTTGGTAGCTACTGCATTAGGTAGTTGCATGCTTACAATAATTGGAATAAAGGCTAGAGATAGTGATTTTAGTATTGATGGAACTGAAATTGAAATTACAAAAATAATGGGGTCAGCTCCTAGAAAAATTGATGAAATAATTGTTGAATTTTATTTTATGGACAAAAGTTATTCAGATAAAACTAAAAAGATAATTGAAAATTCAGCTAAGACTTGTCCTGTTGCATTAAGTTTAGCTAAAACAATTAAGCAAACTTTAATTTTTAACTTCTAATGCTTGATGTAAGTTTTTTACTGATATTGAAAGGTGAGAAGCATTGTAAATTACTTTGCCATCCTTTATTACAATAAGCTGTGGCGATTCATGAAAAACATTAAATTTTTCAGCTATTAAATTAGACAAATCTCTATAAGAAAGTAAATCCAAGTAATAAATAGGTAACTCGTCTTTAAAATCCCATGAAGCTGAAATCCTAGTTTTTGCTACTAAACTTATAGAGCAGCGAGTACTATGCTTAAAGATAGCAATCCCTAAATTATCTTGAAAAGATTTGTCAGAAATTTGATCTAAATCTTCTTTAGATTTAATCTCAACCCAATTCAAAATTTAAGCAGGAATTTTATTGGTAGTTTTTTGCTGAACCTTTCCGTAAGCTGGGCATGTTTGGTGACCTTTACACGAAGAATATAATAATGCTACTAAAAATAGACCTGTTAATGCGAATAATGCTTTTTTCATTCCAGTTTACTTAGATTTGTTAAAATTTGCTATGCGAAGATACTGATAAATACGCAAATAACAATTAAACTTATTAACATTAACTGTTAATTTTATTTCTTATTGTAATGTTTTTTAGCTTAAAATAAATAATACTTATTAATGAATAATATCAACACACAAATTGAAGAAAGCTGGGAAACACTACTGTTTTCTGATTTTAATAGTGATTATTTTATACAGTTAAAATCATTTTTAAAAGAAGAAACAAAACTTAAAAAATTAATTTTTCCGCCTAGTGATAAAATTTTTAATGCATTTAACTCAACACCTTTAAACAAAGTTAAAGTTGTTATTATAGGTCAAGATCCTTACCATTCATTTGAAGAGATTGAGAATAAAATAGTGCCTCACGCCCATGGCTTAAGTTTTTCAATACCAAAAGAAGCAAAAAAAATACCTCCTTCTTTAAAAAATATTTTTAAAGAACTTAAGAGTGATTTGAACATAAAAATTCCTAGTAATGGAAATTTAAGCTCATGGACTGATCAAGGAGTTTTATTATTAAATGCTACGTTAACTGTTAGAGCCCATGAAGCAGGTTCTCATCAAAAAAAAGGTTGGGAATTTTTCACAGATTCAGTTATTCAAAAGCTCTCGGAGCAAAAAAATGATTTAGTGTTTTTACTTTGGGGTAAGTTTGCTCAAAACAAGGAAACACTTATTGACAACAATAAACATCATATACTAAAAGCAGCGCACCCCTCCCCTTTTTCTGCTCACAATGGTTTTTTTGGATGCAATCATTTCTCTAAAACAAATCAAATTTTAAAAAGATTGGGTTTAAACGAAATTGATTGGCAAATCAAATAATTTTTTTAATTTATCGTATATTAAAAACTTGAAACCGACAGCCTTCATAATTATACTAAGCATTTTTTCGCTAATTAGCTTAAATGTAGTTGCTCAAAAAATTGTGCTAAATGTCAGTTTTAATGATACAATATTAAAACCTTCCAAGTTAATCAGCTACAATAAATCAATTGAACAATCACAGTTAAAAAATGAAACTTCAAATATTTTAAACCAATTACATTTAAATGCTTTTTTAACTGCAAGCACAGATAGTATAGTTATTGATACAAATTATTACAACATTTATATAAAGCTTGGTAAAGCATATAAATGGACTACTTTAAATAACAAAAATATAGATGAAGAAGTATTAAGCAAATTAGGCTTTAGAGATAAATTATACAACAATAAACCGTTCAACCAAAAACAACTAAAAACCCTTTTTAAAAAAGTAATCTTATTTTATGAAAACCACGGCTATCCTTTTGCCTCTATAAAACTGGACAGTCCCCAAATAACTGACAACAGTATTACTGCCAATTTGTTTATTGAGAAAAATAAACTATATAAAATTGACAGCGTTTTAATAAAAGGAAACGCAACTATATCAGATCAGTACATTAAAAATTACATTAAGATTAAAGATGGTGATATTTATAGTGAAGAAGCCATTCGTAAAATTAGTACACGTATAAAAGAATTACCTTTTGTTGTTGAAGAACAAAAATGGAAAGTAATTTTTACTGAAGAAGAATCTAAAATTTTATTGTACCTAAAAAAGAAACAAGCTAGTAGATTTAACGGAATTTTAGGTGTTTTACCTGATGATGAAACTGGTAAACTAAGATTAACTGGTGATGTTCAACTAAACCTAATTAATTCCTTCCGTAACGGAGAAAAAATAGATTTTAATTGGCGATCTATTCAAGAAAACACGCAAGATTTAAAATTTGATGTGGCTTATCCATTTTTGGTTAACACTCCTTTTGGATTGGATTACAACTTTAAGCTATATAAAAAAGACACCACTTTTATTGATGTTGGAAACAAAATTGGTATCCGATACATTTTAAAGGGTAATAATTACTTCAGTGTATTTTTTCATAACAAATCATCCAATCTACTATCAACTAGTGGATTTACAAGCTTAACAGTTTTACCTTCTTATGCGGATGTATCATCTCAACTGTATGGAATAGGAATTTATAATGGAAATTTAGATTATTCACTAAACCCAAGAAAAGGATATTTAATTAGTGGAAATGCTTCTTTAGGAAATAAAAAAATTAGAAAAAACCCTAAAATAGACGATAGATTATATGAAAATATTAGTTTAAAAAGTAACATTTATAATGCTGAATTAAATGCTGATTACTACTTCCCTATTTCCAAACGTAGCGTAATAAAAATAGGCTCTAAAAATGCTTATACTTTTAACGAAAACCTTTTTGATAATGAGTTATTAAGAATTGGAGGATTATTAACGTTAAGAGGCTTTGATGAAGAGTCAATTTTTGCATCATTTTACACCATCGAAACTTTAGAGTATCGTTTTATTTTGGAGCAAAACTCATATATGTTCGCTTTTTTTGATGGCGCCTATTATGAAAGTGATGGTTTTGATGAGTTTGTTGCAGACAGGCCCTTTGGTTTTGGGGCAGGAATGAGTTTTGAAACCAAAGCAGGAATTTTCTCAATAAGTTATGCGGTAGGTAAACAATTTGACAATCCTATTCTTTTCCGTTCAGCAAAAATTCATTTTGGTTTTGTTAACTTCTTTTAACTATTAATAAAACCATAAAATAACTATCTTTGTTTGTTATTAATTGATAAAGGAATGGAAAACGTAATAAATCCAATTTATTTAGACCCTCAAAAGGTTCAACAACTTAAACAAGATTTTGAAAATGGAAAACCTTGTAAGCATGTAGTTTTGCCTAATTTTTTGGTTGAAGAATTTGCAACTTCTCTCTATGAGAATTTCCCAAAAATGGACTTATTAAACGTGAAGCGAAAAAGCTTAAACGAAAACAAAAATGAAGATTATCATTTTGAGCGTTTTCATCCAGATTTTATGAGAATTAAACAAGCTTTAGCTAATCCTGATTTTATTAAGAATGTTGAAATAATAACAGGTTTAACAGGTTTAGTTACTACCAATGATGCATTAGGAGCAGGAGTTCACCAAGGTTCTAATGGTAGTTATGTTGATGTACACATCGACTCTAACTTTAACCCAATGGAAAACCTTTGGAGAAGGTTAAATTTATTGGTTTACTTGAATAAAAACTGGAAACCAGAATATGGCGGTGATTTAGAATTGTGGGATCAAAAAATGACCAGTTGCGGAGCTACAGTCCCATGTGATTGGAACAGAGCAGTTATCTTTTTAACTGACGAAACTACCCCACATGGTTATGGAAAAATAACGGTGCCTGAAGGAGAAACTCGTAAATCATTTTACACTTATTATTCTACTCCACCTGACAAAGGTTTTAAATATGTAGATTCTCACTTTAAAGCAAGACCAGGTGATGCTTTAGGTAAAAAAGTAGCAACCAACATAAAAGAACCTTTAAAATTGAGTATTAAAAGAATTCTTAAAAAATTAGGAATTACCTCTTTAGATTTTCAAGATAAAAACAAGAAAAAGATTTAATGGCACGACCAAAAAGAGAAAAAATATCAAAAGAATCTATTAAAAAAGCAATGCGTGTTTTTAGGTTTATCAAACCTTTTAGAATAACCTTTGCTTTTGGAATGTTGGTGCTTATTTTTTCCAGCGTTGTGATGATGGCCTTCCCAAAAGTATTGGGAGATTTAATCGATTCAGCAAATTCGGCAGATGGAAATACCGTAAATAATACTACTTTAATTTTGGTAAGTATTTTCTTAATTATTGCCATCATGTCTTTTTTCAGAATTTACCTTTTCGGAATTGTTACCCAAAAATCTTTAGCGCTTTTAAGAACTGAAACTTATAAACACCTCATCTCTTCACCTATGAGTTTTTTTTCAAGCAAAAGAGTTGGAGAATTAAGCAGTAGAATTACTACGGACATTGCTTTATTAGAAGAAACTTTTAGCACCACTATTGCCGAAATTATTAGACAACTAATAACCATTCCAGTTGCACTATTTTTCTTATTGTTTATTTCTCCAAGGTTAACTGTATTTATGATTGCCGTAATCCCTGTTGTTGCTTTAATCGGGATATTTTTTGGGAAGTACATCAAAAAATTATCTAAAGAAGCACAAGATGATATTGCTGAATCTAACGGAGTTGTAGATGAAACTTTACACGGAATTGCAAGTGTTAAAGCTTATGCCAACGAATTTTTTGAAATTGCTCGTTATAAAAAAAGTATCGATAGCTCTGTAAATACTTCTATCAAAAATGCGAAATGGAGAGGTGCATTTATTGGTTTAATAATGTTTGCTGCTGGTTCTGCCATCGTTTCTATTATTTGGTATGGATTACACATGGTGCAAGTGGGTGAAATTACCATTGGAGGATTATTACAATTTGCCATTTATTCTGCATTATTAGGTGTATCATTTGGTGGTAGTGCTGAGTTATTTTCTAAACTTCAAAAATCGATAGGTGCAACAGAACATTTAATGGATATTTTAGAAGAAAAAACTGAGGCTATTCGATTAGAAAAATCAGAAATAATTAAGATTGATGGAAATATTGAGTTTAATAACATTTCTTTTTCTTACCCGTCACGTAGAGACATACAAGTAATAAAGGACATTTCGTTTAAGGTAGAAAAAGGCAAACAAATTGCTTTTGTTGGTCCTTCGGGAGCAGGAAAAACAACTATTGCTGCCCTGTTGTACAGATTTTATAATCCTGAATCGGGAAGCATTACCATTGATGGTAAAAATATAACAGATTACCATTTATCCGAAATTAGAAACCAAATGGCATTGGTACCTCAAGAGGTAATGTTGTTTGGTGGTAGTATTAAAGAAAACATTGAGTACGGAAAACCGGGCGCAACTGATGAAGAAATTTTTGCTGCTGCAAAACAAGCCAATGCATTAGAGTTTATCGAAAGTTTCCCTGAAAAATTTGAAACCTTAGTTGGCGATAGAGGTGTTCAATTGAGTGGTGGACAAAAACAACGTGTAGCCATTGCTAGAGCCATTTTAAAAGACCCATCAATATTAGTGTTGGATGAAGCAACTAGTGCTTTAGATTCAGAAAGCGAAAGATTGGTACAAGAAGCTTTAGAACGCTTAATGAAAGGAAGAACTTCTATTGTTATTGCTCATCGTTTATCTACCATTAAAAATGCGGATAACATTATTGTGTTAGACAATGGTAAGATTAAAGAAAGTGGTACCCACGCAGAGTTAATGAAAAAAGACAATGGTATTTATAAAAACCTAAGTACTATTCAGTTAATGGCGGTTTAGTTTATTCATGGTATTATTCTTGTTCTAAATATTTCTAAAAAGAATAAATACGAATAATGTTAAATAGCTTAATAAAAACATTAACTCTACTTTGGTTTATATCCTTTACCATAAATTCCTTTTCTCAAAAAAATAGCACATTTACTTTTGGAAAAACTGACTCTACAAAATTTAGAGGCTTTGGTGTTGGTTTTGAATATTATTCAGGACACAAGGAAATTTCAAAAATATTCAAATTCAAAAGAGACCCTATAGATGAATACAAAATAGGAAAAGGTTTATATGCCACGTATTTTAATTTAAATCAGAAGAATAAAATTCATTATTATATTGATGCTGGATTCATTTTTTGGAATAAACAAAAACTCAATATTGATTCAACATTTAGCCAACGCTCTGAAATTCTTCAATTTACTGGTAAATATAGACTTGGAAGTTTTGGCGTTTTAGGTCGTGTTGGTGGTGTATTAAATCATAACTCCATAAATTCAAACAACAATATAATTAATGATAATAATATAGATTTAACTATAGGATTAGGTTTAGCCATTCCTATTCCTATAAAAACAAAAGGATTACATTTTACTATACTAATTAGTCGAGTAAATAATCATTATAGCTGGTCAGGGACAATTTTTATTCCTTTATTTTTTCATTGAAAAACTAAACCAAACCAGCCAACTGCTCTTCTAATACTTTAATCTTTGCTTCGGCATCTGCTTTTTTCTTTTGCTCAGCAGCAATTACTTGTTCGGGTGCACCAGCAACAAAACGTTCATTTGAAAGCTTTTTATCAGCAATAGCTAAAGAACCTTTGGCATATTCTAAATCAGCTTTAATTTTTTCTATTTCTGCTCCTACATCAACATTTCCAGCTAACGGTATAAAGTACTCATTACTTTTTACCACAAAACTAAATGCACCATCAACCTTATCATCAACATAAGTTAAACTAGATAAGTTAGTCAGTTTACTTACTAAAGTATCTAAAGCAGTATTGATGTTTTCGTTTTTCTTCACCAATAATTCAATCTGATCTTTATTGGCAATGCTTTTAGATTTACGTAAAGTTCTTATTTCAGAAATAACATTGGTGGTATAATCAAAATCAGCTAACAACTGCTCATTTACTTTTCCTGCTTTTGGATAATCCAACAACATAATAGTATCACCATCTTTTCTATCTTCTATATTTTGCCAAAGCTCTTCTGTTACAAATGGCATAAATGGATGTAATACTTTTAGTAATTGCTCAAAATAATTGATTGTAGCTTTTAATGTAACAGGATCAATAGGTTTTAAATATTCCGGTTTTACACATTCTAAATACCAAGAACAGAAGTCGTTCCATATCAATTTGTAAGAACTCATTAACGCATCTGATAATCTGTATTTAGAGAAATTATCTTCTATGGAAACTAAAGTTTCACTCAATTTAGAATCAAACCATTCAATAGCAATTTTGGCACTTTCTGGTTGTGCTAAACTTTCATCTACTTCCCATCCTTTTACTAATCGGAAAGCATTCCACATTTTTGTAGAGAATTTACTTCCTTGTTCACAAAGTGTTTCATCAAATAACAAATCGTTACCTGCAGCAGCACACGACAACATACCAAAACGAACACCATCTGCACCATAAGTATCTATCAATCCTAATGCATCTGGTGAGTTTCCTAATTGTTTACTCATTTTTCTACGTTGCTTATCTCTTACCATTCCAGTAAAGTAAACATGGTCGAAAGGCTTTTCATTTTTAAACTCATAACCTGCAAAAATCATTCGAGCAACCCAAAAGAAAATAATATCCCACCCTGTAACTAATACATTAGTTGGGTAGTAATAATCTATTTCAGTTTTATCTTCTCCAAATCCATCAAATACCGAAATTGGCCATAACCAAGAAGAAAACCAAGTATCAACAACGTCTTCATCTTGTCTTAAATCAGCTAAAATTAAACCGCTATTTCCTGTTTTTTCTTGTGCTAATTTTAATGCTTCCTCTTTTGTTTCAGCAATTACGTAATCATTCTCCTCATTATAATAGTAAGCAGGAATTTGTTGTCCCCACCATAACTGACGAGAAATTGGCCATTCTCTAATATTCTCTAACCAATGCTTGTAAGTATTTTTAAATTTAGCTGGGTGTAACTGAATGTCATCATTCATTACATGCTCCAAAGCAGGTTTTACCATTTCATCCATCTTCACAAACCATTGTAAAGATAATTTTGGTTCAACAACTGTGTCTGGATTTCTTTCAGAATAACCAACATTGTTAGTTATTTCTTCCACCTTAACCAACTGACCTTGCTCTTCTAATAACTTAGCTACCTTTTTACGAACTACAAATCTATCTTCTCCAATAAATATTCCTGCTGCTTCACTCATCGTTCCATCATCATTAAAAGTATCTATTACTTCTAAGTTGTTACGTTGTCCAATTTCGTAATCATTGGTATCGTGTGCAGGAGTTACTTTTAACATTCCTGTACCAAATTCTATATCAATATAATCATCACAAATAATTGGAACCTCACGATTAACCATTGGTACAATTACTTTTTTACCATGTAAATGCGTGTATCTTTCATCTTTTGGGTGCACACAAACTGCAGCATCTCCCATTATTGTTTCTGGTCGTGTAGTAGCTATTGTAATGTACTCATCAGAATCAACTAACTTATATTTAACGTGATATAGTTTAGACTGAACATCTTTACGAATTACTTCTTCGTTAGATAAAGTTGTTTGAGCAGTTGGATCCCAGTTAACAATTTTCCAATCTTTATAGATATATCCCTTTTTATGTAACTCAACAAACGAATGAATAACAGCTTCATTCAGTTTTGGTTCCATAGTAAAACGAGTTCTGTTCCAATCACAACTTGCACCCAATCGTTTTAATTGATCTAAAATAATTCCACCATACTTATCTTTCCATTCATAAGCATGCTTTAAAAATTCTTCTCTACCTATATCTCTTTTATTGATTCCTTGCTCTCTTAATAAATTTACCACCTTCGATTCTGTTGCAATAGAAGCATGATCAGTACCAGGAACCCAGCAAGCATTTTTACCTTCCATACGTGCTTTTCTAATCAATACATCTTGAATAGTATTGTTTAGCATGTGTCCCATGTGTAAAACACCTGTTACGTTTGGTGGTGGAATGACAATAGTAAATGGTTCTCTCTCATCTGGGATTGAACTAAAAAAATCATTTTTCATCCAGTAGTCGTACCACTTCTTCTCTATAGCTTCAGGATTATATTTACTATCAATTTCCATTTTGTAATCTATTATTAAAATAAGCTTACAAAGATAAGTTATAATAAAACAAGTTCAAATGGATAATTGATATAAACTTTAAGGATTGGCATAATTTTAGATAATTGCGAAATCGATAAATTAAACTCTTTTGTTAAAGAAGTGTTAACGAAAAAAATCGAGTATATTTTATCAGTATGTTTGTATTGTTATAGGAATTAAAATTAAAAAATTATGAAAAAATTATTACTAGCATTCAGTTTATTAGCTTTTGTAGCGGTAGGTGTAAATGCACAAGATGCTGCAGGTACTGCAGTAAAAGTAGAAAATCCTAATGCAGGTGTTATGACTTTTGAAAATGAAGTTGTTGACTATGGTACTATTGAACAAGGTGCTGATGGTGTTAGAGAATTTGTATTTACTAACACAGGAAAAGAGCCTGTTGTAATATCGGCTGTTAGAGGTAGTTGTGGTTGTACCGTACCAACTAAACCTGAAGCTCCAATTTTACCGGGAGAAAAAGGTGTTATTAAAGTAAAATACGATACTAAAAGGTTAGGTGATATTAACAAGTCAGTAACTATTACTTCTAATGCTTCCGAAGCGACAAAAGTTGTTAGAATTAAAGGTAAAATTATTGCTCCACAAACTTCTCCAGTTAAAGAAGCTACTGGTGCACCAGTTGAAAATTAATATTTATATAGGTTATTGATATTAATGAAAAGTTATCTTTTCAAACTGAGTATAAGCTTGCTACTAATATTAGTAGCAAGCTTTTCTTTTTCTCAAACATCGCAAGACATTCAATTTGAAGATGCTACTCAAAAATTTCAAAAAGTCGATGAAGGGCATCAAATTACTTTAACCTATAAATTTACATACAATGGTAACATTCCATTAAGCATTGTTCCTCCAAAAGTAGATTGTTCTTGCACTGAAGTTATTCTTCCTGAAACTAGCATAGAACCTAATACCACAAATGCTATTGTCATTAAATTTGATACAAAAGATAAAATTGGCTACCAAGAACGAGAAGTAATTATTCAATTTGTTTCTGATGCAATGGATTCTCGAGGCATCGATAAAAAGCTCGTTTTTAAAGGTGTTGTTAAAGCCAGTAAGGCTACAAAAGATACTTACAAATCTATCAAATAATTTAAGGGACCTTATTACCTTCTCCTAAGTAAGTAATTTTATATGCAAAATCTTTATCCTGTTGTTCAGGATATGCTGGTTTGAGCTTTCCCCACATATTAGTTTTATGGATTTGCTCTATTACTTTAACATTGTTAATTGTAGAATAAAATACCACTTTGTACCATTGATTTTTACCAAAAAGTCGACTTGTTTTTAGTCCTTTTATTTCAAATGTCTCATTTGAAATATTTTGTACTCCATCTTTTTTAGTATAAGCATCTGATTTTTGAGAATAATCTGTTTTCTCTTTATCTCCACCAAGTATATGTCCATCTTTTAATTGATATGGAACTTTAAATTCACCTTCTTTCAACAACTCTTCAAAACAAGGGGAATCAAGGTTTCTCCAATAATGAGATGCATTATGTACCCAGCCTATTACTCTTGTTTCATCACTATTAGTTAATGCATAATTTTCTATTAACGCTCTATTAATAGATATTTTGCTGTGCCATTTTTGAGGTGAATATTTTTCTGAAGCCAACTTTTCATCTCCAAAAAAATCAACTAAGGCATTGTAATCTTTATAATATTCAAAATCATGTATTCCTCTATCCCACCACCAATTTAAACCTGTTCCCGCACCTCCCATAAAAGAAGTTGCCCAAATTGAATTATGAAATTCAACACTTGAACACTTATAAACTGGTAGAAAATTATTAGTTGGACTAGCATTCACCCCCATTTCTTCAACCAATAAAGGCTTATTCCAAGCATCAAACAAATCAACTGCTTTATCATATCTTTCAGAATAATTAATATCCTTGTTTTGTCCATATTTATGAAATCCTATTGCATCTGAATTCGCAAACATTCCATCGCTATTTTTATCAAACTCCCACTCTGGAGTTCCAGCATAAGTATTGATAAACAATTTATCATCATAGCCCAATTCCGTTTTAATATAATTTTTATGCTTTACATACCAATCTTTAAGAACTGTTATTGCTTTTTTATCATTATATCCTGTCTCTTTTTGTAAATCTTGGTACCAATTATCTACTTCTTGGTACTCATAAAAAGCAAAACTTGTACTATATCCCCATCTTGAAAAAATATAACGTAAATTGTTCTTTTGCCATTTTAAAACATCTTCTCTAGTAAAATATTCTTCCCTAGTCTTTAAATCAAAACCCGTTTTATAAGGATTGTTATCCCACTTAGAAACATCCCAAGATTCTCCTTCCATTACCTCAGTATGATGCCTAAACAAAATGAAATATAAATTTAATAGTTGAGCATGTTCAACTAAATGATCAAACTCCCACATTTGAGGCATTTTAGGAGTGTAGTTTTTATAGTCTTGCCAATCAGGCAAACCGTTTTGAGCACCTAATTCTAATCTAAAAAAGTTGCCTTTATTTTCAGCCAATTCAGTTAGCCATGTTTTATGTAGGTTTGCTTTGCTAGGTGTTAATTGATAATAAGCAGAGTGAGCAATATTATGTCCTGCTAAAAAAATAGGCTCTTTAGATTCACTTAAATAAAAATATCGATCTGAATTATTTCCATTATAAGTTCGTTGTAACTTTCCTTTTTGTTTAGATAATTTACATTCGAATTTTGATCCATAACCATCAATAGTTTTTTCTTTTGTTATTATCTGAAATGAATAAGACCATTCACCTAATTCATCTGGTGAAAATCTCAGTCTCCAGTCAAATTTTGTTGGTTGTTCGAGCCAATTATCTCTAATCACCTCAAAATCTTTATAATAAAACGCATAAATTTTACGCACTTTGTCTGATGGTGAGGTAAAAGTAAACTCTATACTAATATCTTCAGGGTTGTATGGATTTAAACCATCATTATTAGTTTTAAGAAATTGATTGATTTTATTTTCAAGCTCAGGCATTATTTTTAAACCAAATTCTAATTTTTCATGTTTACCTACTTCTTTTCTACCATTTAAAGGGAGTAACCATTCAATTTCGTAAAATTGATTACTCATGTTAAGTGGTGATTTAATTTGAGCAAAAGAGTTTATTATTATAAACTGAAAAATTATTAGGATTATTTTATTCATAAAAAAAATTAAAGTTCTAAATTAAGGTTTTTATGGCTTTACGAAACTTGTTTATTAACTTCGCAAAAATAATTTTTTTAGTGTATGCCTAATTTATCAAATAGAGGTATGGAAATGCCTGAATCTCCAATTAGAAAATTGGTTCCTTATGCAGAAGCTGCAAAACAAAAAGGAAGAGTAGTTTATCATTTAAATATTGGTCAACCAGACATTGAAACTCCCCAAATTGCTATTGATGCGTTAAGGATTATAGATAGAAAAGTTATAGAATACAGTCATTCTGCAGGTGGTTTAGGATACAGAACAAGTTTGGCAAAATATTACAATAAGTTAGACTTTAATATTACTGCCGAAGATATATTAATTACAACTGGTGGATCTGAAGCCTTATTATTTGCTTTTAACACTTGCCTTAATGAAGGTGATGAAGTTATCATTCCTGAGCCTTTTTATGCAAATTATAATGGTTTTGCAAAAATATCAGGTGTAAATATTGTGCCTGTAACTTCAGGTATTGATGATGGTTTTTCATTACCTCCTATTTCAGATTTCGAAAAAAAGATTACACCTAAAACCAAGGCAATTTTAATATGCAACCCTGGAAACCCTACGGGTTATTTATATTCCAAAGAAGAATTAGAAACTTTAAGAGATATTGTAAAAAAACACGACTTGTATTTAATAGCAGATGAAGTTTACCGTGAATTCTGTTACGATAATAAAACACATTATTCAGTTTTTAATTTAGAAGGAATAGAAGAAAACACTATAGTTATTGATTCAGTTTCAAAAAGATATAGTATGTGTGGTGCAAGAATTGGTGCTTTTATTTGTAAAAATAAAAAATTAGTAAGTGTAGCTTTAAAATATGCCCAAGCAAGATTAAGTCCTCCAACACTAGGTCAAATAGCAAGTGAGGCAGCATTAGATACACCTAAAAGTTATTTTGATAATGTTATTAATAAATATGTTGAAAGAAGGAATATTTTAATTGAAGGATTAAATAATATAGAAGGAGTGAAATGTCCAATGCCAGGTGGAGCATTTTATGCGATAGCTGAATTACCTGTTAAAAATGCAGAAAAATTTTGCCAATGGTTATTAGAAGAATTTGAATACAATAACGAAACTGTTATGCTAGCACCTGCAGCCGGATTTTATGCAACAAAAGGTTTAGGCGAAAGAGAGGTGAGAATTGCATACGTATTAAATAAAAAATCTTTAGTAGCTGCAATCGAATGTTTAAAACAAGCATTATTGGTATATCCAGAAAGAATTGAGGCAGAAAAAACCTTGAGTTTATAATTTTTCGTTTGGTATAATTATTGGTAACTTGTGAGTTTATTAATTTTTAAAACCAAACCAAAAATGAAAAAAATTTTATTAGCAGTAGTATTTGTATCAGTAAGTTTAATTGACTTACAAGCACAAACTAAATTTAAAATTATCACTACCATTGAATCTATAGTACCAGGAGGTATGGGTAGATCAAGAATTATTGAAAATGGTACTGAGATTGATTATGCACAATTTACAACAGAAAGATCTGATGGAAAAGATAGCGATCAAGGTAAAGTAAAAAGAGGTGATGCAAAAGTTGACAAATTTTCTGAGACAAAAATGTTAAACTTTTACAGTATGGTTGGAATTAACTTCCAAAACATTGCCTCAAATGACGCTTTAATTACTTCTATTTTAGATGATTTATCTACTAAAGGTTGGGAGTTATTTACTGTAGTAAGTGGAGTTGAAAGTGATGCAGGAAAACAAGATGGTGATGGTATTTTTATTACCCGCTATTTATTTAAAAAGAAATAACATCAACTTTTATCATAAAAAAAAGCCTCGAATCTTCGAGGCTTTTTTACTTTTTAATATGCTCAGCATAGAGTTGTTCTATGATTCCATCAGCTAAACCAACTTTTGGAACAAAAATATCTTTTACTTTAGCTGCTTTCATTACCTTTAAATAGAGGTTTGAAGCATGAGTAATTACATCCGCTCTATCTGGCTTTAAACCAAGCTTTACAATTCTTTCTTCCACTGTATGCTTATCTAAAAATTTAAACATTTCTTTTAGCACATCATATTCTAGCAACTTGTAATTTTCTAACCCACAAAGCTTATAAAGTTTATTAATGTTACCACCTGTTGCAATAATCATTGATGGTTGATGTTTTTTTCTAACTTTAGTTACCCACTTAATTAGCTCTTCCCACATTAAACTTGTCACTAAATCATTTTTCAATCTTATTGTTCCTATTCTAAATGATTTTGAGATGATCTTTTCTCCATTAGCAAACAGTGTTAATTCGGTGCTACCTCCACCAACATCCATGTATAAAAAAGTTCCCTTTGAATCAATTTTTTCTGCCACATGGGTTTCAAAAATTAACTCGGCTTCCATTTCTCCTTCTATTATTTCTATTTGTATTTGAGTATGTTTTTTAACGGTATCTATTACAAACTGACCATTTTCAGCTTCTCTCATTGCTGATGTAGCACAAACCCTATATTTAATTACATCATAAACATCAACCAATTTTTTAAAAGCCTCTAAAGACTTAATTAATTTATCAATATTTTTTTGTGAAACCGATTTACTTAAGAATACATCCTCTCCTAATCTGATTGGAAGCCTAATTAAAGAAGTTTTTTTAATGGTATAACTATCTTGGTAAGGATATACTTCACAAAAAAGTAACCGAACCGCATTAGAACCAATATCTACAGAAGCAAATCTCACAGCCTAAATCTACGAAATTTTATAGTTTTTATTAAAAAAGATTGCTTAATGTGAATAAATCGTTAATAACTTTGTTGATAAGCTGTTAACAATCACTTTACATCGAGTATAGTCTTCTTATACTTTTGTACAAACCAATTAGTTATATACATGTTCGCAATATTTGGTAAAAAGAAAATAAAAGAAGATGTTGTTGCCAACATTTTTATCAATTCCGTTTTAGATACCATAGACAAGGGATTTCCTTCAATAGCAGGATTAATTAACGATTCACCAGAATTTGTTAATTCTCCAAAAGTTTCTGAAAATGATATTGATTGTTTTACTTTAATAGTTATCGCAGCCAACCTTTCTTTTATACCTCAATATTTAAAAGACAATCAAGACGAAAGTGTTACCAATAGCATTATTACTAAATTAAGTTTAGTGTACGATGTAGATCAAGAAAAATTTGAAGGTGTTATTAAAGATTATCAATGTTATTTAAACAAAGTTAATCACCCATCAAAAAATATGCTTTACGCAATGAGCAAAGGTATTTTTGGAAAATATGGTTTAAACGATTTTCAAGATGATTACTTTAAAAACATGAAAAGTCCAAACCCTATGTTTTTGAAGCGATTAGATGAAGCTATGGTTAATTTTGTTTGGAATTGGGATACTTTTAACCAAAAGTACCAAATCGTTTAAGCTACTTTTTTCATCTTAATCAAGTAATACAAATTAATCATCACAATTGCCACATTGGTTGCTATTATAGGGATGGAGAACCCTAGTAACACTCCATAAGCAACAAAAATCAAACAACCTATTGTATTTACAATTCTTAATGTTCGTATGTTTTTCATTAAAAATGACAACAATACAGCTAAGGATGCTACATAACCTATAATTTCTGTGGGTGTAAAATATTCCATTAATTTAAATTAAATTGTTTTTCTGCCATATCACAAATGGCATCACCTATTGCCAAACAAGCAGTTGCTGCTGGAGATGGAGCATTTAAAACATGTATGCTTTTATCTTTATATTCAATTCTAAAATCGTCACGTGTATCTCCATTTTCACTTAACAACATTGCCCTTACACCTGCTCTACCTGGCTTTATATCATCCATAGTTAAACTTGGAATCATTCGTTGAAGTGTTTCTAAAAATAACCTTTTAGAAAAAGCTCTGCGGTATTCATTATAGGCAAATCCCATATTATTTAACAACAATTTCCATGTTCCTCCATAAGAAAGTGCATCCATTGTATCTTTTATACTAAAATCTGTTTTACCATAACCTTCACGTTTAAATGTAAACACAGCGTTTGGTCCACACTCTATATCTCCATTAACCATACGTGTAAAATGCACTCCTAAAAATGGAAAATCTGGATTTGGAACAGGGTAAATTAAATTCTTTACTTTATGCTTCGCTTGGTCTGTTAAATCATAATAATCTCCTCTAAAACCTACCACTTTTTCTTTTAAATCTACACCGTCTTTTTTTGCCAATCTATCAGCTTGCAGACCACCACAAAAAACCATGTACTTGGTTAAGTATTTATTTTTAGAAGTAATTACCTCTGTAGTAGTTTCAGTATGATTATAAGCTACAACCTCCTCTCCCAACACAATTTTACTCTCTTCATTTTTAGCAGTTACTAACTCACAAAGTTTATTGGTTGTTCCAACAAAATCTATAATTCCGGTACAAGGCACCCAAATACCTCCAATACTTTCAACAAAAGGCTCTATTTCTTTTAACTGATTGGCGTTAATTTTTTCAATTCCTTCGGTATTATTTGCCAACCCATTTTCAAAAATTTTATCCATAAATGGCAGTTCATTTTCGCTAACTGCTGCCACTACTTTACCACAAACGTCATGTTTAATGTTATGTTCTTTTGCAAATTTTACCAACTGGTGCCTACCATCTACACAATTTTTAGCTTTGTATGAACCAGGTTTGTAATACAAACCCGAATGAATAACCCCAGAGTTATGACCCGTTTGGTGGTCAGCTAATTTGTCCTCTTTTTCAATTAACAAAATTTTAAGGTTAGGAAATTTTAGTTGAATTTTATAAGCTGTTGCAGCTCCAACTATTCCTCCACCAACAATGGTTATGTCGTAAATCTTTTTGTTTTCCAACTCAATTTATTTTGCTACAAAAATAAGATTATTGCTTATAAGTTAACGAGTTATTTTTGTTGACTTTGTCTTAATAAAACACTAACTTCGTTTAACACTTTGTGTAAAGAACATTAAAACGTTCTAGACACAGTCGTTGGCACCAATTGAAAAAATGAAAAAAATTATATTTATAATCGGTCTTTTAATCGCACTAACAGGACAGACTTTTGGTCAGTTAAATGGAGACTGGTACTCAATTAGAACCGTAGGGTTTTCAAAAATTTCAATTACGGACAATTATCTCATCTCTGTTGGAAAAATCGACAGCATTTCTTCCGTTATACCTGACTATAAACTTGACACACTAGAATTGGTAAGAAAGCATGGTAATGGCGATACACTTTACATTTTAGGCCAGAATTTTCTGAATAAATACATGTTTGATAAGTTCGTATTTGACCCTCAATGTAACTGCCTCTTGACAACATTTATAGATTACGATATTGATTCTGTACCAACACCAAGTAACTTTGACAGTGTGGTTACCAAAGATAAAAGCAAAGAAAATCTGACCATTTATTACAGATTAACGGAAATTGAATCATTTTATCAATTAGAAAAACTAAAAAATGTAACTGCTGACGAATTAGTTGCTATCTTACAAACAATGCTCGAACACTATAAGAGACTTGCAGATTTAGTCGAAAGACAAGATTTAGTCATTTCTCCATTTGGACCATTAGCACTTGTAAGAGGCAATATTGAATCAGAAGCATTTATTCAAAATGGATTTTCACCATTTTATAACAAAGAGGACTACAGAAAAATAATGGAAAAATATAAAGACAACAAAGACGTTCAAAAAGTTATGGACGAACTTCAAAAAAAATAAAATAACTAGCGCCAACATGGTGTATAGCCAATAGGGCATTTAGAGATGTATTGAAAGTCCTGTTCATTGAGCAGGCAACGCCAAAACAAAGTTTTGACGTTTAACAAAAAAGAAAATTAAAAGTAAAAACGTTTGTTTTGGCTTAGTGGCAAACCGAAAATAAAGTGCTTCGAACCTGCCCTACTGTCCATACACAGAACGTTAAACGAAAACTACTTCTCTCCTTGTAAAACTTCTGTTTTAGGAACTCTTAACAGCAACACAAAGCCAACAATAAAAAATACAATAAGCATTAGCACTGATTCTCTGATGCTAAACATGCCTTCAATAAATCCAAAACCGAAAGTTCCGATTACAATACCTAATTTTTCGAGCACATCGTAAAAACTAAAAAAAGAAGCATGGTCTTCTGTTTCTGGTAATAATTTAGAGTAAGTAGAACGTGATAAGGATTGGATACCTCCCATTACAAAACCAATAATGGCTGCTGTAATGTAAAATTGTAAAGGCGTATAAACAAATGCATAAGCTCCAATACAGATTAACACCCATATAAAAACTATAATACCCAAAGCTTTAATGTTGCCAATTTTTTTAGAAATATAAGCAGTTAAATAAGCTCCTGCAACGGCTATAAACTGTATTACTAAAATACTGATAATTAACCCTGAAGATTCTTCTTCTGGAGTACTCCATGCAATTTCTTTGGTTCCAAAAAATACCGCCATTAACATAATGGTTTGTACACCCATGCTGTACACAAAAAAGGAGGCTAAATAACGCTTTAATGCTTTGTTACCAGCAAATTGTTGCCAAACTGTTTTAAGTTCTTTAAAACCTTTAGAAAACTTGTTTCCTTGTGGTTTACGGTTATATACATTACTCGGTAATCCTCTAAAAGTAATTTGACTAAACCCTATCCACCACAAACCTGTTAAAACAAAGGCCTCTTCAGCATCTCTTTTTAAAACCATAATCATTACCAAACAAGCAATTAACAAAGTTGAACTTCCTATATATCCTCTAGAGAAACCCTTGGCACTCACTTTATCGTGTAAATCTACTGTAGCTATTTCGGGTAAATAAGCATTGTAAAACACCAAACTCCCAGAGAAACCGATACTCCCTAATAATACTGAAAGCATTCCCCAACCGATATAATTAACATCAAAAAAGTAGAAGGTCATGCATGCAATTGCACCTAAGTAACAGAAAAATTTCATGTAACTTTTTTTGTTCCCTGAGTAATCTGCAATACCAGATAACAAAGGTGAAAGAAAAGCAACAATAATGTAAGACAATGAAATTACATAGGAATACAACTCAGTATTTACAAAATTGTACCCTAAAAAATCAATGGTTTCTTCGGTATTGGCTTCGTAAAAAATAGGAAATATGGCTGAAGTAATTACTAATGGATAAACTGAGTTTGCCCAATCGTACATGGTCCATGCATTAATTACTTTTTTATCGTTTTTCTTTAATGCCATTCTTAATTATTACATGTCTTGCAATATAATTCTTTTACGGCAATATCTTTTAACAATTGAAAACTCATATTAGGAAACCCAAACAATTTACAAAAACGCTCCTTATTCATTTCTTTCGCTCTTTTCATAAAAACTTCATATTCCTTTTGAGGTACTTTTTCTTTGTTATAAATAGCAACGGTTAAAAAAGTAAATAGAAACTCTTCATCAATGTCTTGTTGTTCAGCAAAAGGTTTCATAATTTCAATTGCCCAACCTATACGTAATTGAAACATAAAGTAATTTGCAATTTTAAAGGTTTGGTCTCGGTCTAATTTAGACGATAATAAAATTTTTCTAACCTCATCTAATGCTTTTTCTCTTTCTCTAAACAATTTGTTATCATAATAATAATCAGCAGCTATTACGTTATAGTTTAATATTAACCGATTAATCTGCCAGTTCTCAATATTGGTAGTACTCAACAATTGTTTAATGTCTCTCAACAAATATTTTGGATCTTCTCTATCCGCTCTTTCTGACCATAACAATAACCTTAACACCAATTTGTTGTATTGTAAATAACTGTTGGTTGGATCTATCCTCAACATGGTTTCAATGTCTCGTGCTAAGTATTTATGTAAACTATCACTATTGGTAGCTTCAGAATTAAACCATTTAAATGCTATTTGATTGTTGATTAACGATGCTGTTTCTTTGAAGTGAGGAATTTTAGGCTTAATGATTTCATCTTTACTTATTTTCCCATTACCAACATTATTAAGCATTACAGATTGATATACTTTAGCTTTAGTAAAATTTTTCTTTTTCAAAGCTTCTTCAAATCGTTTAGGTAACACATTAAATAGAGCTTCATCCATAAATATTTTCTCTACAGTTAATATAACTTTAGCTTTTCTTTGCCCTTCCAAGTAAGGCTCTAAGTTATAATCTAATGTATCGGAATTAACAATCTCTCTCAATCGTTCTTTAGTAAATTGTTTTAATTCCATTTCATAAGGCGAGCCTTTGATGGATTCATAAAAACCGTCAAAATTTTCTTCTGTTGTAACAGATGTTTCTACAGTTTGAACTTTATATTTTTTAATAGCTTCTAATATACTATTTGCTCTTTTTTTCTGAATAATTTTATTTCCTTCAATTCCACCTTCAATTGACGAATAAGCTATTACATCTATCTTTTTTAGATCATATCTATTTAAGCTTAACGAGTCTAAAAAAGGTTTAATATCTGCAGCACTATACTGTGATTTATTTCTTTCAAAAGGAATTGTAAATGTTAATTGATTCATTACTGAATCTGCCTGATTACTAACAGATAAGGTATCCATTAAAATATTTAAATCTAAAGAATGTAAATTTTCTCCTCCCAAACTATTGTAAATAATGGTTTGACACAAACACCCATTCTGTATCATTAACAGATTAAATTCTACATTATTAGTATCAACATATTCCGGAATTGGTCCTAAAGAAACTTCAATTTGATTGGCATCTTTTAACTCATTTTTACCTAAAATATGAGATTTACTGTATGGAGCTAACATTATACCTTTATGAATACTTGATGGATAATATTTATTTCCTGTACCACATTCAAATTGATTTCTCGAAACTATATCCAAGGCAATTCCATCATTATTCTCCTTTAAAACACCTTTAAACAATTCTAAATCATGAAAATAAAAATAGATTTGTCCATTTTTAAAAAAGATATTGTCGGACATTAATTCTGGCAAATAACCAAATTTACTTTCTAGGTTAGTGCATTTACTTTTATTATAAGGTTCAATTTTGAAATCATCTTTTTGAGGCTTAACTCCTAGAGGAAGAATAAATGGTTCAGAACCATACAACTGAGTTGCGTAAATCATTTTCTTTTTAGGGTCTATAGCAAAAGCCGTTGAAATTCTAAAAGAAGTAATATCTAGTAATATTTCTTTTCCTCCTTTAGCTTTCATCCATTCCTGCACAATATAATTGGCAACGTGTTGGTATGATTTAATAACCATCCCTTTTTTAGATCCTGGAACTTTTACTTTAGAACCTATTACTACTTGTTGACAATTCTCTGCAACATATCCATGCATCCCTTCATAAAAAATAACCCTATCAAATGGAGTTGCTTTCTTTTTTAAAGTTTGAGCATGTGAAACTCTTCCCGATTTTAAATTATAATCAGATTGATCTAAAGCAGCTAAAAAGAGAATTGGATCTTTTTTTAAAGGATGAACATTATTTTCAACTCTAAAATCATTAATTTGTTTCTCTATTAATTCTGCTAAATATTCAGGGTGGAATTTCTTTAAATTAGCATCGTCATTTGGTTTCTGAGCCGAAACAAAAATTGATAATAGGAATAATATAGATGCTATATAAAACTTCAAATAAATAAATTTTAATAGTGAAAATTAATAAAATGAATATTAATCAACTATGATACCACAAAGTAAATGTAAATACTGTAAGAAACAAACAGTAAAAATCCTTTAAATCGATTAATTCTATACCCAATAATCATTAATGGAAATACCAATAAAGATATTGCCAACAACCAGTACACATCACTATTTATAACTTGAGTTGAAACAGGTATTTCTTGAACTAAAGCGGTGATTCCTAATACACCTAAAAGATTAAATATATTAGATCCTACTAAATTACCGACAGAAATGTCAGTTTCTTTTTTAAATGCAGCCATAACAGATGTTATTAACTCTGGAACACTTGTTCCAAAGGCTACAATGGTTACACCTATTACGTGTTCACTAACACCAAAATCAGTAGCAATTTGAACAGCACCTTCTAATAACCAATTTGCTCCAAAAGCAAGACCAATACAGCCTATTGCAATCAAACTAACATTTAATAAAACGCTTGATTTTTTTACTTTAACTTCATCAATGTCTAAATCTTCCGTTTTTCCGTTTGATTTTTTAGCACTTTTAAACATGTAAATATTAAATGCTATTAAACCAATTACAAAGATTAAACCTTCGTACCACTCTATATTCCCATTAACAATAAAGAAATAGAAAAGAACTGTTGTTGCCATCATTATGGTCCAATCAATATGTGCTGTAGTTCTTTTTACTGTAATAGGTAAAATCATTGTAGTAATACCTAATACCAAAGCAATGTTTGCCAAGTTGGAGCCTACTACGTTACCTATAGCTATTTCTGGATGACCTTCTAAAGCAGCTTTTAAGCTAACCAACAACTCAGGAGCAGATGTTCCCATAGAAACAATTGTCATACCTATTACTAGTTTGGGAATATTAAATTTTAAAGCGACTCCAACTGCACCACGAACTAGTGCCTCACCTGAAATTATTAAAACAATTAATCCACCTATTAAAAGTACGTACTCCATTAAGAAATTTCCTCGTTTTTAGGTGGAGTAGTATAGGGATTTGAACGTTGAATAGGTTTTGGACTCTCTTTTTCTTCTACTGGCTCATCTTGCTTCGTATTTTCTTCCTGTTTTTCTGCTTTATCATTAACAATCATGTCCTTTACCTGCTTTTCAACATTGGTAACATCCTTCACTGCATTTATTTCTCTTGACCCCTCCCTTATTTCTCTTTGAATATCGTTTGTTGCGTTTTTTATTTCACGCATTCCTTTCCCTAATCCACGAGCTAATTCTGGAATTTTTTTTGAACCAAATAACATAATAATAACTAGAACTATAATAAATAATTCTCCTCCACCTGGCATTCCGAATAATAAAACTTGGTTCATCTTGTTCTTTTAATTACTAACAAATGTAAGAAAATATCTATCCCTCAATTAAATGAGCAAAACAATTTTATACAAAAAAGCCTTTCTAAATTTAGAAAGGCTTTTTTAATTATTTATTGATTACTATTATTTTTTCAATTTTTCTTTCTCTTTCCCAACAAAGTCATACATCACTGGAGATGCAATAAAAAGAGAAGAATATGTACCTACTATTATTCCTATTAATAATGCAAAAGCAAAGCCTCTAATGACTTCACCACCAAAGAAAAAGATCATTGCCAATACAAAAATTGTACTTAACGATGTGTTTATTGTTCTACTTAGCGTACTATTCAAAGCATTATCAATTACTACTCCCATTTCTTGCTTTTTGTATGAACCTAAATATTCTCTAATTCTATCGAATACAACAACCGTATCATTAATAGAATAACCTACTACTGTTAAAATAGCTGCAATAAATGCTTGATCTATCTCTAAAGAGAATGGTAAAATACCATAGAATAATGAGAATAATGACAATACGATTAATACATCATGGAATAAAGCAACCAATGCACCTAATCCAAATTGCCATCTCTTAAATCTAAATAAGATATATAAGAAAATAATAATTAAAGAGAAAAGGATAGACATTAACGAATCTTTCTTAATATCATCTGCAATGGTTGGCCCAACTTTTTGAGACTCCATTACTTCGTACTTAACTCCCATTTGAGCTAACCCATCATTTAATTTAGCTTCCACATCATTATCAGCGTTTTCAGCTTGACTATCAATCATGTAAGAAGTAATAATCTTAACTTGATTTCCATCACCAAAAGTTTTTACCTCTGGAGCATGCTCAAATGGAGCTGTTAATTTACTTGCAACATCAACAGTAGAAACTTCTGAATCAAATCTTACAGTATAAGATCTACCTCCTTTAAAATCCACACCATATTGTAATCCTTTAGTAACTAAAGAACCTATTCCAGCTAAAATAATTAATCCTGAAATAATATAAAATTTCTTTCTATTCTTTAAAAATCCAAAGTTGATATTCTTAAATGCTCCTTCTGTTAGTTTAGTTGAAAAAGAAATAGGTTTGTTTTTATTTAATCTTGATTCAAAAATTAATCTTGTAATAAAAATTGCAGTAAACAATGAAGTAAAAATACCTATTACCAAAGTTTTAGCAAATCCTTCAACAGGACCAGTTCCAAAAAACCATAATACAACACCTGTTAATAAAGTAGTAACGTTTGCATCAATAATTGATGAGTAAGCAAACTTATATCCATCAGCTACAGCTAATCTAACTCCTTTACCTGCAGCCAACTCTTCTCTAATTCTCTCAAAAATAAGTACGTTGGCATCTACAGACATACCTATAGTAAGAATAATACCGGCTATACCTGGTAATGTTAATGCCACTAACGATGGTATTGATGCTAACACTCCAAATATGAAAAACATATTCGCAATTAACGCAATAACTGAAGCAACACCTGCTCTTGAATAGTAAAATACCATAAAAGCTAATACTATTAATAAGGCAATCACAAATGAAGTTAAACCACTATTAATAGATTCGTGTCCTAAAGTTGGTCCAACAACAGCTTCTTCTACAATACGAGCAGGAGCAGGTAATTTACCAGCTTTTAAGATGTTAGCAATCATTTTTGCTTCTTCTATTTCAAAATTACCAGAGATGCTTGATTGTCCTCCAGCAATTTCGCCATTTACTGTTGGAAAACTATAAACTAAATCATCTAAAACAATAGCGATAGACTCACCAATATGAGCTCCAGTTAAAATTTTCCATTTGTTAGCACCTTCACCATTCATTGTCATAGATATTTCAGGAGAACCTGAAAATTGATCAAACTGTTGAGAAGCAGCAACTATTACATCGCCTTCCAACGCAGCTTTTCCATCTCTACTATCTATTTTAATAGCTAATAATTGTAAAAACTTACCTTCTTCATCGTAAGGTTTTGCTGTCCATAAGAACTTTAATTTTGGATGAATGAAAGATTGAATTTCTTTCATTGCTAATAACTTGTTAACTTTTGCCGTATCTTTAATTGCTACAAAACCAACTACAGGACCTTTTCCGTATTCGTATTGTTGATTATCTGGATTTTGAAAAATTGCAGGTCTCATCACTGCAAATAAAGGATGTTCTTTAGCATAATCTTCAAAAGATTGCTCTCCTGGTTTAGTTAAAGATGTATCGCTAGAATCTTTTACTGCTTTTTGGTCTAATGCACTAAACAAATCATCTGTAGCTCCTTTAGAAGTATCTACTACTGTAGTATCAATAACATCAGCAACAGCTTCTTCACTAATTTTAGTGCTATCCGTTGCATTAGAATCAACAACTTCTTCTTTAACTCCTCCTAATACTTTACCTAATTTAGTATCAATTTGCTCTAACATTGGATAAACCTCTCTGTTTTCCCATGTTAACCAAAACTCTAATTTAGCTGTTCCTTGTAATAATTGACGAACTCTTTCTTTGTTTTTTACACCTGGTAACTCAACTAAAATTCTATCAGAACCTGTTAAACGTTGAATATTAGGTTGTGCTGAACCAAATAAGCCAATTCTTGTTCTAATTACATTAAATGAGCGCTCAATTGCATCATCAGCCTCAGTTTTAACAAATTCTAAAACTTCTTCATTGGTAGCATTTGGAGATAATTCATCTTTATTATCTAGTGTATAAAATATCGCAGATAACTTACCAGATGGGTTATTAGTTTGGTATGCTTGTCCAAATAAAGTAACAAAATCTTGATTATTGTTGTGCTGCATTTTTTTAGCATCATCAATCGCTTTATTAAAAGCTACATCTTTATTAAAAGATGATAAAGCACGAACTACTTCTTCCACTTGAACCTCTAGTGTTACGTTCATACCACCTTTTAAATCTAAACCTAGATTTAACATTTTTGTTCTTAACTCACCATAAGTATATCCAATTACTGGATAAACTTCTTCAGAAGCCATAGAATCTAAATAAGCGTATTCTATCTCAGAATCACCATTTGCGTACTCTTTTGCATCATTCTCTACTTGATTTGCAAACCATGTTAATGATAAAGCAAATAGGCACCCTAGTGCAAAAAGAATTGTAAATGTTGTTAATAGTCCTTTGTTTTGCATTTTTTCAGTATTATTCTTCTAATTTTTTTATAAGCCTGCAAATATAGAATTTCAATTACTATTTATCAACAGAAATTATCATTAACTTTAATTGATTTTTTTACTGAATTAAAAGAAGTAATTTTATACGCAACATAATTTACCTTTTTATCGTCCTAATTAAATGAAATTAAAAAACAAAAAACTCCTTTCATTGTTAACCTTAACACTTATTGTTAGTAGTAGTTTTGGACAAATAAATTTTACAAGAAACGATTCAATTATAGTGCTAAATGCAATTGGCGACACTTTAAAAAATCCTTGGGCTGGTGGATTTAATTCTGTACAATTTTCTGAAATTGATTTAAATATTGATGGAAAAAAAGATTTATTAGTGTTTGATAGAACAGGAAACAGATTATCAACCTTTATAAATTTAGGAATTCCTAATCAAGTTTCTTACAAACATACTCCAGAATATGTTAAAATATTTCCCCCTATTCATGATTGGGTTTTATTAAGAGATTATAATTGCGATGGCAAGATGGATATTTTCACTTATTCTAATGGTGGAATGGCCGCTTATAAAAATACTTCTGGTAGTCAGCTAAGTTTTGCAATTGATACTAGTCTGATATATTCCGATTTCAATCCAAATGGACCTAGTCCTAACTTTATCAATTTGTACATAAGTTCTTCCGACATCCCTGCAATTGATGATATTGATGGAGATGGGGATTTGGATGTACTAACTTTTAGTATCATTGGTTCTTATGTAGAATATCATAAAAATTTATCAATGGAAAAATATGGAACTTGTGATAGTTTACATTTTCAATTGAAAAATAAATGTTGGGGATTTTTTAGAGAAAATTTAAGTAGCAACAGTGTTACTCTTAATGATTCATGTAGTTTTAACATCAATAATCCTGAAAGGTCTAGTGGAGGAAACAAACATGCTGGCTCTACACTTTTAACCATTGATGTAGATGCTAATAACTCAAAGGATTTAATTTTAGGTGATGTATCATTTAACAATTTAACACTCCTTATTAATGGAGATGCTTCACCTAATCTTACTGATTCTTATATTTTATCTCAAGATTCTGCTTTCCCAAAAAACAATAGTTCTACAATAGCTAGCGATATTGAAATTTTTCCAGCTGGTTTTTATTTAGATGTCAATAACGATAATATTAAAGATTTAATTGCTGCTCCGAATTGCTACAATGGTTGTCTTAACAGCAATAATGTTTGGTTTTACCAAAACAACAACGCCAATAATAATCCTGACTTTAGTTTTGTACAAAACTCTTTTTTACAAGACGGGATGATAGAAGTTGGTGAAGGTGCGCATCCGGTATTTTTTGACCATAATGCTGATGGCTTAATGGATATAGTTGTTGGTAGTTATGGGAAATACAACTCAGCCATAAGCCCTCTTTTTTATGAATCAGGATTATGGTTATACGAAAATATTGGAACAGCCAGTACTCCTAGGTTTAAATTAGTAGATACCGATTATGCAAATATATCTACTATCAATCTAGATATTTCTAATAATCGTCCTGCTTTAGGGTTAGCTCCTACTTTTGGCGATTTAGATGGAGATGGGGATCTAGACATGATTGTTGGAGATTATAATGGCTTTATACATTATTTTACCAATACTGCAGGTATTGGAAACACTGCTAACTTCGTATTAACAACACCTGAATATTTAAACGTTGATTTTGGAAATGATGCCACACCTCTTTTATATGACCTTAATAATGATGCCCTACTTGATTTGATTGTTGGAAAACGAAACGGGTTATTTTCTTATTATGATAATAAAGGAAATGCCTCTACTCCAAACCTTAGCTTTAAAACTGACAGTTTAGGGCGAGTTAAAACAAGAAGGTACTATGATTTTAATGGAAATAGTAACCCTGTTTTTATAAAAGATAATGGAGTAACAAGGTTATTTTCAGGTTGCTTCAATGGACATCTTTATGAATTTGGGAACATTGATGGAAATTTAACTGGAACTTTTTCTGTAGTTGATAGTGCTTATTTAAATATATGGGAAGGAATTAATTCATTTATAAGTATGGCTGATATTACCAATGATGGAATGTTGGATATGTTGGTTGGAAATTATTCTGGTGGAGTAGCCTTTTATAAGGGTGATACCAATACAGTTATAATAGGAATTAAAGAAAATCTAAAAATCAACGAAATACTTATTTATCCTAATCCTACCAAAAACATTATTAATATAGATTTAGGAAATAATGATTTAAAAAATGCAAAAATTGAAGTAATTGATTTATTAGGAAAAATTATAGTTACAGAAATAGTAAGCAATTCTAAAATCACATTAAATGTTAATCAATATTCTCAAGGAATCTATTTAGTTAAATTTTCTAATAACTTAGGAAGTAAGGTTTACAAAGTAATAAAAGAATAATTTAAGTCTCTACTACATGAAAACAAACTACCTTTCTTTATTATTAACTTTTGGACTACATTTAAGTATGCTAGCTCAATGTCCTACTAATACTAATAATATATACTCTTTTACATATAATGGTAATAGCTATGAAATAGTTAAAGAAAATTTAAGTTGGGCTGCAGCTGCCACTTGCGCTGTTAATAGAGGAGGGTTTTTAACCGAAATTAATTCTCAAACAGAACAAGATTCTATTTTTTTTCATGTAAACAATGCTAGTATTATAGCTAATAATACGGTAGCTCCAGATGGTGGAGGTGCTTCTTATTTATGGATTGGTGGTAATGACATTAATACTGAAGGAAATTGGATTTGGGACGGAGATAATAATTCAACAGGGCCTCAATTTTGGCAAGGCACTAGCTCTGGAAGCCCTATTGGTGGCCTTTATAACAATTGGGGAAACGAACCTGATGATTTTAATGGGCAAGATGCTTTAGCTTTAGCCTTTACAAACTGGCCGTTTGGTGTTTCCGGTGAATGGAATGATGTTGATGTTTCAAATACATTATATTATATTATTGAATATACAGGATTAATTACTGCAATTAACGATAGTCCAACTAATATTTCATTTACTATTTACCCTAACCCTTCAAATAATATTATAAATATAGATTTAGGGACCAATGACTTAAATAATGCTAAAATTCAAGTGGTTGATTTGCTAGGGAATATTATAACTACAGAACAAATTAATTCTTCAAAAACAACCCTTAATATCCACAAATACTCTCCAGGAATATACTTGGTTAAATTTTATAATAATATTGGGAGAAAAATTTATAAAGTGATAAAAGAGTAGTAACAAAATCTTTATATCAATTCTACAAAAACAATTTCAACTCTTTAGTACCATAATCAATTACAGCCTTGTAATCAGTTAAAATATCACCTCCTAAAATACCATTAACTGCTGTTAAACCTAATTTTTGATACGATTGATTAACATGGGATAAGTCTAATATAGTAGCATCGTAATTTTCTATTTTAATCTTCCCTAATCGCATCTCATCAATAAGCACTTTTTTACTAGTCATTGTAGTTGTTCCTAACCCAGAAGATAAACGATCGTTTTTTTGGATAAAGTTATTGCCAATAAAACTGGTAATACTGTTTTCATCAAAAACCGTTCTAGAGGCACCTGTATCTAAAATCATACAAGCCTCTTTCCCGTTTACTTCAATAAACACTTTTGCATGAAAACCATCATTTTCAATAGGAAATATTTTTAATGGTAAAATTGCTATCATTACTAATGCTTTTTTAATTAAAAAAGAAGCCGGAACTAGTCCGGCTATCTTAAGTTATTATAATATTCTACTATGCTAAAACACCATCTAAATCTGCATTGGTCTTTTTAACACCTTCTGCACTTTCAGCTAATTTTGCTTTTTCAGCAGCAGATAATTTAATTTCAACAATTTTTTCGATTCCATTTTTACCTAAAACACATGGAACTCCAATTGCTAAATCATTTAAACCGTACTCTCCTTCTAATAAAGCAGAACAAGGGAATATTTTTTGAGAATCTTGAGCAATTGCTCTTACTAATTCTGAAACTGCTGCACCTGGAGCATACCAAGCGCTAGTCCCTAATAACCCTGTTAATGTCGCACCACCAACTTTAGTGTCTTGAACAACTTGGTCCATTCTATCAGCTGATAAAAACTCTGAAACAGAAACACTGTTTCTTACCGCTTTTTCAATCAAAGGAACCATGCCAGTATCGCTATGTCCACCAATCACCATTCCATCAACATCAGATGCAGGGCAACCTAAAGCTTCAGCCAATCTATATTTAAAACGAGCAGAATCTAAAGCCCCACCCATTCCTATAATTCTATTTTTAGGAATACTTGTAGTTTTATGTACCAAATAAGTCATTGTATCCATTGGATTACTCACAATAATAATAATCACATTTGGAGAATGTTGTAACAAATTAGCCGAAACAGTTTTTACAATTCCTGCATTAATACCAATTAATTCCTCACGAGTCATCCCTGGTTTACGAGGAATACCGCTAGTAATTACAGCAACATCACTTCCTGCTGTTTTAGAATAATCATTTGTACTTCCTGTAATTTTGGTATCAAAGCCATTTAAAGAGGCGCATTGCATTAAATCCATTGCTTTACCTTCTGCAAAACCTTCTTTGATGTCAACCAACACCACCTCAGCTGCGAAATTTTTAATAGCAATGTACTCAGCACAACTAGCTCCTACTGCTCCTGCTCCTACTACTGTTACTTTCATCGTTTTTATTTTTATGAGTTAATTTATTTTTTTAGAAATACTAAATTAGAAAAAGAATATACTTAAAACAAGTCCTAATAAAATAAGATTTAAACTATTTCACTTTCTCTTTTTTATTAGCTTTTATAGTAGAAAAGTAAATCAATTATTTATTTTTGTCGAGCTAAAAATTTTTAGTTTATTAGATTTAATTTAGATGAAAGAGTTATTAGATAAGTTTGAGAATAAAACCCCAGAAATTGTATTTGAATGGAATGATGCTGAAACTGATGCACAAGGATGGGTAGTTATTAACTCACTTAGAGGTGGTGCTGCTGGTGGTGGAACTAGAATGAGAATTGGATTAGACAAGCATGAAGTTACTTCTTTAGCAAAAACAATGGAAGTTAAATTTACTGTTTCTGGACCAGCAATCGGTGGTGCTAAATCAGGTATAAACTTCGACCCTAATGACCCTCGTAAAGAAGGTGTATTAAGAAGATGGTACGCTGCAGTTACTCCATTATTAAAACATTATTATGGTACTGGTGGAGATTTAAACGTAGATGAAATTCACGAAGTAATTCCGATGACTGAAGATTGTGGTGTTTGGCATCCACAAGAAGGTGTTTTTAACGGACATTTTCAACCAAGAGAAGCACAAAAAATACATCGTATTGGTCAATTAAGACAAGGTGTTTTAAAAGTAATTGAAGATACTAATTATAGTCCATCTGTTAATAGAAAATATGTTGTAGCAGATATGATTACTGGTTATGGTGTAGCTGAATCTGTAAAACATTTTTACGATGTTTATGGAGGAAGTGTAAAAGGTAAAAAAGTAATTGTACAAGGTTGGGGAAATGTTGGTTCGGCAGGAGCTTATTATTTAGCGCAAGATGGAGCAATTATCGTTGGAATAATTGATAGAGTTGGCGGTTTAATTAAAGAAGAAGGTTTTACTTTAGAAGAAATTAGAGCCTTATTTTTAGCTAAAGATGGTAATAAGTTGGTTGCAGACAATATGTTATCTTTTGATGAAGTAAACAGGAAAATATGGGATATAAAAGCGGAAGTTTTTATTCCTTGTGCTGCATCTCGATTAATTACACAAGACCAAGTTGATAGAATGATTAACAATGGCATGGAAGTTATTGCTGCTGGCGCTAATGTACCATTTGCAGATCCAGGAATATTCTTTGGCCCAATTGCAGATTATACAGATAAAAAAATTAGTGTAATACCCGATTTTATTTCTAACTGTGGTATGGCAAGAGTTTTTGCTTATTTAATGAGCAACGATTTAGGTGTTTTGAGTGATGAAGGAATTTTCAAAGATACTTCTAACATTATTAAGCAAGCAATAATAAAAGCTCACGCAAAAAACTCAAGCAAACAAAACATTTCTAAAACTGCTTTTAGCATTGCGTTAGAACAATTAGTTTAATTTATATATTTGACACCTCTTAATTAAAAACAAAAATTATGGAAATATTTATAGTAATCGTATTTGTATTAGGATACTTAGCAATTACGTTAGAACACAGTATTAAAATCGACAAATTAGTACCGGCTTTATTAATGATGGCATTGGCTTGGGCTGGTGTTGCATTTGGTTTAGATGGCTTTAAAAGTTGGTTCGATTCTCATGCAATGAGTATGATGGAAGGATTTGGAGTAATGGGACATGAAGAAAAACTCCACGTATTAGAAAGTACTTTGCTTCACCATTTTGGTAAAACATGTGAGATTTTAATTTTCTTAGTTGGAGCAATGACTATTGTTGAAATAATTGATCATTTTAATGGTTTTTCTACTATTAAAAACTTTATTAAAACAAATAAAAAAAGAACCTTATTATGGATTGTTTGTATTTTAGGATTCATCCTATCTGCAATTATTGATAACCTTACAGCTACAATTGTTTTAATTACTATACTTAGAAAATTAGTTCCTGAAAATAAAGACAGAATATGGTTTGCTGGTTTAATTATTATTGCTGCAAACGCAGGGGGTGCTTGGTCACCAATTGGTGATGTTACTACCACCATGTTATGGATGGGTAAAAAAGTAACTGCTCAGTACTTAATTGAATACTTAATTGTTCCTTCATTAATATGTATGGTAATACCAACATTAATTGCGTCTTTTTTGCCAGCTTTCAAAGGTACTTTTGAAGGTGAAAAAGACGAAGAAGCAACAAATAAATACGGAGCGTTAATGCTTTATTTAGGTTTAGCTTTAATCGTTTTTGTTCCTGTTTTTAAAACAATTACTCACCTACCTCCTTATGTTGGCATGATGTTATCTTTATCTATTGTAGCTATGGTAGCTGAAATTATTAGTAACCGCCAGTTTAGTTTGACAAGTGTTGAAGATGCAGAACATGACCAAGGAGCACATAGCTCTAGCCCTACATTTAGTGCATTGGCAAAAATTGAAATGCCTTCTATCTTATTTTTCTTAGGTATTTTAATGACGGTAGCTGCATTAGAGTCATTAGGTTTAATATTTACTTTTGGACAAGATGTACAAGCATCAATGAGTAGCGATTTATTTGTATTATTAATTGGAGTAGGTTCAGCTGTAATAGATAACGTACCATTAGTTGCTGCAAGTATGGGGATGTTTGATATGGCTACAAATCCTATAGATAGCCACATATGGCACTTTATTGCTTATGCTGCTGGTACAGGTGGTAGTATGTTAATAATTGGTTCTGCTGCTGGTGTTGTCGCAATGGGAATGGAAAAAATATCTTTTTTCTGGTACTTAAAAAACATTGCTTGGTTAGCTGCAATAGGTTACTTAGCAGGTTTCGGTTTTATGATATTAGTTCATTCTTAAAACTTAAAAAATAAATGATAAAAAATCCCAACTTAATAAGTTGGGATTTTTTTATAACTTGAAATTTTGATGTAAATTATTAAAAATCAACCTAATTAAGTTAGTTAATATGAAAAAGATAGATTGGCACTACTTTATACTTGTCCTAATTACAATACTAGGGTGCAATAATCCTAATAAGGATAATACAACTATCCTTATGAATAACGATTCATTAATTGAAGAAGCTACTACAACTAAACCCATAGAAATTAAAGTAATTGAAAAAGACACTTTACCAACCATTGAAAAAATGGCTGTAAATAATTGGAGCATTGAAGATTTTATAATTTCACCATCAAAAAATTATAGCGAAGACTTAAAGCAATATATTAAATATGAAAAGGAACAATGGAAAAACACTCCAAACCCACTTATTGTTAACTATAAAGGAAATGATATAGGTGACTATTTTCATTTAACATTTGAAGATAACAAAGGGAATAGTTATGATTTTGGATTTGGAAATAATAATTTTGGCGACTATGAACTTTATAATAAAACAGATTTAACAGATAACCCAAAATATCTAAATAAAACATTTAAAGTTTACTGGGAATGGAAACCCTCAAAATTTCCTTGTTGCTCTGGAGAGTATAAAATTGTTGAAGCTTATTTACCTTCTATAGCTAAATTAGAATTGATTAACTAACACCCACAATCGGTTTTTGCTGCTTTAGGATATTCAATACTTCTTAAGGTAGCAGTACGCTCTGCTTCACAATCTATACAAGTTTCACAGTTTTCAATAAAAACAGATACTGGAGTTCCATCAGCTAATTTAGAACTAATATAATGCTCAGGGCAAGGTTTACGTTTTACTGCACTTTTTTGAAAATCTACACTGGCATTTGCCCAAAAAGTACTATCCATAAAATTAACGGGTAAGTTGTTACATTTTATTTCACACTTTAATTGGTCGCTAATTTTAATGTCAGTATCCGATAAAAACTCTAAGGTTCTTCCTTCGGGTAACCAAGATGATCTTTCTTCTCTTCCATTGTATAAGGTTGCCCAGACTACAATTAATCCCATTCCAACACCAATTCCGTAAAATTTCAATCTATAATATAACCTCTTTCTATCTATTGCCATTACATTGCCATTAATAATAGGTTAATATCTTTATAGGGTAAACTAAAAGTTTCTGCCAAATATTTATTGGTTAACACACCTTTGTAAATGTAAACTCCGTTTTGTATTCCTTGGTAAGATTTAATCATAGTTTCTAATCCTCCATATTCACCTGTATCTAAAATTGTTGGAGTAATTACGTTACTTAACGCATAAGAAGCCGTTCTGGCAACTCGCGATGCAATATTAGGCACACAATAATGAATAACACCATATTTAGAGAAAATTGGTGCATCATGACTTGTAACTTCAGAGGTTTCAATACAACCACCTTTATCAATACTTACATCAACAATTACTGAAAAGTCTTTCATGTTGCTCACCATTTCTTCAGTAACAACAATTGGTGCTCTACCAATGGTAGAACTCAAAGCTCCAATTACTACATCGGCAGATTTTAGTGCTTTGCTTAATACTTTTGGCTGAATAACAGAAGTTGAAATTCGTTGTCCTAACATGGACTGTAACCTTCTTAACTTGTGGGTATTATTATCAAAAACCTTTACCGAAGCTCCCAAACCTAATGCAGATTTTGCTGCGAACTCGCCTACTGTTCCTGCTCCAATAATAACTACCTCTGTTGGCGATACACCAGAAATTCCTCCAAATAATTGTCCTTGCCCTTTATGTAAGGTACTTAAATATTCAGCAGCAATTAATATAGCAGCATTACCAGCAATCTCACTCATTGCACTTACAATTGGCAAAATCCCTTCTGGGTCTTTGATGTAATCAAAAGCAATTGCAGTAACTCTTTTATTAATTAATTTCTTTAAAAAATCTTTTGGTTGTATAGGTAATTGTAAAGCCGAAATTAATAACTGACCGTGTTGCATTAAATCTATTTCAGCTAAAGTAGGTGGCTCTACTTTTAAAATCATGTTGGCTTTGTAAACCTCTTCTGTAGTAAATACAATGGTTGCTCCAGCTTCAGAATAATTTTTATCCGTAAAACTAGAACCATCTCCTGCTCCCGTTTCAATAATAACTTCATGACCATTGTTTACCAAAACAGCTACCGCATCGGGTACTATTGGTATTCTTTTTTCTTGAAGTGAAGTTTCTTTTGGGATGCCTATTTGAAGACTACTCTTTTTACGAGCAATCTCAAGCATTTCTTCTTGAGGCATAAATCCTTGTGCCAAGGATTTTAATAAATCATCTGATGTTGCCATATCCTAGAGGTTTTTACAAAGTTAAAAAATACTGCTTACCTCACAACAGAAATCAATCGATTATTCTGTTCATCTAATTCAATGCTAACCTCAACGTAAGTTTCTGGTAATAAGTTAGGAATTTTTTCGGGCCATTCAATAAAACAGTAATTATTGCTGTAAAAATAATCTTCGTAGCCTAAATCAAAGACTTCAGTTTCAGACTCTATTCGGTAAAAATCAAAATGATAGACAGAGTCGTTTTTATTGGTTAAGTATTCGTTAACAATAGAAAATGTGGGGCTACTGGTTGGCTCTTCAACACCTAATAACTGACATAAAATTTTAATTAAGGTAGTTTTACCTGCCCCCATTTCACCAGAAAAAATAATTACTTTGGTGTCACCAAAATCTGCAATTAATTTTTCGGCTATTGCACTTAAATCAGTTAGTGATTTAGATTGATACTTGTTCATTTCTACGGCAATTATCTAGCACTTAATTTAATTACCGGAATCAACATTTCTTCTAAGGAAATACCGCCATGCTGAAAAGTATCTTTGTAATACTTTACATAGTGATTGTAGTTATTAGGGTAAGCAAAAAACTTATCGTCTTTGGCAAAAACATAACTCTGACTTACATTAACCTTCGGTAAATGGGCATCGTCAGGATTTTTAATTGCCAACACATCTTTTTCTTGGTAACTTAAACTCTTTCCTTGCTTGTACCTTAAATTAGGATTAACATCTTTATCCCCCACAATTTTTGATGGCTCTTTAACTCGAATAGAACCATGGTCGGTACTCATAATCACTTTACCTCCTCTTGCTGAAATCTCTTTCAATACATTTAATAAAGTTGAATGTTCTAACCAAGATTTTACAATAGAACGGTAAGCAGCCTCATCATTTGCTAACTCTTTAACAATTTGGGTATCTGTTCTCGCATGAGAAAGCATATCTACAAAATTGTAAACAATCACGTTTAAAGGATTGTTAAACATATCCGGTACTTCACGCAACACTTTGTTACCGTAACTTACATTTAATACCTTATTGTAAGAAAACTTACTGCTTAAACCGTTACGTTTTAATTGTTCTTCCAAAAAGAACTCTTCATGCATGTTTCTTCCACCATCTTCTTCATCATTTACCCATTTATCAGGGTATCTTCTTTCTATTTCGGAAGGCATCATTCCTGCAAAAATTGCATTACGAGAGTATTGTGTAGTAGTTGGTAAAATGCTGTAAAAAATAGATTCTTCATCTATCCAAAAATCATCCGTTAACAATGGTCTAATCATTTTCCATTGATCGTACCTTAAATTATCCAACACAATAAAAAATACAGTTTCTTTTCCTTCTTTTAATTCAGGAATAACATGCTTTTTAAATAGGTTGTGCGACATAGTTGGCGCATCTTCTGGATGAGCTAACCAATCGGTATAATTACGTTCTATAAATTTTCCGAATTGTACATTGGCTTCTGTTTTTTGCATTAAAAAAACTTCGTCCATTCCACTTTCTTTCGATTTTTCCAACTCTAACTCCCAATAAACTAATTTTTTGTACAAAGCAGTCCATTCGTCAGCATCCAAATTATCCCCCAACATCATTCCTATTTCTCTAAATTCTTGTTGGTATTTTGAAGTTGCTTTCTCACTCTGTAACCTGCTTGTATCTAAATTCTTTTTTAATGAAAGTAAGATTTGCTTTGGGTTTACTGGCTTAATTAAATAATCCGATATTTTAGAGCCAATTGCCTCCTCCATTATGTACTCTTCTTCACTCTTGGTAATCATAATTACCGGTAAACTAGCAAACCTATTTTTTATAATTTCCAAGGTTTCCAAGCCTGATAATCCAGGCATATTTTCATCTAAAAGCACAATATCAACACGCTCTGCATCTAAAATATCTAACGCATCATCTCCACTTTGGGTTGATAAAACCTTATAACCTTTTTCTTCTAAAAATAAAATGTGAGGTTTTAACAAATCAATTTCATCATCTGCCCAAAGTATTTTAATTGCTTCCATAGTTCTTCTCTAAATTTTCCGTTATCCAAAAGTAATCTTTAGCTACCATTTGGGTCAATAATTATTGATATACTTTTTATTATTTTCTATTTAGTTTGCTCCAAACTACTTTTCACAGTCAAGATTTTTTACTTTTGAAATTCTTAATTTCGGTGATATAAAATGACAACGCTTAACAAAAAGAAAATATTTAACGACCCCATCTATGGTTTTATTACAATTAACCACGATATAATTTTCGATTTAATTGAGCACCCTTATTTCCAACGACTTAGAAGAATAAAACAACTTGGTTTAACCCACTTGGTTTATCCTGGTGCCTTACATACTCGGTTTCATCATGCACTTGGTACCATGCACTTAATGCAAAAGGCCATTGAAGTAATTCGCTCAAAAGGACATACCATTACCGAAAAAGAAGCTGAAGGTGTTTCTATTGCTATTTTGTTGCACGATATTGGACATGGTCCTTTTTCTCATGCATTAGAACACAGTATTGTGAATGGAATTTCTCACGAAGAAATTTCTACCCTTTTTATGGATGAATTAAACCTTGAGTTTAAAGGTAAATTGGATTTAGCACTTAAGATTTTCAGAAATAAATACCCTAAAAAATTCTTACACCAATTGGTATCTAGTCAACTAGATATGGATAGATTAGATTATTTAAGACGCGATAGTTTTTACTCTGGAGTATCGGAAGGTGTGGTGAGTACGGATAGAATTATTACCATGTTAAACGTTAAAAATGACGAATTAGCCATTGACGAAAAAGGGATTTATTCTATCGAAAAATTTATTATAGCTCGTAGGTTAATGTATTGGCAGGTTTACTTGCATAAAACAGTACTTTCAGCAGAAAACCTTTCGGTTAATGTGCTAAAACGGGCAAAAGAATTAGCATTAAATGGAGAAGAATTATTTTGCACAGCTGCATTAAAAGAGTTTTTATACAACCAACATAATTTAGATTCTTTTAAAGAAAACCCTGACCTTTTAAAAATATTTGCTGAGCTAGATGATATTGATATTATGGCTTCCGTAAAAGCTTGGAAAACACATTCTGACAAAACACTTTCGCTACTTTCTACCATGTTATTAAACCGTAATTTGTATAAAATAGAATTACAAAACAAAAGATTTGATAAAGCAGAAATAGAAAAAGTAGCTAAAAAAATAAAAACTAAATTAAAGTTGTCAGACAAAGAATTGGGCTACTTTGTTTTTCAAGGAAGTATTATTAATAATGCCTATAATCCTAAAATGGATAAAATTAACATCTTACTAAAAAATGGTAAAATGTTGGATATTAAAGAAGCTGCTGATACTTTTAATATTAGCGCTTTGTCTCAATCTGTAAAAAAATGGTTTTTGTGTTTTCCTAAACACTAAAATTTCAAACTTCTTAGATACTCGTAGTATTCTAATTTTTTAGGTCTTCTTAGCTGTAAGGATGAAGCTGTATAATAGAAATGCTTTTCTAAAAACTTTATTTGTATCTGATTCCATTCTTCAACAGTGAACCTAAAATCCTGCTCATAAAGTTCTTTATGCAGTGTTGTAGCAATTTTCTCTACATCGCTTCTGCCTAAATAATCATAATCAGCATCACTCATTACTCGTTGTAGCAATGTTTGTGGTCGAGATTTTATCCTAGTCGTTAAAATTATTTCACCAATTGTTTCTATCTGTTCTTCATTGTATCCAAATTTAGGTAAAACCAATTCTACCAATTTAACAGCCACTTCTTCGTTATGTTCGTACTGATAAATAAAACCAGAATCGTGATACAAAGCAGCAGTGTTAACGATAATTTTTTCTTCTTGAGATAAGCCCTCTAATTCTGCAATACGAATAGAAGCCTCATACACATCTAATGTATGATGTATGCCATGGTAATATAAGTTGGGTTTCAACTCGTTCTCCAGTCGGGTAAGGATATATTTTTTGGCTTCTTTAAAATCCATAAAAAATAAAATTAAGATTAATTAAAATAGGTAACTCATCCAATAGATTATTAATTTAGCATCCACAATTAAAAGGAATGAGTAATAAACCAAGCATACCAAAAGGAACAAGAGATTTTTCGCCAACTGAAATGGCACGTAGAAACTACATTTTTGATACCATTAAAAAGGTTTACAAAAAGTATGGTTTCCAACAAATAGAGACTCCAGCAATGGAAAACCTAAGTACATTAATTGGTACTGGTGGTGATGAAAGCGATACCTTAATTTTTAAAATTTTAAACAGTGGAGATTATTTTTCAAAATTAAGACTAACAGACTTTGAAAATAATCGTCTAAAAAATGAACAACCGTTATACACTGATGCCAATAAAAAGATAATGATTGACAAAATATTAAATTCTAGTAATCATGTCAATCAAATATCAGAGAAAGCACTCCACTATGATTTAACAGTTCCTTTTGCTCGTTATGTAGTACAAAACCAAAACGACATTACTTTTCCGTTCCGTAGATTTCAGATACAACCTGTTTGGAGAGCTGATAGACCCCAAAAAGGACGTTACCGTGAGTTTTACCAATGTGATGCAGATATTATTGGTTCTGATTCTTTATTAAACGAAGTAGATTTAATTAAGATTATTGATGATGTTTTCACAGAGTTATTTCATGAAAAACTGAACTATACAATTTCTATCAATAATCGAAAAATATTACAAGGAATTGTTGCTTCTGCTGGCGTGCAAAATAAATTTGAACAAATAGTTGTTGTTGTTGATAAATATGATAAAATTGGTTACGATGGAGTTATAAAAGAATTTGAAAATTTAGGAATTTCTAAAACAGAAATATTTAATCTTTCTGAAATAATTCTTAACGAAGATATACATGGCCCAGGTTTATATGCAGATTTCGAAGATTATTATGAGTCACTTTCAAATCAACTCAATGACTTAAAAAATAGAATTGATAATTCTACATGCCGAAAAGGAATAGAAGAATTAGAGTTGATTTTTAATAAATTAAAGATATTAGGAATTAATTCAGCAAACATTAAATTCGATCCAACCTTAGCAAGAGGTTTAGGTTATTACACTGGAACTATTATAGAAGTTAAAGTAGATGATTTTCCGAGTATTTGTGGTGGCGGTAGATACGATGATTTAACTGGTAAATTTGGATTAAAAGATGTTTCAGGTGTGGGTATTTCTTTTGGTGCAGATCGTATTTATGATGTATTATTAGATAACGATTTATACCCAAAATTTGAGGGAGATTCTACACAAGTGTTATTCATCAACTTTGGAGAAAAAGAACAAGATTATTGTTTGCCTTTACTTTTTAAATTGAGAGATGCAGGTATTAACTCTGAAATATATCCAGATGCTGGAGCTAAAATGAAAAAGCAAATGACTTTTGCCAATAACAAAAACATAAAATATGTTGTTTTAGTTGGGAGTGATGAAATGGAATCTGGAAATCTTACCGTTAAAAATATGGAAAGTGGAGAACAACAAAGTTTAACAATAGAAGAATTAATAACTTTAACACAAAAATAACCGCCATTGTGAATTGATTGCAAACCTTTCTGGTAAGCAATTGATAAATTGATTCGTTCCTACAATGCACTAACAACAAAATATGGGAGCACATTTAATAAACAAAAATTGGTTAACACTAGAAACAATAAATGATATTGTTTCTAACAACAAACAAATAGAATTATCTGAAGATGCGATAAAGGACGTTTTAAAATGCAGAACTTATTTAGACAATAAATTAGCAGATAACGAAGAGCCTATTTATGGTATTAACACTGGTTTTGGCTCCTTGTGCAATACCGAGATATCTAAAAATGATTTAGAAAAATTACAACGTAATTTGGTAATGTCACATGCTTGTGGCTTGGGCGAAGAAGTTCCTCAAGACATTGTTAAGCTGATGATTTTACTAAAAGTACAAGGATTGAGTTATGGTCATTCTGGCGTTCAATTAATAACCATTAAACGATTGGTTGATTTTTACAACAATGATGTTTTACCTGTTGTTTACCAACAAGGTTCATTAGGTGCTTCGGGCGATTTAGCTCCCCTAGCCCATTTATCGTTAGCATTGTTAGGTTTAGGAGAAGTTTATTATCAAGGTAAAAAAACTACTGCCGAAGCCATTAACCAACAATTCGATTGGGAACCAATTAGTTTAAAAGCCAAAGAAGGTTTAGCATTATTAAACGGTACCCAATTTATGAGTGCTTATGGTATTCATTCTTTATTGAGAGCTAAAAAGCTAAGTACATTAACAGATGTTATTACAGCTGTTTCTATAGACGCTTATGATGGAAGAATTTCTCCATTTAAAGAATTAGTACACAAAGTTCGTCCACACGATGGACAATTTGTAACTGCGCAAAACATTAAAAAAATCTTATCTGGCAGTGAAATCATTAAACAGAAAAAGGCTCATGTTCAAGACCCTTATTCGTTTAGATGTGCCCCACAAGTACACGGAGCTTGTAAAGACGCTATCAATCACGCACAAACTGTTTTTGAAAAAGAAATTAATTCAGTGACAGATAATCCAACCATTTTCCCTGATGAAGATGAAATAATTTCAGCAGGTAATTTTCATGGTCAACCATTAGCAATGGCATTAGATTATTTAGGAATAGCTATTGCTGAATTAGGGAGTATCTCAGAACGTAGAACCTATAAATTAATTGGTGGAGAAAGAGGATTACCAGCATTTTTAGTCGCCAACCCTGGTTTAAACAGTGGTTTTATGATTCCTCAATATGCTGCAGCATCAGTAGTTAGTCAAAACAAACAATTGGCAACACCTTGTTCTGTTGATACCATTGATTCATCTAACGGACAAGAGGACCATGTAAGTATGGGAGCAAATGCAGCTACAAAAGTTTACCGCATGGTTGATAATTTAGAGAAAATTTTAGGCATTGAATTAATGAATGGTGCACAAGCACTATCATTTAGAAGTCCATTAAAATCTTCTGATTTTATAGAAAATTTTGTACTTGAATACCGTAAAACAATACCTTTTATTGAGGATGATGTATTTATGTATCCCTTGATAGAAAAGAGTATTGATTTTATTAAGGCCTATTCTTCTAAATTAAATCCTAAAGATTTTATTTTTTAGGAAACCAATAATTTTATTCTTTTTTTTTATTTCTATAAAACCATTTAGTTGTTTAATACGTATTGTATTTGTATTTTTAGATTCAAACTAACTTCATTTACATTATGAAAAAAATTACTACCGTTTTATTAGCTGCTTTTTTGCTTCTCTCATTTAATGGATTTTCGCAAGAATTAGTTCCTGTTAATTTTAATACAAGAGTTTCAAACTCTCAATTGATAGTTGAAGGAAAAGTTATTAGTAAAAGATCTTTTTGGGATAACAATAACTACAATATTTACACTGCAAGTAAAATAGAGGTTTATAAAGTGTTTAAAGGAAACCTTTATACTAATTTTATTGAAATTATAACTCCTGGTGGTATTGTAGGACTTCATAAAGAAGAAGTACATCCAAGCCTTGAATTAGAGAATAATGATGTTGGTGTTTTTATGTTGCATAACAATACTATTTTAACATATAAAGTGAATGGTATCCCTTTATATCAGCCTTATGCTAGTGTTCAAGGTTTTGTAAAATATGATTTAGCAGAAAATAAAGCTGCAAGTGTTTTTGATAAATTTAATAACATAGATCAAGTGCTTTACAATACTATTACAGGACTTACCAATACAAATTTCATAGTTGTAAAGCCATATACAGTAAAACAAAATAATAGTTCTAACAAAGCTACTCCTACTATTTCTAACTTTAACCCAACTACTGTTACGGCAGGAACAGGTACTCAAATTACAATTAATGGAAATAATTTTGGTGCATCTGCTGGTACGGTTAGTTTTTCTGATGCGAACGATGGTGGTTCAACATTTTATCCAGCATTAGCAACTCAAATTATTTCATGGAACAATACTCAAATTGTAGTAGAAGTACCTTCTAGAGGTGGAACTGGACCAATTAGAGTAACCAATACAGATCCTGCTTCTGTAACAAGTGGTTCTAATTTAACTGTTTCTTATGCTGAAATAAATGTTGATTTTGATCCTGGTACAGGAACAGAATCTTACCAAACTCAACATATTGATGATGATGCAAATGGAGGTTACACATGGCAGATGTTTACAGATTTTGATGCAAATGCTAGTGCTAAAGCTTCTTTCATTAGAGCATTTAATTCTTGGACATCTTGTTCTGGGACAAAAATAAACTGGACTATTGGTGCAGTTACTTCAACTGATGTGGTTGCAAATGATGGAATAAATATAATAAGAGATGATAATGGAGCAGAATTACCTAACGGAGTACTTGGAAGATGTACAAGTCGTTTTAGTGGTTGCGGTGGACCAACCATAAAATGGTTTGTTTCTGAGTTGGATATTGCTTTTGATGATGGTGCAAATTGGAATTATGGACCTGCAGCACCTGGGTTTACAGAATATGATTTTGAAACTGTAGCAGTTCACGAATTAGGTCATGGACATCAATTAGGCCATGTTATTTCTCCTGGAGCAATTATGCACTTTTCTGTTACTAATGGGACACAAAATAGAACTCCTGGAGTTAACGATTTAGCAGGTGGAAATGATGTAATGTCTAGAAGCACTGTTACAGCTGTTTGTGGTGAAGGAGTGATGACAGCAATGGTTTGTGGCTCTGCCCCTGTAGCAGATTTTAGTGGAAACCCTACTACCCTTTGTGAAAACAGTACTGTTACTTATACGGATTTGAGTACCAACACTCCTACAGGATGGAGTTGGTCTTTCCCTGGTGGAACACCTAATAGCTCAACTGCACAAAACCCTACAATTACTTATGCAACTGCAGGAACATATAATGTTACTCTTACTGCTACTAATGCTTTTGGTAGTGATCCTGAAACTAAAACTAATTACATTACTGTGAACTCTTGTGGTTCTGCCCCAGTTGCAGATTTCAGTGGGACACCTACTACGCTCTGTGAAAACAGTACTGTTACTTATACTGATTTAAGTACCAACACTCCTACAGGTTGGAGTTGGTCTTTCCCTGGTGGAACACCATCAACTTCTACTGCTCAAAACCCAACAGTAACTTATGCAAATGCAGGTACTTATAATGTAACCCTTACTGCAACTAATGCTTTTGGAAATGATGGGGAAACTAAAACTACTTACATTACTGTAAATGCCTGTCCAAGTACAATAATATGGCCAGGGTATTGTAATATAACTGTTCCAGACTTAGGTTATCAACTTTATGCAAAAGGAGTTCCAGGTGGAGCTCAAGAATATACTTATCGAGCAATTGAACAAGCATCAAATGATACATTATATTTTGTATACAATTCTAATAGAGTAAAAATGGAATGGTTTCCAGGTATAAAATATTCGAAAACGTATGCATTAGCAATTAAGGCCAAAAAAAATGGTATCTATGGTGATTACAGTACAGCTAGTTGCCTAATTACCACTCCAGACCTACCTTTAACTAATTTAAGAGCTGTTGATTGTAATGTTTCCATCCCCTCCTTTCAATATGAAATGAGAGCTAATGCAGTAAAATTTGCTACGCTATATGAATTTAGGCTTACTCCACAAGGAGGAGGTTCTACATTGTATTTTTCAAACTCTGTTTATAAAATGAGGTTAGCATGGGTTGGTGGAGTATTACTTTCAAAAAATTATGATGTTGATGTAAGAAGCTTTAAAGATGGTGTTTATTCTCCTTATGGACCAATATGTCAAATTACAACCCCAAGTACTTCTGCAAGAATGATTTTTGATGAGGAGGAAGAAACTAATTCAATCATATTAAATTTTGTAAACAACTTAGATGTTACTATTTATCCCAACCCTAACCAAGGAGACTTTATTTATCTTGATGTAAATGGTTTAGATGCTAATTCTCAATTTATTGTAACTGATATTTCAGGCAAGATAGTTCAACAACAACAAATTGATTCAAATTCAGAAAATTACAATGGAACAATTAGGTTTAATGAAAAATTAAATTCAGGATTCTATTTTGTAACAATTGTTTCTGGAAACCAAAAAATAACTAAAAAGTTAGTCGTTAGATAACTCAATTTTAATTGATACTTTTAATCCCGTATTTGAAATTCAAATACGGGATTTTTACTTTATTATGAGAATAGTATTTTTAATATTTATAGTTTTTATGATTTCTTGCAGTAATAGCTCTAATGAAAGTGATAACATTATGCAAGTAATGAATCAACAAGAAAAAGATTGGAGCAATGTTGATATTCAAGGTTTTATGCAGGGTTATTGGCAATCTGACTCTTTAATGTTTATTGGTAAAAATGGAATTAAATACGGTTGGCAAACTACTTTAGATAATTACAAAAAATCATACCCAGATAAAACTTCAATTGGTAAGTTAAAGTTTGAAGTGCTAAAACTCGAAGTTAATGACAATACAGCTTACATGCTTGGTAAGTGGAGTTTAATTAGAAAAGAAGACAACCCAAATGGCTACTTTACTTTGTATTGGAAAAAAATAGAAGGCAACTGGGTAATCACAATTGACCATACCAGCTAATGTTAAAAAAAAGTTGGAATAGTATTTTTGTAGAGACTTTTTACCGAACAGAACTAGAAAAAGAGAGTAGTCCTAAGTTTGATAAGAAATTACTTGTTTTATTCTTAACCACTACCCTTTCTTTAATCTTTATCCAATATCTTGGAGATTTGAATTTTATTCAGTCCTTAGACAATTCTTTTATTAATAATTGCATAACTAGTGTAAGAGAACTTTTTCCTAATCGGAGGTTGTTTGAATTGGTTTACTGGGTAAGTATAATTGTAATCTGCTATTTTGTAATTCCTGTAATAATTATTAAAACCATATTTAAACAAAATTTATCCAACTATGGATTATCAATAAAAGGAATTTTTAAAAGCTATAAAATTTACGTTCTATTTTTTGTGGTAATGATTCCTTTAATTTTATTCGTTTCAACCACACAAAGCTTCCAACATAAATATCCATTTTACAAACCAACAAACGAATCGCTTTTTCCCAACTTTGTTATTTGGCAATGCTTTTACTTTTTACAATTTTTTGCTTTAGAGTTTTTCTTTAGAGGTTTTATGGTGCATGGTTTAAAAAAGCGATTTGGCTACTACTCCATTTTTATAATGATGATACCTTATGTGATGATCCATTTCCAAAAACCAATGCCCGAAACCATAGGTGCTGTTTTGGCAGGTATGGTATTAGGTTCGTTAAGTTTAAAAAGTAACTCTATTTGGCTAGGGGTTGCCATCCATTATTCTGTAGCCATTACTATGGATTTAGCCGCTTTGTGGCAGAAAGGATTTTTTTATTAACTTTATCTCAAAACTACTTAATATGAGTAAAAAAATAATACATAGCCTAATTAGTGAGCTACAGGTTATTTATAGCGAAGCGGAAAAGAATAAACCTATTTGTCACAACCCTAAGTTATCTTTTCCCCTTGCACTATTTTCAGAGGCTGATGTTTGTTTTCATGTAGCAAAAATACTTTCTGAAAAATATCCAAAAGATTGGATTCATCTTGAATTTCCTTTTAATAACCGAAGATTAGGCAGTCATTATAATGGTCCAGCTAACAGAATTGACGTTTGTGTTGTTAATCCCCAAAATTTAAATGATATACTTTCTGGAAATTCTGATTATTGGTCACCTAAAATTATACCACTTGCAATAGAAATTAAAATGTCTCGAGTAAATGAAACTGACTTTAAAGATGGACTCGAAATAACAATACAACCTTTTGTAAAGAAAATTAAGAATGATATAGAAAGCCTAAACTATATGATAAATGAAGGTTATGTAGAAAATGGAATAATGATAATTATTGATGATCGTAAGAGCCCTAAATTAAGTGATTTAAAAGAAATATGGAAAAAGGGAGGTAAAAACAATAATGGAGTAGATATTTTTATTATCGATTAATCTCTCAACTTAAACCCTCCCAAAACAATAAACACCCATCCAGTAATAATCAGCAGCCCTCCAATTGGTGTGATAGGTCCAGCAAATTTTAGCCAATCTGCCCAAATGATATTTTTTAACGTCAATAAATAAATTGAACCTGAAAATAACACAACTCCCCAAAATATAAACGCAGATGCTATTTTAAACTGCTTTACTTTGTATTTCTCTAATAATACAAAAAGCAACAGCAACACTACCGCATGTATCATTTGATAACGAATGCCTGTATCAAAACTGGCTAACTGTTCTGTCGTTAGCACTACCTTTAAAGCATGTGCACCAAATGCACCACCTAAAACAGCAAAAACGCCTAAAACTCCTGCTTTTATAATTATATTTTTTGTCATAACCTAATGAGATTAAAAGTCTATTTATAAATAATAACTTGTTAGTAAAATTGAACAAAAAAGGGCAGAAAACGGCAATAATTTAACGAATTTCACACTTGATTTATAAAATCTAAAAATGAAAAAAATACTCGTTATAGGAGCAGGAAGATCAACATCTTCATTAATTCAATATTTATTGTTTAATGCAGAAAATGAAAATTGGTTTGTTACCATTGCCGACCAATCAAAAGATTTGGCAAGTGAAGCAGCTAATGGGCATGATAGAGCGAAAGCAATTGCATTTGATGTAAACAATGAAGAAGAAAGAAATCGATTAATTGATGAAGCTGATTTGGTAGTCTCTATGTTGCCAGCACACATGCATATTTCTGTTGCTAAAGATTGTATTAAGTATAAAAAACACATGGTTACTGCGTCTTATGTTTCTGATGAGATGAAATCCTTAGATACTTTAGCAAAAAATGCAGGCATCATTATTATGAATGAAATTGGTGTAGACCCTGGTATTGACCACCTTTCTGCCATGAGAGTTATTGACCAAATAAAAGAGAAAAATGGAAAGTTAGAAGCATTTGAAACTTTTACTGGTGGTTTAGTTGCTCCAGAAAGCGATAACAATCCTTGGAACTATAAATTTACTTGGAATCCGAGAAATGTAGTTTTAGCAGGACAAGGAACTTGTAAGTTTATCCAAAACGGAAAATATAAATTTATTCCTTACCACAAATTATTCAGGAGAACTGAAATTATTGACATTGAAGGTCACGGAAAATTTGAGGGTTATGCCAATAGAGATTCTTTAAAATATAGAGAAATATATGGCCTAGCAGATATTCCGACCATGTACAGAGGAACTTTAAGAAAGCCTGGGTATTGTAGAGCTTGGGATATGTTTGTTCAATTAGGTGCAACAGACGATAGCTATGTAATGGACGGAACGGAAGACATGACGCACAGAGATTTTATCAATTCTTTTTTAGCATATAACGAAACTGATTCGGTTGAATTAAAGTTTAAACATTACCTCAACATCCGTCAAGATGATGTTGATTTGTTTGAAAAATTTGAATGGTTAGGCATTTTTGAAAACACTAAAGTGGGAATAAAAGATGCTACTCCTGCCCAAATTTTACAACACATTTTAGAAAAAAAATGGACCCTTGACAAAGAAGACAAAGACATGATTGTGATGTGGCATCGTTTCTTATACAAATTAGATGGTGAGTTTAAAGAAATGCATTCTTCAATGGTAGTTAAGGGCGATGATCAAAAATACACAGCTATGGCTAAAACAGTTGGTTTACCTGTGGCAATTGCTACTAAAATGATTTTAAACGGAACTATTTCTACACCAGGAGTACATGTTCCTATTACCAAAGAAATTTACAACCCTATTTTAGATGAATTAGAAAATTATGGGATTAATTTTATTGAAAAAGAAGAGGCTCCAAAATTTTATTAAAATTTACTCCAATGAATATTTTAATTGTTTCTGCAACTTATCTTGAAATTGAACCTTTACTACTTCAATTTCAGTTAGAAAGAGAAATCAATCAAAAATTAAGGCGTTATACTTACAAAAACCACCAAATTGATGTGTTAATTCCAGGTGTTGGTATGACTTGTACAGCTTATTGGATGGGAAAAACATTAGCCACTAAATTATATGATGTTGCTATAAATGTTGGGTTAGCTGGTAGTTTTGACAATAAGCTAGAAATCGGAGAGGTTGTACACATCATTTCAGATCAAATTTCAGAATTAGGAGCTGAAGATGGCGAAAGCTTTTTGTCGTTAATTGACATGGATTTAATCATGGATGAAGATTTTACTTTACACAAAGGTGAAATACAAAATACCATTTCTATTGAAAATAAAATTATTGACACCCTACCTAAAGTTAAAGCCATTACAGTAAATACAACCCACGGTGATGATGACTCTATAAAAAAAGCTAAACAATTATTTAACCCACAAGTGGAAAGTATGGAAGGTGCTGCTTTTTTCTATGCTTGTTTGTTAGAAGGAATTACTTGCTCTCAAGTAAGAAGTATTTCTAACAAAGTAGAAAAAAGGAATAAAGATAACTGGAACATTCCTTTAGCCGTTAAAAACCTTTGTAGCACTACACTCCAAATTATAAATACACTTTAAAATGTCAGAAAAACTCTCTATAGGCTTTTCTCCTTGTCCTAACGATACCTTTATTTTTGATGCCTTAGTGCATCATAAAATAAATACAGAAGGCTTAGATTTTGAAGTTTATTTAGGTGATGTTGAGGATTTAAACAACAAAGCATTTAACAACGAATTAGATATTACCAAAATAAGCTACCATGCTTTTGGCTATTTAACTGATAATTATGTTCTATTAAATTCTGGGAGTGCTTTAGGAAAAGGTTGTGGACCGATACTGGTTAGATTTAAAGATAATAAGAATATAGATTTAAAGACTTGCAAAATAGCGATACCAGGTAAATACACAACTGCCAACTTTTTGTTGAGTATTGCTCATCCCGAAGCTACCAATAAAGTTAAAATGTTATTCTCTGATATAGAAAATGCCGTTTTAAATGGAGTTGTTGATGCAGGGTTAATTATTCATGAAAATCGATTTACTTACAAAAGTAAAGGATTAGAAAAAATTTTCGATTTAGGGGAATATTGGGAAGATACTACTGGTGCATTAATTCCTTTAGGTGGTATTATCATTAAAAGAACAATCCCAATCGAAACTATAAAAAAAGTAAACCGATTGATCAGAAAAAGTATTGAATTTGCTTTTGCTAACCCAAATGAACCATTACCCTATATGAAAAAACATTCACAAGAAATGGATGAAAATGTGATGCGTCAGCATGTAGAATTATACGTTAACAAATATTCTATCGATTTAGGATTAACTGGGAGAGATGCCATTACACAAATGTTTAACTTAGCACAACAAAAAGGTATTATTCCAACAATTAGTAACCAGTTGTTTGTTGACTGTTGATAGTAATCTATCAACCAAAAACAATCAACTAACAACAATATTATGATTATAGTTACAGGCGCAGCAGGATTTATAGCAAGTTGTTTAGTAAGCAAATTGAACGAAGAAGGTTTTAAGGACATCGTTTTAGTAGATGACTTCTCTAATCCTGATAAGAATAAAAATTTTGAAGGCAAAACCTATTCTCAAAAAGTTGAACGAGAAAATTTTATCCCTTGGTTAAGAGAAAATGAACATTTCGTTCAATTTGTTTTTCACATTGGAGCAAGAACCGATACTACCGAATTTGATAAAGCTATTTTTGATAAATTAAACTTTAACTACACCAAAGATATTTGGAATGTTTGTGTAGAATTTGGTTTACCCTTAGTTTACGCTTCATCAGCTGCCACTTATGGTTTAGGTGAATATGGCTATGAAGACAACCACGAAATTGTAGAAAAACTAAAGCCTTTAAACCCTTATGGCGATTCTAAAAACGACTTTGATAAATGGGCATTAAAACAAGAAAATCAACCCTATTTTTGGGCTGGTTTAAAGTTCTTTAATGTTTATGGTCCTAACGAATTTCATAAAGGAAGAATGGCTTCTGTAATATTTCATGCTTTTAATCAGATTAATCAAACTGGAGCAATGAAGTTATTTGCTTCACACAATCCAGATTACAAAGATGGTGAACAATTACGCGATTTTGTTTATGTAAAAGATGTGGTTGATGTTTGTTATTTCTTGCTAAATCATCGTAAAGATTCAGGATTATATAATTTAGGTTCTGGTCAAGCTCGTAGTTTTTTAGATTTAGTAAAAAACACGTTTAAAGCTTTAAATAAAGAGCCAAACATTAGCTTCATTCCAACTCCAGAAGACATTAGAGCCAACTACCAATACTTTACCGAAGCCAATATGTCAAAACTAAAATCTATTGGTTACGATTATGATTTCCACACTTTAGAGGAGGGGGTTGATGATTACGTGAAAAATTATTTAATAGAAAATAAATACTATTAATTTTATATTGTATGATAAAAAACACTTCCCATTGTCTGATTTGCGAAAATAGTAAACGAGATAAAATGAGTGGTATTTATTGTGGTGTAACCAATGAAAAACCAAAATTTCTCAATAAATGTCCAATAATCAAATTTGGAGATTTAATAGAAAAAAAAATTACTGAAGTAAATACTGCAATTAAATTAGTAGAAATCACAAAAAAAAGGACCGTATTCGACTCAATAATCTATTTTAGTTTTTCTTGTTTAACTCTGATTTTTTCATGGGGTTATACTGCTAAAATGCATGAAATAGGAGTTGAAAGTTCAATTACATGGTATACATTAACTATAGGAATAGCTCTTTTTATTATTTCTTTTAAAAAGATTTATGGCTATAAAAAGAATTTGAAATTAACCCAAAATAATAAAGTTGAATTAGATAATCTTTTAAAAATATATCATTATTCATATGATATTGACATTTCAATTAAAAAAGCCCCTCATGACACTCTAGATATAGAAACCAATTTAAAAATTCACAAAAAATAAATGCAAACCTACATCTCCATATTAAGAGGGATAAACGTTAGCGGTCAGAAAAAAATAAAAATGACTGACTTAAAAGCCTTATACGAAAAGTTAGGGTTTACCAATGTTCAAACTTACATCCAAAGCGGAAATGTAGTTTTTAAAACAAAAGAAACTGAAGCTGAAACATTAGAACAACTTATTTTTGATGCCATTCAGAAACAGTATGATTTTGAAGTCTCTAATTTAATTCTATCACCCAAAGAAATTGAAACTGCATTAAAAAAGAATCCTTTTAAAGACATTGAGCAGGTGTACTTTACTTTTTTAGCTGAAATGCCTCAACAAGAAAATATCGAAAAACTAAAGACTTACAACTTTGAGGATGAATATTACGAATTGATTGGAAAAGTGATTTATTCTCACTTTCCAAATGGTGCAGGAAGAGCTAAAATGACTAATAATTTCTTTGAAAGTAAATTAAAAGTGATGGCTACTTCAAGAAATTTAAACACCACTAAAAAGTTGTTAGAGATGACAAATAATTTTGTCTAATTTTATCCAACAACAAAACCAAAAGCTTTATGAAAAATATTTTATTAATATTCTTAGTAGGTTTATCAACTAGCATATTTAGTCAAACAGATTATTCAGTTGGGATTTGTAATAATTATAATGAAGAAATATTAAGGTCACAACTTGAAAACTGTGGTGAACTTACCACTAACTGCGAAGAGTGTAACATAATTTCATTTATCATGACTATCCCAAATAGTAATTCAAGTATAACTGAAATAAAAACATTTGGAAAAAGGTTTAATAGCCAAATGATGACGGCAATTAAAAAGAAAAAACCTAAAAAAATAATTATCGAAAAAATCATTGCTAAAATGAAAGACGGTACAACAATATCTATACCTTCAATTACAATTAATATTAAATAAACCATCAACAACCTAACTCCATTAGCAGAAAGATTAAGACCTAATACTTTTGAAAATTATATTGGTCAGCACCACTTAATTGGTGAAGGCTCTACGCTGCGTAATTTTATTGAGAAAGGAATTATTCCTTCCATGATATTTTGGGGACCTCCAGGGGTTGGAAAAACCACTTTAGCAAACATTATTGCCAATTATTTAGACAGACCTTTTTATACCTTAAGTGCCATTAATTCTGGAGTTAAAGATGTTCGAGAAGTAATTGAAAAAGCAAAATCTCAGCAATTTTTTGGAACTAACAATCCTGTTTTATTTATTGATGAGATACATCGTTTTAGTAAATCGCAACAAGACTCTTTATTAGGAGCTGTAGAAAAAGGTATTATTACGTTGATTGGTGCAACTACCGAGAACCCTTCTTTTGAAGTTATTTCAGCTTTACTTTCTCGTTGTCAGACCTACATTCTCAAAGAACAAACTAAAGAAGATTTATTAAAGCTAATTGACATTGCTTTAACGCAAGATGTTGAGTTAAAGAAGAAAAAAATTGTAATAAAAGAATATGAATCTTTATTGCAATTGTCTGGTGGAGATGCCAGAAAACTCTTAAATACGTTAGAAATTGTTGTCAACAGTTTTGGCTCAGATAAAATAGAAATTACCAATGATTTGGTAGTAAAGATTGTACAACAAAACATAGTTCGTTACGATAAAGCTGGCGACCAGCATTACGATATTATTTCTGCTTTTATTAAATCGATAAGAGGTAGCGACCCAAACGGTGCAGTTTATTGGTTAGCCAGAATGATTGAAGGTGGTGAAGACCCAAAGTTTATTGCGAGAAGGTTATTAATATCTGCATCAGAAGATATTGGAAATGCTAACCCAACAGCTTTAGTAATTGCAAACAATTGTTTTCAGGCAGTTACTGTAATTGGTTTCCCTGAATCGAGAATTATTTTATCGCAAACAGCAGTTTATTTAGCTACTTCTCCTAAAAGTAATGCTTCTTATGAGGCAATAGGAAAAGCGCAACAATTGGTAAAGCAAACTGGGAATTTATCTATTCCGTTACATTTAAGAAATGCTCCCACCAAATTAATGAAAGACATTGGTTATGGTGCTGATTATAAATATTCTCACGGTTACGAAGGTAATTTTGAAGCTCAAGAATATTTACCCGATGAAATAAAAGGTTCAAAATTATATGAACCTGGTAATAATCCAAAAGAAGCAAGTTTAAGAAATTTCTTAAAAGATAAGTGGAAGGATAAATACGATTATTAAAATGAATGAATCTCTCATAAAACTATTTACTCGCGATTTAAACGCTCTAAAAAAAGAAATTAACTCTTATACCAATGAAGAACAATTATGGTTGTTGGATAAGGAAATAAATAATTCAGCAGGCAATTTATGTCTGCATTTAATTGGTAACCTCAATCACTTTATAGGTGCTACTTTAGGAAAAAGTGGTTATATAAGAAAACGTGATTTAGAATTTAGTTTGAAAAATATTTCTACTTCAGAAATGACTAAACAAATTGATGACCTAATTATTCTTATTGAAACAGTAATTTCAAACTTATCTGAAACTGATTTAAAAGCAAATTATCCTTTAGAAGTATTTGGTCATGAGATGACTACTCAGTTTTTTCTAATACATCTAACAACACATCTCAGCTATCACCTAGGTCAGATAAATTATCATCGAAGATTATTGGTTTAACTGAACCGCCAACAAGGTATTCTTTAACAAACTAGCAATAGTCATTGGTCCTACTCCACCAGGTACTGGCGAAATAAAAGCACATTTTGGAGCTACCTCATCAAACTTCACATCACCTAACAATCTAAATCCAGATTTTTTAGAAGCATCCTCAATTCTATGAATACCAACATCAATAACAGTTGCACCTTCCTTCACCATATCAGCAGTTAAAAATTCTGGTTTACCTATTGCAACAATTAATATATCCGCTTGAGTAGTAATTGATTTTAAATTTTGAGTTCTACTATGTGTAATGGTAACTGTACAGTTTCCCGGATAAGCATTACGAGCCATCAACACACTCATTGGCGAACCAACAATATGGCTACGACCAATAACTACACAGTGTTTACCTTCTGTAGGAATATTGTAATGTTTTAACATTTCGGTAATCCCGTAAGGTGTAGCAGGTAAAAAGCTAGGTAAATCTAACAACATCTTCCCTAAACTAACAGGATGAAAACCATCCACATCTTTTTCTGGAGCTATTGCTTCTGTTACTTTTTGGTCATCAATGTGTTTGGGTAATGGCAACTGAACAATGTAACCATCAATATCTGAATTGTTGTTTAATTTCTTCACCTCAGCAATTAAGTCTGCTTCTGAAATATCAGCAGCTAACTGAACCAATGTAGACTTAAACCCTACTTTTTCACAAGCTTTAACTTTTGCATTTACATAAGTTTTACTTGCACCATCATCTCCAACTAAAACTGCAGCTAAATGAGGAATTTTACCTCCATTTGCCTTCAGCTTTTCAACTTCTAAAGCTATTTCTTCTTTTATTTTATTTGAAACTTCTTTTCCGCTTACTAATATCATAGTTTTTAGTTGTTGGTTGATGGTTATTTGTTATACAATCTACTAACAACAAACAACTATCAACTAGTTTATCGTTTAGGCATACTCTTCATCATTTGAGCCATTTTTTTCTTATCCCCCATCATTCTCATCATTTTACTCGTTTGATCGAATTGCTTAATTAGTTTATTAACTTCTTGTATGTTTGTACCACTTCCAGTAGCTATTCTTTTTCTTCTGCTACCATTTAATAGTTTAGGTTCAGCACGTTCTTGTGGAGTCATTGATTGAATAATGGCTTCAATACCTTTAAAAGCATCGTCATCAATATCCATATTTTTCATTGCTTTACCAACTCCAGGTATCATTCCCATCAAATCTTTTACGTTACCCATCTTTTTAATCTGACCGATTTGATCCATAAAATCATTAAAATCGAACTGATTTTTAGCAATTTTCTTTTGAAGTTTACGTGCAGACTCTTCATCATATTGTTCTTGAGCTCTTTCTACCAAACTCACAACATCACCCATTCCCAATATCCTGTCAGCCATACGTTCTGGATAGAACACATCCAATGCTTCCATTTTCTCTCCTGTACCAACAAACTTAATTGGTTTATCAACTACCGAACGAATAGAAAGTGCAGCTCCACCTCTTGTATCACCGTCTAATTTGGTTAATACAACTCCATCAAAATTTAATTTATCATTAAAGGCTTTAGCTGTATTTACAGCATCTTGCCCTGTCATAGAATCTACTACAAACAAAATCTCTTGAGGATCAACAGCTTTTTTAACTGCCTCAATCTCGTTCATCATTTTTTCATCTACAGCTAAACGACCTGCAGTATCTATAATTACTACATTGTGTCCTTTTACTTTTGCTTCCGCAACTGCACGTTTAGCAATATCAACAGGACTTTTATTCTCTTTATCACTCCAAACATTTACACCAATCTGTTCTCCTAAAACATGTAATTGATCAATCGCAGCAGGACGGTAAACATCGCCAGCAACCAATAAAGGGTTTTTACCTTTTTTAGTTTTTAAGTAGTGTGCTAATTTCCCAGAAAAAGTTGTTTTACCAGAACCTTGTAAACCAGCAATTAAAATAATCGCTGGGTTTCCTTTCAAGTTAATCTCCTCCATTCCACCACCCATCAATTTGGCTAACTCATCATGAGTTATTTTAACCATTAATTGGTTGGGCGAAACTGAATTAATAACATTCTCTCCAAGAGCTTTTTCTTTTACCGTATCAGTAAATTCTTTAGCTACCTTGTAACTAACATCGGCATCTAATAAAGCTCTTCTAATTTCTTTAATCGTTTCGGCTACATTTATTTCTGTAACCTGCCCTTGTCCTTTTAATACTTTAAAGGCTCTATCTAACTTATCACTTAAACTATCAAACATATTTTTACTTTTTTACTAAGTCCTACAAATTTAATATTTATTAAGAGATATTTAAAGGATAAAATTGGACATCTACGTTAACTTTAAATTTCGTTTCAAATTGTTAAATTTGAATCAACTAAAATTCAACAATGGCATCAGTAAACACGTATTTAACTATTAATCAAAGTTTTAATGTATTTGTGTAAAAATAAGTAATGAAAAAAATAGCATTATATCCATTTCTACTTTTACTATTAGTTTACTCTTGTGGAAACAAAACTACTAGTTCTGATAAAAAAACATTTACCATTGACCACCCAAATGCAGCACAATTTGAATGGATGATAAACAATTATAAGGAAGCTTTTATTACTGATGTTGAGCATGAATATATTGCAGGTGATACACTTATACTTTACCAAGCATACTTTATTACTAAAAATACAAAGGACACCGTTTCTTTATTCTTTTGTAAAAATCAAAATGATGCTATAACGCTTAGCAAAAATCATTTTATTGATTTAACATACGGAGTTAATGGTGGTGTTTTGTTTGTAGTACAAGGGCAAGATGAATACCGAACCAATGACTTACTTTCTTGGTTTGCTGGGGAGGAATAGCCCAAAATTATACTCCTAATTAACCACAAATAATTACTCGCAAACTGTTGTTGAAAAGTATATAGTTTGATGCTAACTGAAGCAACAAATGCGTCCTAATTTTACTGTGTATTAACATAAACTAAACAATGAAAACAACTATTGGATTAATTACAGTTTCAGTTTTACTCTTTTTAAGTTCTTGCGTTCCCACCTATAAATGTGGTGACCCCATACCTGAAAAAAAAGTGTTTGGCGGTAAAAAATTAAAAAACTTAGTAAATGAACGGAATGAGCTTTGTACAAATTTAGCGACTAAAGAAGGTGAAAATGCTCAATTAAACACTGACTTAAACAACTTACGTACCGACCATGCAAGATTAAATAGTAAGTACGATGGTTTGGTAGATAAAAACATTTTACAATCTGATGAATACAATAAAACCTTAAAAGAAAAATCTGATGAGTTGGCTAAAAAAGAAAAACTATTGGCTGACCGTGAAAAAGCATTGAAAGACTTACAGCAAATACTTGCTCGCAAAGATTCTATTACCAATCGATTAAACGATATTTTAAGAAAAGCTTTACTTGGTTTTGATTCTGATGAATTATCTGTTGAAATTAAAAACGGAAAAGTATATGTTTCGATGTCTGATAAGTTGCTATTTAAATCGGGCAGTTCTACCATTGAAGCCAAAGGTGTTGACGCCTTAAAAGTATTGGCGGATGTATTAAATAAAAACAACGACATTGATATTTTAGTAGAAGGACACACAGATAGTATTCCTATTAAAACAGCGCTTTTTAAAGATAACTGGGATTTAAGTGTAATTAGAGCTACATCAATAGTTAGAATCTTATCAGAAGATTATAAAGTTTCTGCTACCAGAGTAACAGCATCGGGTAAAGGAGAATTTTTTCCTAAAGCAACAAACACTACTCCAGAAGGTAGAGCAAAAAACAGAAGAACAGAAATTGTTTTGTCTCCTAAATTGGATGAGATAATGAACTTGCTCAATAGTAAGTAACAAAAACATAACAAATAAAAAATCCCGCTAAAAGCGGGATTTTTTATTTGTTATGTTTAATAAGATTAAGCTAAAACTTTACTCACTAATTGAGCAGCTTCTTTTAACAATACAGCTGAATGTACATCCAAACCAGAATCATCAATTAATTTTTTAGCTTCTACAGCGTTTGTACCTTGTAAACGAACAATAATTGGCACAGGAATGTTACCAATGCTTTTGTAAGCATCTACAACTCCTTGAGCAACTCTATCGCATCTTACAATACCACCAAAAATGTTAATCAAAATAGCTTTAACACTTGGGTCTTTTAAAATCATTCTAAAAGCTTTTTCTACTCTTTCAGCATCTGCAGTACCACCAACATCTAAAAAGTTAGCTGGCTCACCACCAGATAATTTAATAATATCCATAGTTGCCATTGCTAAACCAGCACCATTAACCATACAACCTACATTTCCATCTAAGTTTACATAGTTTAATCCTGCTTCACTTGCTTCAACCTCAACTGGATCTTCTTCACTTTTATCACGCATTTCAGCGATGTCTTTATGTCTAAACAAAGCACTATCATCAACATTTACTTTTGCATCAACTGCAATAATTTTATTGTCAGATGTTTTTAATACTGGGTTAATTTCAAACATAGAAGCATCAATACCTTCATAAGCAGCATATAAAGCAAAAACAAACTTTGTCATTTCTTTAAATGCTTGTCCTGATAAACCTAAGTTAAAAGAGATTCTTCTAGCTTGGAAACCTTGTAAACCTATTTGAGGGTCAATTTCTTCTTTAAATATTAAATGTGGAGTATGTTCTGCAACAGACTCAATGTCCATTCCACCTTCTGTAGAGTACATAATAATGTTTCTACCAGTTTCTCTGTTCATTAAAACAGACATGTAAAACTCTTCTGTTTCAGCTTCACCAGGATAGTAAACATCTTGTGCAATTAACACTTTGCTTACCAATTTACCCGTAGCACTTGTTTGTGCAGTAACTAAATGACCTCCTAAAATTCCTTTAGCAATATCAGCAACTTTGTCTAATCCTTTTGCTAAAACAACACCATGAGAACCCGTTTCAGTAACTGTACCTTTACCTCTACCACCTGCATGAATTTGTGCTTTTACCACAAACCATTCTGTTCCTGTTTGTTTGTTTAATTCTTTTGCAGCGTCAACTGCTTGTTCTGGTGTATCAGCAACAATACCTTCTTGTATTGCAACTCCATACCCTTTTAACAATGATTTTCCTTGATACTCGTGTATATTCATTTGAGACGATTTTCTAAATTATGATTCAAAAGTAACAGTTTTAATTGGGAAATCCTTATCAACTTTTCAACAAATATTTAACTAATTTAGCTTTTTGGTTTTACAGACAAAAAGATTGAAAGATGTAAGAAGTTAGACTTTAAAATAATAACTGATAACTGATTACTGAAGACAGGTAACTGATAACTAATTACTGACAACTGGCTACTTAAAAATGATTAAAGCAGAAAACATACACAAATCTTACGGTGATTTAGAAGTATTAAAAGGAGTTGACCTTCAAATAAAAAAAGGAGAAATCGTTTCTATTGTTGGTTCTTCGGGAGCAGGAAAATCTACTTTACTACAAATTATTGGTACGTTAGACCAACCCAACGAAGGAAAAGTGAGCATTAATGAGGTAGTAACTTCTAACCTTAAAGACAAAGAACTTTCTTTATTTAGAAACAAAAACATTGGTTTTGTTTTTCAATTTCATCATTTGTTACCTGAGTTTACTGCATTAGAAAACGTTTGTATTCCTGCATTTATTCATAAAACCAATAAAGCAGAAGCTGAAAAAAGAGCCATGGAATTGTTAACCAGTTTAGGCGTTGCAGAACGTGCTCAACACAAACCTTCTGAGTTAAGTGGTGGCGAACAACAACGTGTTGCTGTTTGTAGAGCATTAATGAACAACCCTGCTGTTATTTTAGCCGATGAACCTTCTGGTAATTTAGATTCGGATACTGCTAAAGAATTACACAACCTCTTTTTTAAATTGCGTGATGAGTTTAACCAAACATTTGTTATTGTAACCCACAATGAAGAGCTAGCCAACATGGCGGATCGAAAACTAACCATGAAAGATGGGTTGATTATTAGTTAATTTCTTTACAAAAAATGAAAAATGAAGGACATTCAAATTTGTCGCCAACACTAAAGGCAGTTATTGGTTTCTTCTTACTAATATTTATGGGGTTCGCAATCTATGGATTTTTTTTTGGAGATAAACCTAATATTAGCTATAAAAAAAAGGCTCTTAAATTAGAATTCACAAACGATACGATTAGTGAAAAATATATTGATTTCGATAATCATGCTATACCTAGAATTAAAATTGGAAGAAAATACATGGGTTGGATAAAAGATAATTGGAGAGACTCTATAGAAGTCGGGGATACTATTAATAAGCTTAAAAACTCTTTAATTTTTACAATTAATAAAAAAAATGGTAAAATGTATACTTTCAACTATCAAGTATGTATAGATGAGTTGGATAGCTTAGGCTATATCCATTAATTTTTTACTCAATTAATAGTTATTAAAAATAAAATTAACCATACTACCAAAGAAAGAATTGCAATTGCTAGCATTGTCATTTTATTATTAGGCTACATTTTTATTTTACCCGCTCAACTATTTACCAACCCAACCAGTTCGGTTATTGAAGATAATGAAGGCAATTTAATTGGAGCTCACATTGCAAAAGATGGACAGTGGCGTTTTCCGCATAATGATATCGTTCCTCCCAAATTTAGAGCTTGTATCATTCAATTTGAGGATAAGAATTTTTACAACCATCCCGGTATAGATATTACTGCAACTTTTAGGGCAGCTTATCAAAACATTACTGCTGGTAGAGTGGTAAGTGGTGGTTCTACCATTACCATGCAAGTTATTCGTTTATCCCGACAAGGACAAGGCAGAACTTTTTTAGAAAAATTTATTGAACTGATTTATGCTACCAGATTAGAGTTAACTGTTCCAAAAGAAAAAATACTTTCTTATTATGCTTCCAATGCTCCTTTCGGAGGAAATGTGGTTGGTTTAGATGCTGCATCTTGGCGTTATTATGGAAGAAGTGCCAACAAATTATCTTGGGCAGAAAGTGCTACGTTAGCAGTTTTACCCAATGCTCCTTCCTTAATTTTTCCGGGTAAAAACCACAATAAACTATTAGCAAAACGAAATCGATTGTTGGATAAATTAGCACAAAAAGGCTACATCGATAAAATGACTGCTGAAATATCTAAAGAAGAACCTTTACCACAAAAACCGTTGCGTTTACCCAACATTGCTCCGCATTTGCACAACCAAATTATTAAAACCAACAAAGGTAAACTGGTAAAAACTACCATAGATAAACACTTACAAGAAAAAACAAACGAAATAATTAAAAACCATCATTTTCAATTAAAATTTAACGAAGTACACAATGCTGCGGCAATAATTATAGAGGTAGAAACAGGCAATATATTAGCCTATGTTGGCAATACAGCAGGTAGTAAAAAACATGGTAACGATGTAGATGTGATACAAGCTCCAAGAAGTACAGGAAGTATTCTAAAACCTATTTTATATGCAGCCATGTTAAGTGATGGAGAAATTTTACCCAACACCTTAATTAGTGATGTACCTACAAAAATTGCAGGTTATACGCCTAAAAATTACAATTTAAAATACTCAGGAGTCGTGCCTGCAAAAAAGGCGTTATCACGTTCGTTAAATGTCCCTATTATTAAAATGTTGCAAGATTATGGTTTGCAAAAATTTCATCACCGTTTGCAAAAACTGAAGTTAACCGATATTGATAAATCGCCCACCCATTATGGGTTAACCATTATTTTAGGTGGTGCCGAAAGTTCTTTGTGGGATATTACTAATGTTTATACAAATTTCTCTAGAACACTAAACCACTTTGGAAAATACAATGGCAAATACAACCTCAATGATTATCATTCGCACAATTACTTGCAAAACAATCCTACCCTACCAGAAAAGTTAGAGGCTTTTAATATTTTAAGTGCTGCCTCTATTTACCTAACTTACCAATCATTAATTGATGTAAACCGACCTCAAGAAGATGCCAATTGGCAGTATTTTTCGGGCAACAATAAAGTTGCTTGGAAAACAGGAACAAGTTTTGGTTTTAGGGATGCTTGGGCTGTAGGTTCTACACCTAAATATGTTGTTGGAGTTTGGGTAGGAAATGCTGATGGAGAAGGAAGACCAGGTTTAACAGGAATTGGTGCTGCAGCTCCTATCTTATTCGATATTTTTGACTTATTACCGAACGACAAATGGTTTACTCCTCCTTTTGATGAATTGGCAAAAGTTCCTATTTGTAGAAGAAGCGGAATGCGTGCAACTGATATTTGTGAACCTATAGATTCTGCTTATATTCAAACAAGTGGTTTAAAAACTGAACCTTGCAAATACCACCAACTAATACACATTGATAACAATGGTTATAGAGTAAATAGCGATTGTGAAGATGTAAATAACATGTTACACAAAAGCTGGTTTGTGTTGCCTCCAGTGCAAGAGTGGTATTACAAAAGTACAGACCCTACATACAGCAAACTACCTCCTTACCGAAATGATTGCGTGAGTTTTGATAACAAACCTTTACAATTAATTTATCCAGAACACAATGCAGTTATTTATATTCCGCTAGAAATAACTGGTAAAAGAGGAAAGGTTGTTTTTGAAGCTGCTCATCGTAAACAAAGTACTACCCTATTTTGGCACATTGACAACAGCTACATTGGTGCTACCAAAAGTATACACGAAATGGGGCTAGACATTGCCGAAGGGAAACACACCTTAACAGTAGTTGATGAATTAGGAAATTCTATTATTAGAAACTTTACCATTGTTGATAAAGAGAAGTAACTTATCTCAAAAATTTTAACAAAAAGTTTGTCCATTCGAGTGATTTTTGATTTTTTGTTCTCGATACTTTGTTATCTATCCTACGATTACACTTCGACAGGCTCAGTGTGACATTAGATGACAACAAAACTCGAACTGACAAAATCAAAAATTGTATCGAGAATAAAACTTTCATTCAACTATTAACTATCAACTAATAACTATTTTTGTATCAATGCAAGAGAAATTTATAGACATAGAAAAAGTAATTAAAAGCAAAAATCCTAAACTGCTTAAATGGTTACCTAAATTCTTGTTAAATTATCTTAAACGTACCCTTCACCAAGATGAAATCAATAACATTTTAATCGAAAATAAAGACTTATTTGATTACGATTTTGCAAGAGATATTATTAAACGTTTTAATGTTAAGGTAACTGCTTATGGTTTAGAAAATATACCAAAAACAGGCGGTTACATTTTTGCATCCAACCACCCACTCGGTGGAATAGATGCATTAGCAATTGTTACGGTAATGGAGCCTTATCGAAAAGACATGCAGTTTGTTGTAAATGATATTTTATTACACCTTAAAAATCTATCTGGTCTTTTTGTTGGAGTTAATAAACATGGAACTAATAGTAAAGATTCTTTAAACAAGGTGGGTGATTTATTTGCTTCTGACAAAGCAATTTTTGTTTTTCCAGCAGGGTTAGTAAGCAGGAAAAAGAAAGGTGAAATTGCTGACTTGGAGTGGAAAAAGACTTTTATAACAAGAGCAAAAAAACACAATAAAAGTATTGTTCCTGTATTTGTTGATGGCAATTTATCTAACTTTTTTTATCGCCTTTCTAATTTTCGAGAAAGCTTGGGGATTAAAGCCAATATAGAAATGTTGTATTTGGCTGACGAAACCTTTAAACAAAAGGATAAAACTCTCGATATTATTTTTGGAAAACCTATTCCTGTGGAAACATTTGATAACTCAAAATCTGATAAAGAATGGGCAAAGTGGATGGAAATTAAAGTGCGAGAAATGAAAAAACTAATCCCAAAAACCTAAAAGAACAGATTTAATTTTAGGTTTTATCTTCCACAATTATTTTTTGAAAACTATTTCATTTTTAATCTTGATTTTTTGTTAATTATTGTATTTTAGTCCTACAATAAATTGCAGTATGCCTAACACTAAAATTATTCCTCCAGTAGCTATTGATTTGATTGAGAAAGAACTCAATGCTACTACATTTGTTAGAAATACTAACAAGGCGGGTAATGAGATTTATATTGTTGACTACCATAATGCTCCCAATGTTTTAAGAGAAATTGGAAGGCTTAGAGAAATAACTTTTTCTAAGGCTGGTGGAGGAACAGGAAAAGAAATCGACATTGATGATTTTGATACTTCAGAAAACTGCTATTCTCAACTAATTGTTTACGATAGAGAAGAAAAAGTTATTGCTGGCGGCTATCGTTTTATAGATTGTTCAAAGGTGTTAAAAGGAACAAGTGATGACCTTGAACTATCTACTCGTAACTACTTTAATTTTACCGAAAAATTTATTACTGAATATTTACCTTACACTATTGAATTAGGAAGATCTTGGGTGCACCCAGATTATCAATCAGGAGTTTCTAGAAAAGGATTATTTGCTTTAGATAATTTATGGGATGGCTTGGGAGCTATTGTTCTCAATCATCCAAAAATGAAATATTTTTTTGGTAAAGTCACCATGTATCCTAATTACAACCAAGAGGCAAGAAATGCTTTGCTTTACTTTATGAGCACTTATTGTCCAGATGACGATAATATGGTTACACCGATACATCCTTTAATGTTTGAAAGTGATTTATCTGAAATTAGAAATGGGTTAGCCGGAAAAGATTTTGATGAAGGAATTAAATACTTAAACCAATATTTAAAACAATTTGGAGAAAAAATTCCTCCCCTAATTAACTCATACATGCGTTTATCACCAACTATGAAATCTTTTGGAACTGCCGTAAATCCAGATTTTGGTGGTGTTGAAGAAACAGGGATTTTAGTTGCTGTAGCTGATGTTTATCCAGAAAAAAAGGAAAGACATTTAGAATTTTAAGATTAAAATTCTATACCAAACTCACTTTTTAGTTTCTCTAAATCTTCTTTAAAATAAGTTTTACAAAATTCTTTTTCTGCTACTGTCATTGGAGGATAAGCCAACTCTTCTTTATTACTTTGTTTTATTTTATCTACCACATTGCTGTTTAACACAATGTTTCTTAAAATGCCTATCTGTAAAGGTTTGCTTATTAATTTTCTTAACCAATGGTCTCGATTTACCAAAAACTTGTTCAATGATTTGTTTTTAACTCCAGCAGCTTTGTGTTGAGCTTCTAATTTTTTAATAGTTTGGTTTTCTAATCCTAAAAAATCAAAATAAGCATCCATTAATTTCTGTGGGTTATCTTTAAGTTGGTTTGTAGTACAAATAAACAATTGCTCTCTTTTAAAATATTGTAACCAATAACTTAAATGCTGATGATATAAACTGCCATTAAAATTAGCATGATTGTTTAACTCAATAATATCTCCTTTAGTTAAAATAGCTGATTCTAAGTTTTCGCTTTCAATTAGTGATACACTTTTATCAATATAACCATGATTAACAGAAAAATTATAATTAGAATAAGTTCTTGCTGAAGGTTCTCTTAGAATAATAGTAAGCTTAATATCAGGGTTATAAGCAGCAATTCTTTTAGGCGCTTCTTTATCCATTAATAAATAAGTATCCGAAGTTGCATTAACAACTCCTTCTTTATTAAAAAAAGAATTTAAATAAGCTTCCCCTCTTTTAAAATGGTCGTTTACTGAAAAGTAAGTAACCTCTTTAATACTTGAAAAATTAACAGCTACGTGTTGTTTCAGGTATTCTACCAAACTAGTAGTTCCTGACCTTCCTGCTCCTATGATAATGTGATTTAGTTTCATAAAAAAATCCCCAGTCCCGAAGCTTCGGGATTGGGGATTTAAATTAACTATTCATAATGAATTTATTTCGCATAATTAACAGCTCTTTTTTCTCTAATAACAGTAACTTTTACCTGTCCTGGGTAAGTCATTTCTGTTTGAATTTTTTGAGCCATTTCAAATGACATGGTATCAGCTTCTGCATCAGTAACCTTACTACTTTCAACAATTACTCTCAACTCTCTACCTGCCTGAATAGCATAAGCTTGTTCAACTCCAGGGTAAGTCATTCCTATGTTTTCTAAATCTTTAATTCTGTTAATGTATTGTTCCATTACTTCACGTCTAGCACCTGGTCTAGCACCTGAAATAGCATCACAAACTTGCACAATTGGAGAAATAATACTTGTCATTTCTATCTCATCGTGGTGAGCACCAATTGCATTACACACATCTGGTTTCTCTTTGTACTTCTCAGCAATTTTCATCCCTAAGATAGCATGTGGCAATTCTGGCTCATCATCTGGCACTTTACCAATATCATGTAATAAACCAGCTCTTTTAGCAACTTTAGCATTTAAACCAAGTTCAGATGCCATTGTAGCACAAAGGTTAGCAACCTCTCTAGAGTGTTGTAATAGATTTTGTCCGTAAGAAGAACGATATTTCATTCTTCCAACCATTCTTATTAATTCTGGATGTAATCCGTGAATTCCTAAATCAATAGTAGTTCTTTTACCCACTTCAATAATTTCTTCTTCTAATTGCTTTTGAGTCTTTTTTACAACCTCTTCAATTCTCGCTGGGTGAATTCTACCATCAGTAACTAATTGGTGTAACGAAAGTCTAGCTATTTCTCTTCTTACAGGATCAAAACAAGAGAGAATAATTGCTTCTGGTGTATCATCTACAATAATTTCAACACCTGTTGCAGCTTCTAAAGCTCTAATGTTACGACCCTCTCTACCAATAATTCTACCCTTAATTTCATCACTTTCGATGTTAAAAATAGATACTGAGTTTTCTACTGCTTGTTCAGTTGCAACTCGTTGTATGGTTTGAACAACAATTTTACGTGCTTCTTTGTTCGCATTAATTTTTGCTTCATCAACAATGTCTTTAATATGAGACAATGCATCTGTTTTTGCCTCAGCTTTTAAAGCTTCTACTAATTGTGCTTTCGCATCTTGTGCAGTTAATCCAGAAATTGTTTCTAATTGCTCTACTTGTCTTCTGTGTGCAGATTCTAATTCAGATTCTTTCTTCTCAACTATTTCAAGTTGTTTAGTTAAGTTCTCTTTAATTCTATCAACTTCACCTTCTTTACGTTTAACATCTTCAATTTGTTTAGATGCTGCGTCATTCTTCTGTTTAGCACGATTTTCTAAATCAACTATTTTACGCTCACGCTCACTAATTACTTTTTCATGTTCTTCTTTTAGCTGTAAAAACTTTTCTTTTGCTTGAAGAATTTTTTCTTTACGCTGAACTTCACCTTCAGCCTTTGCATCTTCTAAAATTTGCTTACTTTTTGATTCAGCACTCTTTTTTAGAATAAGCATAACAATAACAGCTGCAGCTGCAGCTCCTACTATAACACCAATAATAATACTTACTATATCCATTTTAATTGTTTTTTAAAGCACCTTTTAGCAATGTTTCACCTTTTATGGGGTATAAAAAAACCCGTACAAATTTGGTTTAAGATAAACCCAATAAAAGATATAATTAGAGCTGCCAAGTATGGTCAAACTTCCCGTGTCCATCCCGATAAATATCGGGATAAATTCCTTATAAAGGTTTACAAGGGGCCTGTTTTTGGATACTTTTGAGCTTTGCTCTAGTTAAGTAAAACGTTAGTTTATCAAACGAAATAATTTGCACGGGAATTTCTAAATATTTTCATATAAATTCTCGATAAAATATTGCTCATAAATATTTAAAAGAACGTTACAGATACTTATCAAAAAGTTTTTCTACTGCAATTAAATCTGCTTCAACTCCAGTGCTATTTACAACACCTTTATTTTCCAAATCAAAATTGCGAGTAGCTAACTTTAAAGCTACCATTGCTAACAAATCCTGTTTATCTTTAACGTCATATAATCGTTCAAATTCTCCAATTGAATGATTAATCTCGTCTGCTGCTTTCCTAATACCTTCTTCTTCGTCAGTATTAACCGTTAGCGGATAAACTCTATTAGCAATTTTAATTTTTATTGACAACTCTCCCATTTGGGAATTTTAGTTAATTATCTGTTAATTTGAGCAATGCACTTATCAATCTCCCGTACCATTTCGTTAATCTTCAACTTTACTTCTTTGGTACCACCAGCATCAACACTTCCCGCAATTTTTAACAATTTTACTTTATTGTTTAACTCCGATATTTGTTGATCCTTAATTTCTAATTCTTGTTTTATTTTTTCTACTTCATTTAAAAGTTTTGCATTCTTTTCGGCAAGTATTTCATGCTTTTCAATAAGCTTTTCAGCTTTTTGTTTTACATCGCTTACTAAAAGAGACAAATCCTTCATGCACAAATATTAAAATAAGTTGATACAATCAACCTCTACAAATTTAGTTTTTTTACACGGCAATTTGTTTATATCATTATTAAAATATAATATTTTTTGCTCAACTCTTACATAGCTTTGCCCTCAACTACTTTTGGTTGAATTTTTGTTAAAAGCTTTTCATGTTAAAAAAAATTATTTTCATCATACCTATACTTTTAGTTGGATTTTTTACCAAGGCCCAAGAAACCTTTCCTCAAAATTATTTTAGATCTCCATTAAACATACCTCTATACTTAGCAGGTAACTTTGGTGAATTACGTTCTAACCATTTTCACTCAGGTTTAGATATGAAAACTCAAGGAAAAGAAGGCTTTAATATTTATGCTGCAGCTGATGGTTATGTTTCTCGTATTAAAGTTTCACCATGGGGTTATGGAAAAACAATTTATATCGACCATCCAAATGGATACACTACCGTTTATGCCCATCTTCAAGGATTCAAAGGAGAAATTGCTAATTTGATTAAAAAATATCAATACGAAAAAGAAAGTTGGGAAATTGATTGGTATCCACCAGATACTTTAATGAAAGTAAAAAAAGGAGACATTATTGCTTTATCTGGAAATACTGGTGGGTCTGGTGGTCCTCATTTACATTTTGAAATAAGAGAAACTAAAACAGAATTTCCTGTAAACCCTTTACTTTTTGGATTTGAGATAAAGGATAATATTAAACCTGAAATAAAAAGCATCACACTTACTCCTTTAAACGATACTAGTTATGTTGATAATAAAAAAGGAATGCAACGCTATTTAGTAACTGGTTCCGATGGAATTTACAAATTAAGATACCCTACTCCAATTAATGCTTATGGTGAAATAGGAGTAGGAATAGAAACTATCGACAAATTAAATGGTTACGGGAATAGAAATGGTATTTATTCTATTGAACTTTCTAAAAATCAAGAAATCATTTACAAATCTGAAATGAAAAAATTTAGTTTCGATCAATCCAGAGCTCTAAATTCATTGATTGATTATGAATACTTTTTAAAAGAAAATGTAAGGTTTCAAAGAAGTTTTATTGAAGTAAACAACCAGCTAGATATTTACACTAAAGAGAATAACAAAGGCATTGTTCTTTTTGCTAAAAACGATAGCACCTACTTTAAATACATTGTAAAAGATACTTATGGCAATACTTCAATAATTGATTTTACTATCAATGGAAATGTCGACAAAAAAAATCTTCCTAATATTATTAAACAAAAATATGACACCCTTTTTAGCTATAAAGACAGTAATGTTTTTGAAGAAGATAACGTAATTATATCTATACCAAAAGATGCTTTATATAAAGATTTGCCTTTTCATTTTTTTGTTGCAGACACTATGATTGGAGCTATTACGCCTACTTATTTTGTTCACAATGACTATACCCCGCTGCACGAACCTATAGAGATATCTATCAAAGTAGGTAGATTAAGTGAGTATTTAAGAAATAAATCAACTATTGTCCATTTTGATAGAAATAAACGCTATTACTCAAAAGGCGGTACTTGGCGAAACAACTACCTAACAGCAAGTTCAAAAGCTTTTGGTGGTTTTGCAGTAATGATAGATACAGTACCTCCAGTAATAACTCCATTAAATATTACAGAAAACAAAAACATGGTAAACAATTCTGCTATTGAAATTAAAATTGGAGACAACCTATCAGGAATTAAATCTTACAAAGGATCTATTGATGGAAAATGGGTTTTGATGGAATACGAAAGCAAAAAAGCTAAAATCTTTTATGAATTTGACAATTTACCAGCTGGAAAACATAATTTTGAACTTACATTAACTGATGGTGTTGACAACAGCACCTCATTATCAATACCTTTTACAAGATAATATGGATTTAAGTGATGAGTTTGAAAATAGTAGCTACAGTGTAAACATGCGAAAATTAGCACGTAAATCTCGATTAGGATTTGGCTACCAAGAAATAAAACACATTACCATACAAGACATTATGATAATGAACAAACACAAAGAGTTAATTAAAATTTACTTTGGTTTGGACAAAATCACCTATATGGATGATATCCTAGATGAACTTGGTATTGCTGAACACATGCGTATTGAAAAACCTGGGAAGATTAGAGATCTAGAAAAACGTAGTGAGTTAGTTAATGAAGCACTTACCACCGTTAAAGCTCGTAAAAAAGAAGAAGTTGCTGCTTTTAGAGAAATGGCAAAAGAAATGCGTGAAGAGTTAAAAAACGAGAAGAAAGATTAGGTTTTTAGATTATTTACTCTCTTTTTACAAAAAAACACTACCACAACAAGCTAATTTTAAGATTAACCCCTCCCTTATTTGGAATTACGATTTCATTTGGGTATTATGGGGTCTTTACCAATCTTAAAATTTTTATGACAAAAACAGAAGAAAAGATTTCTTATAAACTGCTAAATAAAATATCTGGTAAAGATATTATCATAACTGACCAAACAGTAGCAAAATTTCTACATCAACACCTTGACCAGTATGGGGATAAAATTGTAGACATTCAAAAAGCTATTGACTATGTTTTTGAAAAAGTGGGAGGTCATGTTGTTGTACAATACATTAACACAGAAATTGTTGGTGCTGTTATAATTAATGAAACTGGTATGGGAGGCTATATTCCCGAAAATATTTTAGTTTACATTGCTATAGATAATAAGTACCGAGGAAAGGGGTTAGGAAAACAACTCATGCAAAATGCTATAAAAATTTGTAAAGGAGACATAGCTCTTCATGTTGAAAAAGATAACCCTGCCAAATTTTTATATGAAAAAATTGGTTTTACTAACCCTTATTTAGAAATGCGTTTAAAACGTTAAAAATGAACCTAGATCAATTTATTGAGTACCGTAAGTATTTACACCAACACCCAGAAGTTTCGGGTAATGAAATAGAAACATCCAAACACATTAATAAAATTTTAACCCAACTTTTACCAGAAGCAGAGATAATAAGGGTAGCAAAAGTTGGCATCATAGCTACTATTAATGGAAAAGAAAAAGGTAAAAATGTAATGTTTCGTTGTGAACTAGATGCTTTACCAATTCAAGAAATAAATACCTTTAAACATAAATCTAAAACTGAAAATGTATCGCACAAATGTGGACATGATGGCCACATGACAATTTTGTTAGCCGTTGCTGATTACTTTAATAACAACAAGCCTAAAAAAGGAACTTTAAGTTTATTGTTTCAACCCGCAGAAGAAAATGGTGAAGGTGCTAAAGCTGTAATTAAAGACAATGCTTTTAAAGCTTTAAAACCCGATTACATTTTTGCTTTACACAATGTTCCCGGGTATCAAAAACATAAAATATTTTACAAAGAAAAAACTTTTACTCCCTCTGTAATAAGTATCAAAGTAAAATTAATAGGTAAAACAGCTCATGCAGCTGAACCTGAAAACGGTATTAACCCCAGTTATGCTATTGCTGAATTACTGCAGAGAAGTAAAGAACTAGAAAATCACGAGAAAAAATCAAAATCATACGGAATCATAACTCCTATTTACACCAAAATTGGTTCAGAAGATCATGGGATTTCAGCAGGATATGGTGAAATTGACTTTACCATGAGAACATGGAAAAAGATAAGTATGAATAATCTTAGAGAAAAATTGATGAATTTAATTATTGATATCTCTTTAAGGTATAATCTGAGTTACAACATAGATTGGTTTCAAGAATTTAGTTCTATAGAAAATGATAAAAAATGTATCCAATTAATTGCAAAAGCAGCTCATGCAAACAAATTAAATCATGTAGAAAAAAGTACTCCTTTTCCTTGGGGAGAAGACTTTGGTTTATTTACTGAAAAAATACCTGGTGCCATGTTTTGCTTAGGTGCTGGAAAAAACACTCCTTCATTACATAATCCTGACTATGATTTTCCTGATGATTTAATAAAAACTGGCAGTGAAATGTTTATTTCAATTTTTAATACAGCGCAAGAATGAATGAAACTTCACATATAGAAATCAATCAATCTGCACTACAAAACAATATTCAATTTATAAAAAATATTATAGGTCCTAATTGCGAACTTGTTTCAGTAATTAAAGGAAATGCTTACGGGCATGGAATAAAAAATATAACCCCTGTTTTAAATAATTGTGGTGTTTCAAGTTATGCAGTATTTAGTGCTTTTGAAGCCAATAAAATTGTAGAAACAAACATAAAATATAAGCGCATTATTATAATGGGTGATGCTGATAATAAAGGGTTAGAATGGGCAATAAAAAATAACATAGAGTTTTTTGTGTTTGATATTGAAAGACTTACACAAGCTATAGTATTTGCTAAAAAATTCAACCTAAAAGCAAAAATTCATCTGGAAATTGAAACGGGTTTAAATAGAACTGGTTTTACTAAAATTGAACTTAAATCGGTTATTCGCTTCTTAAAAGAAAACAAAAACCACCTTTTAATTGAAGGAGTTTGTAGTCATTTAGCTGGTGCTGAAGATATTGCCAATTATTTTAGAATAACTAAACAGGTTAGCAAATTTAATAGCACCTTAAAATATTTAGACAAAGAAAATTTAAACTATAAACACGCTCATTTAGCATGTTCAGCTGCAGTTATGAACTATCCCAAAACCATAAAAAGCATGGCTCGTGTAGGAATTATGCAATATGGTTTTTGGCCAAGTAAACAAGTTAAAATTGCCTATTTAGCTAATAAAAAAGATAAAACTGATCCATTACAGCGCGTTATTTCATGGAAAAGTAAAATAATGAGTATTAAAAAGGTCGAAGAAGGTGAATACATTGGTTATAGCAATTCCTTTTTAACTGAAAAAGAAACAAAAATTGCAAGTATTCCAGTTGGTTATGCACATGGTTTTAGCCGATCATTAAGCAATCAAGGTAAAGTATTAATTAACGGAACACGAGTAGATATTGTTGGTATTGTTAATATGAACATGATAATTGCAGATGTAACTAACCTAGATAATGTAAAAAAAGGAGATGAAGTTGTTTTAATTGGCGAGCAAAACGGACAAAGTATTTCTGTTGCTTCATTTAGTGATTTAAGTAGTCAACTCAATTATGAATTATTAACACGATTACCTAACGATATTCCACGAATTTTAACCAAATAATATGGCTTATATAGAATTATATAGAGAGAAGCTAAGACATAATTACAACAAATTAGACACCCTGTTAAAAGCAAATGGTAAAGAATGGGCTGTGGTTACTAAACTCCTTTGCGGTAACAAGCGTTACATCCAGGAAATTATTGATTTAGGGGCTAAAGAAATTTGTGATTCGCGAGTAAGTAACCTAAAAGTGATTAAAGAATTAAACCCTAATATCCAGACTGTTTACATTAAACCGCCTGCAAAACGTAGCATTAAAAAAATAGTTCAGTATGCGGATGCAAGTTTTAATACAGAATTAGAAACCATAAAACTATTATCAGCCGAAGCAATTAAACAAAAAAAACTCCATAAAATTATTATTATGATTGAAATGGGAGATTTACGTGAAGGAGTTATGGGCGAAGATTTACTCGATTTTTATGAAGAAATTTTTAGATTAAAAGGAATAAAAGTAACAGGTATTGGTACTAACCTAAACTGCATGAGTGGTGTGTTACCTTCTCACGACAAATTAATTCAGTTATCGTTATACGAACAATTAATAGAAACCAAATTTAACCGAAAAATACCATGGGTAACAGGTGGAACATCTATAACCCTACCCATGTTAGAATTAAAACAAATACCAAAAGGTATCAACCATTTTAGGGTTGGCGAAACCTTATATTTTGGTGTAGACATACTAAACAATATACCATTTAAAGGCTTAAAGCAAGATGTGATTAAACTATTTGCAGAAATAATTGAGATTACCGAAAAACCCAAAGTTCCGACAGGTGATTTAGGCGAAAATCCATCTGGTGTTGAATTTGAAGTAAAAGAAGAAGATTTAGGAGAAACTTCTTACCGAGCAATTATTGATATAGGTTTATTAGATATTTCTCCCGATTTTTTAATACCCGTAGATAAAGAAATAACTGTAATTGGTGCTAGTTCTGATATGATAATATTGGATTTTGGGAAAAGTAAAAAACGATATAATGTAGGAGATGTTATTCCTTTTAATTTAAAATATATGGGAGCTTTAGGTTTGTTTAACTCAGATTATATAGAGAAAAGAATGATTTAAGTATCTTTTACTTTTATAGAAAAAAAGAATTAATAAAAATTAAGTTTCTCTATACTTTTGAATTAATCCAGTTAGTTAAAAACTCCAATCCCACTGCTAAACTACTACTCTTGTGTATATTTATTTTTTCATTAAACGAGCTTAATTGCTTAGAAAAACTATTTCCCTGTAAAATTTTATTAAAAAAATCGGCATAAATATCCCAAACAGGCTCACTCGTTTTCTTTTGTTTTAAATGATAATTAAATGATATTAAACGGCTTTCAAAAAGTTCCATATTCTTTAATTCATAAAAAATAACCACTTCAATTAACATCATAGATATTCTTATATCTTTTCTTAATTCGTTTTTATAAGTAACAGTCAATTCATTTAAAACAATTAATGCATTTTTATAATCACCCAACATAAACTGAAGTGTCAGTGTATTAGCTTTTAATATTACTAACACCCTTTTTTGAATTAGTGATTTATTTTCTGAAACAAATGCATCTATTTCTTCCTCAACAACAAGTGCTTCTTCTAACCTATTTCGCCTCAATAAAACATCTATCTCTATGGTATAGATATAAGAATAAGCAGCTACAAGTTCCAGTCTATTCATATCAACAGCTTCATTCAATACCATTTTTAACTTTTGAGTACTCAATGCAACACTTTCTAAATTTTTATTGTACAACTGATACTGTATAATTTGCTTAAATATTTCTAATTTTTGATAACTATTAAAATATTCATCATAAGCTTGTTGTTCAATCATACTTTGTAAGGGCTCAATATGTTTATGTGTTAGCTCATAATCTGATAATATTATACCACACATAAACAAAATTTCATGATACATCTTTTCACAATGTTTATCAATGATATAACTATCACTCTGAAGAAAAATATGATTTCTAGCATTGTTTATAATTTGAAGACTTTCGCTTTCTTTATAAAATCCTTTTTTTATTTTAACATTTTTAACCTCCATCAATAATAACTGAAACTTGGAGACAATTTGTTGTTTTTTTAGCACTTTCTCTTCTTGTGATATAATATTTAGCAAATTAAAATCCGAATGAAGATCAGAATAAAGCAACAGTTTAGTATATTTAATAATGTGAAGAATAGCTAAATAATTACCAACTTTCACCTCTCGTTGATAAGCTGTCTTTAACATCTTTGAACAATTGTAATACAATCCTTTTTCATAAAGGATTTTAATACAAGTTAAATAATAATAGGTATCTTTTTTTGAAGAATTATAACTAATTAAGTTCTTGAGTATAGCATGGTACAAGTAATTTTTAGCGAATGAAAAATTATTACCAACATAAGTACCCACATATTTTTTCTTTAGTAGAGACTCATTATAATTTTTCTGCTTATCTATTTCTTTAAATAAATCAACATATATAGATTCATTATTAGATAACTTTTTAATGAAATACCCTTTTTCGTTTTTAGTCAAAGAAGAAATTAAAACATGAATCATAGAATTAATTATCAATATATATATTATAAATATTTAAAATACTAATTTACAATTATTTATATACGATATATAGTATATCAAAATATAAATTTTGTGCAAATTTATTTTTCTACTAAACACATCAATTATTTAGATTTGGTAGAACTAACAAAACCTGCACAAACACTTAATTATGAAAAAATTATTTTTCACTTTAGTATTTATCACTACAAGCATACTTTCCATTGCACAAATAACGCCCTGTGCAAACCCCCAAGGACCAAATCCAGGTACAGGGTTTGGAATAAATAATGTTTTATTAGGCGTTTTAAACAACACTACCCCTATTGAAGAAGGATTCAGCAGAGAATATGACTCTACAGGCGTTTTAATTCCGAACCTTGGCATGTGTGAAACTTATCAAATGACTGTTACTTTTGCTTCTACATCAAGCAACCAGGCATTAATTGATTGGAATGCCGATGGAGATTTTAATGATTTAGGAGAAGTATACGCCCCAACTATTGTCGGAAACCAAGCTTTCTACAACATTGTAGTACCTTTTAATACTACTAATGGAAATAAAATAATGAGAATCATAGGGGGATATAAATTTTTTGGAGACCCTTGTGTAGCATTTGCGGTAGGTGGAGATTTTGAGGATTATAAAATCAATGTTGTTGAAAATAACATGGTTATTGATTCTATTTCTCTTGAACAAGTATCTTCTTGTTATATTCCAGGAATATCATGTGAACCTATTTTAAGAATCGCAGTTCATACAAGTGGTTCTCAAAACCCAGCCTCAATTACTAATTTTAATTTTAATACTAACGGAAGCACCAATCCTTTAAACGACATAACAAATGCTCGAGTTATTTATACTGGAGATAGTTTACCTTTCTTTTCTTGTAGCACAGTATTTGGTTCATTAGGATCTCCACCCGCTGGACCTTTTAGTATACCTGGAAATCAATTATTGACGAGTACCAATTGTAGAAATACTCACTATTTCTGGCTTACCTATGATATTGCACCTGGAGCTACCGCATTAAATGCAATTGATGCAGAATGCATTAGTGTTTCTGTTATTGAAGCTCTAATACCTTCAGTTAAAACACCAACAACAACTGCTCCAACTGGTAATGGAATAATTTCAGGTGGTGTTGAAATATGTAATAATGGTTTAGATGATGATTGTGATGGATTAATTGATTGTTTTGACCCAGATTGTTCTGGAGTAGGGGTTTGTGTTTCTGAAGCATCTAATTTTTTCTATGGTTTGCCAATAGATAGTTGTCCTGCAACACCATTAGCGCAAAATCCAATTTTAGGATTATACAAAGAATGGACTTTCCCAAATATCCCAACAGTAAATAGATTTTCAGTTATTGGAGATTTAGATAATGATGGCGTTTCAGAAATCGTAATGAATAATTCAAATTCTAATTTAGTTGTTTTAGATGGAAAAACAGGAGCTATAAAACGAAATATCCCTCAATCAAATTATTATTATGCCCATGGAGTTTTAGCAGACTCGGATGGTAATGGATTTGGAGAAATATACTGGACAACAGATCAAGATAAAATGATTTGCTATGACTATAATTCAGCTTCGATATTATGGGGACCTATCACCTACCCAACAAATTTAGGAGAATTAATCTCAATTGCCGATTTTGATGGGGATGGAATCCCAGAAATTTTTGATAATCAATACATTATAAATTCTTCCAATGGTAATTTAATGGGTTCTTTTCCAGCTTCAGTCAATTCATTACAAAGACCTATGGCAATAGATGTTTTACCTGATAATTATTGTACAGTATGTGCAGGTTTAGAAATTGTTGTTGGAACTCATGTTTTAAGTGTAGAAATTAATGCTGGAATTGCAACAATAACAGAAGTACACTCTTTTGAAACAGATCTTGTTTTAAAGAACTTTAATGCAGGCTCTTCAAGGTTTTCTACTGCTGCTGATGTAAATAATGATGGCCTTTTAGATATTGTTTCTATTTCTGATAATATGCTATTTAGTTGGGACCCAAGAAAATTGACAATAATTGATTCTTTAACTATCAACAATCTCGCTATTCCATTCTCAGCATCATACACTCCAACACCCGTATCAATTGATGATTTTGATAATGATGGTGATTTAGATTTTGTTTTTACCCTAATTGGTTCAAGTAATAGAATTTTAGTTGCTGTTGATAATAATTTTAATTTTTTATGGTCACAAGATGGAATGGCAGAATCATCCTCGTTAGCTTCTTTTCCAACAATTTATGACTTAAATGGTGATGGTAACAAAGAAATAATTTATCGTCCAGAATCCACTATTGGAGTAGGTAGTAAATATATCTATATTCTTGATGCAGCATCTGGAACAAGACTTGATTCAATTTATTGCTTAAATGGTACTTATACTGTTGATATTGGAGCTATGGTTGCGGATATTGATAATGATGGTGAAGTAGAAATTATTACCAGTGGAGCTAATTCACCAAGTCCTGGACAACCTATGGAATTGATGGTATTAGGAAGTTGTCAAACAGAATGGGTTTGTGGGAGAAAAGTTTGGAATCAACACAACTATCATCCTGCATTTATTAATGATAACTTAACCATTCCTAATCAACAACAGAATCATGGAGCAATTAATGCTATAAATGCTTGGGGAATTCAATCCTCTTTCAGAGATACATCAGGAAGTTACGCTTGTCCTTTACCTGACATAGTTGTTAGTATTGATAGCACAGCACATTTTACTTGTGATTCTATCAACCTTTATTTAACAATATGTAATAATGGAAAAAAATCGATTCATGAACCAGGGTGTATTGCAAATAAATACATCAGTATTTATAATGGTAATCCTTTATCATCAGGAACTTTAATTAAAACAGATACTCTGTCATACTTATTAGATACAGTAGGGTCTTGTGTTACTTACACAAGTTCTATCTACACAGCTAATCAATTATTAAATTTATATGTGGTTGTAAATGATAGTGGAACTAATCCTTTAAATGCTCCTAATATAAAATTTACCGAATGTAACCTCAGTAATAATTTTGCAAACACTTCAATTCCTACTATCCCTAATGCTAGTATTACAAGCTCTTTAGATACTATCTGTCGTGGAGACTCTACATTATTAACTGGTGCTGGAGGAGGAACATATCAATGGAGTTTTGGAGGAACAATTAACCCAATATTTTTTTCGCCAACTATAGATTCTACAATTAACTTAATTGTAACACATCCGTTAGGTTGTAAAGACACAGCTTTTTATACAATTTATGTGAAACCAATAAATATTGGAACTACATCTCCTCCAAACTTTTGTGATAGTGCTCTTATAAATGGAAATTGGTATTATACAAGTCAAATTGTTAATGATACACTATTGGGTGCTGGCTTTGGAGGATGTGATAGTATTGTACAAACTAATTTAACAATATCTCCATCCGACACAGCAGCCTTCACCTATCCATCTGGTAGTTATTGTTTAACCGACCCAGATCCATTGCCAACAATAACAGGAACAACAGGAGGAACCTTTACAATTGATAATAGTGGACTAATTAA